>NZ_JBXHBV010000002.1:0-1066850 GCF_056898615.1 Mycetocola sp. Y442
GTTTCGGCGGCCATAGCAAGAGGGAAACGCCCGGTCACATTCCGAACCCGGAAGCTAAGACTCTTTGCGCCGATGGTACTGCAGGGGGGACCCTGTGGGAGAGTAGGACACCGCCGGACTTAACTCAGAAGAGCCCACCCCTCGGGGTGGGCTCTTCGTCTTTAACCCACACCCCGCGAAGAACAGCCGCCACGCAATACCCGACCACCAGAGCCACCCACCGGGTGGCTTTTTCTCGTTAACCCAGCTGCCCGGACAGAAATGGCTGCTCGGCCGCTGCCCGGGCAGAAACGGCTGCACAATCGCGCGAACTCCCGCCATTCCTGGCCGAGCAACGTCCTGGGGCACCGCGACCCGCCATTTCCGGCCGAGCAATGCGCCCACACACCCAGCCCAGAGGACGACGCCGCACCGCTCCCAACACGACGGCTGCCCGGACAGAAACGCCCGCTCGGCCGCTGCCCGGGCAGAAACGGCTGCACAACCGCGCGAACTCCGGCCATTTCTGGCCGAGCAACGCCCTGGAGGCACCGCGACCCGCCAATTCTGCCCGAGCAGCCCCGCCAGCACCGATAGCTGCCCGCGGGGTGGCTAGCGCCGGCTGCTCGTCGCCGGGGTGGCGCGTTCGGCCGCGGAGCTCTTGTCGCCCGGCCGCTTTGACTCGCGCCGCGGCGTACCGGTGAGGTCGGGCAGTGAGATCGGTGAGGTGAGCGCGACCTCCTCCGAAAAGTCCTCTGGCACGATCGACGACACGGGGAGTGGGCGACCGGCGTGCGTGACGACGAGGCGCCAGCGAGAGTCTGGGTGCACGCGCAACCTCAGCTGCCGTGCCGCCACCGCCCAGGTCAGCGCGAACGTGCAGGCGATCAGCGCCGCAACTCCGGCTGCGGCAAGTGCCCATCGAGGGCCCCACGCGTTGGCGATGCCGCCCACGATCGGGGCTCCGAGCGGAGTGCCACCCATCAGGACCGCCATGTACAGCGCCATCACGCGGCCGCGCACCGCGGCATTCGTCGTGGTCTGTACGAATGCGTTTGCCGTCGTCAGCATGGTGACCGTCGCGAAGCCGATGAAAATGAGGGCGAACGCGAAGGTCCAGAACGTGGGCATAACGGATGCCGTAAACGCGGCGACCGAGAACAACCCGACGGCGGCGATGATGACACGCATCCGGGCGCGGTCGCGGCGCGCGGCGAGCAGGGCCCCGGTGAGCGAGCCGATAGCGAGGATCGACGACAGCAAACCGTAGTCGCCGGCGCCGCCGCCGAGCTCGACCGCCATCGTTGACGCGAAGATCGGGAAGTTCATGCCGAACGCACCCATGATGAACACGATGACGAAGATGACGCCGAGGTCGGGTCGGCTCAGAACGTAGCGGAAGCCCTCGGCGAGCTGTCCCCGCTGGCGCGGTGCGCGCGGGCGGGCGCGCAGCTGGCTCGAGCGCAGCTTGTAGAGCGCGAACAGCACAGCGAGGAACGTGGCGCCGTTGACGATGAACACCCAGCCGGAGCCGATCACGACGATAAGGAGACCGGCGAGGGCGGGGCCGATCATGCGCGCGGCATTGAATGACGCGGAGTTGAGGGCGACGGCGTTCGACATGTTGTGCTCGTCGACGAGGTCGGACACGAAGGTCTGGCGCGCCGGCCCGTCGACGGCGTTCACGATGCCGAGGAGGAGTGCGAAGACGTAGAGGTGCCAGAGCTCGGCGTGACCGAGGATGAGTAAGAGCCCGAGACCAACACCGAGAAGCATCAGTGCGCTCTGCGTGATCATGAGGATCTTGCGCCGGTCGAACCGGTCGGCGATGAGGCCGGTGATGGGCACGAGCAGCAGTTGCGGCCCGAACTGCAGGGCCATGGTGATTCCGACGGCCACGGCGTCGTTGTCGGTCAGTACCGTGAGAACGACCCAGCTCTGGGTGGTGGACTGCATCCACGCACCGATGTTGGACACGAGGGCGCCAATGAACCACAGGCGGTAGTTATAGCTCGAAAGCGATCGGAACATTGCACTCACTGGGTGGCGAGTCTCCTCATCAGGTCTGCGGCCTTGGCCAGGGTTTCTCTGTCGGCGGGATCGAGGGCGCGCATCTGGTGGTTAAGCCAGGCATCCCTCTTGGTGACTGTTGCTTTGACGATCGCGACGCCGGCATCCGTCAATTGGATGTTGGCTTTACGTTTATCGGTGGCGTCGGGAACCCTCGTCAGGTAGCCCGACTCTTCGAGGCAATTCACCGTGCGGTTCATCGACGGCGCAGACACGTGCTCACGTTCGGCCAGCTCGCCGAGGGTGTGGGTGCCCGCCGCGCGCAAGCCGAAGAGAACAGACAGTTGCCCGTCGCTCAGCTCGTTCTCTGCACGTTCGGCGCGAAGTCGACGCGCCAGTCGGAAGGTTGCCATTCGCAGGTCGGAGGCCTGCTCAGCGATAGTTTTTGCCACGAGAGTCCATGATAGCAAAGTAGTTAGCCAAGGTAAAGACCTCGTTAGTACTGCTAATAACCCCCTGGTGCGGTTCGCGACGGTTACAGTATGGAAATGACCGATGAGGATAAAACGCGAACGGATGCCACGGCGCCCGAGTCAAGGACGCTGGTCGACGCCGACGGCGTCACCATTTACTACTACACCTGGTCGGTGCCGAATCCGAAGGGCGTCATTCACCTGAGCCATGGAGTGGGTGAACACGCCCGCCGCTATGCGCCGCTCGCCAGGGAACTCAACGCGGCCGGCTACACAGTCATCGCTCACGATCAGCGCGGACACGGCCAGACCGGAATTCATCACCTCGGAATGGGCAAACTCGGCGATCGCAATATACGAGCCGCAATCGACACCGCACAGTTTGTCGGCGAGCGGATTCGGGATGAGCACTCAGAGTTGCCCCTGGTGCTGCTCGCGCACAGCTGGGGCTCGATGATGGCGCAAAAGATCATCAATCGTGCGAACATTTACGACGCTGTTGTTCTGTCCGGATCGTCGCTCGCCATCCCTGGCGTTGTCGGAGCCGGCAACTACAACCGCAGGTGGAAATCACCGACGGCGACCGGGCTGGAGTGGCTCAGTCGGGACGAGTCCGTGTGGGAGGGGTTCTCTGCCGACGAGTTCAACTTCGACATTGCCGTGACCCCGGTGTGGACGCCGGCGCAGGCCTTTTTTGTACTTGTCGGACTCCCGCCGAAAAAGATGCCCCGTGACATCCCGATGCTGATCCAGGGCGGTTCGGATGATCCCCTCGGCGGCACGCGGGGACTGACCCTGTTGCGCGACGCGTACGTCAAACGGGCGAAACTCAGCGACGTCACGCTGAAGATCTACCAGGGTGCCAGGCACGAGATCTACAACGAGACGAACCGGGACGAGATCATTGCAGACCTCGTGGGCTGGCTCAACGCGCACACCGGTGACGTCCTGTCCGGGCCTCAGTAGCGGTGGGCAGCAGCGCTCGCGGGGACGTTGAACGCATAGAGCCGCGCCTTCCCCGCTGTGTATTCGAGCGTGGTGACCGCGCCATTCTGAACGACAGGCATGAGCTCGCGGTAGCGGTTCGGGTCGATCCCCATCAGTGAACACAGTGTCAGCCGGAGCGCCGTGCCGTGGCAGCTGACGAGCACGCGGCCCTGGGGGAACGCGGCCTCGATCCGGTCGAACGCGCGAAGGTACCGGGTGATGCCGTGAAGGCCCTGCTCGCCGCCCAGCAGCACCGCCTCGGCGGGCCTGGCGACGAAAGCGTCCACCTCCGCGGCATACGTCGGTCGCAACTCGTCGAGCGTGCGTCCCTCGCCGACCCCGAACCCGACCTCGAGGAGATCCGGGTCTGTCTCGACGATCTGTCCGGTAACCCGGGCGCTCGGCTCGGCCGTGAGGATCGCGCGGCTCAGCGGCGACGAGTAAATCGCGTCGAGGCGGGCATCCTTCGCCCAGTCCGCGAGGGTCTCGGCCTCGCGCAACCCGTTTTCGTTGAGCTGCACATCGGCGGTGCCGGCGTATCGGTGGTCAGCATGCCAGACCGTCTCGCCGTGGCGGGCCAAAAACAGAGTAGTCATAGCCCCATTGTCACCCACGGTGCGCGATTCGGCGCCCTCTCCTCGTGCGCCTGCCACGGCTAGGCTGGACACATGCATGGTGAGTACAAGGTTCCCGGCGGCAAGCTCGTCGTTGTCGACCTCGATGTCGACGAGGGCCGGATCGCCAATTTCCGTCTCGCCGGCGACTTCTTTCTCGAGCCAGACAGTGCTCTCGAAGACATTAACAGGGCCGTCAACGGCCTTCCGGTCGAGACGGATGCCACGGCGCTGGCATCCGCAATCCGCCGCGGCCTTCCGGAAGGGGCGACGCTCCTCGGCTTCAGTCCTGAAGCCGTAGCGACAGCGATTCGCCGCTCACTCTCCGGGGCCGCAGACTGGCGTGACTTCCCGTGGGAGCTGATCCACTCGAAACCGGTTTCGCCACGGATGCACCTCGCCCTGGACGAGGTGCTCACCGCCGAGGTTGGCGCCGGGCGCCGAGGCCCGACACTCCGGATCTGGGAGTGGGAGGAGTCGGCCGTTGTTCTTGGCAGCTTCCAGTCGGTCAGGAACGAGGTCGACCTGGAACAGGCCAGGGCCAACGGATTCGACGTGGTTCGTCGCATCTCCGGCGGCGGCGCGATGCTCATGGGCAAGGGCCAGATCATCACGTACTCGCTCTACGTGCCTGCGGAACTGGTTAAGGGGATGACGTTCGCGGACAGTTACGCCTATCTCGACGACTGGGTGCTCAGCGCACTCCGCTCCGTCGGCATCGAGGCGACGTACCAGCCACTCAACGACATCACGAGCCCGAGCGGCAAGATCGGCGGGGCCGCCCAGAAGCGACTCGGCAACGGAGCTGTACTCCACCACGTCACCATGAGCTACGACATGGACGGTGAACTCATGGCGAAGGTGCTCCGCATCGGGCGCGAGAAGCTCAGCGACAAGGGCACGAAGTCGGCCGCGAAGCGCGTCGACCCGCTGCGCAGCCAGACCGGACTCAGCCGCGCCGAGATCATCGAGCGCATGAAGGCCACCTTCGTCAGTCTCACCGACGCGGTTCCCGGCGACATAACGCCCGAGGAATATGCCGAGGCCGAGGCTCTCGTCGAGTCCAAGTTCGCCACTGACGCGTGGCTGAATCGGGTGCCGTGACCGTGACCGCCGACGAGACGGCTGACGTCTCCGTCGTGAACGACCCGTCCGTCGTGAACGACCCCGCTCCAATGGCGAACATGGTCATCGAGGGCGACAATCTCCAGATCCTGCCCACCCTGCCTGACGCATCCGTCACCCTCGTCTACATCGACCCGCCATTCAACACAGGGCGGGAGCAACAGCGCCACGTGACCTCGAGCGTTCGCGTGGAGAACGGTGGCAGCACGGGGTTCAAGGGCAAGAGCTACGAACGCATCCGCGGAGAACTGCGCCGTTACGACGACACGTTCGACGACTACTGGACCTTCCTCGAGCCAAGGCTCCTCGAGGCATGGCGACTGCTCGCCGACGACGGCACCCTGTACCTGCACCTCGACTATCGTGAGGCGCACTACGCAAAGGTGCTGCTCGATGCCATCTTCGGCCGCGACTGTTTCCTCAACGAGCTGATCTGGGCTTACGACTACGGAGCGAAGTCCAAGAGCAAGTGGCCGACGAAACACGACACGATCCTCGTCTACGTGAAGAATCCGAAAGCGTACTACTTCAACTCGGATGCCGTCGATCGCGAACCGTACATGGCTCCAGGACTCGTCACGCCAGAGAAGGTGGAGCGCGGCAAGCTCCCCACCGACGTCTGGTGGCACACGATCGTCTCGCCCACCGGCAGGGAGAAGACCGGGTATCCGACCCAAAAGCCCGTCGGGATACTGCGCCGCATCATCCAGGCATCCAGCAGGGAAGGCGACGTCGTCCTCGACTTCTTCGCCGGCAGCGGCACGACGGGTGCGGTTGCGTCGACCCTGGGCCGGCGCTTCATCATGATCGACCAGAACCCCGAAGCGATCGCCGTCATGCGAGCCAGACTCGCGGCCGCTGACGTCGACTGGCGCACATTCAACGACAAGAAAGGCGATTTGTGAAGTTCAGGATTTTCACCGAACCGCAGCAGGGAGCAACCTACGACGACCAGCTCGCGGTGGCACAGGCCGCTGAGCGCCTCGGTTTCGACGCGTACTTCCGCAGCGACCACTACCTGAAGATGGGCGACCACTTCTCGGGGCTTCCCGGACCAACCGACGCCTGGACCACTCTCGCCGGATTGGCTCGCGAGACCTCGCGGATTCGCCTCGGCACCCTCGTGTCGAGCGTGACGTACCGACCGCCGGGCATCCTCGCCATCCAGGTGGCCCAGGTCGACCAGATGTCAGGCGGCAGGGTCGAGCTCGGCCTCGGAACGGGCTGGTACAAGGAAGAGCATGCTGCGTACGGAATACCCTTCCCGCCGAAGCGGTTCGGCATGCTCGAGGAGCAACTCGAGATCGTGACGGGGCTGTTCGGCACGCCGGTCGGCGAGAGCTATTCGTTCAGCGGCGAGCACTACTCACTCGAGAACTCGCCGGCCCTGCCGAAGCCAGTGCAGGACCGCGTGCCCGTGATCGTCGGCGGTGGAGGGCCCAGGCGCACCCCGGCGATGGCCGCTCGATTCGCTACAGAGTTCAACGCGCCGTTTGTGCCATTCGACAAGATCGCCGCCACGTTTGCCGGTGTTCGCGGGGCCTGCGAAGCCATCGAACGCGACCCCGACGACCTCACCTACTCCGCGGCGTTTGTCGCCGCCGTCGCGTCAGACGAAGCGGGGTACGCCGGGCGGGCTGCCGCAATCGGCCGGGAGACCGGTGAGCTGCGCGAAAACGGCCTGGCCGGAACCCCGTCCGAGGTCATCGACCGGCTCGGCGCGCTGCAGGACGACGGCGTCGAAACCGTGTACCTGCAGATTCTCGATCTGTCGGACCTCGATCACCTCGAGCTGATCGCCGCCGAGGTCACGCCGCACTTCGCGTAAGCCCTGAGTACCTCGCCCGGTTCTACTTCTGGAGCTGGGCGAGGTCGGCCTCGAGGGCAACCCACGCGAGCATGGCGCACTTGACTCGCGCCATGTACTTGGAGACGCCCTCGAGCACGACGGCGTCTCCGAGCGGCTCATCGTTGTCCACTCCAGCGCCCTTCGAGTGCATGAGTTCACGGAACAGCTCGATCCGTGATCGCATCTCGTCGACGGAGAGCCCCGGCGCCAGGTCGTGCAGCAGCGAGGCAGATGCCATTGAGATGGAGCAGCCCGCACCCTCCCAGCTGAGCGAACGAACCACGTCGCCGTCGAGGTGAAGCTGCATCGTCAGTTCGTCACCGCAGGTGGGGTTCAACTGGTGGCTCGAGGCATCCGCTTCTGGCTCCAGGCCGAAGCCGTGCTTCTCGCGCGAGTGCTCGAGAATGACCTGCTGGTACATCCCTGCCAGATCTCCGGATGCCATTACTTCACTCCGAAGAATGCGCGGACGGATGCCATGGCGTCGATGGCCGCGTCGACATCGGCGGTCGTGTTGTAGAGATACGCGCTCGCACGGGTTGACGCTGTCACGCCGAACCGGCGGTGCAGCGGCTGGGCGCAGTGGTGCCCGACCCGAACGGCGATGCCGCGGTCATCGAGGAACTGGCCGACGTCGTGGGCGTGGACCCCTTCGACGTCAACGCTCGCGAGGCCGGCGCGGTGTACGCCGGCGGCGGGCCCGAGCACGCGCACGCCGGGCAGCGTGCCGAATCCCTCGACGAGTCGTGCTCCGAGGGATGATTCCCACCGCTCGATCCGGTCCATGCCCACCGCCGTGAGGTAGTCGACGGCGGCGGCGAGTGCGATGGCCTGTGAGACTTTCTGCGTGCCTGCCTCGAACCGCTGGGGAGCGGGCAGGTAACCGGATGCCTCCATGGTCACCGTCGTGATCATCGATCCGCCGGTGAGGAATGGTGGCATCGCATCGAGCAACTCTGCCCGGCCGTAAAGCACACCGATCCCCGTCGGCGCGAGCATCTTGTGTCCGGAGAACACGGCGAAGTCCACGTCGAGGGCGGCGAGGTCGAGCGTGCGGTGCGGCACGGACTGGCAGGCGTCGAGTACGACCAGCGCGCCGACGGTGTGCGCCAGCCGGACCAGGGCGTCGACCGGGTTGATCACGCCGGTGACGTTGGAGACGTGGGTGAACGTGACGATCTTCGTGCGGTCGGTGATCAGGCGCTCCGCCTCCTCCATCCTGAGTGTGCCGTCATCGTTCACCGGGATGTAGCGCAGCGTCGCACCGGTGCGGGCGGCGAGTTCCTGCCACGGCACGAGGTTGGCGTGGTGTTCACCCTCTGTGGTCAGGATTTCGTCGCCGGCCTTCAGAACGAAGCGCGCGGCATCCGCACCGCCACGACCGAGGCTGGCGTTGGAGAAAGCGTAGGCGAGGAGGTTGATGCCCTCCGTCGCGTTGGAGGTCCAGATGATTTCGTTATCGCGCGCGCCGACGAAGCGGGCGACTGTGGCACGGGCGTTCTCGAACAGCTCGGTGGCGTTCGCGGCGAGGGTGTGCGCACCGCGGTGCACCGCTGAGTTGTCGTGCTCGTAGAAGGAGCGTTCGGCGTCGAGCACGCTCGCCGGCTTCTGTGAGGTGGCCCCCGAGTCGAGGTAGACGAGGTCGTTGCCGTTGACCTTCTGGTTCAGCGCGGGGAAATCGCGGCGGAGAACGAGCACCTCATCGTCGGTCAGAGAGCCGGTGAGCTCCGTCGTCGCTGCGAGAGGGTGGGACATGCGGAACTCACGATCTTGGGTTGGATTACGAAGGAGGCGAGGTAACGCGGTGCCTCGAGGCCTCTTTCAGTCAAGCGCAAACGGCGCCGGGCTATTCCTTCTATTGTGCTCCCCCGGGCCAGGAACAGCCACACCACCGGAAACGTGATCGCGCTGGGCGCTGGCGCTGTTCCCCGTCAGGCGGAGTCGCGTACGACAAGCTTCGTCGGCATGGTCGTCGCGGTGTCGATCTTTTCGCCGTCGATCAGCCGCACGACGATTTCTGCCATCTTTGCTCCCATCGCTGCAGGCGCCTGGTTAACCGTCGTGAGCGGCGGGTCGATGGTGCTTGCGTAGCGGTCGTCGTCATAACCGACGACCGCGATATCGCCGGGTATCGTCAGCCCTGCCTCGCGGATCACCGAGTACGCCCCTGCGGCGAGCTGGTCGCTGAATGAGAAGAGCCCGTCGATCGGCACGCCCCGTGCGAGCAGCCGTCGCATCGCTTCGGCGCCGTCATCCGGCGAGTAGTCGCCGTACTCGATGAGCGAGTCATCAAGGCCGGCGGAGGTGAGAGCCTCGCGCCACCCGGCAAGCCGGTCGATGCCGGGCGGCATGTCCTGCGGACCGGCGATCGTCGCGATCGAGCGACATCCCCGATCGATGAGCCGTTGGGTGGCGACACGGGCACCGGCGACGTTGTCGACGTCGACGTAGTGCCCCTCCGCGGTCTCGGGGTTGATCGGCCGGCCACCGAAAACGATCGGCAACTGCTGCCCAAGGCGGGTGTACGAGTGGTCACCTGAGTGGTGCGAAACCACGAGGGCGCCATCGACGTTTCCGCCGAGAAGGTAGCGTCTCGTCTTGTCTGACTTGGTCTCCGACGCGATCAGCAGGTTGAGCGTGTAGTCGGTGTCGGCGAGGTACAGCGCAACGCCCTGAACCACCGATGCAAAGAACGGGTCGTCGAAGACCTTCGCGGCCGACTCCGGAACCACGAGGGCGATGACCTGGGTCTTTCGACTGGCCAGCGACCTCGCGGCCCGGTTCGGCACGTAATTGAGCTCGGCAATCGCGTTCTGGACGAGCGCGACCACCTCCGCTGTCACCTTGGGGGATGAGTTGACGACGCGTGACACCGTCGCGCGCGACACCCCGGCGCGGGCGGCAACCATTTCGAGCGTCGGTGACTGCCCGGCGGATGCCGGCGCGCGTGTCGGTTCGATGTCTTGCGTTGTCATCCGCGTCACCCCCTCGGTCGTCCTACTCTAGTGCGCGAGCTCCGCCGTCTTGGCAGTAGCGATCATCTCTGCGTAGGCCAGTCCCGAGTCCTTGATCGTCCGCTCCTGGCTTGCATAATCGACGCGGACGATCCCGAATCGCTTGTCGTATCCCCATGACCACTCGAAGTTGTCGAGGAGGGACCAGACGAAGTACCCGCGAACATCCGCGCCGTCGGCGATGGCGTCCGACACGGCCTGCACGTGGTCAACGATGTATTGCGTACGCTCGGTGTCGTGCACGCGCCCGCCCTCGAGAACGTCCTGGTATGCCGAGCCGTTCTCGGTGACGAAGAGCGGTGGCATGTTCGGGTATTCGCGGCCCAGCCGAACCAGCAGCTTGTGCAGCCCGGAGGGGTTCACCTCCCAGTTCATGGCCGTACGCGGCAGGCCGCGGCTCGGGAACGTGATGTACTCGGAGCCGATCCAGCACGACTTGATGTCGCGCTCGGTCGCGCCGGAGTGACCGTCTGTTCCTGAATCGTCCGGGTGGCCCGAGACCTGATCGTCGTGGTAGTGGTTGACGCCGAGGAAGTCGATCTTCGTTCCGATGATCTCCATGTCGCCCGGCTGGATGATGTCGCGAAGACCGAACTGCTCGAGGTCGTTGAGCGTGTCATCGGCGTATGCGCCGGTGACGATGGGGTCGAGGAACACCCGGTTCTGGAGTACGTCGAACCGGCGAGCTGCTTCGACATCGACCGGGTCGTTGGCGTCGAGGGGGATCGCGTTCGACAGGTTGAGCGTGATGCCGATCTGCTCTGCACCGAGTTCACGCAGCCGGTTCACGGCGAGACCGTGGGCCAGGTGCTGGTGGTGAATCGCTGAAACGGCGTCCGTCGGGTTCTGTCGGCCGGGTGCGTGCACGCCCGAGGCGTACCCGAGCAGGGAGGAGCAGAACGGCTCGTTGAACGTCGTCCAGTTCTTCACCCGGTCGCCCAGGGTGCCATAGACGGTCGCGGCGTAGTCGGCGAAGCGCTCGGCTGTGTCGCGGTTGGCCCATCCGCCCTTTTCTTCGAGGGCCTGCGGCAGGTCCCAGTGGTAGAGGGTCAGCCAGGGCAGGATTCCGGCGCCGAGAAGTTCATCGACGAGCCTGGAGTAGAAGTCGAGGCCGGCCTGGTTCGGCTCGCGGTCGCCCGGCACAACGCGCGCCCAGCTGGTGGAGAACCTGTACGAGTCGAGGCCGAGCTTTTTCATGATTGCGACGTCACCGGCATAGCGGTGGTAGTGGTCGACGGCGACCTCGAGGTCATCGCCACCGGCGATCGCTCCCGGAACGCGAGCGAAAGCATCCCAGATCGAGTCTTCCTTGCCGTCCTCGTGGCCTGCCCCTTCGACCTGGGCCGCAGCTGTTGCCGACCCCCAGATAAAGGTGGGGGGAAAGTTGAGTGCCATTAACCTTTCACTGCTCCTTGCATGATGCCTGAAATGAGTTGTTTGCCCGCCACGATAAAGAGGATGAGCAATGGGACTGTAGCCATAATGGCCCCAGCGAGCACTATCGAGTAATCGACGTACCGCGCCGACTGTAGCTGGCTGAGTGCCGTCTGCAGTGTGGGGTTGCTCGCGTTGAGGACGAGGAGCGGCCAGAGGAAGTCGGTCCACGCCGTCATGAAGGTGAACAGGCCAAGGATCGCCATTGCAGGCCTGGCCGCGGGGACGGCGACGTGCCAGAAGGTCGAGATCATGCTCGCGCCATCCATGCGGGCCGCTTCGATGAGTTCATCCGGGATCACGTCCACCAGATACTGGCGCATGAAGAAGACGCCGAACGCCGTGACGAGGGTCGGGATGATCACCGCACCGATCTCTCCGGTCCAGCCGAGCGTCCTCATCACCATGAACAGGGGGATGATGCCGAGCTGGGTGGGAATCGCCATCGTCGCGATGACGAAGAGCATCAAGCCATCGCGGCCCTTGAAGCGGAGTTTGGCGAACGCATAACCGGCGAGCGTCGAGAAGGTGACGACGGACACCGTGATGATGCTCGAGATGAGCACGCTGTTGCCGAGCGCGAGCCAGAACGGCACCGTGTCGAAGACCTCACCGACGTTCTTCCAGAAGTTTCCTCCTGGCAGGAGCGGGGGCCAGGTCGAGCCGAACGCGGCGTTGCTCCGAGTGCCCATGACGAACGACCACCACAGGGGGTAGGCCGAGGAGAGGAAAAACACCCCGAGCAGGGTGTAGGTCAGCCACCCGGGACGCTTGTCGATTCCGAAGAACTTCGCTTTGCGTCGCGTTGGCAGGCTCGGAGGAGTCTCCGTCTGGCGGGTGAGGGTGTTCGCGCTCATCGGTTACCCCTCTCTTCTGTCGGTGCTGGTGGGTCTGTCGGATTGGCGGGGCCAGGCGCGGGGAGCGTCTCCGCCACGACCGAGGTCGCAGCGCCGCGCTTCACGGCGTCCCGCGCTTCGCGCTGGCGGACCTTGAGCAGCCGGCGCTGTGCTCGTGCTTTCGCACCTCTACCCTCTGCCGTCGCGATGCTGCGGGACAGGAGGAAGTTGATCAGGCCGAAGATCACGATGAGCAGGAACAGCAGCCAGGCAATGGCCGAGGCCTTGCCGAAGTTCTGGCGGAAGAAGGCCATTTCCCAGAGGTAGAGCACCGTGGTCTGGAACTGCCGCTGTGATCCGCCGGCGGTGACCGGGTCGAAGAGGCGGGGTTCCGTGAAGATCTGCAGGCCGCCGATTGTCGCCGTGATGATGACGAAGATCATCGTCGGGCGAATGGAGGGAAGGGTGATGCTGAAGAACCGGCGGAGAGCCCCGGCGCCGTCGAGAGCGGCAGATTCGTGGATGTCGCGGGGTACCGACTGCATCGCTGCGAGCAGGATCAACGCGTTGTATCCCGTCCACCGCCAGTTGACCATCGTCGCTATTGCGATGTGGCTTGGCAGCGTCTCGTTGCGCCACATGATCGGGTCAATGCCGAAGCTCTCGAGGATGTTGTTGATCAGTCCGTATTCCTCGCCGAAGACGTTCGAGAAGATCATGGCGACGGCGACCGGAGTGACGACGTACGGCAGGAGCACGCTCATCCGCCAGAACGTCTTACCCCGCAGGTTCTGATCCAGCACCGCGGCGATGATGACGGCGGCGGTGAGCTGCGGAATCGAGGAGAGGAAGAAGATGCTCACCGTGTTGAACAGCGAGTTCCAGAAGAAACGGTCTCCGAGGACCGCCGTGAAGTTTCCCAGCCCCACGAACTCGCCCTGCCCCTTGAGCAGGTGCCAGTCGTACAGCGATACAACGAACGTATAGACCAGAGGGAAGAGACCGACGATGGCGAAGAGGATGAAGAAGGGGGCGACGTACAGGTAGGGGGAGGCCTTCACATCGAGGGCACTCAACCGGTGCTTCATCGACATGGGCGCCTTCTTGGGGGTGCGCGACGCGCGGGGAGATGGACTCTCGACCGGCGGCCGGTTCAGTGTGCTTGTCATGTTCTCGCGTCCAGGTGGAGGCCCCCGGACGGATCCGGGGGCCTCTTGGTCGGGTGCTTGCTAGTTGTTGACTACCAGGTCGTTGAGGAGCGAGATGGCTTCATCCCATGCCTCGTCGGCGCTCGTGGTCTTGCCCGTGTCGAGCAACTTCAGTGCGGGGCCGAAGACGTTCTCCTGGATGAGCGAGTCGTCAGGTCCCTTGAACTGGGCTTCAACTCCCTCGGCGCGTGACGCGAGGATCGCTCCGGTCGGGGCGTTGTTGAACAGCTCGTTCGGAGTGGCCTCTTCTGCGAGCTTCTTCTGGGCCTCGATGGTGCTGGGGAAGTTACCGGCTGCTGCGGACTGCTTCACCTGCTGCTCGGGTGCGGTCAGCCATTCGGCGAGGGCCGCCGCTTCCTTGGGGTGTTCCGATGAGGTTGGGACCGAGAGGAAGGCGCCGCCCCAGTTGGACGCTCCGCCGGGGAAGACGTCGGCGAAGTCCCAGCCGGTCGAGGCGTCGCCGCCACCGGACTCGAGTGATCCCTTGATGGTGCCGAGCATCCAGCCCGGGCAGACGAACGTGGCGAAGGAGCCATCAACGAATGCCTTGCCCTTGCCCCAGTCCCACGCGGTCTGGTTGGCCGAGAGGCCGTTCGCCGTGCCGGCAGCGAGCTGGTCGAAACGCTCGCGCATTTCGGCGTTGTCCTCGATGTTGAGGTCGCCGTCCCTGGTGTAGTAACCCTCATCCATCTGGTTCACCATGGAGTTCCAGACGAAGCCCGAGTGGTCGTACCAGGCTTTGCCGGTTGCAGCCTTGTACTGCTCACCGAGTTCGAAGTACCGTTCCCAGGTCGCTTCGTCGCCTCCGAAGAGTTCCGCGACGGCTTCACGGTCGCTCGGCAGTCCGGCGGCTTCGAAGAGCTTGCCGTTGTAGCAGAGACCCTGCGGGCCGATGTCGGTGCCGTAGCCGATGACACGGCCATCGGGGTCTGTGCCCTGATCGAACTTCCAGGGCACCCAGTTGTCCTTGATGTCGGCTGCGCCGTACTCGTTGAGGTCGACGAACTGGTCGGAGACCCCCATGATCTGTCCGAGCCAGCCCTCCTCGATCGCGACAATGTCGGTGAGGCCGGAACCGGCGGAGATCTTGGTGAAGGCGTCCGTGCGGGCGTTTCCGCCGGTGTCGATGTTGTCGGCCTTGATCGTGATGTTCGGGTTGGCTTTCTCGTACTCCTTGTAGAGCTCGTCGTACCCGAAGGTGCCGAACGTGGTGATGGACAGTTCGATCTTGCCGTCAGGGGAGTCGGCGCCTCCTGAGGCGCAGCCGGTGGCGATGAGTGCAAAGGCTGCGGCGCCGGCGATGCCGGACGCGAGCCTGGTGCGGCGTGAGAGGTTCACGATCACTCCTTTGTGTGTGTGTGGACTGGTGCATCTGAGAGCGCTCTCATTTGCAGTGCTGAGAGCGCTCTCACGGATTAGTGGACAAGCTACGCGACCCTGCGCGCACGTGTCAAGCCTTTCTTTCGGGAGCACGGTCGGCCGACGTACGGGGGAGTGTCACGGTCTTCTTTCGACCGCGTCGATTACCATGGGAATCAGCTCTCAACCAAAGGATTTTTCGTGCAAAACCCGTTCCAGTCCGTCAGCCCCCGCGTCAGGAAGCGCCGCATCGCGGTGCTGGCGGGCATCGTGGCGATGGGAACTGTCGTTGCCGGATGCGCAACAGAGACGGGGTCCACCGGGGCAACGGGAGATCGCCCGCAACCGTCTGTCTCCGCGACCCCCGACGTGGTCAGCCAGGTGAGCGCAGTGGAGCCGGCGACCGGATCGGTCACCGGTGGCACGACGGTTTCCGTTTCCGGCACCGGCCTCAAGAGCGCAACGGCCGTGACGGTGGGAGGCGTCCCCGCGTCGGATGTGACGGTGAAGGATGACACGTCGCTGAGTTTCGTGGCTCCCGCGGCCGTCAACTTCCAGCCTGTTGCCGCTGATGTCGTCGTTCTCGACGGGGAGACGCCGATCGGATCACCCGTGCCGCTGACGTATGCGGTGGAGACCGGTATCGACGCCCAGATGTCATACGCGATGACTCACTGGAGCACGTACAACGAGGCCGAGTGGGGCAACCTCAACCCGGTCGGCGGTGACTGTGCCAACTTCGTCAGCCAGACGCTGATCGAACGCGGCTGGGAGCAGACGGATGCCTGGCACAACAAGCGGGCCGGTGCCGACTGGACCCCGGCGTGGGGATACGTCCCCGCCATGGACGACTGGTTCGCCAGTTCCGACGCGCCCGAGGCCACCCGGCTGTCCCTCGATGAACGCGACAAGGTCAAGGTCGGCGACGTCGCCATGTTCGACTGGAACCTCAACGACACTCCTGACCACGTGATGATCGTGTCGAAGGTGTTCGTCGAGGGGGATAAGACCGTGATTCAGCTCGTCGGCCACAACAAGGACTTCGACTACAGGGACCTCGACACCACCATCACCGTCGAGCACCCGGGCGGAACCGCGTGGTTCTGGAGTATTCCCGCCTAACCGCCCCCTCTGGATCGGACCGCGCATGCACCGCACGAACCGGACGCCTCACGTGCTCCTCGCGCTCGCGCTTCTGGGCGTTGGAGCAGGGCTCGTCGCGTGTTCTGCGACAGGTCCAGGGCAGCGGTCCCCGGATCCCGATCAGCCGGTAGCTGCCTTTTACGGTGATTCGTACACGCAAGGGGTTGGCGCCAGCGATCCATCACTCCGATGGTCGACGCTTATCGCTGCCGACCGGAACTGGACCGAGTTCAACCCCAGCGTGAGCGGGCTCGGCTTCGTGAACAATCGCGACGCTCTGGCCGACGACCTCGTCGGGCTCATCGTCGATGAGAAACCCGACATCGTCATCGTCACGATGGGGCTCAACGACAACTTTGCTCCGCCGAGTGCGGCCGACGGCCTCAGGCAGGCCATCGGGGACGACCTGGAAACTTTCGCCGAGGAGCTTCCCGACGCCCGCCTCGTGGTCGTCGAGCCGTTCTGGTACACCGACGAGAGGCCCGAAACGGTCGGCACCATCATCGGCTGGGTGCGGGATGCCGCCACCGCCGTCGACGCGGACTACATTGAGGGAGCCTCGCGGTGGCTGGAAGGCCACCCGGAATGGATGTCGGCCGACGGCATCCACCCCAACGACGCGGGATACGCCGAGATCGCCGAGCGCATGGACGAGGAACTGACCGCACTCGGTCTGTAGTCAGTTGCCGAGAGCATCAGTTCCGGCCCAAAGCATCAGTTGCGCCGGGTGTTCTCGACCGCAACTGATGCTCTCGGGGTAGGAGCTATCCGCCGAGCGCCGCGTCGACGATGAGCTTCGCCTCGGCCTGGACCTGCTTCAGGTGCTCGGCACCCCGGAACGACTCAGCGTAGATCTTGTAGACATCTTCGGTCCCGCTCGGCCTCGCGGCGAACCAGGCGTTCTCGGTCACGACCTTCACCCCGCCAACGGGCGCGCCGTTGCCTGGCGCTGTGCTGAGCTTCGCGACGATGGGATCGCCGGCCAGCTCGGTCGCCGTGATCGCCGCTCCATCCAGCTTGCCGAGTGCCGCTTTCTGGGCTTTCGTGGCAGCGGCATCGACGCGCTCGTACACCGGGTCGCCGTACTTGTCGGTGAGTTCCCGGTACAGCTCCGATGGGGTCTTGCCGGTCACCGCGAGGATCTCCGCTGCGAGCAGGCACAGCAGGATGCCGTCCTTGTCTGTGGTCCACACGGTGCCGTCCATCCGCAGGAAGCTCGCGCCAGCACTCTCCTCGCCGCCGAAGCCGACAGAGCCGTCGATGAGTCCTGGGACAAACCACTTGAACCCGACCGGCACCTCCCACAGGGTGCGGCCGAGCGAGTCGGCCACCCGGTCGATGATGGAGCTGGAGACCAGGGTCTTGCCGATCTTCGCGCCCTGATCCCAGCCGGAACGGTTGCGGTAGAGGTAGTCGATGGCGACCGCGAGGAAGTGGTTCGGGTTCATCAGCCCGCCGTCCGGCGTCACGATGCCGTGCCTGTCGGCATCCGCGTCATTGCCGGTGAGGATGTCGTACTCATCCTTGTGCGCAAGGACGGATGCCATCGCGAACGAACTCGACGGATCCATCCGGATCTTGCCGTCCCAGTCGAGAGTCATGAACCGCCAAGTCGGGTCGACGTGCGGGTTCACCACTGTGAGGTTGAGGTTGTACTTGTCTGCGATCGCCTGCCAGTAGCTCACGCTCGCCCCGCCGAGCGGATCGGCGCCGATCTTGATTCCGGACTCACGAATCGCGTCCATGTTGATGATCGTCGCGAGGTCATCGACGTAGTTTGTGCGGAAGTCGTAGGTTTCGACGGCGCTCGGTTCGGCCATCTGGACATCGATCATTCCGTTCGCGATGATTTCGTTCGCACGGTTGGCGATCCAGCTCGTCGCATCGCTGTCGGCTGGCCCGCCGTGCGGCGGGTTGTACTTGAAGCCGCCGTCTGCCGGAGGGTTGTGGCTCGGCGTGACGACGATGCCGTCCGCCTGTTCCTCGGCGCCGGAGTTGTTGTACTTGAGGATCGCGTGGCTGAGCGACGGGGTTGGGACGAAGTCGTCGAACTCGTCGACCAGGACGCGCACGTCGTTGCCCACAAGCACCTTGAGTGCCGTGGTCTGCGCAGGGTGGCTCAGCGCGTGGGTGTCTGACCCGATGAACAGCGGACCGGTGATGCCCTGGTCTGCCCGGTATTCGACGATCGCCTGTGTGGTCGCGGCGATGTGATGCTCGTTGAAGGCCGTGTTGAGGGATGACCCCCTGTGCCCGCTGGTTCCGAAGACCACGCGTTGCTCCGGAATCGACACGTCGGGCTGCAGCTCGAAGTACGCCTCGAGAAGCGCCGTGACGTCGACGAGATCGGATTCAGCTGCTGGGGTGCCTGCTCGCTCATTCATGAGCCCATTGTGGCATCAGCGCCCCCTGCTCGTCAGGGCCTTGCGCCGGAGCCCTCGGCGAGGAGGGTGGTATCGGCCGCAAGAGTTCCCGAGCCAGGCGTGATGCCGTGGCGCTCCCCGGTGATGATCTTCCGGATGTCGTAGAGGCTCTCTGTGCCGTCGCCGAGGTACTTGTCATGGTCGAAGTGGTGGGATGCTCCAACCGCGTCGTGCGCTTTCACCGCTGCCAGGATGGTTCCGTCTGCGAGCGTTGTGCCGTCGCTGCCGAAGAACTGAGCGCCCCATCCCGGTTCTGCTGGATTGGCTCGGCCTGACCAGAACCGCCCGGTGTCAGCGAGCGCGTCCTCGCGTGCCTGGGAGACGTACACCCGTTCGGGCTGCACGTGGAGGTCGGTGATCGTCAACCCGGCAGGAACGCCGGCGGAACCGATGATGACGAACGAATTCACCCCGTAGTTGCCCGTAGCGAGAGCGAGGGCCGCGGTCGTCGAGCCGTAGGAGTGGCCGATGACCGTCACCTCGGCAAGCGGGTCGGCTTCGTCCCGCACGGCGTCATACCCGGCGAGGGCGGCGGCGAGCCGCACAGACCCCGCCTCGGCGTGTTCGGTCGAAACCGTGTCGACGGGTCCCGGGCTCGCGTAACCGAGCCAGAGCACGGCGGCGCTGTCGGCCGATGCCTCCTGCATCCGTTCGACGCCACGCAGGTAGTCCGACAGCTGGAGCACGCTCGAGTCCATGCCCGGCACGAAGAAGCTCGCGAACTTCGCACTGTCGAGATCTCCGACCGCAACGGCAGCGAGCGGGGGGCCGGCCACCGTTCCATCGAGCTCGATGAGGTAGTGCGGCACCGAGTCGGACAGATCGGCCCCGGACCCGAATCGTTGAACGAGGAGATCGACGCCGCGCAGCCTGTCGGTCGCCTCCATGGTGCTGTGAGCGCTCTCGGCGTCGCCCGAAGAAAGGCTGTGCCCAAGCGCGAGCCGCAGGTCCGCTTCCGCCTGGTCTTTTAGATCGGCGAGCCGCGCCACGTTTGCGCTGCTGCGGTCGACATACGAAACCCCGCCGAGGTTGCCGATTGCGTCCGGCCGATCCTCGACCAGGCGGTTCCGGAAGTCGTCGGGCAGGTCGGTCCAGAGCGCTGCGACCTGGCGCGGCTTGAGCGCCTGCAGTGCACCGACGGCGGCGTCGAGATCGCCGGAGAACTCGGTGGCGAAACCGAGGCCGGACAGGGAGCCGATGACGCTCATGGACGGGGAGTCGGATGCCTGTGACCTGGCATCCTGACCGGTGAACGAATGGTGAACCTGGCTGGCGAGCCCCGGGCCGGTGATGAGCAGCGCGAGTGCCGTTGTCGCACCACCGAGGCGGGACAGTCGGGACGCGCCACGAAGCGCCGACTTACCACTGTTGACCGCGGATGCGACCACCCTCAACGAATACAACCGACTACTCCCCGCACAACGACCGGAATGTCGCTCCCCCTGGTACGCGCGCGTAGCCAGCGTCGAAAGCATATCGATTCGTGCAGGCCGTGCACAGTCCCACATTCGGGGCGTTTCACCGATACTCCACCGTTGGTGGAGAGACTGGCCGGTAGGCTCGATTCTATGGCACAGACCCGCGACCCGGTTTCGCTCCGCACGTACAGCTACCTGGGGCCCCGCGGAACGTTTACCGAAGCCGCCCTCGCGCAGGTGCCTGAGGCGGTCGGCCAGAACTGGCGGTCGGTCAACAATGTTGGTGAAGCGCTCGGAGATGTCATCGCCGGGCGAAGCGATGGAGCGGTCATCGCCATCGAGAACTCCATCGAGGGTGGTGTTTCCGTCGCCCAGGACGCCCTCGCAACAATGCCGGGGCTCCGCATCGTCGGCGAGTACCTCGTGTCGGTGAATTTCGTCCTCGTCGCCCGACGCGGAACGCGGCTCGAGGATGTCAGGGTTGTCAATGCGCACCCGGTTGCTTACGCGCAGTGTCACCAGTGGATGGACGCAACGCTCCCTGATCACGGGCACATTCCCGCCACGAGCAACGTGGCCGCAGCATCCGCCCTGTTCGAAACCGAACTGGCAGACGCCGCCATTGCGCCGCCAGGAATCGTGGACTCGTACGACGTCGACGTGCTCGCCGAGGCGATCGGTGACAACCCGAACGCCGTCACGCGGTTCCTCCACGTGAGCAGGACAACCCGGATTCCCGACGCAACCGGGGCAGACAAGACAAGCCTCGTCGCCGAGCTTCCCGTCGACCGTGCCGGTGCCCTGCTCGAGCTGCTGCAGCAGTTTTCGACGCGCGGTGTAAACATGAGCCTCATCGAATCGAGGCCGATCGGCGATGAGCTGGGCAGGTACCGATTCATCATCGACGCCGACGGTCACATCAGCGACGAGCGGGTTGCGGATGCTCTTCTCGGCGTCAGGCGGTTCAGTCCCGGTGTCATGTTCCTCGGTTCGTACCCTCGTGCGGACAAGTCCCCGATCGTCTTCGATGAGAAGTACTCGGACGAGGTCTTCGTCGACGCACGCGAATGGTTGCGGGAACTTCTCGCCGGTGAGTCCGACGGAACCGCGGCGGCGGCTTCGTTCGCTGGCTAGAATCCGAGTCAGGCATTCCGCGCGAAGGAGCATCGGATGAGCGACGAAGGCGGGTTCGACCCCAGGTACAGTCCGGAGTTCCAGCGTGGCTACGAGCCCAGCCGACGCGATCGGGCCGGTGAGTCGCCGCAGGCCCCAGCCCGGGTAGCGCCGATGCCCGTTGCCCCGGTTCCCGACCTGGTTGTTCGGCCAGCCGACGGGCCGGACCGGATCGAAACGTTGCTTTCCGGCGGCACGGATGCTGCGGGCGATGCCGAGGACGTGGCCCCACCCGCTGAACCGCGCCCGTGGCGAAACCCCTACCTGATCAGCCTCGCCGTCATCGGGGCCGCGATGACGATCGCAGGGCTGGCGCTCTATCGCTGGGCGGTCACCCAGATGTACTCCGGGCAGATCGGCGGGGGACAAACCACTGAAGAAGCGCGCTTGGACTGGATTTGGGTCCAGGTCGCGTGGGGCATTGCCCCGCTCCTGTGTATCGCCGGAGTCCTGACCGTGATCGGCGTTGTTTTCTTCCTGGCGACCAGGTGGACGCCCGTGAGACACAAAACCAGCGGTTCGGACGGCGAGCTGGACGGATAGCTCGCTCATGGCATCCGTTCGGCACCGTCGTCGACGTCATCGGGCCCGCTGGATCGCCGGCGCGGGAGCCCTGCTGGTGATCAGCGGCCTTGGCCTGCTGCTTGGCGACGCGCAGTCAAGGCTGGACGCTGCTGAGCGGGTTATCTCGCTGACCGCGGAAGAGCGTGAATTTTTCGGCGAGGATGCGGACGCGATGGTCGGGTCATTTGTGGTGTCATCGCTCATTCAGAGTCTGGTGTCTGGCTCTGGCACGCCCACGTTCGACGTGACGGTGACGGAGGCGGGAATCGAGGGTCGTGAGGTCTCGATCATGCAGTCGTCATCGTCGATGGTCTCAGTCTTCGACGGGAGCTGGCACGCCGCTCCTGCCGCGATCCCGGTGATCGCCGGGATCGCGTTGCTCGTCGTCGCGCTCTTCGAGCGAGCGGACAGGTGGCGACCGCAGCCCGATGCTGAGCGGTGAAATTGACTGGCGCGCCCGGCGCGATCAAACTGTTCTCGGTCGAACAACGACCTTTCTCGCGCGTCGCACCCCTCCTCATCCGGAATCTGGCTGCCGTGCGTCGCCCGGGCGGTGTTGCCCGTTTTCCTGATCAGAAAGTTCTCCCCTTGTTCCAAACCTCACCCAGTTCAGAAGCCATTTCCGAGGTGTATGAGACCGCCGTCGCCCGCAACGCAGGGGAGCCGGAATTCCACCAGGCCATGCACGAGGTGCTCGAGTCGATAGCGCCAGCGCTTGACGATCACCCCGAGTTCCTCGAGGCGGGAATCCTCCAGCGGATCGTCGAGCCCGAGCGTCAGGTCATGTTCCGCGTGCCGTGGACCGACGACCAGAATCGCGTGCAGGTCAACCGGGGTTTCCGGGTGCAATTCAACTCAGCGCTCGGTCCGTACAAGGGCGGTCTCCGGTTCCACCCGACGGTGAACTTGTCGATCATCAAATTCCTCGGTTTCGAGCAGATCTTCAAGAACGCGCTCACCGCGCAGGGGATCGGCGGTGCCAAGGGCGGAAGCGACTTCAACCCGCAGGGCAAGAGCGACGCCGAAATCATGCGGTTCTGTCAGAGCTTCATGAACGAGCTCTACCGCCACCTCGGCGAGCACACCGATGTGCCGGCCGGTGACATCGGCGTCGGCGGCCGCGAGATCGGCTACCTCTTCGGCCAGTACCGCAAGATCACCAACCGCCACGAGTCCGGCATGTTCACCGGGAAGGGCACCGGATGGGGCGGCGCCGAAGTCCGTACGGAGGCCACGGGCTACGGCGCGGTGTTCTTCACCGAGGAGATGCTCGCGACCAGGGGTGAATCCATCGAGGGCAAGACCGCCGTCGTGTCCGGCTCCGGCAACGTCGCGATCTACGCCATCGAGAAAGTGCAGCAGCTCGGCGGACGTGCGATCACGGCATCCGACTCTTCCGGTTACATCGTGGACGAGGCCGGAATCGACGTTGACCTGCTCAAGCAGATCAAGGAAGTCGAGCGGCTGCGCATCGCCGAATACGCCGAGCGGCGCACGAGTGCACGGTTCATTTCGGGTGGAAGCGTGTGGGATGTGCCTGGCCAGATCGCCCTGCCGTGCGCCACGCAGAACGAGCTCTCGTTGCGAGACGCCGAGGCGCTCATCGCCAACGGCGTCGAGGCTGTCGCGGAGGGCGCAAACATGCCGTGCCTGCCAGACGCCGTACACGCTTTCCAGCAGGCCGGTGTGCTGTTCGGTCCCGGTAAGGCGGCAAACGCCGGCGGCGTGGCCACGAGCGCACTCGAGATGAGCCAGAACGCATCGCGTCAGCGCTGGAACTTCAGCGACAGCGAGGACCGCCTGCACAACATCATGCGCGGGGTTCACGCTGCGGCCTTCGAGGCTGCCGACCGTTATGGTCGCCCCGGCGACTATGTCGTCGGCGCCAACACGGCGGCGTTCGTGAAGGTCGCTGACGCGATGCTCGCGCAGGGCGTTATCTAGCGGCGGATGCCTGCGGGGCCGGCCGACGGCATCCGACCGTCCGCGGGGACGCGGACGCGCCCACCTTGCTCGGCCAGAAACGGCTGGTGACCCGGTTGCTCGGCCACAAACGGCTGGAGTTAATCGCGAGAAGCAACCGTTTTTGTCCGGGCAGAACGGGTGTGACCGTTTGTGGCTGAGCGCGCTGGGCCTAGCCGATCCAGCCGAGCATCCGCAGTCGTCGCTCGACTCGACGCCGCAGCCCGGGCAGGTCGGCGAGGTCGTCCCCGGTGAATTGCAGTGTCTGCCAGCCTTCGTCGCCGATGTCGTTGGCCCGGCGCACGTCACTTCGCCATTGGCGGATGTCGGTGCGGTGCTGATCGCCGTGGTACTCCAGCTCGAGCTTCTGTTCGGGGAACGCGAGGTCGAGATATACCGTGCGGCGCGCCAGTGTGAGGAACACTTCGTGGTTCGCGAGGGGAGTGGGAAGCCCGCTCAGCGCCAGGTCGACGCGAACCAGTGATTCGGGGCGAGACCGAGAGTGGTCGGAGGTGAGGGCGAGCGCTCGCCGCAGCACCCGGCGTCCTGCTCGCGAGGGGTATGCGTCGACAGCACTGGCGAGCTGCGCGGCGGTCGTGCGTTGTGCCTCGTGCCAGAGGAGGAAATCCGCCGCCGCGACCAGATCGGGCAGATCCAGCATGGCAGCGAGGTCGCACCAGGTGCGCTCAACGGTTGTGACGGGTAGGCCGGCGAGCGTGGTGACGTCGCCCGGTTTGATTACGGCGCTGTGCCCGTGGACCCCACGCCGACGCAGAGCGCGTCCTGGCGATCGGACCGTGACGTGGATCGCTGCGTCGGGTGACAGTGGCAGGGGCATGCCGTGGAGGAGCGCGGCGGTTCGGTGGCTGAGGGCCGCACCCGACGGCATCCGTGTTGCCATCGCCCGGCATGCCAGTTCGAGGCTGAGACTCGGCGTGGCGAGCACCCGGGTGCCGTGAAACGGCGCGACGAGCGACTTGTTCCGCATCTGTGCGCGCGTGAACCCGTGCTCGTATGCGTCTGCCACGGAGAACGCGGAGGGCAACGCGCACGGCAGTGGTTTACGGAAGGTCACGGCTCGAGGATGCCCCACGGCGCGGAGGCGCGGCGGTTTCGATCCGCGCGTGTGGGGGCCGAGGCTCACCCGACGGCCGGTTGAGGGATGGACGGGTTGCGCGGATCCCCCTTTGCTCGGCCAGAAAGGGCTGGCCGCGCGCTGCTCGGCCAGAAACGGCGGGAGCTTTCGCGAAAGTTCGACCATTTTCGACCGAGCAACGGGCGCAGCGCGTACGACCGCTTGCGGCTGAGCAACAGCTGCGGCGGCGGATGCCTGCGGCTAACGCACCCGGACGGCCAGCGCCCCCGGGTCGGTCGCGAACCGCACCCCGGCCACGATGCCGAACCCGTCGCCATCGAGCTCGATGGCGCGGGGTTTCTCGAGCGACACGGTGATGCCGGCGCTCCGCAGGTAGGTGATCGTCGACGAGTTTCCCGACGTCGCCTTGATGATGCGGCGGCCGATGACCGACTTGCGGAGCGGACCATTGTCGACCCGCAGCCTGCGCGCCACGTCGAGCCAGCCCACCGTTCCGCGGGGCTGCAACACGGCGACGTCGAGCAGTCCGTCATCGACGACGGCGTCCGGCATCATCTCGAGCCCGCCGGTCAGCGTTCCGCAGTTGCCGAACAGGATCGTCGAGACGTGGGCGCTGTGCACGGGCTTGCCCTCGAGCTGGTACCGAATACGGAACGGCTTTGCCCCCGGCAGCACCCGGATGCCGGCGTCGACGTAGGCAAGCCAGCCAAACGATTTCTTGAGCGCGTCGCTCGTGTTCGCCATGATGTCGGCGTCGATTCCCATGCCGGCCATCACGAGGAAGCCGTGCTCTTCGATGCTGCCGTCGGTGCGGCTGAGCGTCGCTATGCCGAGGTCTATGTGACGTGTGTTTCCCTCGAAAGCGATGCGGATGGCATCCGCTGTGTTGGTGATCGGCACGCCGATGTTGCGCGCGAGGACGTTGCCAGTGCCGCGGGGGAGGAGCGCGAGCGGAACGCCGGAATCGCGGAGGCCCTCTGCAACGCTTCGCACTGTGCCGTCTCCGCCTGCAGCGAGCACCATGGCCGCGCCGGCGTCGACCGCCTGCTGGGCGATGCCGCGCCCCGGGTCTTCGATGCTCGTCTCGAACCACAGCGACTCGCCCCACCCGGCGGCGGTGGCTGCCGCGTCGATCTGGCGACGCAACTCCTGGATGCGGCCCTTGGTCGGGTTGAAGATCACAGCGGCGCGAGGGGACTCTGTGCTCGTCATATCTTCAACGGTACCCCGCGCGGCTAGACTTGCCAGCGTGATTGATCCAGTGCTCCTCCGCGAAAACCCAGACCTCATCCGGCGTTCGCAGGAGGCGAGGCGATCGCCCGTCGACCTCGTCGACCAGGCCCTCGATGCCGACCGTGAACGCCGCACGGCGATCACCACCTTCGAGGAGCTGCGCGCCGAGCAGAATGCGTTTGGCAAGACCGTGGCGCAGGCGCCCAAAGACGAGAAGGCGGCGCTCGTCGCCCAGGTCAAGGGCCTGTCCGAGCGGGTCAAGCTCGCGCAGCAGCAGGTGACGGATGCCGAGACTCGCTTTAACGAGATCGTCGGCGCGATTCAGAACCCGATTATCGACGGCGTGCCCGCCGGCGGAGAAGACGACTTCGTCACGCTCCGCGAGGTCGGTGAGAAGCCGACGTTCGACTTCGAGCCGAAAGACCACCTCGAACTCGGCGAACTCCTCGGCGCCATCGACATGCAGCGTGGCACCAAGGTCTCCGGCGCGCGCTTCTACTACCTCCGCGGCATCGGTGCCCGCCTCGAACTCGCCATCATGAACATGGCACTCGATCGCGCGCTGACCGAGGGGTTCATCCCGCTCATCACGCCGACGCTCGTGAAGCCCGAGATCATGGCCGGAACCGGGTTCCTCGGTGCCCACGCCGACGAGGTTTACTACCTTCCCGCCGACGACCTCTACCTCACCGGTACGAGCGAGGTGGCGCTCGCCGGATACCACTCCGACGAGATCATCGACGTGGCGGATGCCCCGATCCGCTATGCGGGCTGGTCCACCTGCTACCGCCGCGAGGCCGGCTCGTACGGTCGGGACACCCGCGGAATCATCCGCGTGCACCAGTTCAACAAGCTCGAGATGTTCGTGTACACGACACCGGAAGAGGCAGAGGCAGAGCACCTCCGTCTGCTCGGCTGGCAGGAAGGCATGCTTCAGGCTCTTGGCCTGAGCTACCGCGTGATCGACACCGCCGCCGGCGACCTCGGCTCGAGCGCGGCACGCAAGTACGACGTGGAAGCCTGGGTTCCGACGCAGGACGCGTTCCGCGAACTGACCTCGACCTCCAACTGCACGACGTACCAGGCGCGCCGCCTCAACATCCGTTACCGCGGTGAGAGCGGCAAGACCAGTCCCGTCGCGACCCTCAACGGCACCCTTGCAACGACCCGCTGGCTCGTCGCGCTCCTTGAGACCCACCAGCAGGCCGACGGCTCGGTCGTTGTTCCCGAAGCGCTCCGCCCGTACCTCGGCGGGCTCGATGTGATCCGGCCGCTGTGAGCGAAGCCGGTCTCCTCGTCGCGCTCGACGTTGACGGCACCCTGCTCCACGAAGATGGATCGATGTCGGATGCCGTCATCGAGGCCGCTCGCGCGGCATCCGCCCGCGGTCACCGGCTGATGCTCGCAACGGGGCGCAGCTGGGAAACAACCCTGCCTGTCGTCGAGCAGCTGGGAATCGACCCGGAGTACGTCGTCTGCGCGAACGGCGCACTCGTCATGAAACGTGACCAGGGAGCGGTCGGTGGATACCACCGGCATCTCATCGAAACCTTCGATCCGAGCGACGTGCTGAAGACCATCCGATCCCACCTCGCCGACGGCCGATACATGGTCGAGTACCCGAGCGGATACCGCAGATACACGGTCGGAATGACCGACTGGAATCTCGAGAACGCCGAAGAGGTCGAGTTCGAGGGGCTGTTGAGCGAGCCGGTGACGCGAGTGGTGGTCGTCTCTCCAGAGCATGATGAACTCGAGTTCCTCAAGATCGTGGAGAGCATGGGCCTGCACCAGGTCGCGTATGCCATCGGCTGGACCGCGTGGCTTGACATCGCTCCGCTTGGCGTCAACAAGTCGACCGCCCTCGAGAGGGTACGTGGATGGCTCGACGTGCCGCGGGATCGCGTCGTCGCCGTTGGTGACGGCCGCAACGACGTCGAAATGTTCGAGTGGGCGGGAGCCCAGGGGCGAGCGATCGCCATGGGGCAGGCGCCGGACGAGGTCAAAGCGGCGGCAACCGAGGCGACCGGGTCGGTTGCCGATGACGGACTCGTGGCCGTTCTTGAGTCGCTCTGAAGCCCGGATTAGGGCTGCGGGTACTCGGTTCTCACTCAGGGACCGTCCAGAATGCCCTGTGAGTATGGACTTGCCCTGATCCGCTAGGATCGAGTGTTGCGTGCTGTCCCGACAGTGCGGCATGGAGGGCTGTCCGAGCGGCCGATGGAGCCAGTCTTGAAAACTGGTGGGCAGAAATGTCTCGTGGGTTCGAATCCCACGCCCTCCGCCAAAGCCCTGCCGACCCGAAAGGACCGTCGAGTGAGTGAGCCTTCACGCCGTACCCGGCGGACCGAACCGGTCTCAACGATCGCCAGGCACGGCCGGCTGAAGAAGTCACACCCGATCCGGACCATCATCAAGGTTCTCTCCGGCGCGCTTGCCGTTCTGCTCGTCAGCGGTACCGCCGTTTCGGCGTATGCGCTCTGGGACATCGCGAAAGACGTTCAGCCGTCCGTGACGCTCGCGAACGAGACGCCGGGAGTGACGCTCCCGAACATCGACGCGATCGAGGGCGGCGTCAATCTGCTTCTTGTCGGCAGCGACAGCAGGGCTGGCCAGGACGGCGTGTTCGGTGATCCGAACAAGGAAACCAGTGTTCTCAACGACGTCACGATGCTCATGCACATCTCGGAGGATCACACGGCGGCGACCGTCATCAGTTTCCCGCGGGATATGTTCGTCCCCATCCCCGCGTGCCCGAAAGAGGGCGGCGGCACGTATGACGCCAGAGCCTCGCAGAAGATCAACTCCACCCTGCAGTACGGCGGACTCGCCTGCACCGTGCTCACCGTTGAAAAGCTGACGGGCATGAGCATTCCATTCGCCGCCGAAGTTCAGTTCAACGGCGTTATCGAGCTGTCGAACGCCGTCGGGGGAGTCGATGTCTGTGTCGCCGAACCGATCGACGACGACTACACCCAGACCTACCTCGACGAGGGTACCCACACGCTTCAGGGCATGGCGGCGCTTCAGTTCCTTCGAACGCGCCACGGCGTTGGCGATGGATCGGACCTTGGACGGATCAGCAACCAGCAGGTGTTCCTCTCCTCGCTCGTGCGCCAGTTGAAGAGCAGCGAGACGCTCACTGACCCGACGAAGCTCTTCAGCATCGCCAAGGCAGCCGCCGGCAACATGACCCTCTCGAACAGCCTCTCCAACGTCAACACGATGGTGTCGATTGCCATGGCTCTCAAGAACATCCCGCTCGAGCAGGTCGTGTTCGTTCAGTACCCGAATGCGGAGGGCACGAGCGGCGGCCAGAGTGGGGTGCTCCCGCTTAAAGCTCCAGCGAAGCAGTTGTTCGATGCGCTTGCCTCCGATCAGCCGATCACGCTGACGGGTGACACCGGGGCGGGCTCTGTTCTCGACCCGAATGCACCGGTCGCCGAAGCTCCGCCTGCGGAGGCGCCGGTTCCCGACGCGCCTGCTCCGGATGCCACTCAGTCGGCATCCCCGGAGACCCCGGCCGCGCCCGATGTCGTCGAGCTCCCCGAGACTGTGCAGGGTCAGACCGCTGGCGATTACACATGCTCCAAGGGAAATAACTGACCCACCGGCTCCGGACGCTGTCGGCTCGAGTTGACGGCGGTTTAGAGTGGTGCTGTGAGCCCACGACCCGCACCCACGATGAAGCATGGGCAGCAATCTCGACGAGGTGCGACGGCGACGTTTTTCAAGACGACGGCCATCGCCCTCGCTGTGCTTCTCGTCAGTGGCGCGTCCGTCGCGGCCTGGGTCGTCTATGACCTGGCAACCAACGTTTCGTCCAACGCAGTTGACATCACGCAGCCGGGTGGTGCCGGCGGCTCTGCCCCAGCGGTGCCCAACATCGACGCCTTCGAGGGCGGGTTCAACATGCTCGTCGTTGGGGCTGACAATGACGAGAGTCAGGATAAGAACGCATACGGGAAGCGCGACGTCACTCTCAATGACGTCAACATGCTGCTGCATGTCTCCGAGGACCACTCCACGGCGGTCGTGGTCAGTTTCCCTCGCGACCTCGTTATCGCGCAGCCCAAATGTGTTGATCCGGAGACGGAGGAGACCGAGCGCGCCGTTTCGGCTCAGCCGCTTAACGTTTCCTTCGAGCGGGGCGGGTTGTCCTGTGTCGTCGCCACGATCTCGGAGCTGACGGGTCTCGAAATCGAGTACGCCGCCTTGATGTCATTCGACGCTGTCGTGCAGATGACCAATGCCGTCGGCGGGGTACCGGTGTGCCTTTCTGAGCGGGTGCGCGACAAGTATTCCGGTCTCGATCTGCCCGCTGGCACCACCACTATCTCCGGAGCGACGGCGCTTGCATTCCTGCGCACCCGGCATGGCGTCGGCGACGGTAGTGACCTTGCGCGCATCGCCTCGCAGCAGCAGTACATCTCGTCGCTTCTGCGCACGATCAAGAGCGATGACACGCTCACCGACATCACCAAGCTGTACGGGCTCGCCCAGGTGGCGGCCAAGCATGTAAAGCTGTCCACGTCGCTCACGAACGTGACGCAGATGGTCGCTATGGCCCGAACCTTCCAGACCATCGACCTCGACAAGCTCGCGCTTGTGCAGTATCCCGTTCAGGCTGATCCCGACAACCCCAACTGGGTCGTTCCGGACAAAACCGTCGCCAAAACACTGGTCGAGGCGATCGCCTCTGACGCCTCGTTCGTGCCGGACCCCACCGTGGAAAGGAACGGTGTTGAGGCTGACCCGAACGCGCCGGTGCCGCCTCCTGTAGCAGGTCCGCCCGCGACAGAATCGCCGGCTCCTCAGCCGCCGACGTCCACCCCATCGGCTCCGGGCACGGGTGCTACACCGACGCCGACGCCGACCTCGAACGTGATCGAAGGGCTTTCGGGTCAGACAGCCCTCGAACAGACCTGTTCCGTCGCGAATCGATAGCGGTCAGCTGTCGTTTTCGCCCGCGATTCGGAACACGGCAGATCACCCGTTATGATTGAGCCTGTGCATCCGCCCGTCGGCATGCACATGGAGACGTCGCATAGTTCGGCCTAGTGCACCACCCTGCTAAGGTGGAGTCCTCGTAAGGGGACCGCGGGTTCAAATCCCGCCGTCTCCGCCACCACCCCCACTCTTCGAGTGGGGGTTTTGTGTTGTCCGGCTCGCGCTCAGGAACCCCCCACGGCCGCTGTGACAGACTGGGCGGGAACCTTTGGCATCGCCGACGTGGTCGTTGCCGCAGTCCAAACCACTGTGGAGACTCTATGCATTCGCTTTCCCACGCCGCCAGTGTCATCGCGGCCTCGGCTGATTCGTCGTCGGCTGGCGTCGCAGACGGAATCGCCGGATGGGCGATCTCGGTCATGGAGGCCCTCGGCCCGATCGGCGCGGGAATCATCGTTTTCCTCGAGAGTGTGTTCCCTCCGATCCCCAGCGAGATCATTCTTCCGCTGGCCGGTTTCACCGCGAGCCAGGGAAACTTCAGCATTGTCGAGGCGATCGTGTGGACGACCGTCGGCTCGGTTCTCGGTGCTTTCCTGCTCTACGGGCTCGGCCGATTGCTCGGCCATGACCGCACGATGTGGCTCGCTGCCCGCATCCCGTTCGTCGACCCGGACGACATCACGAGAACCGTCGAGTGGTTCGGGCGGCACGGAAAGAAAGCCGTGTTCTTCGGACGGATGCTGCCCATCTTTCGGAGCCTGATCTCCATTCCCGCGGGCATCGAGAGGATGAACCTCGCCGTGTTCGCGGTTCTCACGCTCGCGGGATCATTGATCTGGAACAGTATTTTCGTGATCGCCGGATTCCTGCTCGGTGAGAACTGGAGCGCGGTCCTGCAGTACGCAGACATCCTCAAGTACCTCGTCGTTGCGGGTGTTGCCTGCCTCGTTGCCTGGTGGGTCGTGCGCACCGTCCTGCGATACCGTGCGCGCCGGGCAGCACTCGCCGAACAGCCCGAGGAGATGCCAGCGCCTGATCTGGACCAAACGCAGCAGCGATAGAGTCCTCGTCCTCCGTGCGCGGCTAACCTCTGGTGAACATTTCTCGCTGAGCACCCCTTTGGGGCGCGCTGTCCCCTAGGTTGGAGTGGTCAACCACATGCCAGCAGGACGCGACCCGGGGTCTGTCCTGCTCGAAAGGACTGAACGTGAACAACCGCACCGTGCGATCGACGTCGATTGCCGCACTTCTCATCGGCGCCGTCGCCCTCACCGGCTGCTCCGCGGATCCGGAAGCATCCTCATCGGAAGCTCCGGCGGAATCCGGCGGAACGCTCATTGTCTACACGAACTCCAACTCGGACGGTCGCGGCGAATGGGTCACAGAGAAGGCGGCAGAGGCGGGCATCGAAATCGAGATCGTTGGTCTCGGTGGAGCCGACCTCGCCAACCGGATCGTCGCGGAGAAGAACAACCCGGTCGGCGATGTTGTCTACGGGCTCAACAACATGTACTTCGAGACACTCAAGGAAGAAGAGGCGATCACCGCCTACGAGCCGGCCTGGGCAGCAGAGGTCGACCAGGAGTCCGGTGACCCCGACGATGGCGCATTCTGGCCGCTCGTTGAGCAGGCGATCGTCACGGTCTATGACACGAACACCGTGAGCGAATCTGACGCACCGACCGAAACCAGCGACCTGTGGAGCGACAGCTCCTATGAGGGGCGCTACGAGGTCAACACGGTCCTCGGCCAGGCGACACCGCAGCTGATCCTCGCTGGTCTGCTGACGCAGTACGTCGACGAGGACGGAGATCTTGGAATTTCTGACGAGGGCTGGGAAGAGGTCGAGAAGTACTTCGCCAACGGTTCGCCCGCTGTCGAGGGAACCGATCTCTACGCTCGCCTGACTCGCGGCGAGGTTGACTACGGTGTCATTCCCTCGAGCGGAATCACGGCGCGTGACGCCGAGTATGGAACGAAGACCGGCGTCATCTCGCCCAAGATCGGCGTGCCGTACGTCACCGAGCAGATCTCCGTCATCGCCGGTACGTCGAAGGAAGCACAGGCAGAGGAGTTCATCGACTGGTTCGGCAGCGCCGAAGTCCAGGGCGAGTTCGCCGCCGAGTTCTCGGCCTACCCGGTCAATGAGAAGGCCCGTGCCTCGGCTCTCCCCGAGGTCATCGAGCTGATCGACTCCCTCGAGAAGCAGGACATTGACTACGGATTCGTGCGCGAGAACATCAGCGCGTGGGTCGAGAAGACCGAACTCGAGTACCTGCCCTAACCGCTCGTCCTTCCCGTCTCTGGGGTGAGGCGGCCGCGGGTAGTCCGCGGCCGCCTTTCCCCCTCAACCGCCGTTCATCGTGGAACGGTCTGCTGGAGCCCAGATGATCACGTACGACAACGTCGAAGTCCGGTTCGGTGAGCACGTCGCCATTCCTGACCTCAACCTCGAAATCGTCGAGGGCGAGTTCTTCACTCTCCTTGGCCCATCGGGCTGCGGCAAGACAACGGCACTCCGAACCCTCGCGGGCTTCATCGAGCCGTCACGCGGCAGGATTTTTATCGACGGTAAGGATGCCACTCGGCTGCCGAGTGAGAAACGCCGCGTCGGTATGGTGTTCCAGAACTACGCACTCTTCCCCAGCATGAGCGTCGGTGAGAATATCGCCTTCGGACTGGCCGTTCGTAAGACCAAGAGGGCGGAAGCCGATCGACTCGTCGCTGAGATCGCCGACCAAGTCGAACTCACGCGTGAGCAGCTCGACAAGAACGTCGCCGAGCTCTCGGGTGGTCAGCAGCAGCGAGTGGCCATCGCACGAGCGCTCGTGCTCAAGCCCCGCATCCTGCTGCTCGACGAGCCGCTCTCCAACCTCGACGCCAAACTGCGTGTCCAGTTGCGCGAACAGTTGAAGAACCTCCAGAGCGAACTCGGGATCACCACGGTCTACGTCACCCATGACCAGGAAGAGGCCCTGACGATGAGCGATCGGATCGCCGTCTTCAACAAGGGCGTCGTCGAACAGGTGGGCACCCCGGAGGAGATCTACGACCGGTCGCGAACGGAATTCGTGTGCACCTTCGTTGGCGCCATCAACGCCCTGTCACCTGACTTCGTCCAGCGTCTCGTCTCAGCCGGCGCGTCTGGGCTCGACCCGGCGAAGCCGTCGTACCTTCGCCGGGAAAAGGTGTCTCTGTACCCGCCGCGAACAGGGGAAAACAGCATCCGTCTGGATGGCATTGTCGCGGCGCGCACCTACCACGGTGCGTACAGCACCTACGCGATCGAGTCGGGTGCAACAACGCTGCTCGCGATGGTGACGGAGAACGGCGACGCTGTGTTGGAGCCGGGTTCGACGGCCGACCTCTACGTCGACCCGACCTCGATCCTGCAGTACTGAGGAGTCGACATGCGGAACTCATCGCTCGGGGCCATGCTCCGCTCACCGCTCGTGATCGTTGTCTCGGTGGTGCTCGTGTGGTTCATCGTCACCTTCCTGCTGTTCCCGAACATCAACCTGCTGGTGTCGACGTTCTTCCCCGGCGGCGAGTTCAGCGCCCGCGCGGTGGAAAAGCTCGTCAGCTCCGAGCGCGCCATGAAGAGCCTGTGGCACAGCTTCCTGCTCGCGATCACTCTTTCGGTGACGGTCAACGTTGTCGGCATCTTCATCGTGCTCGTCACGAAGTACTTCCAGATCCGGGGCGCCCGCGTGCTCTGGCTTGGCTACGCCACCACACTGATTTACGGCGGCATCGTGCTCGCCGCCGGCTACAACTTCATCTACGGCCGGTACGGGTTCATCACCAACGCCGTTCGCAACGTCTGGCCAGAGGTCGATCCGAACTGGTTCTCCGGCTTCTTTGCCGTTGTGCTCGTGATGACGTTCGCGACGACAACGAACCACATGCTGTTCCTGTCCTCGGCACTCGCGAAGGTCGACTACCAGACCATCGAAGCGGCACGGAACATGGGAGCGTCGACCTGGCGCATCCTGTGGAAGATCGTTTTGCCCGCCCTCCGTCCGATGATTTTCGCCGTCACGGTGCTGACCTTCCTCACCGGTCTCGGCGCGCTCACCGCACCGATCGTGCTCGGTGGTCCTGACTTCCAGACCATCGCACCGATGATCGTCACGTTCTCGAAGAGCACCAGTTCCCGTGACCTCGCCGCGCTCCTGGCGATCATCCTCGGCGTCGCTACGATCATCCTTCTCGCGGTCATGAACCGCGTCGAGAAGTCGGGCGTCTACTTCTCCGTCGCGAAGGTCGCGACCCCGCTGCAAAAACAGCGAATCCCGAACCGCGCGGCGAACGTGATCGTCCACATCATCGCCTATGTCCTCTTCGTCATCTACGCGGCGCCGGTGCTGCTCATCGTCCTGTTCTCCTTCGTCGATTCGACCGCGGTGCTCACCGGGTCGATCACGCTCGGTTCGTTCACCCTCGACAATTACGCGACGGTCTTCGGTACTCCTGCCGTGCTCCGGCCGTTCGTCGTCAGCGTCGTCTACAGCGCGCTCGCAGCACTCATCGTCGTCGGTGGGCTGCTGTTCGTCTCGCGGGTGATCCAGAAATATCGGAACCCTGTGACATCCGTTCTCGAATATCTCCTGCACATTCCGTGGATTCTGCCGACGATTCTCATTGCGCTCGCACTCGTGATGACGTTCGACCGGCCCAACCCGCTCATCGGTGGCCAGGTGCTCACGGGTACCGCCGTGCTGCTGCTCGTCGCGTACATCATCGTGAAGATCCCGTTCACGCTGCGGCTGCTCAAGGCGGCGTTCGCGTCGATTCCCGATTCACTCGAGGATGCCGCTCGCATCCTCGGTGCGAAGTCACTGTTCACCTTCCGCAAGGTGTTGTTCCCGCTCGTGATCCCGACGGCCGCCGCGATCACCGCGCTCAACTTCAACAGCCTGCTCGACGATTACGACGCCGCCGTCTTCCTCTATCACCCGCTGTACGAACCGCTCGGCATCGCCATCAAGGCAAGCACCGAGGGTGAGAACAACCTCGATGCGATGTCGATCACCTTCGTCTACACGGTGCTGCTCATGATCATCATGGGCCTCACGATGTATCTCGTGTATGGCCGCTCTGCCGGCACGAAGAAGCGCCGTTCTCGGTTCAGCGTCGTCGGCGGGCCGTCTGCGGCCGGTCCGGGTGCAGCGGGCACGGATGCAGCAGGCACGGATGCCGTGGCAACCGCGGGGGCAAATCCTCGTTCCTGAGTGATGCGTGCCTTCCTGACCGAAGATCGGCGCGGGCTTTTTGCATCCTGCGCAAATATTGCGGTTTTCTTACCCCGTTCCGGGGTCAATCCTGACGCAGCTGCCGGAGGGTAGTCCTTGCAAGGGGAGAAACCCCTTGTCGTGTTGCCAGGCCGCCCGAGGTCGGCACGCGGAGCGACCGTTCTGCGCTGCTGCGCTTACCCGATCGCGCAGCTCAGACCGGAATGATGACGCACTCCCGAAGATAAGCCGGGCGTGCGTTCAGGAAGGTTATTGTGAAGACTCACACCAAACTACTCGCCGGCTTCAATGCCAGCGTTCTCGTGGGAGCCGCCCTAGTGCTCTTCGCGGGAGCAGCACCGGCGTCCGCGCACACACCGAAGGTAGTTGCGACGTGCGACAGCCTGACCGTGACACTCAAGAACTATGGCGCGACCGCCAAAAACTCCGCCAAGGTGACCATCGACGGCAAGACCGTCGAGAACGCAACCTTCGGTAAGGAATTCGTCAAGGCATACAAGTTCGACGACCGGACAGTTGCCCACAGCTACACCGTCGTCGTGGACGCACCTGGCACCACTTACGACGTCACCGAATCGAAGAAAAGCGAGCCGTGTCCAGCGCCAGCGAAGCCTCCGGTAGTCAAGCCTCCGGTGGTTAAGCCTCCGGTAAAGCCTCCAGTCGTTACACCTCCGGTAGTCACACCGCCGGTCGAGGAACCGCCGGTTGTTGTTCCGGAGAAGCCCAAGCCGCTCGAGAGCGCCAAGTCGGTTGAGGATGTCAATTGCGAGAGCAAGACGGTCAAGACCACCACCACGACCGTAACCACCGGTTGGACGCTCGATGAGAAGTCCAACACCTGGGTCAAGGACGCACCGAAGACCACGGTGAAGGAAACCGTACGGGACGCCACAGCCGGTGAGTGCCCTGTCGAGACTCCTCCGACGAAGGTAACACCGCCGGTCACCGACACGCCTCCGACGGCCGTTACGCCTCCGGTCACCCCTCCGGCGCCTGCGTCGACCACTCCTCCGGTTGCCGACACCACTCCGGTTGCTGATGCCCTGCCGTCAACGGGTGCGGATGCCGCCTGGGCGCTCCCGCTCGCGGGTGCCCTGCTCCTCGCTGGTGGCGCACTGATGCTCGTGCGTCGTACACGCCGCGCTTAAGCACACAGCTGAACACAGGAACGGCCCGGAGAATTCTCCGGGCCGTTCTTCTGTCGCGGGTGCCGCCTGGCTCTCGGCGCCGCTCGCTCCTGCGGCGCCCGTCACGGGGTAGGTGCCGAACGCAGCACGGCCCGGGAAGCGAGAGCTGCCCGGGCCGTGCTGTCGGTGAAACGTTACTTCTGCTGACGTGCCTTCTCGTCGGCGAGGGCGCGCTGCCCGGCCTTCTTGTCGTTGATGCGGCTGTTCTCGGCACGCACCTCGGCCTGGGTGGCGCGCTCGGCCACGAGCCACGCCGGGGGAGCCTCGAGGAGTGCGGTGATCTCGGCCGTCGTGAGCGCGGCGTCGTTCATCTCGGCGCGTGCGAGACCGGACACAGAGACGCCGAGCTTGCGGGCAACCTCGATGCGGGGGTGCGGGCCGTTCTTGCGCAACTCGACCAGCCATTCCGGCGGCGAGCTCAGCAGCTCATTGAGCTGTTCGCGGGTGACCGGGTTCGAGCGGAATTCTTCGGGAGTTGCCGGCAGGTAGACGCCCAGCTTCTTAGCGGCCGTCTCCGGCTTCATCGTTTGGGGGGTCTTGTTCGTTGCCATGTTCCCAGCTTAACTGCCAACCGGCACCGTGGAGCGCGGGAGGAGGCATCCGTAATACCCTGAACAGACCGCCGCACACCGATGCGGTGGGGATGGAAGAGGACCGATGGATACTGCCGAGACGCCAGGACCGTCGTTCACCATAGCTTTTGTGCCCGGGGTGACGCTCGCCAAGTGGGCAACCGTCTGGCAGGAACGCCGCAAGGATCTGCCGCTGGCCTTCGCGCCGACCACCGAAACGGATGCCGTGAGCGTGCTTCACGAAGGAACCGCTGACGTCAGTTTCGTGCGGCTTCCCGTCGACGACACTGACCTCAGTTTGATCCCGCTGTACAGCGAGATCGCCGTCGTTGTTGTGCCCAAGGACCACGACATCGCAAAACTCGAATCGGTGACGGTTGCTGAGCTCGCCGACGAACACCTGCTGCAGGACCCTGACGAGGTGCCCGAGTGGCGCGACGTCGCGGCCGAGGTGCGCGATGGATCGCGTCGGCCGTTGCCCGAACTGCGGTCGGTCGAGGACGCGATCGAGCTCGTTGCGGCCGGAGTGGGAATCGTCATTGTGCCGCAGTCCGTTGCGCGGTTGTATGGGCGTAAGGATGTCGTCGCTCGGCCCGTCACAGACGTCGCCGAGACCCGGATCGGGCTGGCCTGGGTCGCCGAGGAGACGACTCCGGATATCGAGGACTTCGTCGGTGTGGTGCGGGGGAGGACCGCGCGGTCGTCCCGTGCTCCACAGGAAGAGCCGGAGAAGGCGCCACCGAAGGAGCGCAAACCCCAGCAGAAGCCGAAGGCGAAGCCGTTCACTCCGCGCCAGGGCCGCGCCCCGAAGAAGCTGGGCAAGGGCCGCAACCGGGGTCGCGGGCGCTCCTAGCCAGCGCTACGCAATGGTCGTGCCGAATGCGAGCCCGAGCAGATAGGTGATGGCGGCAGCGCCGTAGCCGATCGCGAGTTGACGCAGCGCACGTTTGAGCGGTGACGCTCCCGACAGCACACCAACGACAGCGCCGGTCATCAGCAGGGCGATGCCAACGAGGATGGCGGCGACCGCAACGGCACCGAGCCCGCTCATGCCGAACAGGTACGGCAGCACGGGGATGATCGCGCCGGACGCGAAGAACAGGAAGCTTGAGAGCGCGGCGCCCCGTGCGGAGCCGATCGAATCGCCTGTCTGGGCAGACAGGGTGCCGGTGTCGAGCCCGACGTGCACGCAGTCGAGGTTGTTGAGCACCTCGCGGGCATGCTCGGCGGCCTGCTGGGGCGCCATCCCGCGCACCCGATAGACGTACTGCAGTTCGTTCGCGTTGACGTCGAGCTGGGGGAGCACCTGCCTGGCGGTTGGGTCTGGCGTGGTCGAGTCGAGCAGTTCGCGCTGCGAGCGGACGGACACATACTCACCCGCGGCCATCGACAGGGCACCGGCGAGCAACCCGGCAACACCCGCGGCGAGGACAACACCGGTGCCGACGCCGGTCGCACTCATGCCGAGCACGAGCGCGAGGTTGGAGACCAGGCCGTCGTTGGCTCCGAAGACAGCGGCGCGGAACGTTCCCGACATGTTGTTGCGGCCGCGTGCTGCCAAGCCGCGCACGATCTCGGTGTGCAGGCGTTCGTCGGCCGCCATCGCGTCTGTCGCGTCGGCATCCGCTTCGTACGGAGATCGCGATTCAGTCCGCTGCATCAAGGCGAGTACGAAGACCGAGCCGAAGCGTTTCGCGAAGAAGCCGAGCAGTCGGGTGCGCAGCGCCGTACGGGTGGGCTCGTTCGCGTGCTCGCCGAGCAGGTCGATCCAGTGAGCTTCGTGGCGGCGTTCCGCCTCGACGAGGCCGAGAAGGATCGCGCGTTCCTCGCCGGTACGCCGACGGGCGAGTTCGCTGTAGACGGATGCTTCGGCGCGTTCGTCGGCAAGGTACTGTCGCCAGCGTTTGATGTCGGATGCCGTCGGCGATGTGCGGGGTTCGGTCACGGTACTGCTCCTGAATCGGGTGACCGACGATTCCGGGGTGCGGAAACTTCGGCCATCGTTGAGATGTGGCCGAAGGTCTCGCTCGCCCGCAGTGCGCGGGTGGGCTGCCGGGTCGAAAGACCAGTGTGTCGACAGACCGCGTCGCCGTTTCTGGAGTGAAGCGGCGGTGGGAACTACTCCCCTTCGCTGGGAGAGAGTCTACCCCAGCGAGTTCTGCTGGATCGGGGTTGGCCGGGCATCACCTGAGCGCACTTTCAACGTACGCTCATAGGTATGGCACGAAGCAATAAGAAGCGGCCGAGCATCAGGGAGTCAGGTGGCTTCACCAACTGGCTCAACAACTCGCTGCGGCCGTACATTGGCCCACCTCCGCTCGGGCCATACAACGAGGAGCCGTTGCCGCCCGCCTCGGCGTCGGCGTGCCCCCTCTGCGGTCAGCTCATGTCTCTGCACATCGTCGACCGCAGTGGTGAGCGCACCCAGCTGTACTGCCCGACCGGTGACGACACGGCGGCCAGCGCGTAGGATCACCCGCGTGGAGCATCCGCGACTGTTCGAACCGGGTGACGCGGTCGTCGACCGCGTGCGGCAGATCTGTGCCGAGTATCCGGAGTTCGCTGAGGTCGAGGCGTGGGGCCGACCCACATTCCGTGCGGGCAAGAAGCTCTTCGCGGTGATGGGGTCGTCGATGGATCGCCCGCATACCCTGGTGTTCAAACCTGATCCCGACGAGCGGCCGGCTCTTCTCGAAGACCCGCGGTTCTTCGTGCCTCCCTATTTCGGGCCGGGTGGCTGGCTCGGCGTCGACCTCGTCGAGGCTGATGTCGATTGGGAAATTCTGGCGGAACTCATTGACGAGTCGTATCGGCAGATCGCGCTCAAGCGCCAGATCGCAGCGCTCGATGCGCGCGGATTGCGTTAGGGGATTAACGAAACGGATGCCGTCCCGCGTGCGTGCGGGACGGCATCCGTGTGAAAAATGGTGGCGTTCGGAGCGCCGCGGGTCAGTCGGTTGCGGTGAACTCGTCGTTACGCCGGTCGATCGCCTCGGTGAGGCGCTCGAGCTGTGCCGCGAAGCTCTCGAGTTCGTCGACCTCCCAGTCGGTCAGCAGCGGATACATAACGGACCTGCCCGACGGATTGACCGAGCGCATACGACGGGTGCCTTCCTCGGTCAGCACGAGGAAACGGGCCCTGCCGTCGGACGGGTCTGTGCGCGTCTCGACCAGGCCGAGCTCTTCGAGCTGCCGGATATGCCTGCTCACAACGCTCCGATCGACCACCAGGCGTTCGGCCGCGACACTGGCCTGCACCGAACCGCATCGCTGGATCAGCCGGAGCAACTGAAAGCCAGCAGGCGGAAGGGTGGGGTCGATCGCCGCTGCCGCGTTCTTCAGGATGAGCTGAAGCTTGCGCGACAGGGCACCCATGTTGACCTCGACGCCCACGATGGCCGCTGAATGCCGGTCGGAGTCGGGAGAGACGTTCGTCGCATCCGTGGTCATGGCATCCTCGTCGGATTCGATGTCGCGCCATCATCTTCCGGCTTCACGGTCGGGATCTGACCGGTTGGATTTGCGAGGCCGACCGGGGGGAGCGCAACACTCGCCGTCGAGACATCGATGAGGATGTCGCTGGCGTCGCGGTCGTGCGACGTGTCGACGGGCTGCTTCTTCAACTGCACGGCGTTGAGCTTACCGAGCGGTGCGTTCGGAATGAAGATCGTCGCGATGAGAGTGACGAGGGTGAGCGGAACGGCGCAAAGGAAGACGAAGCCAACCCCACTGCCGTACGCACTCTCGACGACGCTCTGCAACACCTCGGGCAGCTCGTGGATCTGCGGGATCGTTCCGCTGCCGAGGTACTTCCCAGCGAGGGCCTGGTCCGTCGGCGCGAGGGCACCGACGTTCTCCTTGATGCTCTGCGCGACGACGGTGCCGAGCACCGATCCGAGTACGGAGACGCCGATGGTGCCGCCGAGGCTCCGGAAGAAGGTGACGGCGCTGGTGGCGACGCCGAGGTTGCGCACCTCGATCGTGTTCTGAACCACCAGCACGAGGTTCTGCATCAGCATGCCGAGACCCGCACCCAGGACGGCCATGTAGATGCCCACGAGGACGAGGTTGGTGTCGTAGTGGAGAGTGCCGAGGAGGACAGAGCCGATGACCGTGAGGACTGCGCCGGTCACCATGATTGCCTTCCACTTGCCGCGACGGCTGATCATGCCACCGAAGATCGTCGAGGAGATGAGCAGACCGGCCATCATCGGAATGGTGAGCAGCCCGGACTCTGTCGGCGTGGCTCCGCGGGCGAGCTGCATGTACTGCGCGAGGAAGACTGACGTGCCGAACATGGAGACACCGACTGAGATGCTGGCGATCACGGAGAGCGTGAACGTGCGGTTCTTGAACATGCCGAGAGGGATGATCGGTTCAGGCGACTTGAGTTCAACGACGACAGCGCCGACCAGAAGGATGACAGACCCGAGCACCATCAGGAGGCTCGGTAGTGAAATCCAGTCGAACTGCGTGCCGGCGAGCGACACCCAGATCAGGAGGAGCGAAACACCGGCGGCGATGAGGATCGCGCCGAGGTAATCGATGTGAACCTTGCGCTTCGGCTGTTTGGGCAGGTGGAGCGTGCGCTGCAGCAGGACGATCGCGATGATCGCAATCGGCAACGCGATGAAGAAGTTCCAGCGCCAGCCGAGGGAATCCGTCACCAGGCCACCGAGGAGCGGTCCACCCACGGTCCCGACGGCCATGACGCCGCCGAAGAGGCCGGCGTACTTGCCACGGTCGCGGGGGCTGATGATGTCCGCCATGATGATCTGGCTGAGCGCGGCGAGCCCGCCGCCACCGAGGCCCTGAAGCACGCGGAAGAGGATCAGGGTGTCGGTGTTCTGCGAGAAACCGGCGGCAGCCGAGCCGATGACGAAGAGGCCGAGCGCAAGCTGGATGAGCAGCTTGCGGTTGAAGAGGTCAGCGAACTTTCCCCACAGCGGGGTGGAGACGGTTGTTGCCAGGAGGGTCGAGGTCACGACCCAGGTGTATGCGGACTGGTCGCCCTCGAGCTCGGAGATGATGAGGGGGAGGGATGTCGCGACGACGGTTCCGGCGAGGATCGACACGAACATGCCGAGAAGCAGACCCGAGAGGGCTTCGAGCACCTGACGGTGGGTCATGGTGCCGTCGGCGGAAGCGGTCCGTTGTGGTTTTATCGGTGCGGATGACCGTGAAGCTCGAGGCATGTGACTCCTGATGACGCGGGGAAGCTTTATTGACAAATGTCAACTATAACATTGACAAACATCAATTATAACCCACGCTAAGGGTTCTGTCACGTGACCGTCGCTGCCTCGATTGGCGCGGAGCCGCCGGGTCATGTAGTCTCTAATACGGCCTGCGGAGCGAGAGATTGTCTCCCGGCCAAGCCCATGCGCCCGTAGCTCAACGGATAGAGCATCTGACTACGGATCAGAAGGTTGGGGGTTCGAATCCCTTCGGGCGCACGGTATGCCCCGGAAAGACGCCGATTACGGCTGTCTCTCCGGGGCTTTTTCGTTGGTGCCCCACACTATCCCCACACTTTGAATTGCTGACCGGGTTCTGTGCCCGCGTTCCCTGGGCTTGTTCTGGGAGCGCGGTATACCGCGGGTTCGGGTCTGTCGGTCCGTTACAAGAGCACGGGTGCGTGCCACCTAGACGGTGATCTCCCACTCGGCGGCTTGCGCTTCTCGGGCCTCGCGTTCCGTCGACGGCGGGAAAACGTTGCGGTAGCTGGAAATCTCACCGGTGATGACCTTGACGATCACGTCCACCATTTCCTGCGGGTCGCCCTGCCCCGGGTAGGTAAACGTTGGTAGCTGCCAACCCGGCAGGACCGCCGTCTCCGGGTCGTACCAATAGGACGACGCTTCGATCGCGGTGTCGTTGAAGCCGGTTTGGAAGGGCCCGGGCTCCACAGTCGCCACGGTGACGCCGAGGGGCTTCAGCTCCTCCCGCAACGTGGCGGCGATCGCCTCGATCGCGTACTTCACCGCGGTGTATGCGCCGCCGAAGGGCTGAGCCAGCAGGCCGGCAATGGAAGAGTTGAACACGATCTTGCCGCTGCCGCGAGCGGCCATCTGACGGATGAAGCTCTTCGTCAACTCCAGGGGAGCAAACACGTCCGACTCGAAGTTCGCCCGAATGAGCGACATCGGCATGTCGGTCAGATTTCCGATGTAAGCCACGGCCGCGTTATTGAACAGCACGTCGACGTCATAGCGGAGCGCGTGCGCAACGTCGACCTCGTCGAAAAGGTCGAGCTTGATGACCTCGATGTTCTCCAAGCCGGCGGCCGCGATCTCTTGGCGCAACTGCGTCGCCTGCGGCCAGATCTGCACCCCCGCGATAACCCGATACCCGAGACGGGCCAAATCGAAGGCGGCGAGTCGGCCGAAGCCAGTACCTGCGCCGGTAATAAGAACGGTATTCATGTCGGCCTTCTTTCGTTGGTAACTAACTGGTTGGTATTTAAGGTAAGGGCGCCGTGTGTGAATGTCAACTAGCTAGTTAGTTATTGATGCGCATGACGGCGCCGAAGGGGTGAACCGACGACGAGGATCGAGCGCCACAGCCGAGGTCGCCCAGCATGAGCTGGAGGCTAACGAGGCCAAAACTTCCGCCGCCTTGCGACGAACCGGTGCGGACTTGCCAAAGCGGGCAGGCCGAGCACGAACACGAACGGGTTGGAGATCAGGGGTAAGGGGCAGGCCGCACACGCCCATGGCGGATTCATGAAACTTGGAAACGCCACGCGCGAACGGATACTCGATGCAGTGACCGCTGAGTTCGCGCAGTTCGGGATTGAAGCCATCGAAGGCCCCGCCTCGCCCACTCCGGCATCTCGGACGGGCGCGTCAGTGCGCGACACCAAGCAGGCACCAACTAGTTGGTTCTATCATGGTCACCATGAGAAAAAGTGGGGAAGCGAGCCGAGCCAAGATCCTTGAGGCGGCGAAGACCGAGTTCGCGCAGTACGGTATTGCCGGAGCTCGCGTGGCTCGAATCGCGGACAACGCAGGGGTCAACAAAGCACAGTTGTATGCCTACTTCGTCAGCAAGGAATTGCTGTTTGACGCTGTCTTCGCTGAGGCAATCAACTCGATCATGGACGCCGTCCCCTTCACTCCGGAGGACCTGCCCGGGTACGCGGTCGCGCTCTACGACGACCACCTCGAGCACCCGGAGTTGGTGCGGCTGGCGACGTGGTCTCGGCTCGAGCGGCGGCCCACGGGGCATCTCAGTAGTGAGCTATCGACCGAATATGGCAACAAGGAAATCGCTATCGCGGCGGCGCAGGATGCCGGTCTCGTCGACGAAAAGTTCGATCCCTTCGACATCATCGCGAGCGTTGTCGCCATCTCGATGGCCTGGTCGCCAACGAGCACTGTATTCGCCGCTAGTCCGACGGATCCTGCCGCTGAGCACGAGCGCCGCCGGGATGCCTTGCGAACAATCGTCGCGCGAGGATTCGCGCCGTCGACTCAGCAGATCTGAGCAACTGACTACCGAGGGTCTCGTGAGCGAGTCCATCAATCCACTCGGTGCATACCCTGTGGCAGAGCTGGCCGGCATCGTTGGTGGCGGCACGCGTCATGTGCCGGGGTTACGAACTGCCAGACGGACGAACGAGCAGGCCCGACCCTATGCTCCCGCCGGCCTCGACGACGACGATCGACAGTGCGATCGCCCCGAGCATCCCGGTGAGAAGCAGCGGGTGGGCGCGCCGAAAGCTCGCATGAAGAGGCGTTGAGCGTGAAAACGACGAGCAGGGACACACGGAGCGGCACGGCAACCGACGCGAGCCAGAGGCGTTTCACAGCTCCTTCATGTCGAGGACGAATCGGAACCGGACGTCGTTGCGTTCGAGTCGCTCGAGTGCTGTGTTGACGTCGCGCGCGGGCAGGACCTCGACGTCGGCGGTGATGCCGTGCTCATTGCAGAAGTCCAACATCGCCTGTGTTCCCGTGGTTCCTCCGCCGCCTGCTGAGGCGATGCTCCTTCTCCCGAAGAGCAACGCGAAGGGGTCGAATTGCAGGGAACCGAGCGCGCCGAGAGCGCACAGTGTCCCGTCGAGCGCGAGGGTGTGAAGGTACGGGGTGAGGTCGTGTGGCGCCGAGGCGGTGTCGACGATGAGGTCGAACCGGTTCGCTTGCTCCTGCATGGCCGCCTCATCTCTTGACATGATCACTTCGTCCGCTCCCAAGAGTTCCGCACCGGCGGCCTTCTGCGCGGATGTGGTGAACAGGACGACGTGGGCGCCGAGTGCATGGGCGAACTTCACGGCGAGGTGTCCGAGGCCGCCGAGTCCCACGATTCCGACGGTCTTGCCCGGTCCGGCGCCCCAGGCGATGAGGGGCTCCCAGACCGTGACTCCCGCGCACATGAGGGGAGCGACGCCGGCGGGGTCGAGCTTGTCGGGGAGGGCGTAGACGAACTTCTCCTTCGCTACGTATTCAGTCGAGTACCCGCCTTGAGTCACGGTTCCGTCGATGCGGTCGGTGCTGCCGTAGGTGAGGGTGGGGTATTCCAAGCAGTAATTCTCTTGGTTGGCAAGACACATGTAGCAGGCGCCGCACGAATCGGCGAGGGTTCCGACCGCGACGGGGTCTCCCAGCCGGAATCGAGTGACATCGGTTCCTATCGCCGTGACGAGGCCGACGAATTCGTGCCCTGGGACGAGGGGCTTGTTCCCGTGGCGGTGGATCTCGTTGAGGTCGGAGTGGCAGACTCCACAGAAAGTCACGTCGATGGCGACATCGTCTCCACGCAGATCGCGCCTCTGAATGGTCTGAGCAGTGAGGGGCTGGCCGTCCGTGACAGCGACGAGTGCAGTGGTTTCTCGCATGGGATCTCTTCTTTCGTAGTGGAGTGCGGTTGGTGATGAGGAGCGGACGGATGCGTTTCGGGGAGGCCGGTGCGGAGCTGTGACGGTGACGCCTCTGCGCCGCACCCTGCTGGTCGGAGTCCGATGACGACGGTGTTCTTCTCGTGCGTCTTGGGGTTGGGGTCGATCGTGTGGAGCGCGCCCCCGGACGCGGCGGGCACCCAGAAGCCACTGACGAAGAGCTGGTTCGCGACACCGGCGATGAAGACCGGTCCCGGACGCGTCCCAGGGTCGAGGCGAAGAGAGAGGAACATGGTCAGTTCTACTAACAAACTAGTCGGTTACTGATTTGTCAATAACGTAAGGCCTGCCCGTCCGAAAGTCAACCAACCAGTTAGTCAAACCAGCCGCGGAGGTAGTCTCGCTTCACGCGCCGGACGGCGATGATGTCACCGACACAAGGATCCTGGCGATCGCTCTCGCTCAAGATCCCGAGCTCCGCAGCGGGTTGAGGCGCGCGCAGCTGAGCTGGTGCCGTCCTGGCTGCAGCGCTACCACTCCGCCACCACCCGGCTCTCAGAGGCGGCCCGGGAGGAGTTCGACCGCGTCCGACGTCAGTCCAGCTCGCCCGAACGAACTAATTTCACAATCCCGCCGGGCGCGAACGGTGACCGGCGAGGGGCGACCCATAAGTGGCATGTCCTCTCCGATGAGTTCGGCAACTACCGAGCTGACCTGCAGTCACTCGAGCAGTACGTGCTCGAGACGGAGCTCTGCCATGCAGCTGTCGTTTGGTACCGCAACCCATCGAATCGGGCCAAGATCGCTCTCGTCATTCCCTGGCAGAAGCGGGACGGCTGGCACAGTCTGTACATCGACTTCCTCTTCGTCCACGCATCCGCGGGAGTGCTAAGGCCTTCGATTGTTGACCTGCACGGTGCGTTCATTACGAAGCCGTCGGCAAGCTCAGGGGCCTTGCCGCATACGTCGAGAAGCACCCAGATGTGTTTCACCGTGTGCAGGTCGTTGACCAGCTCGAGGGCCGGTACCGAAATGCTGGATCTGCTCGACGATGGTGTGCGTGCCGCTCCTCACGTACAAGGGCAAGGACACCGACGATGCCGCTGAGCTTTGATGCGCTCAAACCGGTACTGATCGCATCTGCAATGCCCGCCGGAACCCCTCCGGCCGTGCCTCGCTGAGTCATTACTCACGTCGCCGAACCGCTTCGGCGCCGACCGTGATCCGAACCCAGCAACTGCCCAAGTGCTGGGCGGCCCGGTCGGCTGTGGGACGGTTCGAGATGGTCCCGCTTGCTTCGTCACGTTCGTCCGCTCTCTCTACGGATCAAAAGGGCTGGGGGTTCGAATCCCTTCGGGCGCACGGTATGCCCCGGAAAGACGTCGATTACGGCTGTCTCTCCGGGCTTTTTTGTTGGCGCCCTGCGCCGGTCTGGCTCGCCGCTGGCCTGGCAGCGGGATCTCGACTCAGCGCTGTGTCGCTGCACTGCCATGGTCGTCGCCAGCCTGAGTTGATTGAACTCCGAGATTACGGATGCTCAAGGCGCAGGCGATTTGGGATGGCCGTTCACGGGGCGCGCAGGTTGGAGTGGCAGCAATTGCTTACTTCAGCTGAACGCAAATGTCTTTGTTGACGCCGGGGGTGCGAGCGGGTTACTCTGTGTGAGTTATACGAATAACTGGCTTACGAGGAGGTGAGACATGGTACCCAAACGCAATAGCCCGACAATGTGGGAAGTGGCCGAGCGCGCCGGAGTGTCTCAGGCGACGGTCTCCCTCGTGCTCAATAACGTTGGCGGAAGTCGAGTAGCTGACGCGACCAAGGCCCGTGTCCTCGACGCGGTCGAGGAACTTGGTTTCCGCACAAACGCTTTCGCCAGGTCCCTTCGAAGCGGCAAGTCGGGAATGATCGGTTTCATCTCAGACGAAGTCGCAAGCGCCCCCTTCGCCGGCAAACTCCTCAAAGGAAGCCAGCTCTGCGCCTGGGAATCGGGAAACGTTATCCTCAGCGTCGATACGTTCAACGAACCCGAGCTCGAAGCGGCCGCGATCGAAATGATGCTGTCCTACCGCGTTCAAGGCGTCGTTTACGCCTCGATGTACCACCGCGTTCTCGATGTGCCAGCAGCCTTGGCGGGAATACCTACCGTGGTCGTCAATGCGCAGGATCGCGCTCGCCTGGTGCCCAGCGTCTTCCCCGATGAGGAGCTGGGCGGATACACTGCCGCGAAGCATCTAATCGAAGCGGGCCATACGCGGATCGGGATGATCAACATTCAGTCATCTGATAGCGATTTGCCCGCAGGGATCGGTCGACTCGCGGGTTACCGCCGAGCCCTTAATGAAGCTGGCATCGGGGAGGACCCGCGTTTCGTCCGGTATGGTTCCGGAATCGTTGAAGACGGCTTCGACCTGACGCGAGCTCTCATGAAGGAGACTGAGCGACCGACTGCGATCTTTTGTGGCAACGACCGGACCGCGTGGGGCGCATACCGCGCCCTGGAGTCGCTTGACCTTCGCGTGCCGGACGACTGCTCGATCGTCGGCTTTGATAATCAAGACACCCTCGCGCCCTACCTTGACCCTGGGCTGACCACCGTTGCGCTGCCCTATGAGGAGATGGCCCGCCGGGCCGTCGAACTGCTTCTCGCCGCTGAGGAGCCGACCCAAAATCCCATCGAATGTTCATTGGTCCGTCGTGGATCAGTGGCGAGTGCAAAGGTGCCCGCATGACCACAGAAACATCGCCGCAGATAATCTCCCGAGCAAGGCCAGAACTCAAACGCAGTCGAGCGCGTTCGCGCCTACGGCGCGCACTTCAGTCATGGCAGTTATACGTATTACTAACCCCGGCAGTTGTCTACATTGTGCTGTTTAAGTACTGGCCGATGTATGGAGCCCAGATCGCCTTCCGCGACTACAACCCCGCTGACGGGTTCGCCGGCAGTCCGTGGGTCGGGTTGGAGCACTTCATCCGATTTGTCGAGTCGTTCCAATTCGAGCGACTTCTGGTGAACACTCTGACCGTGAACGCGCTGGGTTTGCTGCTCGCGTTCCCGGTGCCGATAATCCTCGCGCTCATCGTGAACCAGCTGCAGAGCGACCGATTCAAGAAGCTCACTCAGACTGTGCTGTACTCGCCGTCCTTCATTTCGGTCGTCGTTGTGGTCGGGATGATCCACCTGCTGTTCTCTCCGCGATCAGGAATCGTCAACAACGCGATCGTGACCTTTGGGGGCGACCCGATTTTCTTTATGGGGTCTCCGGACTGGTTCCGGCCGTTGTACATCGGGTCGGACATCTGGCAGAACGCCGGTTTCTCGATGATCGTTTACCTCGCGGCGCTCACTGCGATCGACCCTGCGCTGCACGAAGCCGCTCGAGTCGACGGAGCGAATAAGTGGCAGCGGATCCGGCACATCGACATCCCCGGCATCATGCCGGTAATCACGATCCTATTTATCCTCGCGATCGGCAACCTGTTCAACCTCGGCTTCGAGAAGGTCCTGCTGATGCAAACCGATCTCAACCTGCCCACGTCCGAAGTCATCCAAACCTATGTCTACAAAGCGGGCTTGCAACAAGCACAGTTCAGCTACTCAGCCGCAATTGGGCTGTTCAACTCCCTAATCAACCTCGTTCTGCTGCTGACCTTCAACTGGGTCGCCCGCCGTTCGGGCCAATCGAGCCTTTGGTGATGACGCCATGACCCACACACTTCCCAGTGCACCTGAACGACTTGTGAAGTCGTCGCCCTCCGCTGACGGCCTGGAGTACCCGCGGCCGAAAAAACGGGGCAGCGTCGGCAATCGTTTTGCAGACCCGGTTTTCAACACGATCGCGATTGGCACTCTCGTTCTGGCCATGGTCGCCATCATCTACCCGATGTACTTCATCGTCATCGCCTCCGTTAGCGAGCCGACCGAGATCCTCAACGGAAACGTGTGGTTATGGCCACAAGGGTTCACGATCGAGGGCTATACGCGGATCTTCTCCGACCCAACCATTCTCCGCGGGTTCGGCAACTCCGTCCTGTATACCGTGCTGGGAACGATCATCAGCGTCACGACGATTCTCTGTGCCGCATATGCGTTGTCCCGGAAAGATCTCTACGGGCGCACGTTCTTCATGCTGCTGTTCATCATCACGATGTTCATCGACGGTGGTCTCATCGCCCGCTACCTGGTCGTTCGCGACCTCGGCATGCTGGACACCATCTGGGCTGTTGTGCTGCCGGGAGCGGTCGGAGTGTGGAACCTCATCATCGCCAGGGCCTTCTTCGAGAACAACGTTCCTGGGGAGCTCCGCGACGCCGCGCAGATGGACGGAGCCAACGACTTTCGATTCTTCTTCAGCATCGTGCTGCCGCTGTCCAAACCACTGATTTTCCTTATGATCATGATCCACCTCGTGGCCAACTGGAACGCGTTCTTCGACGCCTTGATCTTCCTCGACGACGACAGCAAATACCCCCTTCAGCTAGTGCTCCGCAACGTGCTCATACAGTCCGAAGTGACTTCCGCAGGAGGCACCGGGGCACTGGATTCCTACGCTGCCGCACAACGCCTGGGAGAACTGATCAAGTACGGAATGATCGTCATCTCCACGATCCCGCTGCTGATCGTCCTTCCTTTCATGCAGAAGCACTTCACCAAGGGCGCACTGCTTGGCGCCGTCAAGAGCTAACCACCTTCCTCCCTCCACCACACCTCGAACAAAAGGAAAGAACATGAGACATCGCCGTTTCTACACTGCTACCGCGATCGCTATCGCGGGCAGCGTCCTCCTCGCCGGCTGCGCAGGCGGAGGGGACGCCAAGAAAATCGAAGACAAGTCAGCTGACTTCGGCTTCAACGAAGAAGGTCTCCCGATTGTCGACAAAACTCTCGCTCTCACCTTCGGCGGCACCAAATCAGCTCTCGCTCCCGACTACTCCGAGATGGAACTCGTCAAACAGTGGGAGAAAGACACCAACATCGCAATCACGTGGAAGAACCTCCCCGAGCAGGTGTATGCCGAGAAGAAGAACCTCATGTTAGCCAGCGATGAGCTGCCCGATGTCCTCTACAACTCAGGGCTCACGGACGCAGAGATCGTTGAGAATGGCGACAACGGGACTCTGTTGCCGCTCGAGGACCTCATCAAGGAACATGCACCAACGCTTTCCGGGATACTCAAGGATCGGCCCGACATTCGAGCTGCCATCACAGCTTCCGACGGCCACATCTACACCCTCCCGTCGGTGGAAGAGCTTGGCGTTCTGCAGTACCCGAACTTCCTCTACATCAACAAGTCCTGGCTCGACGCGCTCGGATTACCCATGCCCTCCACCATTGAGGACTACCGGGTGGCCCTTGAAGCTTTCAAGACCCAGGACCCAAACGGTAACGGGAAAGCAGATGAGATCCCGCTGTCATTCCGAACAGATTCTTTCTGTGCAAACCCTAATGACCTGATCGCTGCCCTCGGCGGGCAGCCGGAGAACAACGACCACCGGATCGTCCGGGACGACAAAGTCGAATTCACCGCGAACACCGATGGTTACAAAGCCGGCGTCGAAGCGCTGGCCGACTGGTACGCCGACGGCCTGATCGACCCCGAGTCCTTCTCCCAGGACGATGTCGCATACCTGTCCAAAGGCAAGTCAGCGACCCCGGTGCTCGGTTCCTTCTTCTGGTGGGAGCTGAAAGAGATGGTCGGCGACGACCGGGTGGGCGACTACGAAATGGTCGGCATTCTCGAAGGCGTCAACGGCGAGAAGCTGGCAAGCGTTGCCAACAACCAAGAAATTGGCCGCGGCGCAATGGTGATCACCCGTGCGAACGAATACCCCGCGGCCACGATGCGTTGGGCTGACCGGCTGTTCGACCCGGTGATGTCTGCGCAGGCCAACTGGGGGCCGATCGGCGTCACTCTTGAAGAAGACGAGAACGGCGTCCTTCAGCAGATCCCCGCAGCAGCAGGAGAATCCGAAGGTGAACGCCGCCAAAAGGTCGCCCCCGGTGGACCTAAGGTCACAACCAAAGAGGACTTCGAAAGCGTCGTCGCGCCCGAGCCCCGCGCCAAGGAACGACAGGACCTCGTCGCAGAGTACTACTCGCCATACAAGGCGAACGATGCTTACCCGCCCGTGATGTTGTCGAACGACGAGCTGAAGCAGGTGTCCTTCGCTGCCACCGATATCAACACTTTCGTCAAAGAGAAGTTCGCATCCTGGATCGTCAACGGCACCGTCGATGACGAATGGAAGGGATACGTCTCCCAGCTCGAGTCCATGGGCGTCGACGACGTCATCGCGACCTATCAGAGCGCCTATGACCGTTTCCAGCAAGGCGGGAAGTAACCGTTCGCCGGTGCGGGAGACACTCTCCCGCACCGGCGTCACAACCGTTTCGCCCGAGTATTGACCCCACCGATCCATCAGGAGTTCTTTGTGACCGCCCCCCGCCCCGAAGTAGCGACAGTCGCCGACCAAACCAACGGCGCCCCGGCGCGCCCGGCCGCACATTTCACCGCTGCCACGTCGTGGCTCAATGATCCCAACGGACTCCTCTATTACGCCGGTATCTATCACCTGTTCTTCCAGACCAACCCACACGCGAATGTGTGGGGGAACCTGTCGTGGGGGCATGCAACGTCCACTGATCTCGTCACCTGGGTCGAGCAGGACATTGCGATTTCGTACACGGCAGACGAAATGGTGTTCTCCGGTAGCGCCGTGGCCGATGTTCACAACACTGCTGGTTTCGCGAAGGAGGGCGAGACCGCGCTCGTCGCGATCTACACCAGCGCTCGTCCACCCCGCGACGACCTTCCCGGAAACCAGGCCCAGTCACTCGCATACAGCGTTGACAGCGGAGCAACGTGGACCCGCTACTCCGGTAACCCGGTGTTGGACATCGGATCTGACGAGTTCCGCGACCCCAAGGTGTTTTGGCACGGCGGCATCTACGGACACTGGGTCATGGTCGCGGTAGAAGCAGTCGCCCGCCAGGTCGTTATCTATACCTCCGCCAACCTCCGAAACTGGACCCTGCGATCACGCTTCGGCCCCGCTCACGCCGTAGAGGGCGTCTGGGAGTGCCCGGACCTGTTCCCCCTCCGCGTGGACGGCACGGACGAGACCCGTTGGGTGCTCGTCGTCAGCCTTAACCCCGGCGGCATCGCCGGTGGGTCCGGTTCTCAGTACTTTGTCGGCGACTTCGATGGGACGACCTTCACCCCGGAACGGCTCTCCAATTCTGTCGATCTGGCCGACTACGACTGGCTGGACTACGGCCGTGACTACTACGCGCCGGTCTCATTCAACGACGCTCCGGACGGACGTCGCCTGATGATCGGTTGGGCCAGCAACTGGCAATACGCTGGTCAAACGCCAACGCACCCGTGGCGTTCCGCCATGTCCTTGGTGCGCGAAGTCACACTCGTCCGCGACCACAGCGGCCGGTACCGAGTCCGACAACAGCCCGTGCTACCCGCCGGCACTTCTGGCGTCACCGTCTTCGACCTGTCCGTCCCGTGCGGGGCGGATGACAGAACGGCCGTGGTCCTTACCGGGGAGACCGGCACCGATCGCGTCGTCATCACGATCGACGGAGATGACAAGAGCATCACATTCGACCGCACCCAGAGCGGAAACGTGACGTTCCACCCTGAGTTCCCATCTGTGGACTGGGCGCCGATCCCTGCTGGGTACATGAGCGAGATTGACCTACTCGTCATCGTTGATTCCTCGATCGTCGAGGTCTACGCCGCCGGAGGTCTCGTCGCTTTCACCGAGCAGGTCTACCCGTCAGCGCCGTTAACCGAGCTCCACGTTGAACAGCTCACGCCCTAGCGACAACGAGCAGAGCGTCGGAGGAAAAGTGGCCAACAGAAACTACTCATCAGCGGAACGCGAGGTGCTCGTGGTGGGGGAGACGATCATAGACATCGTCGAACGCGACGGAACTCGTACCGAGCACGTCGGCGGGTCACCGGCGAACGTCGCCCTCAGCCTTGGCCGACTCGGCCACGAGGTGCGACTCGTGACCTACATCGCCGACGACGAGCGCGGGCGGCAGGCCAGGGCACACCTCAGCGAGTCACACGTGGATGTGATTTCGAGTGACGCCAAGCGAACACCGACGGCGCTTGCGCGTATACAAGCAGACGGCTCCGCGCAGTACACATTCGACATCATCTGGGAACCGGTCGTGCCAGAACTCGGACAAGCGGGTCACGTCCACATCGGTTCCATCGCCGCATTTCTCCTCCCGGGCGCTGATCAAGTCCGTGAACTTCTGCGATCGCTTCCGGCCGGGGTCACAAGCAGTCTCGACCCGAACATACGACCCTCGATTATCGGAGCAAAAGATGACGCTCTCGAACGGTTTGAAACGCTGGCTTCCCTCGCCGATGTCGTAAAGATGAGTGACGAAGACGCACAATGGCTCTACTCCGACCTACCTCCGGAGAATGTGATCGAACGACTGCTCGATCTCGGCGTCCGACTGGCCGTCATCACGCAGGGAAGCGACGGAATGGTTCTCGCTTCACGACACGCGAGCGTCCTCGTCCCGGCGGCTCGGATCACCGTCGCTGACACCATCGGGTCAGGGGACTCCGCAATGGGGGCAATCATCGACGACGTTCGACGATACGGGCTCGAAGACCTCACACCGTCTGCGCTTGGCCGTCTAGGAGCTTGGGCCGCCACTGTAGCGGGCATCACAACGTCCCGGACGGGTTCGAATCCACCGTATCGGGCTGAGCTCACAAGCGTTCGGTATGGCGACGGGGCCTGAGACGAAAATTCTCTTGATGACGCGCCTCAGATCGGCTCGTAGGAAATTGGTTTGAGGAAACGATCAAGCCAAATACTCGGGCGAGGCCTGCGTGCGACGTTCGGCCCGAGACACGCTTCGGGTTGCGGCCGTGGCGCCCGATGGTGCTGCAAGCTGATGTGATGGTGAACACAACCTGAAGCCGACGGGATGTGTGGGAGCTCCGCGACGCGGAAGCGGAATGACTCAGGCTCCGGCCACCAGGGGCGCTCTGGAGAACCCGTGACATCGATCTTCGAACAGGCCCTCGGCCCCGACTTTCAGCGGCTGCACCCGATGCTGCAACGGCGGTTTGGGGTCGGACTTGATGCGGGCTACGGATGTGTCGGCCGCGGCACGATGGCCCACATCAAGCGAGGGCCGTGGTGGACAGTCCCGTTCCTTCGTTTGGGTAAGTTTCGCAACATTCTGATTCCCGACCTCGGGGCCAACGTGCCGTTCACCATCGAAAATTACCCCTACCGCGATCCGTATGGGCGCGAGACCGTCACCTTCGTGCGCGAGTACCGCGTGCGCCGCACACCCAGCAGATTCGACGCGACGATGATCCTGAGCGACGGGAAGGTGGTCGACTACCTGGGGACGCATCAACACCTCGCGGTTGACCTGGACCTGTCCGTCGGACCAGACGGATCCTTGCGTCTGCGTTCTGATGCCCAACGCTTTTACGAGGGACCTGTCGCGTTCCGATTTCCCATGCTGTTCAGTGGGAGAGCCGAATTGCATGAGTCATTCGATGATGAGGCGAACGTCTACCGGATCCGCCTCGAGGTGAGGAATCGTGTCTTTGGATTCCTCTTCGGCTACGACGGTGAGTTCACCTGCGACTATGTTCCAGCCTCTGACGCCCCCGATCGGTTGAAGCCGCGGCGTCACGAGCGTCGAGTCTAGGCAGGCGAAGGGGACAGGCGGCATCCGTGATGCAGCCCCGGGCGACGCCGATCACGGCCGTCTCTCCGGGGCTGTTTCGTTGGTATGCATGGGCCGTTGGTTCGGCCTCATGGAACAGGCCAGACAAGGGTCGTTCCCGCCTCTGGCTAGTGATGTGCACGCATCCGGGCAACCTCTGCCTGGACCCGTTCCTCCGAGACGCCACCGTGCCGTCCAAAGAGGGGAATGCCCCAGGCGAGCGCGGCGATCAGCATTCCGATGATGGGCCAGACGGGCCAGAAGTAGCCTTCGGGAGTCGTGAGGTACCAGATGATCACCTGGACGGCGGCGATGGCCGCCAGCGCTGCGAACACCCATTTGTATGTCGTCTTCGCGATCACGCGTTGACGGGCGGCCTGGTAGAGATCAGTGGAATTGGACATTGTGCGACTTCCTTCGTTTGGTGGAACTCGATTGGATACTTGACTATCTAATGATAAGATACTCCTAATATCCAATGGGGGCAAGATGCAAATTTCAGAACTCGTTCGCCGGGCCGATGTGCCGCTGGCGACGGTCAAGTTCTACATCCGGGAGGGCATGCTGCCTCCCGGTCGCAGCACCAGCGCAACCCGCGCGGAGTACGACGAAAAGCACCTCGACAGGTTGCGACTGATCCGGTCGCTCACGATCGTTGCTGGGCTTCCCCTGAACCGGGTGAAGAAGATTCTCGCCGTGATCGATCACCCTGAAGGAACCATCTACGACATGCTCGGGCGGGCGGTCGAGGCTCTCGCGAGTAGCAATCCGAGCGACGAGTCAGCTGGCGATGAGACGGATCGCTACCCGCGCGCCGCTGCGGCGCTGGCTGCTCTGCCGCCGACCTACAACGCGTCGAACGAGCGCATGGCCGCGTTCGCTCAACTGGATGAGGCACTGCTCGCCGCCGAAGAGGCCGGGATTCCGGTTACTCCGGCCCGATTGCGGCTCTACGGCGACCACATCATGGCAATGGCGCGGGCGGAAATCGATGGGATGCCGACCGGCGACCCGGAGGCGGCTCTGCAGTATGCGGTACTGGGCACGGCTCTGTACGAGCCCATTTTGGCGGCGATCCGTCGGCTCGCGCATCAAAATCTCACCGTTAACGCACGCTAGAGGTCACCCGTGACCGTGCTACCGCGTTCTGCGATTGCAATACGGTCTACAGCCAACCGATGGTGCGCGGGAGGTGGCCTGTCCCACTGAATGAAACGTCCGCCGCCCTGCCCTGCCCGACGGGGCAGGGTTATCAGCAACCTTCCATTCCGGGGGAGGTTCCACCATGCGCGAGGAGCGTCACTGGTCAGATTGGCGCTGCCGGGTTCCAACAGCCGTCCGCCTCCGACGAGAAAGGACGTCATGACGAATCAGACGCCAGAAACCCAGACGACGATTTCGGACGAGATCGCGGCGCTGCATGCTGAGCACGCTGCACGGGCGCACAGCGCCGGACGTCCGCTCGCGCCGCACCCGCCGCGCAACTTCGCACCGTATCGCAGCACCGTTCTTCGGCATCCGACCCACGAACTCGTGCGAGCGGACCCGGAGGAAATCGAACTGGTGTCACCCGCCTTCGGCCACACGGATGTGGCCGCGGAGGAGAACGACCTCACGATCCAGCACCCGGGCGAACCGCTCGGCGAACGCATCATTGTGACCGGCCGTGTGATGGACGGAGACGGTCGCCCGGTGCGGAACCAGCTCGTTGAGATCTGGCAGGCGAATGCGTCGGGGCGTTACGTGCACAAGCGCGACCAGCATCCGGCTCCCCTCGACCCGAACTTCACCGGGGTCGGGCGGCTGATCACGGGTGACAACGGCGAATACCGGCTCACGACCATCAAGCCGGGCGCCTACCCCTGGAAGAACCACCGCAATGCCTGGCGGCCGGCGCACATCCACTTCTCGTTCTTCGGTTCCGCGTTCACGCAGCGACTGATCACCCAGATGTACTTCCCCGGTGACCCGTTGTTCGGCCTGGACCCGATCTACCAGTCCATCGTCGATCCCGCCGCGAGGGAACGGCTCGTCGCGCGCTACGACCATGACGTCAGCGAACCGGAGTGGGCGATCGGCTACCGCTGGGACGTGGTCCTCACCGGGCCACGATCAACCTGGATGGAACCGGAGGATTCCGATCATGCCTGAAACAACACCAGGTCAGACGCCGTCACAGACGGTTGGCCCCTTCTTCGGCTACGCCCTGCCGTACCCCGGGGGTCCGCAGGTCGCAGCCCCGTGGCACGCCGACGGCATCCGCTTTCACGGAACCGTCTTCGACGGTGCCGGTAAACCCATTCCCGACGCCATCGTCGAAATCTGGCATGCGGATGCCTCGGGGCAGGTGATTTCCGAGCGAGGGAGTCTCGAGCGGGACGGCTACACGGTGACGGGATTCGGCCGCGCCGCCGTCGACAGGGCGGGCAACTACAGCTTCTCGACAATCAAACCGGGTCCAACCCGGCCGGATGCCGCGCCCTATGTCCTCGTCACAGTCTTTGCCCGCGGGCTCACCCACCACTTGTTTACCCGCGCGTACTTCGGAGATGAGGCCGGACGCAACGACGCTGACCCGTTCCTGGGGCGCGTGGATCCGGCGCGTCGGGGCACGCTGATCGCGGCCCAGGATGCCGAGAGGAGCTACCGTTTCGATATACGACTGCAGGGCGACGGCGAAACCGTCTTCCTGAATTTCGATGCGGAGATTCATGGCTGAGCGTCCGAAGGTGGCGGCGACCGACTGGGGGCTGCTTGAACCCCTCGCCGTAACCGCTGCGATCACATCGGACGACGCCGTCCTCCAAGCGCTCGTCGACGTGGAGCGCGCACTGGTTCTGGCGCGTGGCCACGTTCTCGGTGAAGACCTCAGCGAGGTGTCCCAGGCACTGCAGAGCGCGAAGCTCGATCGGTCCGAGCTGATTGCCGGGAGCCGCGCGGGCGGTGTGCCCGTCATCCCGCTTGTGGTCCAACTTCGCTCACTGGCCGAGTCAGCGGTCCCCGGCTCTGGCGTTCACGTCCACCAGGGCGCGACCAGCCAGGACATCCTCGATACCGCTCTCATGCTCGTCGCGCAGAGGGCTCTGGGCGATGCCCGCGAACGCCTGCGCACCGCGGGCGAGAGCCTCGTCGCTCTCGCTATCGGCGAGCGGTACACACTCTCGATCGGGCGAACGCTGGGGCAGCACGCCGCTCAGAGCACAGTGGGGGTGTCCGTCGCCGGCTGGCTCGACGGCGTCACCGCGGCGATGGGCGCTCTGACCACGGCCGGTTTCCCGGTGCAGCTCGCTGGCGCCGTTGGCACTGGCGAGGACTTCGATCGCGAGGCAGGCGTGCCGCACACGGCAGACCGGTTGCGCTCGGCGCTGGCTGGCCAGCTGGGGCTCGTCGACCCCGAGTGCTCCTGGCACACCGAGCGGAGCCACGTCCTCCGGGTTGCCTCGGCCGCAGCCCTTGTCACAGCGGCCCTCGGACGGATCGGCCGGGACGTGGCATTTCTCGCGCGCACCGAGATCGGCGAAGCATCGCTCGGCGCAACGGGCGGATCCTCGGCGATGCCGCACAAGCGCAACCCGGTTGATGCGGTGCTTCTCACGGCAAACGGGTTGCAGGCGCCGGGGCTGGTGGCGACGGTCCACTCGGCAGCGGTCTCGCAGGATGCCAGACCGGCCGGGGAGTGGCACGCCGAATGGTCGGCATTCCGTGGTCTCCTGAGGCTAGCCCTCGAGAGTTCGGATGCCGCAGCGTCGATGTTCGCACGTCTCAGCTTTGATCGATCAGCGGTCGAGGCGAATCGCCTCCTCAGCCCTGGTCTCGAGCGGGATCCCGCAGCCACTCGCGTCGCATCCGATCGCATCATCGAGTCGGCCATCGGCCGCTTTCGAGCCGTAGAGCGCAAGGAGCAGCGATGACCGTCCCCCGCCTGATCGGCTCGATCACTCCGGCAGCACCCGATGCCACGGCGAGCGAACTCCTCGTGCTGCTGCCGTCGCTCGGCACGACCACCGCGGTGTGGGACGGCGTCGTCGGGGAACTCTCGCGAGAGTTGCCTCAGGTCCGCATTCTCCGCGTCGACCTTCCCGGGCACGGCGCGAGTCCCCCGACGCGAGAGTCGTTCAGCATCGCTGACCTTGCTGAGGCGGTGCTCCGGATTGTCGACGAACTGGGCGGCGGTCGGTTCCATGTCGCCGGGCTCTCCCTCGGCGGCACGATCGCCCTCGAGCTCGCCTCGACCCATCCGGAACGGCTGCTGAGTCTTGCGTTGTTCTGCAGCGGTTCCCGCATCGGCGATGCCGAGGGCTGGGCAGAACGTGCAGATCAGGTTCGACGTTCAGGAACGGCATCCCTCGTCGCAGGCAGTGCCGCACGCTGGTATGCGCCGGGTTACCTCGAGAACAACCCGAACGGCCAGGGGGCCAGGGGGCTCGGCACTCTTATCGAGGTGGACGACGAGTCATACGCCCTGTGCACGGATGCCCTGGGGCGCTTCGATCGGACGCCCTCGCTCGCAGGCATCGAGGTGGACGCTCTGCTCGTGAGCGGAGAGCGCGACCAGGTCACGACCACCGCCTCGATGAGAGCCATGGCCAATGTGATGCCCCGCGCACGTTTCGCGGAGCTGGCCGGCGCATCGCACCTCGCTCCGCTCGAAAAGCCCGCCGAGGCAGCGTCGCTGCTGGTGGGGCTCATGCGCGCTGCGGGCGACACTTTGCCGGCGACACCGTACGACACAGGAACGGCGGTGCGCCGGGCTGTCCTCGGTGATGCCCACGTGGATGCCGCGCTTGGGGCGATCACTCCGGAGACCGCCGCATTCCAGGACTTCATCACCCGCTACGCCTGGGGTGAGATCTGGGCTCGGACCCAACTGTCCCGCCGCGAGCGGAGCATCGCCACCCTGGCGTCCCTCGTCACCGGTGGGCACGAAGCCGAAATCCGGATGCATGTGCGTGCTGCTTTGCGCAACGGGCTCGGCCGCAGCGACATCGCCGAGGTGATCCTCCACACCGCCCTCTATGCGGGGCTGCCTTCGGCCAACGCAGCGCTCGCCATCATGCGCGCGGTGTTCGCCGAGTCGGATGATGCCGAGTCGGATGATGACAGCGTCCACGCGTCGGACTAGCTTTCTCGGTTGTGTCCCATTCGGCGAGACAACTCTCCACCCACCTTCCGCTTGGATCCAAAGTCAGAGAGTGATCGCACGCGTGCGCTTCACGACCCCGAACTGTCAGAGAGGTTGACCATGCTCCGTGATCCCATGTCGAGCTGCTGCGAAGGCGTCGCGCCCTCGGGCTCGTCGGCCCTTGCCGGGGCGGAGGCGGTGTGACCCAGAACGAGCCGGAGGACCCGGACCGCTCTGCGGAACCCTCCTACGTGCCCGGGACTGACGAGGCACCGTCCGATCCCGCATTCATCCGGGTGCTGTCCACAGTGGAGATCGCGGTCAGCGTCACGCTGTTCGCCCTCGTCATCATCGGCGTGATGTACCAGGTGCTCGGCCGCTATATTCCCGCGCTGGGCTGGGTGGGTGCCGGCGAACTCGCCCTCATGTCGATGGTGGCACTGACCTTCATGACCACGGGATACCTGGTCGGTCGCAACGGCCACATCGTGATCGAGGTGTTCGATCAGGTGTTGGCCGGCCGAAAACTCTTCGCTGTGCTGCGCATCATTTCCGCCCTGATCATGGTCGTCACCTGCCTGGCGCTGGCATACGAAGCATTCGTGAAACTCGAGGTGGAGTGGCTGCGGACCAGTGCCGCGATGCACATTCCACTCGGGATGCTGTACGCCTTTGCTGTCTTCGGATTCGCGTCTGCAGCAATCCATTCCGCCTGGAAGATTCCTTACGCCAACCGCCCGGAACGCAAACTCGACATTTCAGAGATGGACGGCTGATCGATGGACCTCTGGCTTTACGTACTTCTGCTTGTCGTTTTGCTGTTGCTGCGGGTACCTGTCGCCTTCGCCATGATCGCGCCAAGCCTCGCGTACTTCTACAGTCAGGGTCTCTCGCCCGGCTACGCGATCTCGTCGATTGTCAACGGAATCAACAGCTTTCCGCTGCTCGCCGTCCCCCTCTTTATCTTCGTCGGCACCGTTGCAAACCATCTCGGTATTGCGACGAGGCTCTATGACTTTGCCAAAGCGCTCCTCCCGCGGCTCCCCGGGAACCTGGCGTACGTGAACCTGGGCACTGCCATCGGCTTCTCCTGGATCAGTGGCTCGGCGCTCGCGGATGCCGCGTCCACCAGCAAGATTCAGATCCCGCAGATGCTCAAGGCTGGTTACCCCTACGGGTTCTCGGCCGGTCTGACCGCGTCCGGCTCGCTCATGAGTACCGTCATGCCGCCGAGCATCCCCGCGGTCCTCTTCGCCGCGACCGCCTCGATTTCTACTGGTGCCCTCTTCGCGGGCTCCATCCTGCCCGCTGGCCTGATGGCCGCTGGTCTCGCCGTGTACATCTTCATCTGGGTGAAGATGCACCCGGAGGTGGCGACCAGCCGGCCCTTCGATGGCGCTGCGCTCCGCAGGGCGGTAGTGCGGGTCATCGGCCCGATGCTGTTGCCGGTGATTATTCTGGGCGGCATCTTCAGCGGAATGTTCACCCCTACGGAGAGTGCGGGCATCGCTGCCGCGTACATGCTCGTGCTCGGGGTGTTCTACCGGACGCTGACGTTGCCCGTGTTCTGGCGAGCCGCCAAGGAAACCGTGGTCATCTCGGGAGGCATACTCCTGATCCTCGGAGCGTCGAACCTCATGGGCCAGGTGCTGGCGCGTGAGCAGGTGTCGCGCAACCTGGGCGAGTGGCTGACGGCGCTGACCGACAATCCCATAGTCTTCCTGTTGCTCTTGAACGGGCTCCTCATCCTTCTCGGAATCTTCCTCGAGGCGCCCCCGGTCATCCTCGTGCTGGTGCCGATCCTCATGCCCATCATCGGCGATTTCGGTATCGAGCCCGTCCATCTCGGGGTCATCATGATCCTCAACCTGATGATCGGTTCACTGACACCGCCCGTTGGAGCCGTTCTCTTCGTCGTCGGCTCGATCACCCGAAGGCCGATGGGTGAACTCTTCCGCGGCATCCTGCCCTTCCTCATCCCGCTGGGTGTCGTGCTTCTGTTGCTGACGGTGTTCCCGTGGATCGTGACGATAGTTCCGACCTGGCTCGGTTTGCTGTGATGCACGGGATGTTGGTGAGCGCGTCCATGGCACGCGCGATCGTCGGCCAGACGAACAGAAACGGGGCATCCGTGCTCCTGGAAAGGAACCCGCTGTGACCCGCAAGCTGTACGTCCTGAACGGCCCAAATCTCAACATGCTCGGTCGGAGGCAGCCGGAACTGTACGGCACCACCTCCCTGGATGATGTTCGGACAAACTGCGGCAGAGTCGCCGATGAGCTCGGATTCGAGCTGGTCTTCGAGCAGTCCAACGCCGAGTATCAGATCGTCGAGTGGCTTCACCAGGCGTATCGCGAGAAGGCGGCCGTCGTGATCAACCCGGCAGGGCTCAGCTTCGGTTCTGTGCCTGTGCTTGACGCTCTGCTGATCATGGATACCCCCGTCGTCGAAATCCACATCACCAACATTCACGGCCGCGACGAGGCCCATCGGCATTCGCTCACATCAACCGCGGCGCGCGCGGTGATCGCGGGCGCTGGCGTGTTCGGGTATGAACTCGCCATCCGTGCGGCAGACCGGCTGACAGCGGTCGACGGTGCCTGAGTCTGCACCGCGAGCGGCTGGCATTACCGCCCTGGTGACGGGCGGCGCTATGCGCCCTGGCGCGCCGCTCTGAACTGCGCCACGTCAACCGTTTCGTGACGCTCAGCTGCCAACGCCGACGCCTCGACCAGGGCGAGCGTTCGCGACGCATCCTCCGCAGAAACCAGCGGCTCAGCGCCCCTGACCACCTCGACAAAGTGCGCGAGCTGGGCGTGGAATGAAACGTGCGGGGCTGCGTGAAGGTAAGTGCGGGAGAGAGGTGAATGCCAGTCGGCGGCGACACCGGCCGCATACGAGTACCTGGCGAGATTCGGTACGGACAGCGCGCCGGTCGTGCCAACCAGCTGGTAGGCGACCCCATCGGGCAGGAAGGGGAATTCGGCGGTGTCCTCTGTTGATTGATCCCAGCCCCACGGAGAGACGCCGGCATCAGAGGCGAGGAAACTGCCGAGGGCACCATTGGTGAACCGCAGGTTCACCACGACAGTGTCTTCGACCTCGTGACCGCGGATGTGCGAACTCGTGATCGCCTGGACAGCGCTCACTTCCCCGCACAGGTACCGCAGCAGATCGAGGTCATGCACGAGATTGATGAGCATCACGCCCGCCCCACTCTCGCGGTGCCACGGCGCATCCGTGAAGTAGCTCGCTTCCTTCCGCGCGGACCAGATGCCGTTAACGCCGACGAGCTGCCCGATTTCGCCATCGTCGAGGGCTGAGCGGGCGCGAGCGACCGCGGGATGGTGCCGCCGGTGGTGCCCAACGAGTAGCCGGCCGTCGAGGCGTTCAACCGCATCGACGAGCCGAAGGGACTCTGCATAGTTCACGGCGACGGGCTTCTCGAGCAGCACGGCAACACCCTCGGAGAGACATTGAATCGCTGTCTCGACGTGAAGCGTGTTCGGATTCGCGATGATGACGGCATCGAGCGACTCGGCTTTGAGCATGGCGCGCGCGTCCGCGTACGTCGGGCACCCGAATGCCCCATCGGTCAGCAGCGGATCGGCGACAGCCGTCAATTCGGTGTTCGCTCGACGGCGAATGAACTCGACATGCTGGCGTCCCATGAACCCGGCACCGACAACGCCGATGCGAACTGGGTCAGACACCGCAGGCGGCACGAACACTCCTCTGTCATCGTCAATTCGGCCGGTCTCGCACAGCGTATGCCAGCATGAGTCGTCATGTGCGACATGTTCCACTCACCGGCGCTGCGTCGGCTTTCACCGCCGCCGGCGCCGTGTTCCATTCGCCGGGACGTCGCTTTACGTATGGACCCGGCTGGACGAAAGTCGGCATTGCCACAGGGCCGCTTCATTGGCTGCGTGGTCGATGATGTCCTCAGCGTGACGGGGGCTCGTCGATCCAACGCCATTGCGTCCGACCCCGAACGGACCATTACCCAGAGCACGAAGACGTGCCGAAAAAGAGGAGAGTCACATGGGCACAGCAGCCCGATCGACGCGTCGAGGCCTGATGGCCGCGTCCGTGCTCGCAGTCACAACGCTCGCCGTCACCGGCTGCGCCGGCGGCGGCACCCCGGAAAGCACCACCGAAGCGACCGGTTCGGAGAACGAAGCGGTCACGATCACCGTTGCAACCAGCCAGAACGAGCAGACACCGAACTACTACTGCGGGGTCGAGTTGCTGAAGGAACGGCTCGAAGACGCGGATATCGGACTGACCGTTGAGCTGTACCCGGCGAGCCAGCTCGGGCCAGACGCCGACCGGTTCCCGCTCGTCCAGGCTGGCGACATCGACATCGACCTGCAGGGTGCCTCTGCACTCAGCTCTACTTTTGAGCCGATCGGTGTCGTCGATGCGGCGTACGCGTTTGATGACGTCGACCACGCCTTCGACTGGACCGATAACGGGTCGGAGGACCTGTTCTCGTCGTTCCAGGAGGCAACAGGCGTCAGCATCGTTGACGGGTGGTACTTCGGTAACCGCACATTCACCACGAAGGATATTGAGATCCGCAGCCCAGAGGACCTCGCCGGAGTTCCGATCCGTTTCCCGAACTCACCGGCCTTCCTCGCGAACGCCGAGGCTCTTGGAGTGGACAACCCCGTCTCGGTAGCTGTTGAAGAGGTTTACACCGCGCTCCAGCAGGGGATCGCCGTCGGCCAGGAGAACCCGATCGTCGCAACCCGCTCATCGAGCTACGACGAGGTGTTGAACGTTGCTGTTCTCAACAACCACAACATCGGCATCCACTGGATCCTCGTCAGCGACAAGACCTACGAGAAGATGAGTGAGGAGCAGGCCGCGCTGCTCGAGGAGACCATCCACGAGATCCGCCCCGAGAACCGCGACTGCGTTGACGAGGCGACCGAAGAGATCCTCGACGAGTGGCGGGCTGACGACAACTTCACGGTGATCGAGACTGAGGACATCGACATGGACGCATTCATCAGCGAATCCGAGTCCTACTTCGGGAACTACTTCTCCGGAGAGACCCTCGAAGCCTATGAGGCAATTCGGGAGATGGCCGACTAAGCCGGACTCCGGCGGCGGATGCTGGACCGCCAGCGAACTGGGTGGCTGCACATCGCAGCCACCCAGTTTTCGTTTGTCCGGTGTCAGCGGCCGGTTCCGAGGCGGCGGCTCACGTTCGCGGCTGTAGCGCGAACCGCGGGAACCAGCCGGTCGATGTCCAGTTCCTCGACTGACCCGGCGATGGAAACCGCGGCGACAGGAACGGAGCCGTAGCCGAGGACAGGACTCGCTACGCCGGCGCTGTCACTTGCGTACTCTTCGAGCTCAGTCGCTGTCCGGGTTTTCCGTGTCTCCGTGAGTTCCCTGAGGAATAGAGCCGGATCGCAGATTGTGCGAGGTGTGAACGGCTGGAGTCCATCGCGCATCACTTCCGCAACCACGGCCTGCGACGCGAAGGCGAGCATCGCTTTGCCCGGCGCCGTCGCGTGAGCCGGACGTCGCGCCCCGATCCGCTCCATCGGGTGGGCGCTCTGCGCCCCGCGGATCACCGCAACGAACACGACATCTGTTCTGTCCAGCACCGTCAGCTGGACGTTCCGCCCGGTGGCCAGCCTCAGGTCGTTCAATAGTGGGAGCGCGATTTCCCGGAGCTTCCGCGGTCTGCTGACCGTCTGACCGAGCTCGAAGAGCCGGACACCCAGGAACAGTTTGCTTCCCTCTCGGTCGAGAAATCGCTGGCTGACCAGCTCGGCCACGATCCTCGACACCGTCGACTTCGGAAGGTTGGCGCGCCGGGCAAGCTCGGAAACACCCATGCCGTCGCCGTGTTCGCCGAATGCGTCAAAGATCGCGGTGACGCGATCGAGAACGCTCACGGTCGAGGTCCAGTCGGCGTTTCGCATGGGATGTCAGGCCGCCGTGAGCCGACGGGTCAGTGCCACACCAGCGGCCCGCACCAGCGGCGCCACCTGCTCCGGATCCATTGCCCCGCTCGGTCCCGCGATCGAGATCGCGCCAAGGACAACCCGGTCAGCAGAGATTACGGGTGTCGCAACAGCGAGAATTCCCGGATACGCCACCCCTCTGTCCGTGGCTACGACGGTCGCGCGCACCTGACTCAGTTCCTCTCTGAACTGATCGGCGGCGCCGTCGATGAGCGGGGCTGTTGCCCGGTCCACAACAGCGCTGTCCGCACAAAACGCCAGATATGCCTTGCCGCTGGCTGTCTTGACAGCTGGCGATCGCATCCCAGCCCTCGTCGGCAACATGGGGAGCCGCCCGGCCACCGCGGCCAGTGAGATCATGTCGGTGCCCTGATATACCCAGAGGCCGACGCGTTCGCCGGTGAGCTCAACAAGCTCCCGAATCACGGGTGCGGCGGCTGCGAGCAGCCGGCGGGGGAGACCGGCGCGTGCGCCAAGCTCAAAGAGTCGGAGGCCCAGCGTTACCCCCTCCTCGGTGCGCTCGAGATAACGTTGCTCCACCAGTTCCGCGACCAGACGGGACACCGTGGATTTCGGCATGCCGGTCAGCTCGGCCAATCCGGTGATGGACGGGCTGGAATCAGCTTCCTTGACGGCGTTGAGAATCGCGACGATGCGTTCGAGCACCGGCGCTGACGTACTGCCGGACCCCGCTGGGGTGTTCCACTCGGCGAAACTCATCATTGAACGTCTCCTTAGAGCGGGTTAGATCATCCTTGACCGCCTGCTGCGGTCGAACGTACTAGTTAGTACCTTTTTCCGCAAGCAATTCTGAGAGTCGCTCGGGCCACGCTCCCGGTGCCCGCTGGAGGCAACATGCGAACATCGATCGCCACCGTCTGCCTCAGCGGCACGCTCGACCGGAAGCTCGCTGCCGCCAGCGAAGCCGGGTTCGACGGCGTGGAGATATTCGAGCCTGATCTCATCGCGTCGCCCGACTCTCCCGAGGCCATCAGGGCGCGAGCCGTCGAGCTCGGGCTGTCGCTCGACCTCTATCAGCCGTTTCGGGATTTTGAAGGGGTGGGACCTGACCTGCTCGAGCACAACCTGCGACGAGCGGGGGCGAAGTTCACGCTCATGAATCGTCTTGGGATCGAGACGATGCTGTTGTGCAGCAATGTCGGGACAGCGCGAAGCGGTGATGAGCAGCTCGCGGCCACGCAGCTGCGCGTGCTTGGGGAGCTCGCGGAACGCTTTGGTGTGCGCGTTGCGTATGAGGCGCTGGCCTGGGGGCGGTTCGTCGACGATTATGAGCAGGCCGCCCGGATCGTGCGCCTCGCGGATCACCCGCGGGTCGGGGTGTGCCTCGACAGTTTCCACATCCTGTCGCGAGGGCACGACCCGCAGGCTATTGAGACGATTCCTGCCGACAAGATATTCTTCGTCCAGTTGGCCGACGCACCGATCCTGTCGATGGACGTGCTTTCGTGGAGCCGACACCACAGGCTCTTCCCCGGTGAGGGCGGGTTCGACCTCGCCGCATTCATGGGGCACCTGGTGAGGACGGGCTACGACGGGCCGATCTCGCTCGAGATTTTCAACGACACGTTCCGCCAGTCGGATGCCGCGTCGACAGCCGTCGATGCCCGACGCTCGTTGCGATTGCTCGAGGACGAAACCCGGGCCTGGCTTGGGCGGTCATCACGCGGACGCACCGAGCAAATGACGGCAAGGCCTCTCCCGGTCGTCGAGCCCCCAGCCGATATCAACTATGTGGAGTTGCGCACCGATGCGATGGACGAGATGCGCACACTTCTCGCGCAGCTCGGTTTCGCTGCGCACGGCCGTCACCGTACGAAGAACGTCGAGCTTTGGTCGCAGGGCGCCGCGCGAATGGTGCTCGGCAGGCCTGAATCGCAACCGCCGCCACCGACCGTCGCGGGAATTGGATTATCCGTCAGTGATCCGGATGCTGCGCTCCGGCGGGCAACTGATTTGTTCGCACCCGAGATCCACCGATGGGAGGGTCCGGGTGACGAGTCGCTCGTCGGGGTGAGGGCGCCGGATGGATCGGAGGTCTTTTTCGGTCTGGAGGGCAGCTCGGAACCGAAGTGGGTTCGGGAGTTCCCTGTCCCCAACCGGCCGGGGGCTGAGCTCATCGAGCGGGTTGACCACATCAATCTCGCTCAACCGTGGCAGCACTTCGATGCCGGGGTACTTTTCTTCCACTCGGTGCTTGACCTGCGTTCGCAGCCGTCGATGGAAGTGGCCGCACCGGTGGGCCTCGTGCGCAGCCAGGTGCTTCGCGCGGCGGACGGTGTCGTGCGCATCGCGCTCAACCTGGTGCCGTCCGGCGCGCACGACGATGCGATCCTTCCGCAGCACATTGCCTTCGCTTCCACCGATGTTCTCGCTCTGGCGCGCCAGGCGCGAGAACGAGGGTTCCACCCTCTCGACATCCCGGCCAATTACTACGACGACATCGAGGCTCGGTACGACATGGACGCGTCGCTGCTCACAGAGCTCAAAGAACTCAACGTCATGTACGACCGTGACGAGGCCGGGGAGTTCCTCCACTTCTATACCCAGGCGATCGGGACTGTCTTTCTCGAGGTGGTCGAGCGTCGCGAGGGTTACGAGGGGTACGGAGCGCTCAACGCGCCCGTCCGTCTCGCCGCCCAGTATCAGCAGCGCCGTGAAGCGGAAGGTGTTCCGGCGTGATCCGCCACGTCGCCGTTTTCCGGTTCGTGCCGGAGTTCACCGCAGACGAACGGGAACACTGGATGGCTCTGCTGCGCGCTCTGCCCGCGCAGATCCCCTCGCTGCGAAGCATGAGCGTCGGTGTTGACCTGGTCGGCGGTGCGTCATCCCACGACCTTGCGATCGTCGCGGATTTCGATGACCTTGAGGGACTTGACTCGTACACTCGTCATCCGGCGCACGCTGAAGTTCTCAGAATCTCCGCCGGCGTCAAGGCTTCGCTTGCCACAGTCGACTTTGAAATCCCGGAAAGCTGATGGACACCCGGCGGCCCGCCAGGCCCGGGCAGGCCAGTGGCGGCTACCTCGTTGGATTGATCGGTGCTGGAATTTCGGCGTCGTTTACCCCCAGGCTGCACGAGGTCGAGGCAGCGGCACTCGGTCTCGACTACGAATACCGCATTCTTGACCTCATCGCGCTTGGCAAGCAGGCGGGGGATGTTGGGGCGTTGCTCGCCGATGCACGCAGCCGCAATTTCTCGGCAATGAATATCACCCACCCCTGCAAGCAGCTGGTGCTCGATGTCGTCGACGAGCTGGACCCGAGGGCAGAACAGCTGGGCGCGGTCAATCTCGTCGTTTTCGAGGACGAGAAACTGGTCGGCTATAACACCGACTGGATCGGTTACCGCGACGGCCTGGTCGCTGGGCTGCCTGGCGCGTCGCTCGAGCGTGTTGTGCAGATCGGCTGTGGCGGTGCAGGGGCGGCGACCGCCTATGCGCTCCTCTCGAGCGGTGTCACACGGCTCGACCTGTTCGACGTCGACGGGGCCCGCGCGAAGGACATCGCGGAGCGCATGCGCTCCCACTTCCCGTCGCAGATCATCGAAACTGTCCCGCACCACGATCTCGAGGTGATGATCACCAGAGCCGACGGAGTGGTCCACGCGACCCCGATGGGGATGCTCCATCATCCGGGTGTGGCGTTCGACGTCGATCTCCTCCGCGACGGCGCATGGGTTTCAGACGTTGTCTACCGCCCCCTGGAGACGGATCTCATCCGCCGGGCGGTGGAGCGGGGTCATCCGGTGCTCGATGGAGGCCGAATGGCCGTCGGACAGGCCTACGCTAGCCTTCAGATCATCACGGGCCACGAGCCCAACCGGGAAAGGATGGAGGAGCACTTTCGCTCCCTCATTCGACAAGAAGCACCCTCGGGTCCGCCCGCCGGAGGGTGAAGAAGGCAGAACATGGCTGAGGAGTTGCGCGAGGGTCAGGACGGCGGGTCGACGCTGCGCGCTGAGCGGACGAAGGAAGACATTCTCCACGTTGCGACGGCAGAGTTCGCGGCGAACGGGTACGCCGGGGCGCGAGTCGACGAGATCGCCGCGCGGACCCGAACGACCAAGCGAATGATCTACTACTACTTCGCCTCCAAGGAAGGACTGTATCTTCGGGTGCTGGAGCGCGTGTACGCCCAGATTCGCCAGGTGGAGCGCGGGGTGCAAATCGATGAGCTCACGCCGGGAGAGGCGTTGCGCAAACTGGCTGAAGCGACGTTCGACCACCACACGACGCATGAAGAGTTCATCCAGCTCGTCAGCATCGAGAACATCCACCGCGCTGAGCATCTCCTGCAGTCACCGACGATTCTCCGGGAGAACGCCACAGCTATCACCGTGCTCGAGAGCGTCATCCGGCGTGGGGTCAGCGAAGGTGTCTTCCGTGACGACGTCGACGCGCTCGACGTGCACATGATCATCAGTGCATACGCGTGCTTCCACGTCGCCAACCGGCACACGTTCGCGGCGATCTTCGACCGCGACATGCTCGACCCGGGCCTTCGAGCACCCCATCGGCGCCTCATCGGCGACATGGTCGTGTCCACCATGACGTCGGAGCAGGTCTGACCGCCGCTGTTCCACTGAATGGAATGCGAGGTACGGCGAGGAAGACGACGGTAGAGGATGGGCTTCAACCCTCCGACCAGAGAGACGCACCATGCCCAAATCCCCGAGCGCTCGCCCCGGCTGTGGGGAACATCCCCGTGGATAAGACTGTCGAAACGGTGAGCCTGGCCGTCGCGGATATCCCGACAGGCTCATCGCTGGCGGTGGGCGGATTCGGGTTGTCTGGTGTTCCCATCTCGCTGATCCGTGCCTTGCTCGCCCAGGGGTCGAGCGAACTCGAGGTGGTGTCGAACAACTGTGGGGTCGACGGGTGGGGGCTTGGTGAACTGCTGGCCGCTGGTCGCATCCGTCGCGTCATTGCCAGCTACATCGGGGAGAACAGGGAATTCGCTCGCCAGTACCTGTCGGGTGAACTCGATGTCGAACTCACCCCACAGGGAACTCTCGCCGAACGACTCCGCGCGGGTGGCGTTGGCATTCCCGCCTTCTACACCGCTACCGGGGCAGGGACCGCCGTTTCCGACGGCGGGATGCCGATCAGGTATGCCGCTGACGGCACAGTGGCGGTAATGAGCGATCCGAAGGAAACCCGCACGCTCGACGCGTTCGAGACCACCAGGGAATACGTTCTCGAGACCGCGATACGCACCGACTTCGGTCTGGTTCGCGCCGCGGTCGGCGACCGCCACGGAAACCTGCGCTTCGAAAAGGCGGCGCGAAACTTCAATCCGCTTGCGGGCATGGCTGGACGTGTCACCATCGCCGAGGTGGATGAGCTGGTCGAGCCGGGAGAACTTGGCCCTGACGACATCCATCTTCCCGGTATCTACGTCGACCGGATCGTGCAGCTCACTCCCACCCAGGCATCTGACCTGCCGATTGAGAAGGTCACCGTGCGGAGCAGGGAAAGGTCGAACTGATGCCGCGCACACGCGACGAAATGGCGGCAAGGGCCGCCGAAGAGCTGATCGACGGCAGCTACGTGAATCTCGGTATTGGACTGCCAACGCTCATCCCCAACCACTTGCCCGATGGCATCCATGTCGTCCTGCATTCCGAGAACGGAATACTCGGCGTCGGCCCGTATCCGTGGGAGGGGGAGGAAGACCCGAAGCTCATCAATGCGGGCAAGGAGACGGTGACGGTCCTTCCCGGTGCCAGCTACTTCGACTCGGCCGCCAGTTTCGGCATGATCCGCGGCGGACGGGTCACGACCGCGGTACTCGGAGCGATGCAGGTATCCGCCGGCGGCGACATTGCGAACTGGGCAGTCCCGGGCAAGATGGTCAAGGGGATGGGCGGGGCGATGGACCTCGTCAACGGCGCCGAGCGGGTCATCGTGGTGATGGATCACGTCGCGAAGGATGGGTCGCCGAAGATCGTGCCTGAGTGCACGCTTCCACTCACGGGCCGGGCATGCATCGACCGCATCATCACCGATCTCGCGGTTATCGACGTCACAGCGGACGGACTGGTTCTCCGTGAACTCGCACCGGGCGTGACCGTCGGGCAGGTGACCGAAGCGACGGCAGCACCGCTGACGATTGACCCGGAAGTGAAGGAAGCATCGTGAGTGCCATGCGTGAGGTCGTGATCTGCTCGCCCCTCCGCACCCCGGTCGGGCGAATGGGAGGGGCGCTGGCGCCCCTCAGCGCTCTGGAACTCGCCACAACCGTTCTCCGGGCGCTCCTCGAACGAACCGGCGTGGAACCCGGAGCAATCAACGGGGTGATCGGTGCCCAAAGCTACCCGACCATGGAGGCACCGGCCTTCGGACGGGTCGCAGCGCTCGATTCAGGTTTTCCGACCACGACCGGCGGTTACCAACTTGACCGGCGGTGTGGGAGTGGCCTGCAAGCCGTGATGAACGCCGCGATGGAAGTGCAGACCGGCGTCAGCGACGCCGTGGTCGCGCTCGGGGTGGAGTCCATGTCGAACGCTCCGTTTTACACCGAGGAGGGACGACGGGGTGCTCCCCGCGGTGGGTACTTCTTCCGCGACGCCCTCGCGCGCGGCCGTGAGACTGTCGGTGGCCGTTTTTACCCGACACCGGACGGAAACGTCGGAACCGCCGAAACCCTCCGCGCCGAGTACGGTATCGGGCGCGACGCTCAGGATGCTTTGGCACTCCGGTCACACCAGCGCGCTGTCCAGGCGCAGGCATCAGGTGCGTTTGACGCGGAGATCGTTCCCGTGACGGTGCCCGGCCGGCGAGGTGACATTGTCGTCGATCGCGACGAGCATCCTCGCGCCGATTCGACACTGGACGCGCTCGCGGCGCTCACTCCTCTCCTGGCGAAGAAGGATCCGGATGCGACGGTGACGGCCGGTAATGCGAGTGGCCAGAATGACGCTGCCGCTGCCTGCATCGTCACCACACCAGAGCACGCGAGGGTGCTCGGACTCGTGCCGGCCCTTCGCCTTCGATCCTGGGCTGTCGCCGGGGTCGACCCCCGGCGGTTCGGGATCGCTCCGGTGCCGGCAACAGAGCTGGCACTCGCGCGAGCCGGACTCGGTTTGGCTGACCTCGATGTCATCGAGCTCAACGAGGCTTTCGCGGTGCAGGTGCTCGCCTGCCTGGCTGACTGGGGTATCGATGCCGAGGACCAGCGCCTCAATCCGCGCGGCAGTGGAATCTCGATCGGTCACCCGATTGCCGCAACAGGCATCCGCATGCTCGCCACCCTCGCGAACGAGCTGTCCGACCTGGACGGCACTCTGGCCCTCGAGACCATGTGTATCGGTGGTGGGCAGGCGCTCGCCGCGGTGTTCGAACGGGTCGGCTGACCCGCGATGGGCGCGGTTTCCGTTCCAGGTCAGTTCGGTATGCGTGCGGCCACGATGACCGCGGCATAAGCCACTCGCAACCTCCCGGCGATCTCCTCGGGGTCGCTGAGGTAGCCATTGACCATGGCGCCGTCCCGCAGCATCATCAGTTGACCGCCGATAGTGTCGGGGTCGCTGGCGCCAGCGTCCGCCGCGATGGCGGTGAACAGCTCGAGGGTCCACCTTCGGTGCGCATCGACAACGACTCTGACGGGGTCACCCGGGTCGGCGATCTCCGCGGCCGCGTTGATGAACGGGCATCCCCTGAATCCCGGCATGCAACTCGCCGATCCGATGATCTCCGCAATGTTCTCAAGCGCATGCGCAGGGTCTGACTGAGCCCGAGCAGAGGTGAGTGCCTCCCGCTCTCCTGAGGCCTGCCGCTCGAGATAGGCAACAACCAGGTCGGTCTTGGTTTTGAAGTGGCGATAGAACGTGACCTTCGTGATCCCCGCCTGCTCAATGATCCGGTCGGCGCTCGTTCCGCGGATGCTGTTCGCATAGATCAACTCGGTCGCGGCATCCAGGATGCGAGCACGCGTGGCGTCGCCCCGCCGGCTACCGGTCACCCCAGGCGTCATCGGCGTTGTTTCACCCACGGTGCTCCCTTTTTTGAACGTTTTGCTTGCGTTGCTGTCGGTAACGACTCTAGAGTGTCCATTGTAGGGGTACTAGTTCGTCTACATAAACTCTGTGAAAGGAATTCTGGTGACAACCATCGACACCCGTGCGGCCGTGCCTCTTGCGAGGACACTGCGCCGGGTCTATTTCTCCCGCTTCGGTTTTGCCCTTGTCTGGGCACTGCTGCTGGCGTTTGTGGCTCCGAACGCGGCGCCACTCCTCACGGTTCTCGTGATCATTTACCCGCTGGTTGACGCGTTCTCCGTGTTGACCGAGCTGCGGGCGGCTGGAACAACGTCACGGTCCCGGGCCAGCGAAATCATCAACATCGTCAGCAGTGTGCTGGCCGCCGTTGCCCTTGGCTGGGCCTCGCTCGTGTCTCCAGGCGCGGTACTCGCGGTATGGGGCGTGTGGGCGGTGCTTTCGGGCGCCTCGCAATTGGTGACCGGCCTGATTCGCCGCAAGCTCGGTGGCCAGGTGCCGCTGATCGTCAGCGGCGGTTTGTCGGTCCTGGTTGGTTTCGCGTTCCTCGCTCAGGGACTTGGCGGATCCACCATGGTGACCTCAATCGCTGGCTACGCGACCCTGGGCGGCGTGCTCTTCCTGATTTCCGCCATCCGCCTGACTCGCTCGGTGCGTGCCTGATGGCCGGCGCATTCGAGGGGTCCGTCCCTGACTACGACCTGATCGTGATCGGGGCAGGCCCCGTCGGAGAAAACGTGGCTGATTACGCCGCGAAGCGTGGCATCCGGGTCGCGATCGTGGAATCGGAACTCGTCGGTGGTGAATGTTCCTACTGGGCGTGCATGCCTTCCAAGGCGCTGCTGCGCAGCGGGCACGTTCTTCGTGCCGCCCAGCGACTGGAGGGCACTCGGCAGGCGGTCACCGGTGAACTGGATGTTCCGGCGGTTCTTGCCCGCAGGAACACGTTCACGAGCGAGTGGAAGGATGACGGCCAGGTCGACTGGTTGAACTCCGCCGGTATCGATCTGATCCGGGGTCACGCTCGCCTCACCGGCGCACGCACCCTCGACGTGAACGGCCGGAACTACACAGCGAGGGCCGTCGCGGTCGCGACAGGTTCCGTTCCCGTGTTGCCCGACATCGCGGGGCTCGCCGCGGCAAACCCGTGGGGAACCCGCGAAGCGACCAGTGCGTCGACCGCTCCGGCCCGGCTGCTGGTGCTCGGCGGAGGTGTCGCCGGCACCGAACTCGCCACAGCCTGGGCCTCTCTCGGCTCCGACGTGACTCTTCTGTCACGGGGTCCTCTTCTGGAACGCGAAGAACCCCTTGCTGGGGAACTCGTCACGAAGGCTCTCGGGGAGATGGGTGTCGACGTGCGCATCGGCGTCAGTCCGACGGGTGTTCACCGCGACGAGGCCGGCGTTGTAACGACCACACTCGACGACGGCAGCACGGTGGTGACGGACGAAATCCTCATCTCCACTGGCCGCCGCCCGAACACCCTCGACCTCGGCGTCGACGCGGTCGGCTTCACCCCCGGAGAGAAGCTGAGCGTCGATGACACCATGCTCGTCACGGGCACCGACTGGCTCTACGCCGTCGGTGACGTGAACGGACGCGCGCTCCTCACGCATCAGGGCAAGTACCAGGCCCGCGCCGCGGGCGAGGTTATCGCTGCCAGGCTCGGCGGCAGCGACGTGCATGATGCTCCCTGGGGCAGCCACGTCGCAACCGCTGATGACGCGGCCGTGCCGCACGTGATCTTTACCGATCCCGAGGTTGCCGGAGTCGGCCTTACCGAAGCGCAAGCGCGCGCTCGCGGAATGAATGTGAAAGTCGTGGAATACGACCTCGGCTGGGTTGCGGGAGCGAAATTGCACGCCGATGGTTACGAAGGCCACGCGAAACTCGTCATCGATGAGGACCGCCACATCGTCGCCGGGGCGACCTTCGTCGGTCAGGATGTCGCAGACCTGCTGCACTCGGCAACCATTGCGATTGTCGGTGAAGTCCCGATCGACCGGCTCTGGCACGCCGTTCCCTCCTATCCCACCATCAGCGAGGTCTGGCTCCGACTCCTCGAAACCTACGGTCGGCCGAACTGAGCCTGCCCCAACCCAACGAGCAAACACCCAAACGAACACAAACCCACTGGAAGGAAAGAAGCAAATGCCCACGAAGATCACCATCATCATCGATAACCCCGCCGACGCGGACGCGTTTGAAGCGGGTTACCCCGAGATCGTCTCGCTGGCCCAGCAACTCCCAGGGCTGCGCCGCACGGAGTCCGCGAAGGTCTGGCCCAAGGAAGACGGAACTCCCACGCCGTCGCATCGCACCCTCGACCTGTACTTCGACAGTTACGACGATGCCTCAGCCGCTGTCGCTACACCCGCCGCTGGCGAGTTCTTCCAGCGGCTTGTGGGCACAGGAACACCCTTCACCGGGCTCTTCTCCGACATCGAAACGGTCTAGAGCATTCACGACCGCGCCCGACGCACCCGCGTCGGGCGCGGTCGCCCGCATTTCTCAGGGGCCCACCCCGAGCGGGTATCGTCAAGTAATGAGCCAAACGTCAGGATCCGTGACAGCCCACACCGGACCCGAATGGGTGGACCACGTGATCTGGTGGCGGGTGTATCCGCTGGGGTTCGTCGGCGCATTTCCCGAGACAGACGCTGGGCCTGCAACAGCGGATGAACACCGGTTGCTCCGCCTGATCCCGTGGCTCGACCATGTCATCGAACTCGGCGCGTCGGGAATCGCACTCGGACCTATTTTCGCGTCGTCGACGCACGGGTACGACACCACCGACCACTTCAGCATCGACCCTCGCCTCGGCACCCATGAGGACTTCGCAGCCCTCGTCGGTGAGGCGCGCGCACGAGGCCTCCGCGTCCAGCTCGACGGCGTCTTCAACCACGTCGGACGCGAGCACCCGCTCGTTGCGCAGGACTCAGAGGCGCTGAAGCGAACCAGCGACGGGGGCCTGGTCGCGTTCGAGGGCCACGACGCCCTGGTTGAACTCGACCCGGCGCAGCCGGAGACCAGACGCCTCGTCGTCGACGTGATGCGGCACTGGCTCGACCGGGGTGCTGATGCATGGCGGCTGGATGCCGCGTACCGGCTGCCGACAGACTTCTGGGCGGCAGTTCTGCCCGAGGTGCGCCGTACTCATCCGGATGCCTGGTTCGAAGCCGAGGTGATCCACGGTGAGTACGCCGCGTTCGTCAGCGAGGGAACCGTCGACAGCGTCACCCAGTACGAGCTGTGGAAGGCGATCTGGTCGAGCATCGACGAGGGCAATCTCTGGGAGCTGGCCTGGGCGCTCGGCCGCCACAATGAAATGCTCAGCTCGTTTGTTCCGACGACCTTCATCGGAAACCACGACGTCACCCGGATCGCATCCGCGATCACGGATGCCCGTCATCACCCGCACGCGATCGTGCTGCTGGCCACGCTCGGGGGAACTCCGACGGTCTACGCCGGTGACGAGTGGGGTTTCCGCGGGGTGAAGGAGGAGCGCGCCGGCGGTGATGACGTCATTCGCCCGGAGTTCCCGATTGACGGTCCCGCCTCGGTGTCGGTCGTCGACCCCGCGATCGAGCCGCTCTACCAGGAGCTTCTTGGCCTGCGGCGGCGCCACCCGTGGCTTCACCGCGCCACGACCGCGGAACCGCGCGCTCTCAGCAATGAGCACCTCGAGGTCGATGTGGTCTGGGAGGGGGAGAGCCTCACTGTCGCCCTGAACCTCGGCGATGACACGTTCCCACTCGTTGAAGGCGGTGTACTGGCTGCGGATCCGGCAACGCGGGAGACCCCGGGACGGCTCGCGGCGCACGGGTGGGCCATCGTCGGCTGAGGTAGTGGCTTCCGGCGTCAGCGCCGTTATCGAAGCGGATTCAGGCAAACCGGTTGACCAAAACGACTCCTGTGGGAGAGGATGGGCACGCCGTGAAGTAACCGAAAATAACGCAGCATCCTCAATGTCGAGTGACCTGTCGCCACTGCATGAGACACCTGACCCGCAAAGGAGCGGTTAATGTCCCTCACCGCACCACGTCGTCGCCTTTATGTGAGACTCGCAGGCGTTGTGCTGTCTATCGCCGTGATCGTGGCTGCGATAACCAGCACGCGGGTTCTGTCGATCGACGCGGCCGCAGAAGCCTCGCAAGCGGGCGCCTTCGAACCCGACGAGTACGCTGCCGAGCATTTCGAGGAGGACATCGCTCCGGCGATCAGCGACGACGCGGTGGATCTCGCAACGCTCCTCGGTGAACTCGCGGCAGGAGCTGACGAAGCGGACTTCGGGAACACCGCCGGGTCGTCCAGCGCCTATTCATACCCGGTCACGTTTACCGGAATCGCCGGTGCACCCAACGGATCGATCCTGCCGGTCACTGTCGACGGGCTCCCCGAGGGAACAGTCGTGCAGGTCCAGATCGGCCCGGCCATCAATGGCACAGCGATTCGGGATGCCACGGGGACCGTCAAGTTCAACGACTTCACCAACCAGCTCGAGTTTCAGGAAGTCGCGACCGCGCTCAACACCCTCGTCAAGGAGCAAGTGCTCGCCGATGTCGACCCCGCAGTCCTCGAGGGCAAGACCGTCACGGTGACCGGTGCGTTCACCAGGGTGAACCCGGCACTTGTCTCGGTCGTTCCGGTGAAATTTGAGGTGGGGCAATGAGCGACAACGACGTTGTGATGCGCGCCATCGGAATCACGAAAAGCTACGGGGCCACCCGGGCACTCAAAGGTGTCGATTTTTCGATTCGACGAGGGGCCGTCACCGTGCTGTTCGGTGAGAACGGAGCGGGTAAATCAACGCTGATGAAGATCCTCAGCGGCGTCGAGTCCCCGACATCCGGCACCCTCGAGCTCGACGGTGAACCGTTGCGCCTCCGAGACACCGTCGATGCGGCATCCAGAGGTATCGCGATCATCCACCAGGAACTGAGCCTCGCCCCCAACCTCAATGTTCGAGACAACATCTACATGGGACGTGAGAGCACCAGAGGTGGTGTTGTGATCGATTACGGTGCGGAGAACGCGACAACCGCGCGGCTGATGACGCGGCTCGAGGAGCGGCTCGACCCTCGGACTCTTGTCGGAGACCTCCGTCTTGGCCAGCAACAGGTGGTTGAGATTGCCCGGGCGCTCGCCGGAAATGCGCGGGTGCTGATCATGGACGAACCGACCTCCGCGCTGAGCGGAAGCGAGGTCGAGGTGCTGTTCAAACTGATCCGCGAACTGACCGCCGAGAACGTCGCCATCGTCTACATCTCACACCACCTCGAAGAGGCGCTCGAGATTGCAGACCACGCCGTAGTGTTCCGCGATGGCGATCTTGTAGCCACAGGCGACCGCGCCGAGATCGACCTCGGCTGGGTCATCTCGAACATGGTTGGCCGGGACGTTGGCGACCTGTCACCGGATCTCCTCGAGGAGTTCGGCGAGCCAGTTCTCGAACTGGAGAACATTGTCATCGCCGATCCGTCCAACCCGGCGCGCCTGGCCGTCGACGACCTCTCCCTCTCTGTCCGCGCCGGCGAGGTGGTATGCCTCTACGGGCTGATGGGAGCCGGCCGCACGGAGCTCCTGGAAGCACTCGCCGGGCGCATCCCGATCCAATCCGGAACAGTTCGGCTGAAGGGGCGGGTGATCCAGGGAGAATCTGTCGCCGAGCGCATCGCACTCGGACTCGCGCTCGTGCCCGAGGACCGGCAGCGCGACGGTCTGGTTCAAACCATGTCGGTAGGTGAGAACGCATCGCTGGCGAATCTGCTTGCTTTCGTCAAAGGGATTGTCCTGGACCGACGCAGCGAACGCGCCAGCATCGACAAGGTGGTCTCGGATGTCCGCGTCAAAACGTCGGGTCCCAATGCCGCTATCTCCTCGTTGTCGGGTGGAAACCAGCAGAAGGTCGTGATCTCCAAAATCCTCATGACAGAGCCGGAGGTGATCCTGCTCGACGAACCGTCCCGAGGCATAGATGTGGGAGCGAAGGCGGAGATCTTCGGACTCATGGCGCGTGAGGCAAAACGCGGCCTTGGAGTCCTCTTCGCCACGTCCGAGGTCGGGGAAGCCCTCGGCGTCTCCAACCGTGTGATCGTGCTCTCGAAGGGCCGCATCGTCGGCGAGTTCGATCCGAAACACACAGACCGAGAAGGCCTGATGGTGGCCTCAGGCGAATCAACCGAAGCTGCGAAACCAGAGAACGGACTCGTGAAGTGACTGCAACCACAACGGGCATGCGTCCGTCGACCGACGGCGGTGGGCCCGGCAATCGAGACAACGGCGCTGGAAAGCGACAAATCGACTACCTCGGGATCCTTCTCGAGGGGCGCGCGTTCATCGCTCTCATTGTCCTGATCATCATTTTCGCGCTGCTCTCCGATTCCTTCCTGACGTTCAACAACCTGTTGACCATGACCAAACACGTCGCATACAACGCGATTCTTGCGCTCGGCATGCTCTTCGTCATACTCAAGGGCGGCATCGACCTCTCCGTCGGTTCCACAGTGGGGCTGTCCGGTGTCGTCGCCGGTGTGCTGCTGCAGGGGTGGCAGCTTGATGCCTTCGGCGTCGTTGTGTACCCGCCTGTGTGGGTCGTGGTCCTCTGCTCACTCGCCGTCGGCACCCTGGTCGGTTATGTCAACGGTTTGCTCGTGACGAAGTTCAACGTCGCACCCTTCATCGCGACCCTCGGGATGTTATACGTCGCGCGCGGTGCCGCGCTGCTCATTTCAAACGGCTCCACCTATCCGCGCCTTGGCGGGGAGGAAGCCCTGGGAAACACAGGCTTCAACATCATCGGCGGCGGCCGTCTTCTTGGCATTCCGACCGCCATCTGGATCATGGTCGTTTTCGCCCTCGTCGCCGCTTTTGTTCTCAAGAGCACGCCGTTCGGTCGCTGGGTCTACGCCACCGGAGGGAATGAGCGTGCCGCTGAACTCTCGGGTGTGCCGGTGCGTCAGGTCAAATTGCGCGTCTACATGATCAGTGGATTCTGCGCGGCGACAACCGGTCTCATCATCTCCTCTGAGCTGACGAGCGCTGCTCCCCAGCTCGGGGAATCATTCGAGCTCAACGCCATCGCGGCTGTGGTCATCGGTGGCGCCGCGCTGACAGGTGGCCGAGGAAACGTACGCGGCGTGCTCATCGGCGCCTTCGTCATCGGTTTTCTCAGTGACGGACTCGTGATCGTCGGTGTTTCCACCTTCTGGCAGATCACCATCAAGGGTGCCGTGATCATCCTCGCCGTGATGCTGGACCAGGCTCAACAGCGGATCAAGCGGTCGAAGAACGCGGCTCTTGCCGCCGGCAACCACGCTGAACCGGCATCGGCCCCAACCACGCCCTGACGAGACCCCACACCGCGGTGGGTGCACCGCGGCACACCAAGAAAACGAAAGGCTGAAGCAATGAAGCGACAGATTCTGACGGCGACAATCGCAGTGCTCGCCATCGTCGGCCTGGCCGGTTGTTCAGGCGGCTCAGGGGGCTCCGGCAGTTCCGGGGACTCCGGCAATGGTTCCGGCGAGGCCGGTGGCCTCATCGCCATCATCACTCCGGCACAGGAGAACCCTTTCTTCAAGGCAGAGGCGGATGCCGCCAAGGCAGAAGCGGAGGAGCTCGGATACGAGACGTCCGTCGCGTCCCACGACGACGACCCGAATAAGCAAAGCGAACTCATCGACTCGGCCATCAGCAAGGGTGCCAAAGCGATCATCCTCGACAACGCGGGAGCTGACGCATCGATCGGTCCCATCACCAAAGCCGAGGAAGCGGGGGTTCCCGTCTTCCTCATCGACCGGGAGATCAACGAGAACGGAATTGCCAAGGCTCAGATCGTTGCCAACAACGCTCAGGGCGCGGCCGCCGTTGCCGAGTCGTTCGTCGCTGCCCTTCCCGATGGTGGGAAGTACATCGAACTGACCGGCAAAGAGTCAGACACCAACGCCGGTGTGCGGTCGGAGGCCTTCGCGAGCGTGATCTCCCAGTACCCGAACCTGGTGCCAGCGGCGAAAGAAACTGCCAACTGGAACCAGGACGAGGCGTTCCAGAAGGTCGAGACGCTGCTGCAGCGTGATCCCAACATCCAGGGGATCATCGCCGGGAACGACACGATGGCGCTCGGTGCCGTTGCGGCCGTCGAGGCTGCAGGGCTGCTCGACAAGATCAAGATCGTCGGCTTCGACGGCAGCCCCGACGCGGTGCAGGCCATCAAGGACGGCAAGCTCGTTGCGACCGGCCTGCAGCCGGCGGTGCTTATTTCGCAAATGGCCGTTCAGCAGGCTGACGAGTTCATCCGCACTGGTGAGACCGGTGCTGAAGAGAAACAGTCCATCGATTGCGTTGTGATCGATGCCAACAACGCCGAGCAGTACACGAGTTTCGCGCTCGAGGACTAGCTCGGAGCGGCGCAGGGCGATCGGTGGGCTCGCACGAGTCCGCCGATCGCTTACCGCGGGGATCGGCACGTCGTGCGAGCGTGATGGGGCAGGCCTGGAGCAGGGAACGGTCCATCTGATTCAGCACGTCCCCGCCTTACATCCCCGACGGAGCGACACCGTTGGTGAAGGCCCACACGACGGCCTGCAGCCGGTCCCGTGCCCCGGTCTTGGTGAGGATGCCGGCGAGGTGGTATTTCACCGTCGTGAGCTCGATGAACAAACGCTCTGCGATCTCCTGGTTGGAGAGTCCCTCGCTCAGAAGCGCCAGAATTTCCAGTTCCCGGGCGGTGAGCGGCACAGAAGGCGGGGTCTGGATGCGATCCGGTCGCCTCCTTCGGTTGGCGAACTCGGAGATCACCCTTCGGGTCAGGCGCTGGTCGAGCGTTCCGTCACCGCGGGCGACGGAACGGATGGAACCGAGCAGAGTCTGCTCGTCGGCTCCTTTGAGTAGGAAGCCGGCAGCGCCAGCTTCCAGCGCTCCGAAGACGTAGTCGTCGAGATCAAACGTGGTGACGACGAGCACGCTCGTGGTGTTCGCCGGATCGGAGACGATCGCTCTCGTCGCTGAAATACCGTCGAGTCCCGGCATCCGGATATCCATGCAGATCACGTCCGGGTGCTGCTCCTTCGCGAGCGCAACGGCCTCATAGCCGTCCTTCGCCTCACCGACCACCTGGATGTCCTCCTCCTGGTCGAGGATCACGGACAGGCCGGCCCGCACGATGGCCTGGTCGTCGGCAATGGCAACGGTAATCATGACTGCACTCCGTCGTAGGGGATCTCGAGGGTGTTCGCCCAGCCGGCGTCGGGGCTCGGCCCGGTTGTGAGCCTCGCGCCGATCAGGTCGGCGCGTTCCGCCATGCCGACGAGGCCGAACCGGGGCCGGGAGTCCACCTCCTGGGCCACAGCCCGCGAACCCGGCCCGTTCCGCACGGTCACGCGCAGGGCATTCTCGCCGTAATCCACCTCGACGGTGCGAGGCGACCCGGGTGCGTGCCTGGCGGCGTTTGCGAGGGATTCCTGCACCATCCGGTAGACGGTGATGCCGGTGAGCGGGCCGATATCGACCGGAGTACCGGATTCCGACAGCGACACAGGGCTTCCCGCGGCGGATGCCTCGGCAATGAGTCCCGGCAGCTGCTCGATTGACGGAACGGGGGCGAGCGAACCCTCTCCGTCGGCGCGGAGCAGGCCGACCGTCTGGCGAAGGTTATTCAGCGTGGTTCGAGCGTCACTCTGAACGCGGCGGATGTATTCACCAGCGCGGTCCGGATCCGTCGCCCGCAACGCGTCAGCGGCCTGGGCGCTGACGATGATGCCCGTCAGGTGGTGGGCGGCGATGTCGTGTAGTTCCCGTGCCATGAGTGCGCGCTCCTCACGCACGGCATCCTGCGCCAGACGTTCTCTTTCTCTCTCGGCGGCATCCGCCCGTTCACGCAACGCCTCAACGAGCCTGGCGCGACCGTCGACGACCTCGGCAAGGATCACCGGCAGGCCGAACGTGAGAGCCGCACGCAGTAATGCGAACGGCAGCGCCAGCTCGCCGGGCACTTCGAGGCTGGACTGCACGGTGACGATCGTGACGATGACGGATGCCACAGCGATGGCAGCGGGAAGCAGGTAATGGGAGGCCTCGCGGCGCTCGCGGGTATACGAATACACGGCGATGATGACCGCGAAGGTGCCGGTGCTCGCCTCTCCGGAAGAGATGAGCAGCATCAGGACATCGAGCGCCGACGTAGCGATGAGTACGACAACGGGGACGCGGTACCGCCCCAGCAGGGTCGCCGCCTGGGCGAGCACGATCACGCCGGGAAGCCAGGGGTATCTCTGGCCGGCGGACTCGCTGTCGATAACTGCCACCCCGATCACGTAGCCGATGCCGAGGAGAGCCGTCAGCACAACGGGAGTACCCCGCCAGAGCGCGTTGCGAACGCTGCTCTGACGGGGTGGTGTGGTCATCCGACCATTGTCCGGCACGGGGTGCTCAGATGTCACGGGATCGCATTGCCGCTCCCGCCGCTGCCGTCACCACGGCCACGAGCGCCGCGAGTGCCGCTACGGCGATGAGAGGCGGGATGCTGCCCGCCACGCCCGGTGAGACGGCCGCCTGTCCGAGTGACAGGGGCATCAGCTGCGCCCAGACCGGCAATGAGCCGGTGACGAGCTGGATGGTGGCCTGCGCGATCAGTTCGAACAGGAGCACGCCGAGCGTAATGAGCACTCCCGCCAGCTGATTGCGCGCGAGGATGCCGATGGCCAGGCCGAGGAGCCCGAGCAGGGGCACCACGAGAGCACCGCGTCCCAGCACCCCGAGAAGGTCCGGAATGCTGACGGCCAGGTCGGTTTGCGCGAGCGCGAGCGAGATCAGCAGCGTCGCAACGCTGACGACCGCGTACGCGACCCCGACAACCGCCCCGACGATGGCCATTGCGCCCACCTTCGCCGTGAGGATTCGTCCACGACGGGGTTCCGCAAGTGCCGTGGGAACGATCCCGCCGAACCGGTAGTCGGTGGTGCCCGCGAGGACGCCGAGGATCAGGACCGCGAGCACCGCGATACCGATGGAGCCAGCGCCCGTTGAAGAACCGAGCGGGCTGACCGCGGCGAGCTGTGCCGCCGCTGAGGTGAGCTCGAACGCGGGAAGGTCATCTCCCAGCGCTTCCCGGCCGGGGCCGATGGCGCCGCTCGCGAGGGCGGGCAGAACGGTAACGAGGGTGACTTGTGTTGCGATGAGACCGGCGATGCCGACGCCGATCGCTGCCTTGGTGGCTCGAGTCGTGGTGACCTTGAGCAGTTCTGCGCGGATCATCAGCGCACCCCCGCACTTGTCGAGGTGAGGTCGAGATAGTAGCTCTCGAGGTCTCCTCCGTGGGCGTCGACGGTGGAACGCAGGTCGCCGGATGCCGCGACCCTGCCCGCTGCGATCACGACGATGTCGTCGGCGACAAGCGCCACCTCTGACAGGACGTGGGACGACAGGAGGACTGAGCCGCCGGCATCCGCGAAGGAACGGATGAGCTCGCGAAGCCAGTGCATCCCCGCAGGGTCGAGGCCGTTGGCCGGCTCGTCGAGGATCAGGATGGACGGCTCACCGAGCAGCGCTGCTGCCAGAGCGAGTCGCTGCTTCATGCCGAGCGAGTAGCCACCGATCCGTCGATCGGCCGCTGTGCTCAGGTCAACCTCATTGAGCACGGCGTCGATCCGGGGCTGTGCCACGCCGATCTGCGCTGCGGCGATGCGGAGGTGCTCCCTGCCGGTGCGGCCAGGGTGCAATCCTGCCGAATCGAGGAGTGCCCCGATGGTCTGGGCCGGCTGCTCGAGGTCGCGGTACCGGCGTCCGTGGATGAGCGCCTCGCCGCTGTCGGGAGAGGCGAGGCCGAGGATCATGCGGGTGGTGGTGGTCTTGCCGGCGCCATTGGGGCCGAGGAGACCGACAACCCGGCCGTCGAGGACGTCGAATGAGACGTCCTCGACCGCGGGATGTCCGGAGAAGGACTTACTCAGCCCGCGAATCGCGAGGGCTGGTGATGTGGAATTCGTCATGTCCCCAGAGTGCTGCGGTCGCTCCGTCGGCGCCCCATCCTCAAGGACAGTCCTCATCCTGTTCCTCCGGGCGGGGCGCGAGCGTGTGCATCTGGCGAGGCTGGACATGTCCGATTCGGACAGCAGAAGTCTCAACACGATCCAGCTCACGCAGCATGGACCACCTCATCACAAGGGAAGAAACGACATGTCCATGAACCAGCAGGAATCACAGAACACCGTCGAACCGACGGAATCCCAGCCGAGCAGGCGCCGTGGCGTCATCCTCGCGACGACCAGCGTGCTGGCCGTCGGAGCGTTGGTGGCCGGTGCGTGGGGTGCCGGTGCGTGGTCGGATGCCGCGCCGGTGGAGGAGGAGGAGACCGCGAAGAGTTCGGTCATCCAGGAACACCTCGACGGCCTGGTCGATCTCGGCTTTCCCGCAGCGCTCGCCTCATTCACCAGCCCCGACGGGCAGCACGAGGATTACGTGGCTGGCGTCGGGAACCTCACGACCGACGAACCCGTACCCGTCGACGGGGAAGTGCGGCTCGGGAGCAACTCGAAGACGTTTACATCCGTCGCCGTGCTGCAGCTCGTCGAGGACGGTCAGGTCGCTCTTGATGAGCCCATCGACAGCTACCTGCCGGGTCTGGTCACGGGTGATGGCATCGACGGCACCCGCATCACCGTGCGTCATTTGCTGCAGCAGATGTCAGGACTCCCCGAATACGCCGACGAGATCGCGATGGACTTTGAGAAGGCACAGGGCGTCTACACATCGCCGCGCGACCTCCTCGATATCGCGCTCAGCAAGCCGGCGGGCTTTGCCGCCGGTGAGCGCTGGCAGTACAGCAACACGAACTACCTGGTGCTCGGCCTTCTGATCGAACGCCTGGCCGAACGGCCGCTCTTCGAGGTGATCACCGAGCGGATCATTGAGCCACTGGGGCTTGAGCACACCTACTTCCCGACGGTCGGCGAAATGTCACTCCGCGGGGAGCACCCTTCGGGGTATCACAAGGACGCGGATGGCGAGTTCTACGACGTGAGCACACTCGACCCGTCATGGGGCTGGGCCGCCGGCCAGGTCGTCGCAAGCCCGAGCGACCTGAATGAGTTCATGAGGGCGGTTCTCGACGGTCGACTGCTCGGCGAGGGGATGACAACTGAGATGCAGAAGACCGTGCCGGCCGATGAAGGCCTGTGGCCTGGAGCGGGGTACGGCCTCGGTTTGCAGAGCTACCCGCTGAGCTGCGGCGGCGTGATCTGGGGCCACGGTGGCGACATCCACGGCTTTCAGACTCGCAATGGTGTCGCAGCCGACGGAACGGCATTCAGCGTTGCCGTCACTGCTCTGCCCTGGGCCTTCATCGCCGAGGAGGACGAGCCCCGGATGATGGACACTTACAGGGCAGTAACGAAGGCAGTTGACGCGGCCTTCTGTGAAGACTGACGCCGAGCATCCGATCACCAACGCTTCCGGCGCCAACCTCATGAGGTTGGCACCGGAAGCTGTTGTGCGTGAAGGGCTGCCGGTGCGGCCTACGGAACGATGTGGCCCGCCGCGCGGAACAACTCGTACCATTCGGCGCGCGTCAGCGGAATCTCAGAGCCGAGGGCAGCCCCGGCAACGCGTTCTGGGTTCGTCGTTCCGAGCACCACCTGCATCTGGGCCGGGTGGCGGGTGATCCACGCCGTTGCGATCGCGATCGGCGGCACGTCGTACTGGGCGGCAAGTCGATCGATGGCGGCGTTCAGCTCCGCGTACTCGGGAGATCCGAGGAAGACCCCGGTGAAGAACCCGGCCTGGAAAGGCGACCAGGCCTGGATCGTGATGTCGTTGAGGCGGCAGTAGTCGACGATCCCACCACCGTCGAGCGTGACCGACTGCTGCTCGCCGAGCATGTTCGCCGCGACGCCCTGCGTCACGATGGGAGCGTGGGTGATCGAGAGCTGAAGTTGGTTGGCCACGATGGGCTGCCGCACATATCGCTTCAGCAGATCGATCTGTCGAGGGGTGTGGTTCGAGACGCCGAACGACTTCACCTTGCCGGCGCTTTCAAGTTCATCGAAGGCGCGGGCAACTTCTTCCGGTTCGACGAGGGCATCGGGGCGGTGGAGGAGCAGGATGTCGATCCGGTCCGTTTGCAGCGCCTCGAGCGATCCGTTGACCGACTCGATGATGTGCTCGTAGGAGAAGTCGAAGTACGGTCCCTCCCGCACGATCCCGGTCTTGGTCTGGATGGTGATGGCGTCGCGATCCGACGCGCTCAGCTTCATCGCCTCCGCGAATCGTCGCTCGCATCCGTGCAGATCGTTCCCGTAGACATCCGCATGGTCAAAGAAGTCGATGCCGGCATCCCGGGCGGTGTGTACGAGCTCCCGGACCTCATCGTCCGTCTTGTCGGGAATGCGCATGAGTCCGAGGATGACGTTGGGGGCGACGATTTCGGTGTTCGGCAGGGTAAAGGTCTTCACGGTGATTCCTTTCGCAGACGCGGCAACTCCGACGGTGACGCATGCCTACCTAACCACTCACCGGGGCAAAGAGTCCACCACGGCGGCACCCTTCACACGGGGCACGCAGCTGTGTACAGTGTCCGCATCATTGGGGTCGCCGACGGGCGGGCTGCATCGCCGTGACGAGCGCCATCTCTCGAAGGGGGAGCCGTGCCCAATCCCGTCGTTCACTTCGAGATCATCGGTCGGGACCCGGGTGCTTTGCGACGGTTCTACTCCGCTTTGTTCGGCTGGACTGCCGATACCGATTCGCCCGTTGCCCCGGAAATCTCGGAGGCGGGCGAGTACGGGTTCGTCGGTGACGCGGCCGGGGGTCCCATTGCGGGCGGCATCGGAGGCGGGCACGAGTTCGCGCCGCACGCTCTCTTCTACGTTGGGGTGGACGATGTGGAAGTCGCGCTCGCGCGTGCCGAGCGGCTGGGTGGCACTCGAGTGCTCGGTCCAGCGCGCAATCCCAGCGGCGCGCTCGTGGTCGGCCATTTCGCCGATCCGGAGGGCAATCTGATTGGTGTTGCCGGTCCGAGGTAGCGTCCTCGTTACAGCGGTTCTGTCAGAGATTGACAGCCAGAATGGCGTACTACAACATGGTGTGCGACTAGCGCATAGTGTGTGACACACACTATGGTGTGAGCATGGACGACGACCTCTTGAGCGGACACCTGCAGGAACTGCGGCGGGGCACGATCGTGGTGGCCTGCCTGTCCGTGCTGAAGCGACCCGGATACGGCTACGGCCTCCTTGAAGCTCTCGAGCAAGCGGGGTTTGCCGTCGAGGCAAACACGCTGTACCCGCTCCTGCGCCGCCTCGAAAAGCAGGGACTGCTGACCAGTTCCTGGGACACAGACGAGGCGAGGCCCCGCAAGTTTTACACCACCAGTGAGAAGGGCAGCGAACTGCTCGACCTGCTCCTCGCGGAGTGGGATGACCTTCACTCCTCCATTCACCAGCTCAACGAAGGACGATCATGACGACTCTCACCGACCGCTACGTCTTCGCCGCCCTCAAGTCCATCCCCGAAGAGAAGCGCGACGATATCGATCGTGAACTGCGCGGATCAATAACGGATGCCGTCGAGGCGCGGATTGAGAGTGGCCAGGCGCCTGCCGAGGCGGAGAGCACGGTGCTCACGGAGTTTGGTGACCCTCGTCAGCTGGCCGCACGCTACGCCGAGCAGCCGCTGTACCTGATCGGACCCGATCTCTACCTCTCGTGGGTGCGCGTTCTGAAGCTCCTCCTCTGGATCGTGGGCGCGACATCCTTCGTTGGTGTGCTTGTCGTTCGGATGGTCATCGAGCCGGAAGATCCAATCACCGCCTTCAGCGCCGCTCTCAGCGCAAGCATCGGTCTGCTGATTCAGGTGGCGTTCTGGGTGACCCTCGTGTTCGCAATTCTGCAACGCACGGGTGCCCGCCGCAGCTCCCTCGGGCTCAGGGCGTGGGTTCCTGAGATGCTTCCGCCGATCGAGCGACGCAATCAGGTCTCGCTCGCTGACACGATCGCGACGGTAATTCTCCTTGCCTTCTTCATCGGCCTGCTCCTCTGGCAGCGGGTCGGATCCCTGCTGTATCTGGAGGGAAAACCGGTTCTGGTTTTGCAGGAGCACCTGTCGAATTTTTGGCTGCCGTACCTGATCGCTGTGCTGGTTCTCGAGGCCGTCTTCGCCGTGGTGCTCTTCGCGGTTGGGCGCTGGACGCACGCGCTCGCTGCTGTGAACCTCGGCGTCGGCCTGCTGTTCATGATTCCTGCACTCTGGTTGCTCACGACCGACCAGGTCTTCGACTGGTCGTTCCTGTCGAGCGTCGACTGGAATGCCGACACCGCCAGGTGGATCTCGGGCATCACCGCCGCGGCGGTTGTGGTGACCGGTCTGTGGGATGTTGCGAGCGCCTTCCTGAAAGCAGCGAGAAGCAACGCGCAGGTCGTCTCGCCTCGGTAAGAGGCATGCTCGCGGAAATGCCGCCACGGTCCCGGAGGAATCACCCCGGTTCCGGAGGCGTCAATGGAGTCCCGGAGGTGCCATTGGAGCCCCGGGAGGAAAAACCGGGCGGCCAGCCCGCTGTCGCGCTTCGCCCCGGCGAATCTCCTCCCGAAAAACCGCCACTGCCCCTGATCCCCGGGCACCAAAGTCGGTGCCGGATGCGGGGTCAGAGCCTGAACCTCGGTCAACGCCGATGTCAGTGGTTGGCTGTGTACTGAATTCATGAACATCCCGGTCAACTGCGCAATCCGCACCCTTACAGGGTCGCGTCCGAGCGCCCGGGATGGTGTCGGTGCGAGGCCCGCAATGTGGCGGTTCCAATGTCAGGGGTTGGGTGTGTAGTTAAGTCATGAACATCCCGGTCAGCAGCCCGATTCGCACCCGTGCTGGTGTGGCGTTTGGACGCCTGCGAAGGCTCGGGAACGATGCCCGTGGCGCCCGGTTTCAATGTCAGTGGTTGGGTGTGTACTGAGGTTATGAACATCCCGGTCAGCAGTCCGATCCGTCACCGTTCTGGTGTGGCGAACTTCGCTCTGGCCGGGCGTCATGTCCTCGCCTCGGCTCGTGGGGGTGTGCGGGTGTCATGAGCCTCGCGGTGAGCGACTTTCCGCCGGCGTCGGTGCCGGAGGGGGAGAGTGCGCTTACCGGGTTGCTCACGCACCTGGGTCAGGTGGTTGATGTTCTTGACTTGGATCATCTGGACCGGTTGACCGGCGAACAGTTGCTGACGCAGTTGGGCCAGGTCGCCGGGGTGGTGCGTGCCGGTGAAGCGGTCCTCGCGGCGTTGAGTGCCGAGGTCGCGGACCGGTCCGACCCGGCGCGCGGCAACGATGGGTTGGCGGTGAAGCACAACTACCAGCGTCCGTCACACCTGATCGAGGTGATCACCGGAGTGTCCTCGGCTGCCGCGTCACGGTTGATCCGGGTCGGGCAACGGACCTGCCGGAGGCTCACCGATGCTGGGTTCCCGTTGCCGCCGTTGTTTCCGGTGGTGGGGGAGGCGTTCCGTCAGGGTTTGATCGGGGTGGAGACCGCCGAAGCGATCACCCGGGAACTATCGCTGGCCGCGCCCCGTGCCGAGGTGGAACACCTCGCTATTGCCGAGCGCACTCTCGTCAGTGAGGCGGTTGGTGCTGGCTGGCGTGACGGCTTACCGATGTCGGCGGATTTGGTGGGTATTCAGGCTCGGCAGTGGCGTGACCGGTTGGACGAAGACGGGATCGAACCCCTGACCGACAAAGCGTTCCAGAAACGTGACTTCTGGATCGCCCGCGCCGCGAAGGACGGGTTGGTGAAGTTCGGAGGGCAGGTCACCGTCGACGTCGGCGCGAAACTCCACGCGTTACTCGATGCGGTGTTGAGTCCGAAGACCGCGGACCGGTACGAGACAACCGATCCCGCCGGGGCGGACGTGGCCCCGAATGCCACACCGGGCGAGACGCAGGACCAGACTCCGGACCAGACGCCGGAGGAACCCATCCGGGCCCGGCGAACCGCGGGACAGCAACGCGCTGACGTGTTCGCCGCGATGATCGACGCCCTTGCCCGCTCCGGGGACGCACCATCAGTGACCGGCGCTGCACCGACCGTCGTCGTCACGGTCAACGCGGACGTGATCGACTCGAAGTCCGGTACCGGACAGATCGTGGGAGTGAACAGCCCGGTGGCGGCGTCAACGATCACGCAGATTCTGTGTGATGCGAGCATCATCCCGGTGTTCATCGACCCCGACGGCACTGTCGTTGCCCTCGGCAACGACCAGCGCGGGTTCAACCGGACGCAGCGAATGGGCATGATCGCCCGCGACGGACCGACCTGCGCGATGCCGGACTGTCAGATCCCGGCCACCGGCTGCGAAGCCCACCACATCATCCCGCACTCCGAAGGCGGGCCCACCCATCTCGATAACGGAGTCTTGTTCTGCTGGTTCCACCACCGGATGGTCGACACCGGGGTTTTCACGGTCACGATGGTGAACGGCAAACCCAAGGTCACCATCGCCGAATGGATCCGCCGCAAACCATACTTCCGGTAAACCGTGCCACCATCCCCGATGTCCAGGGGCAGGAACGCGACAGCCCGGGTGCGGTCGTGGCAGTGTCCGTCCGTCGGTCAGCGCCTCCTGCAGCGCTCAACGATGTTGATTAATTCCCCCTGGCAGAGCACGCCCGCCAGAAGAAGTTATTAGCGCTGGGTTTGGTGCGGACCTAGTATGGATGTGTAGCTGATTCCCCCGGACCCTGGGACGTGCAAACGGACGATTTCAGGAGATTTCTATGGGTACTTTTACGTACGACGGCGGCACGCCTATCGAGTTTGAAGACCGCACGCTAGCGCATCTTCAAATAGTGATCGGTGCCAAATTACGCCGAGGCGAGTCGTGTTACTTCAGCTGGCCAGTCCCGGAGGGTGGACGAACGACCATCTGGATGCATCCCACTCTCTCGTTGCGATATGACTACACCGCCAGCGAAATGCCGGCGCTGAATCGAGCATGGGTTGAGCTGCTGACCCAGTCTTCATTTGGGCCGGCGGGGCTTGTTCTTCTAGCGGAGCCCGAAGCCATCGACGAATCAGCGCACCAGAAAGCCCCCGAGGGCGATCAAAAAGCCTCCAACGGTGAACGTGATGCTCGCGTCAGAGTTCCAGTGGCGAGTCGTTAAGACAAATTTCGGGCCGCTCAAGCGGCGGCCGTTCCATCTCTCTCCGCCCACGCTCGCTCCAGCGCGTTGGTGATGGCCGCCGCGCTCTGGACGCCTTCAACGCCGTATCTGCCGTCGATGACGAAGAAGGGAACACTGTTGATCCCGTAGGACCGGGCTCGGGCTTCATCAGCGCGGACCGCGTCCAGGTATTCGTTGGACTCCAGCGAACGGATGGCGTCCACAGCGTCGAGGCCGAGCTCCCCGGCGATCCGGCCGAGTTCTTCGATGTCGGAGATATTGCGGCCCTGGGTGAAGTAGGCGGCAAACAGGGCCTCCTCTGTCTGAAGCTGCTTGCCGCGCGCTTTGCCGTAGTGGATGAGCTGGTGCGCGAGCGACGTGTTCGTGAGCAGCGCGGTGTCGAAGTGCAGGTCGAGGCCGACGGCGCGAGCCCGGGTGGTGATCCGGGACAGGAGCGCGCTGGCACTGTTTGGACTCATCCCCTTAGTCATAACGTTGAAGTCGAATACGCGCTGCGTGTGCCCGATAGCGATGTCCGGCTCGAGTTCAAAACTGTGGAACTCGATGTCGATGTCGCGGGCCTCGCCCGGCTCAGCGGCACCGAAGATTCGTGCAGCCTCTTCCAGCCGTCGCTTTCCGATGTAGCACCAGGGGCACATCACATCGGCCCACACATCTACTTTGAGGCGATAACCTCGGCGCGGCTCAGTGGTTTCCGGGCTGAGCCCGGTCTGCTCATTCATGGGACACATCTCCTGTTCGGGTTGGCGGCGCTGTCCGCGGAGGCGCACGCGCCGGGGGTTATGAGCCCGGGGCCACCGGGCTGTGGGATGCGCGTCGGGTGCCAGCAGTCAGGAAGTGATGCGCTCGGCGCGCTGTAGATTGCGCATGAGTTCGTCGCGGCTCTGCCCGTCGACGTGGTGGCGCCACATCGGTGTGCCGGGCGCGCTGCGCCACGATTCGCTCAGCGGGCTGTTGTCGACCGCGTCGAATCCGAGGTCGTCGTAGAAGCGAGTCACCAGCTCGACAGCTTCCGGGTAGTTGCTCGAGACCACCAGCGCCTTCCGGTCGGGTGCGCCCGCTGGCCTCGCCAGCCGGAGTATCGCCGGGAGTGCATCGCTCGGAACACGGATCAGGTGGCGCTCGTGAAACTGGATGTGAGTAAAAGCCTTCGTGACCATAGACTCGGGCAATTGTTCCTGCCGCAACTCATGAATCGTCTTTCGTCCCGAAGTCACCTCGGGAAAGTTACCGTCGCGCCAGGGCATGTAGTTGTTGTTGTCGATCACGACCTTCCCCGCCAGCTCCGCGACGGGCAGCGTGTCGGTCGGCGTGTACCGGAAGGCGGCAACGGCGAAGTCCGCAGCAGCGGCAGCATCCGCGGCTGACGCCGCACGCGCCATCGGACCCAGCGCTCTGACGAGGCCCCTCAGCGTCTCCGGGCCACGGGAATTGGCGATGACGATGTCATAGCCCGCCGCAATCGCCGCGCGGGCGAGAGTGCTTCCCGCCTGGCCGGCGCCCAGAATACCGATTGTGGTCATGAGCGGCTCTCCTCGTGCTGTCGTCGTGAACCTCTCTGCGGCTCACGACGTCAGCCTAAGTCGCTTCAACGAAAACATTCGGGGCCCTGTCATACCCCCGGCTTCACGGGGACTAGATGGAAAACTCGCGACGCCCGCCGGTTACGACGAGCCTCTCGCCCCGCAGCTCACCGCGCCGCTCCTCGGTGATGAACGCCGAGTTGATCGCATTCGTGGCCAGCGTGTCGAGGTCAGCGGCCGACAAACCGAGCGCCGCTTCGACCTCGCGATAGTTGTCATCGATGTAACCCCCGAAGTACGCGGGATCGTCGGAGTGAATCGAGACGTTAAGCCCGGCATCCAGCATCCGCTTCAACGGGTGCCGGGCGAGATCCGCCACCGCACGCAACCGCACATTCGAGAACGGGCAGATGGTGAGGGGCGTCTGCTCGCTCCGCAGGCGCTCGACCAGCGCCGGGTCGTCCATCGAACGGATGCCGTGATCGATGCGTTCAGCCCGTAACACGTCGAGTGCCTCAAGAACGTACTCCGCCGGGCCCTCTTCGCCAGCGTGCGCAACTGCTCGGAGTCCCAGTTCGCGGGCTCGCTCGAACACGTCGGCGAACAGGTGCGGCGGGTAGCCGACCTCGGCCGAATCGAGTCCGACGCCGAGCAGATCGCCCGCCCGGTGTGCGGCTGACTCGAGGGTTGCCGCGGCCTCGGCGACCGGGCGGTCACGAAGGAAGCACAGGATGAGTCCGGCTGTCACCCCGAGATCGTGGTGCGCGGCCGCGATGCCGTCGAGCAGCCCATCGATGACGTCGTCGATGGGCACGCCCCTGAGGGTGTGCGTCTGCGGGTCGAAGAAGATCTCGGCGTGAGCGACACCGGCCGCAGCTGCCCGGCGGAGGTACGCGAGCATCAGGTCGCGGAAGTCCTCGGGGGTGCGGAGAACCGCACAGCACTCGTAGTACAGGTCGAGGAACGAGGGGAGGTCGTCGAACTGCATCAGCTCGCGCAGCGCGGCGACGCTGGCGTAGGGGAGCCGGATGTTGTTTCGGGCCGCGAGGTCGAACACCATTTCTGGTTCGAGGGTGCCTTCGATATGGACGTGCAGTTCGACGAGCGGTTTCATGCCTTGCCTTATTCGGTGGAGCTCTGCCTCAGGGCGGCGAGCCGGGTGGCGACATCGGCGAACGGAAGCCCGTTCACCCGGTCGAGTGTGGTGACGAGGTCCGCGTCGATCGACGCAAACCCTCCAACCGCTCCCGCCATGCCGACGGCCATGGCCCCGATCGTGTCGGTATCGCCACCGAGGTTGGCGGCGAGGAGCGCGCAGCGGTGCGGATCAGCCTGTGCCCTGACAGCGAGGGCAATCGCGGCCGGTACGGACTCCGTGGTTTCCGTACCACTGCCGACAATATTGTAGATGTTCTCGAGAAACGCATCGTCGTCGATGCCCATGCCCGCGAGCGTGATTCCCCATTCGGCGCGTGCGGTCAGTGACGCTCCAGCAACGTCTTCGCCCCGCTGCATCCCTCGATATCCCGCATCGAGAGCTGCTTTCGCCGCGGTCTCGACGGTGGCGGCGACGGCCGAATCTGCCGTGAGCGCCGATGTAATCGCACTGTCGATGTAGCCGGCCACCATCGCGGCCCCGGCGATGGCGATGTTGGTCCCGTGGGCAATGCGGCACGACGCCTCGACCTGGTTGACGAGGCAATCGAGGTTTCCACCCCGCATGCCGACGATGCCGATGGGCGCAATCCGCATGGCGGCGCCGTTTGTCGTTCCTGCCACCCCGGTGGCCGTGGCATCCGCACCGTTGCGGAGGGCCGTAATCACCCGGGCGCTTGTCGGTCCGAGGAAGTGCCCTTCTGACGCGCCGACCCGGTCCGCCCAGGCGACGAGGTCCCTGGCGAGCGTGACCACGTCGACGGTTCCGCCGGTCGAGAGCATCGACTCAGCGAGCATCAGCATCTGTTGCGTGTCATCCGTCACCTGTCCCGCCACGAAACCATCCACGACGAAGTGGCCGTCCGGCCCGTCGAGAAACCTGTCGATGCGTCCGAAGTGGTCCTGGATGTGCTTCCGGGACCACAGTTCTCCCGGCATCCCCATCGCATCGCCGAGCGCTACCCCGTAGACGGTCCCGAGCGCGCGGTCGAGCAGGATGGGGTTGAGGGTCGACGGTGTCGACGTCTGGGAGGTCATCTGGAGGGCTCCGGTCTGGGGCAGTTGACGGTGGCGATGCGCGTGATCGGAAGGTCGGGGCGGATGCTTCTCAGCACGGTTTCGGCAGCGGATGTCGCCGAAACGAGCACGCAGGTGGACGGCCCCGCTGTCGCGTGCACGTCGAGGTCGTGAGCGACAGGCTCGGCGGCGAGCCCGGAGGGGCTGAGAAGGTCGGCCAGTTCGGCCAGGATTCCCCGAGACCCGACGGGCAGGCACTCGTGCACTCCCGCTGTCGCGGCGATGCGGAGGGTTTCCGCGAGTGACGGCATCCGTGGGTCGCCGACGACCAGCCGGTGTTCCGGAGCGCTCAGTGGCACACCGACGCAGAGGATGCTGTCGCCGGGTTCGGTGCTGCCGACGGTGAGCGCCGACGCGGTGCCGATGGCGGTGACACCGAAGCCCGTGGCTGTCACCGTCACGTTATCCTCGGTGGACCCCGTGACGCCGGTGTCGGGGTCGAGCCCCAGTTCGCCGGCCAGTGCGCGGAACTCCGCGATCATCTCCAGGCCACCCGCCCCGAGCGAGAGGGAGAGCGTATTGACGATCAGCGATGGTTTCGCGCCGGCGCAGATCAGTTCCAGAAGCGGCACCCGGGCGCCGAAGTGGGCGACTGTCCTGTTCTCGGTGAGAAAAGTGTCTCCGGGCAGTTCACCGATCCCTCCGACCGAATCGCAGGCCACGACGATCGTCGTGCCGCCGGGGCCGGGCAGAAGGGTCAGGTCGCGGAGCCTACGGGGTACGGATGCCGTCACGCGCTTTCCTGCGTGAACGCCGTGGTAACCCTGCCGGGATCAGCGAGTAACTGGTCTGCCGCGTGGAGAGTCGTGACGTAGTAGAACCGGTCCCCGCGAAGCAGGGTCTCGGCGTATTCGACCGGCTTTCCGCCGGAGTCGAACGTCGTGCGATTGATCAGGAAGACGGCCGTTCCGGGTGCGCACTCGAGCTGTTCTGCCTCGAACCGATCGAGTGAGGTCGCCCTGAGCGTCTCGGTGGCGTGATCGAGGGTGATTCCCTGCTCGTCGACAAGCAGCCGGAACAGGGACTTATCGGTCATGTCGGTGCCGAGCAGGCTGGCACCGATTGCCGCCGGCATCCATGACACCTCGTAGGTGCTGGCGACGTCGCCGATGTAACGGACGCGCGCGAGCCTGATGGTCGACAGGGCATCGTCGGGGACCCCCAGTTCGCGTCTGGCGCTCGCGCTGGGAGCGTGGTAGCCCAGCTCGACGACACGGGTTCGGATCGTGTCGACTCCGCCGCCGACTTCATCACTCAGGCCGGAGAGAAGCCGAAGGCTGCCCTGGACCTGGTTCCGTTGGACAAAGGTCCCTGCGCCACGGCGACGAGCCACAACGCCGTGGCGTTCGAGGCCCTCGTATGCCTTGCGTACCGTGACGCGGGAGACCCCGAGGGCATCCGCGAGTGAGCGCTCAACCGGCAGCTGGGTGCCATGCGGAAGCTCATCGGTTTCGATGAAGCTCTCGATCGCATCCCGGACCTGTAAGTAGAGTGGCGCGGATCCGCCGAGGTGGCTCCGAACATACCCAACCATGGCCTCGGACATCGATGACTCCCTCCGGTGCAACCACAAGCGTTGTATTGCTCATTGACAAGCCGATTCGCGAAGAACCATGATACCAATATTGCCAATTGGATCTATATCGTACCAACCTGCCTTCGGATTGGATATACCTGTGACTTCCCGCTCCTCCCGTGCAATAGCGACGGCGACCCTGGTTTTTCTCGCCCTCCCGGCCCTGGTCGCGTGTGGCCAGGCGCCCGATAGCGCCGCTCCGGAGGGCGCAGGGGATTCGGGAGACTTCCTCGCCTGTGCTGTGTCTGGTGCTGGCGGCTGGAACGACAACTCGTTCAATGAGCAGGTTCGCGACGGGCTGGACCGGGCCGAAGCAGAGCTGGGGGTCGCGACCATTGCTTTCGAGGCCGACACCTCCGACGATTTCGCGCCGGGCCTCGACAGCCTCATCGAGCAGGACTGCAACCTGATCTTCAGCGTCGGTTTCGACGCCAACGCGGGAGCAAACGCCGCTGCTGCGGCGAACCCCGACATCAACTTTGTGTCTGTCGATGGTTTCCAGACCGAAGAATCGATTACAAACTTCAAGCCGGTGACGTACCTGATGGACGAGTCGAGCTACCTCGCCGGTTACCTCGCAGCCGCCCAATCGAAGACCCACACGATCGGCACGTTCGGTGCCGTCCAAAACGAATCCGTCACGTCGTTCATGGACGGCTACTACTACGGGGCACAGGCATGGGCGGAGGAGAACCAGACCCCGACGAAGGTCGCCGGGTGGGACGCCGAAGAGCAGGTCGGTACCTTCGTCGGCGACTTCGTGAACCAGGTGCAGGCGAAGTCGATCTCCCAGGTGCAGATCGATCAGGGTGCAGATGTACTGTTCCCTGTCGCAGGCCCGCTCTTCGTCGCTGCGGCCGAGGCGATCCGTGACAACGGAAACAGCGCAATGCTGATCGGTGTCGATTCCGATATCTCCGTCACCGCACCCGACTTTGCTGACATTGCGCTGACGAGCGTTGAGAAACGGATGACGAACGCGGTCGTCTCGATCATCGATGAGGCGAGCACCGGCGAATTCGACCCGACGCCGTATGTGGGAGGCCTCGACAACGAGGCGACGGGCCTCGCCGGATTCGGCGAATTCGAGGCAGAGATTCCGGACGAGCTCGAGGCGCGGCTGGACGAGCTCCGCATATCCATCATCAACGGGAACGTAAAGACCCGGGGCTGAGCACTGGCCGCGGTTGCGGCTGGCTCAGTCGCGCGTCTCTTGCGGCCCCAACTCGATGCCACTCGGTGTGCCGGTTGCACGGCGGATGGGGAAGTCTGCAGACTTACCGCATGGCGTTGTGCGGATCACCGCGTCGGCGGGTTCTTCGAGGGATGTGGGCGGTATGAACGACGACGACGAGGTGGACCTGCTCGTTGACGCCTGGGCTACGCGCATCCCGGAGATCGACTTCACTCCGCTTGATGTGATGTCGCGCCTTCGTCGCGTCGCGCTCCGCCTGAACGAACTGAGGGCAGAGGCGTTCCGCCGAGCGGATCTGAGCAGCTGGGAATTCGACGTCCTGGCCGCGCTTCGGCGCGTCGACCCTCCCCACGAAATGAGTCCGATGGCGCTCTCGCGAGCAACCATGATCGGGACTCCCGCGATGACCAACCGCCTGGAAAACCTCCACGAGCGCGGTTTGATCGTGCGTAAGCCGAACCCCAATGACGGCAGAAGCAACCTGGCGCGTTTGACGGCCGAGGGCACGGCGCGCGTCGATGCAGCGATGATCGCTCTCGTTCGGCTCGAGGCGGACGAGCTCGAGGTGCTGACCAGCCAGCAGCGCGCCCAGTTCGCAGCCTTGCTCAGGCAGTTGGGGGCTTCGAGCAGCTGATCGTGCCGCTGCAGATCTGTGGCGTGCATCGCTGGCCGCGGCATCCGTTCTGGAACCCCGAGACCCCTCCCGCGTAGGCTTGTCCTGACTCCGCGGTGCGCGCACCGATTGCCGGCCTCGAACGAAAGCAGAACCGTGCAGGTATCACCCCTGATCTGGACTCTCACTATCGTCTTCATCCTGGCGCTGCTGGCGTTCGACTTTTTCTTCCACGTGCGCAAGGCCCACGTTCCGACGCTCAAGGAAGCAGCGATCTGGTCGTCGATCTACATCGGCATCGCGGTAGTTTTCGGCCTCGGAGTTCTCATTTTCGGAGGCACCGGCCCCGGCTCGGAGTATTTCGCCGGCTACATCACCGAGAAGGCGCTGTCTGTCGACAACCTCTTCGTCTTCCTGATCATCATGTCGAGCTTCCGGGTTCCCCGTGAAGACCAGCAAAAGGTGCTGCTGTTCGGCATAGTGTTCTCGCTCATCGCGCGCACCGCGTTCATCTTCCTCGGCGCAGCGCTCATCAACTCGTTTGCCTGGGTTTTCTACTTCTTCGGACTCATCCTCCTGCTCACGGCGGGCAACATGCTCAAGCCGAAGAAAGACGAAAAGGACGAGGCAGACAACCTCATCATCCGGTTGGCGAAGAAAGTGCTCCCGACATCCGAGCACTACGACGGAGACAAGCTCTTCACTGTCGAGAACGGGAGGCGCGTTCTCACTCCGATGCTCCTCGTCATGGTGGCCATCGGTGGAACCGACATTCTCTTCGCGCTCGACTCGATCCCGGCAATCTTCGGACTCACGCAGGACGTCTTCATCGTGTTCACTGCGACGGCGTTCTCGCTGCTCGGGCTTCGCCAGCTCTTCTTCCTCATTGACGGGCTCCTCGACCGCCTCGTTTACCTGTCATACGGCCTCGCCGCGATTCTCGGATTCATCGGCGTCAAGCTGATCCTGCACGCGCTGCACGAGAACAACGTGCCGTTCATCAACAACGGTGAGCACGTTCCCGTTGTCGAGATCAGCACCGGCGTCTCGCTGACCTTCATCCTTGGCGTACTCGTCGTCACTGTCGTTGCGTCAATGGTGAGTCCGAAGGGCAAAGCGCATGCCGCGATCTCCGGAGCGCGCCGCCACGCAACCTCATACGTCGACCTCGAATACACGGCCGACCAGAGCGAGCGTAATCGCATCTTCGCCCAGCTCGTGGTCGAGGAGGAGGCCATCCGTTCCCTGCAGCCCAAGTACCGTCAGTGGGTTCGCGACGAGGCGGAACTCATGGCGCTTCTCAAGCGGGCGCACGACGAGCACGACCAGTCCCTGGCGAAGTAATACTCAGCCCGAAAGGGGCCGACGCTCTCCAGGAGGGCGTCGACCGCCTTCGGGCCCCGTCGGTTAGAGAACCGCGGGTACGAGCACCCGGTCAATGCCGTGCAGAACTCCATTGCTCGCGCGGATGTTGAGCTGCTTCAGGATGAGGCGCGGGTCGCGAAGACTCGTGTTCTCGTCGCGGAGCGTGGTCAGCCGTGGTTTGATCACCCCTCCATTCGCCATGGTGATGGACTTGGAGAGGAGAACCTCGATCGCTCCAAGTGAGCGGTCGGGCACCACGTGGTACAGCAGGACGTTGCTGATCTGTTCCGTGGTGAGTGCTGTCGTGATCGTCGTCAGCGCTGCAGCCTCACTCGCGGGCGCCGCACCGGTCAGATCTGTCACGAGCCGGGTAAACGCGCGGTCGTTCGGTGCAAAGACCGTGAACCGACGCGAGGTGTCTGCGAGCACCGGTGCCAGCCCGGTGGCTCCCAACGCCTGGATCAGCAGATCGTAGTCGTACGGGTTGTTGTCGGGGGTTCCACCACCGGATGCCGCGACAGCGACGTCGACGATGGAGCCGGTGGGGGGTGTGGAGCCGTGCGCACTCGCTGGCGCGATCGGTCCGACGAGGATCAGGGCCGCTGCGGCGGCGACGATCGCGGAGACTGTGTTCTTCTTTTTCATGTTCGGCACTCCTTTGTCATGGCATCTCTATGCCCCGAATGGGTGCCTCCCGCGAAGGAGCATACGACAGTCGCAGAGCCAGCGCCATAGCCAAAAAAACTTCCACACTATTTCAGCGTGGGTGCATCCAAACCGTGCGCTGAGGCGGAAGTACCTGTGAGAGCGCGGGTGTGTCCGCCTGATCCTGGCCGGGTGCCTCTGTCTTGGGTTCCGGCGGCGCATCCCGCTTTCTCATATCCCGGCGTCCGCCGGGATTCAGCACGGCACGACGGCGGGACGCGATGTCAGCGGATCACACTCCAGCCCGGCTCGACGACGGGCGGGGCTGGTCTCGGGGAGGTGAATGGTCGAGACTATCGGTGGCGGCGCGCTCAACTGAGCACCGACCGACTCCAACGTCTCAACCGCGACTCCGGACCGAGAGGTCACACACCGACGTGACGGACCACCCTGATGCCGATATCGCCGCGCGATTCAGTGCGGGTGACGAGCGAGCGCTCGCCGACGCATACGCCCGATTCTCACGCGTCGTGTATTCCCTGGCCCGACGGGTCCTCGGCGTCGATGCCGACGCTGAGGATGTGACACAACAGGTATTCATCGCAGCGTGGCGCGGTCGCGAAACCTTCGATGAGACCAAGGGGTCGCTCGGCGCCTGGCTCGTCGGAATCACCCGCAGGCGCATCGCCGATGCGCTCGAAGCACGCTCACGCCTTCGAAGAATCGAGGAGAGCTGGGCGGATGCCGCGGGCACAAGCGCACAACCCGAAATCGTGGATGTCGCCGACCGGCTGATGATTGCCGACGAGCTGGAACGCCTCGACCCGGTTCCCCGGCGCGTCATGGCGCTCGCGTTTTACGGCGACCTGACACACTCGGAGATCGCAGAGACCACAGGAATCCCCCTGGGCACCGTGAAGAGTCATATCCGGCGAAGTCTCGGCAAGTTGCGCACACGATTGGAGGTGGCTGATGACGCACCTCGATGATGACGAGCTGATTCTCTACTCCCTCGGAGAAGTCACACCGGATGCCGCACAGCGAGAGCACCTCGATGCCTGTTCCGTGTGTGGCGCGGAGCTGAGCGCTTTGCAGCGTCTCGTGAGCGCGGGACGCTCCAGCGACGCCACCGATCTCGTTGAACCACCCGATTCCGTGTGGCAGCGGATCCACGCAGAACTCGACCTGTCGCCGGAACTCGAACCGGTTCCGCGCGACGTCGCTACACAGCCCGTGGTTAGCAGCGTCGAACCTCCCCGAGAGACGGCCTCACGGGGCGCGTCGCCCGACCGGCCCCGGCGCGAACGCCGCAGGGGGATGCCCCGCCCGGTGACAGCCCTGCTCGTTGCGGCGGCGCTCGTGGTCGGACTGATCGCGGGGATTGCAGGCACAGTGCTGTTCTCCCGGCCCGATGATCCGCGACTCCTGGCCCAGGCTGAGCTTGAACCGTTCCCCGATTGGGACGTTTCAGGATCGGCACGCGTCGAGGAGACCGGTTCAGGCACGCGCCGCATCGTCGTGGACGTCGCGGCACCCGGGGAGGGGCTGACGGAGGTGTGGCTCATCGATCCCGAAACGTCCGGGCTGGTCAGCCTCGGACTGCTCGGTGGCGAGTCGGGCACATTCCTGATTCCCGAGGGTGTGGACCTGTCCCGCTACACAGTGGTCGATGTGTCGCGGGAGCCCGTCGACGGGAATCCGGCCCACTCGGGTGACTCGATAGTCCGCGGCGAGCTCCGCGGCTCCTGAGCTTTTATTTGCCCGCCTTTCCTCCTACCGAAAGGCGGGGAACAGGCGGAGAATGGCGGCATGGCCGAGGACGCGGCTGGTCCGCACTTCGAGCAGCCCGCCCCGCCGAGCGTGCGCGCCCAGTTGCTCGCAACCGAGCACTGGGGGTTGCTTGCTGCGCGCGGCACGGCACAGAGCGAAGTACTCTCCCGGATCGGAATCCTCCTGACGCTCGTTTCCGCCGGGCTGGTCAGCCTCGCGCTCGTCGGCCAGGCCACCGGCTTCTCGGAGGCTTTCATCGCTTTCGCCATTGGCGTGCTGGCCTTCATCGTTCTGGTTGGCCTTCTCACGCAGGTGCGGGTGATCAACATCGGCATGGAGGATCTCATGTACGTCGTCGCCATGAACCGGCTGCGAGGTGCGTATGTGGAACTCGACGGCGATATCGGCAGGGTGCTCCTGTCGTCCCCGTACGATGACTTCGCCGGAGTCCAGCAGACCTATTACTTCTTTACGCCGAAGCGGAACCTGAGCCAGTTCCTCGGCAGCACCATGTTCTTCATCATCCTCATCAATACGGCATTGCTCGGCCTTCTCACCGCCGCGATCACCATGGTGTTCACGTCCTCAACACTGATGGCTGTCGCGATCGGACTCGGCGTCGCTGTCGTCTTCCTGGTCCTGTGCTTCTGGCTGGGGAACCGGCACTTCCGACGCACACTCGCCGAGTACCGGCCGGAGTTTCCGTCACCGTCCCCGCCGCCGGGATCATCGGTGGCATAAGCTCGCCCCATCCACTTGCCAGCGGAAGGTGCAGAACATGCCACGGATCGTCGTCATCGGTGCAACCGGCCACGTCGGAAGCGCTCTCGTTCCCCGGTTGGTTGCGGCCGGCCACGATGTCATCGCGGTGAGCCGCGGCATCCGCTCACCGTATCGAGAGGATGCCGCGTGGCGACAGGTGCGGCGGGTCGAACTCGATCGCAAAGCCGGTGATACCGACGGCACGTTCGCGGGCGCGGTCGCCGACCTCAACGCCGACATCGTCGTCGACATGATGTGTTTCACCGAGAGTTCTGCCGCGCAACTCGTCGAGGCTCTCCGCGGGCGGGTCGAGATTCTCCTCAGCGCGGGAACGATCTGGGTGCACGGGCCGGCGGTCTCCGTGCCGACCCGCGAGTCGGACGACAGGAACCCCATCGGCGACTACGGAATCAACAAGGCGGCGATCGAGGCCCTCCTTGCGGCTGAAACCCGAAACGGCGGCCTGCGGACCGCGGTTCTGCACCCCGGGCACATTTCAGGCCCAGGCTGGCCCATGGTCAACGCGCAGGGAAACTTCGACACCGGCGTGTGGGAGACCCTCGCCGCCGGCGAGACGCTGGTCCTCCCGAATCTCGGGCTCGAGACCGTGCACCACGTTCACGCGGATGACGTCGCGCAGGCGTTCCACAAGGCGATCGAGCACCCTGGCGCTGTGGCGGGGAAGAGCTACCATGTGGTGTCGGAACGGGCCATGACGCTCCGCGGAATCGCAGAGACCGCCGCGCGCTGGTTCGGCCGCGAGCCGCGACTCCGGTTCGCCCCGCTCGAGGAATTCCTCGCCACGCTGACACCGGAACACGCGGACGCGTCACGCGAGCACATCTCCCGCAGCCCGTCAATGAGCATCGCGGCGGCAGCGACTGACTTCGGCTATGCGCCGCGCTTCACCTCGGCGGCAACGATCGCGGACGGCGTGCGGTGGCTCGTGGCCGACGGGCAGATCGACACGGGTGGTCGGCCCTTGAGGGAGTGATCCCGGCGCCGCGCCTGGCCTGGAGTGCCCGTGCTGGGAGTGCCCGTGCTGGGAGTGCCCCGTGCTCAGCCCACAACTTCGCCGGTCGCGTCATCCGCTGAGGCGTCGAAGAGGTCGTGGCCGCCGATGGGATCCCCGTCCCACTCCACAACGTTCCAGCCGTCGACCGGGCTGCCGGTCACGATGATGACGCCCGTGTTCGACAGCGGATGCTCGGCGGCGTAATCCCCGTCGATGTTCGCGGCGCGAGCGGCGACCCAGGTGCGGATGGCCGCGCCATGGCTGACCACGGCCGCCGTCGACGTACCTCCCTGCGCTACCCGCTCGACGGCGCCGTCAAATCTCTCGAAGAATTCGTGGCCGTCGTATCCGCCCGGCATGGAGCGGGAGAGATCGCCGGCCGCCCAGGCGAAGACGGTTTCCAGGTACGCCAGATGCGACTTGTGATCACTGTGTCCCTCGAGTGATCCCGCGTGAATTTCGTGGATGCCATCGATGATGCGGGTGTCGAGGCCGCGATCGACGGCGAGGGGTTCGGCGGTGAGCTGGGTCCTGATGAGTGTGGATGCGAACAGTTCTTCGATGTTCTCGGCGCGGAGCGCACGGGGAATGGCGCGCGCCTGACGAGTGCCGAGCGCCGTCAGTCCCGGCCCGGGATAGGCGGTGTCGAGCAGGCCACGCACGTTGGATGGGGTCTGACCGTGCCGAATGAAGAGAATCCGCACTGTGTGGCCTTTCGCAGAGAGTGAAGCTGGAACACCGCGGAGCTGTACCGGGTGGGGGATGGGTTTCCAGTCTCGGTTGACCGTGCCCTGGAGGCAAGTGCGTCGGGTGCGAGCGAGTCGGTGGACTTTTTACATAGAGCGCTTGGCGTGTCGCAACAAAGCTGTCTATGCTCCTTAACATTCGAACATAGATACGCATCAGGGAGTCACAATGAACGGCGTGAGGGATCGAACCGCGACGGTGTGGACCGACGGTGATCGGCCGTTGCGAATGTTCTGGCAAGACAAACGGTGGCGGGTCTCCGACACCCCGACAGGGATCTACGGCGAACCCGATTTCGCTCACCCGCTGCTCACGCACTCGCCCGTCGTGCGCATCGGGTGGCGATTCCAGGTCACCGACGACGAGGGAGAATCCGTGGTCGTGGATGCCATCCAGGACGACGGTCAGTGGGTCATCGCGAGAACGTACCGGTAGACGGGAGAGAATGGTCGTGTGACACATTCGCTCCCGGCACCGCGGTACGGCCAACCCGCCACGATGCCGCGATGAGCGACGGAGCGGTGGCTGATCGCGTGACGCAACTTCGCGACACCGCGAGCGAGCGCATCAAGGACGCCGCGGAGCGCGCGAACGGCGATCCCAAGGTGCGGATCGCCGCTCGTGCAGGACTCGTCGCCAACGGGATCATTCACATTCTCATCGGCTGTATCGCCATCGGCATCGCCTGGGGCGCCTCTGGCCAGGCCGACCAGTCGGGGGCTCTCACCGCTGTGGGTTCCACCCCGGTCGGCAGCGTCCTGCTCTGGGCGGCTTCAGCATCGTTCCTCGGCCTCGCCATCCTGCAGGGCAGCGAGGCGGCGCGGGTCTATTCGATTCACCGGGGGCTCGTTCTTCTTCGCCGGTGGACCAACGTCGCCAAGGGGCTCGGCTACACGGGTATCGCCATGGTGACGTCGCTCTATGCCCTCGGCGGCCGGCACAAGGGCTCCGAGGTTTCGCAAACGCTCAGTGCTGACCTGCTCAACACCCCCGGTGGGGTCTTCGCGCTCGTCGCTGTCGGTGTGCTCGTCGGCACGGTTGGCGGGACCCTGATCTTCCGCGGGCTTTCGCGCAATTTCCGCGAGGAACTCGAGCCGCTCTCCGGCGCCCGCTCACACGTCGTCGTCACGCTGGGGCTCATCGGGCACACGGCAAAGGGTGTCGCACTCGTGATCTCCGGCGTGCTGTTCCTCTGGGCCGCGGCATTTGCCGATCCGGATGCCGCGCGCGGCGTCGATGGCGCGCTGCGGGTTGTCGCGTTTCTCCCCCTTGGCGGAGCTCTGCTCGTCGTGGTGGCGAGCGGCTTTGTCGCGTACGGGTTCTACCTCTTCGCTCGCGCGCGTTTTCTCCGGAAGGGCCCGCTCGTGGTCGTCACCCGGAAGGACCGCAGGCGACTGCAGCGCGGCGAGGCGCTCGACATCTGAATGTTCATGCGCGGTGCCCACGCATGCAAATGGCCCGGTCCCACCTGAGGTGAAACCGGGCCACGACTGGCCTACTTGTTGAAGGCATCCTTCACGTGTTCGCCAGCCTGCTTGAGGTTTGCCTTGCTTTGGTCTTTTTGGCCATCAGCCTGAAGTTTTTCGTTGTCGGTAGCTCCGCCAAGGCCTTCCTTGGCCTTGCCCATCGCTTCTTCAGCGCTGTTGCCGATCTTGTCTCCGAGTCCCATAGGCTTCTCGCTTTCTGTCGTTGCGAACCACAGTGTGGTCGGACAGTTTCACACTAAGCGCTGCCCGGGCCGGTCTCAAGGCCTTGACAACGGATGCCGCTGCACTGGCGTGATCAGGCGCCGTCGGCGTCCGTAGCGGCGTCGCTGTCAGGGGCAGAGTCCTTGTTCACGTCCGGCCGGTTCAGGGGAGGAATGTGGTCCTCGCCCTCAGCGCTTTCCGGTACGGAACCTTGCGACGTTCCGCCGCCCGTCGCGGTGCTGCCGGGTCCGAGGAGGGCTGCGTCCGGGGCATCCGGGTTATCGTCGCCGATATTCGACATGGTTTCTCCTCAGCTCGTGGGCCAGTTGCTGACCCGGTGACGGTGAACGGCCAGTCTGCACGGCGTCGCACGCGGGGTCAAACCGCGGACAGTGTGGCACCGTGAAAGCAACCGGGCGGAAGCGGACCGCGTTGTTGCTCTCGCCGGGGCGGAACTGGCCCTGTGGTGCACGGCGTTGTCGGGCTACATTGTCTGCATGCCAGAGCGCGACCTGCCGACCAGACTCGATGAGAGCCTGCCGGACGTGGACTGGGACCGCGTCGTACCCGGCGCTCGCCGCTGGACGTTCAGCGCACCAAGCGGTCCGCTCGCCGCTCTGGAGTCCGGGATCCCGTCAACAGAACGAGCGGTCCTCGTCCCGGGGGTGACCGGTTCGAAAGAGGATTTCCGGTTCGTGATGCCGCAGCTCGTCTCGGCCGGGTATTTCGTGCAGAGCTTCGACATGGCGGGGCAATACGAATCGTGGCAAGCGGGACCGGAGAACCTCCGCCCGCCTCGCCCCGAATACGACTATGACCTGTTCGTGGACGACCTGATTGCTTTTCTCGAGGCGGGCAGCACGCCCGTACACCTCCTCGGATACTCGTTTGCCGGCGTCGTCGCGCAGCTCGTCGCCGCGCGCCGGCCTGACCTCATTTCGAGTCTCACCCTGCTCAGCACGCCCCCCGTTTCCGGCAGGGCCTACCGCTCGATCAAACGAATCGGCTGGCTCGATCGCTTCGTCGACGCGCGGGGGAGCGCGCTGTTGATGAAGCTCGGGATCGTGTGGAACGTGCAGCGGGTTCCTCCGGGCCGGTTACGGTTCGTGCGAGCGCGTTTTGCGCTCACCCGCAAGGAGGCACATCGGCAGGTCATGGGCCTGCTGTCGAGGACACCCGACCTGGCCGACGCCCTCGCCGCTCAACCGTTTCCCAAACTCGTCGCCGTGGGGATGCACGATCTCTGGCCGCTCGGGCTTTATCGCCGGTTCGCGCAGAGGCTCGGCGCAACGATCGCGGTCTACCGCACGGGTCACAGCCCCTGCGAGACCGCGCCGCATCAACTCAGCCGCGACCTGCTTGAGCTTTTCTCCAGGGCGCGAGCGGAGCGCCGATGAGCCCGGCCGCGCGCCGCTGTGCGCGCCGGCGCCAGAATGGCTGCTCTCGTTCGTTGACGAACACCGTGGCGAACCCCCACCACACCCGCCGGAGAAAGCCAGCAACGGTGCCGAATGGGCGCGCGGAGATCGACATACCCAGACGACTGTCGAAAACCACGCGCATGTCCGGCTTGATCCGGTAGCTGAGATCGAGGTCGTCGTGGATGTCGTTGCGTGACAGGTGGAGGCCGTCTCGCATCCGCTGCCACGCATCGGCCCTGAGCGCGAAGTTGGATCCGAAGAGGGGAGGGTGGCCGAGCAGGTACGCGATGAGCGTGAAGTACGCACCCAGGAAGCAATACCGCCCGAACCAGCGCGAGAATGCGGTGCCGCCGTAGAACGAGGCGGTTCCCGTGATGGCGGATGCTTCGGGCAGCGACCGGAAGTCCGCCTCGATACGCTCCAGCCAGTGTGGTGGCGGAACCGAGTCGGCGTCGAGTCTCGCGAGGATGTCTCCGGTTGCCGCATCGAAACCTGCGGTGGTCGCCCACAGGATCCCGCGGTGCGGCTCTGGCACGATGCGCGCGCCCGCCTGGCGTGCCACGTCGGTCGAGGCATCCGTCGATGCATTGTCGACCACGATCACTTCGTCGGCTGGCCGGGTTTGTGCCGCGATGGCCGACAAGCATGTACGGAGCAACTCTGCGTCGTTATAGACGGGGATGATGACGGAGATCGAAGGCACCCCCCAACACTAGGGAGACTGGGGGATGAACACAGGGGCTTGCGCCGCGGGTCCGCGGATGCCGGTCGGATCGCAACCCCTACCTCGAAGTGTTCGAGTGCCGATATCGTGAGTGCATGGTTGACGAAAACGATGTGCGAATGACGCTGCCCACTGACCGCAAAGACCGCGGTCCGGAGATGGGTGAGGCGGTACAGATCCTCAATCTCGAGGAGATTCGCGAGGACCTCGCGTCCACCATTTCGGCCATTCGCGAGAAGGTGTCGACGGGCATGCTCATCGCTGTCGCCGTCACACTTGCTGGCATCGTTGTCGCCGCCACTCTGGCCATTGTGAGGGGCGATCATGGCGACGACCGCTGACGACCGGTCGCAGGCCGCGCGCGACGACGACGACACGGTCCTCGCCGCTGCGCCGTCCGATAAGGAACTCGCCGAGGACTCCGACGCAGATCGGGATGCCCCACGGCGAGCCAGGCTCACCCCGAAGGGACTGCTCGCCGTCTACTCGCGTGCCTTCCGTGAGTTCACCAAGGACCAGGTCGGTGACATTGCGGCCTCGCTCACCTACTTCGCAATTCTCGCGCTGTTCCCCGCGATCCTCGCAATCGTCTCGCTGTTGTCGCTCATCAACCAGGGCACCAACGTGACCGACGGTCTGCTCAGAATCTTCAGCGAGATTGCTCCGCGCGACACCGTCGAGACCCTGGAGGGCCCCATCGAGGACCTGACCAGGACGCCGGCGGCCGGCCTCGGTTTCGTCGTCGGTCTTGTCGGTGCCATCTGGTCGGCATCCGGCTATGTCCGGGCGTTCTCGCGCGGGATGAACCGGATCTACGGCGTGCAGGAAGGTCGGCCGTTCCTTAAATTCCAGCCGGTCATCCTCCTGATCACCGTCATCTCGCTCATTACCCTCACCCTCATGGCGCTCATGATCGTCCTGAGCGGTGACATTGCTGAGGCTGTCGGAAGCGTGATCGGCCTGGGCGAAACGGCGCTTCTGGTCTGGAATATTGCCAAGTGGCCGGTGATCGCGTTCCTCGCCGTGATGATCCTCGCGATGCTCTATTACGCGACGCCCAACGTGAAGCAGCACCGGTTCCGGTGGCTGACCGTTGGTGCACTGACCGCACTTGTGGTGTGGGCTCTCGCCACCCTCGGATTCTTCTTCTACGTCGCCAACTTCGGCAGTTACGACAAGACATACGGCACCCTCGGTGGCGTGATCGTCTTCCTGCTCTGGCTCTACCTCAGCAACATGGCACTCATGTACGGCGCCGAGGTCGACGCGGAGGTTGAGCGGGTTCGTGAGCTGCAGGCCGGCATCAAGGCGGAGTACGCCATCCAGCTGCCGCTGCGCAGCACCGCGCTCATCGACGCTGCAATCGAGGCCGAGGCGAAGGCCGTGCTAGCGTCCAAGAAGCTGCGGCAGGACTGGCACGCCGAACACGCGCAGGGCTCCGAAGGCGCGTAGTCGCCACCGGCGCGGACGGTGCGCGCCGAGAACATCAGTTGCGGTCGAGAGCATCAGTTGCGCGGGGTGTTCTCGACCGGAAGTGATGTTCTCGCGGCGAGCCGCGTCACACGAGCGTGAGCCGCGCCTCGCGCGTGAGCAGCGACCGCTTCACATCGACGCCCCAGGCGAATCCGCCCATGGTGCCGTCTGTGCGCAGCACCCGGTGGCACGGCACGAACAGCGCCGGCGTGTTGGTCGCGCAGACGCTCGCCGCGGCGCGCACCGCCGCCGGGTTGCCGATCAGTTCGGCGAGTTGACGGTAGGTGAGCGGATGCCCCGGCGCGATTGAGCGGAGCGCGGTCCAGCCCCGAAGCCGGAACTCTCCACCGCTCTGCTCGACGGCAACGTTCTCGATGGCGGCGAGGTCGCCGTCGTAGTAGGCGGTGACGGCATCCGCTGCGGATACTGAACCGGCGGTCACCGTTGCTGGCCGAAGCGCCGCGGCGATGCGCGCGGTGAGGGCGTCGACGTCGGTGGTCCAGCCGGAGGCGAGCACTGCTCCGTCGTCGCGGGCGATGATCGTGAATGGGCCGTCCGGTGTGCTCATCGTCTGGCTGAGCGCGGTGGTCGCGGTCGACGACGGAACCAGAGCGGTGTGTGGCGGGCGGAGGGTCGTGCTGGTCATGCGATCTCCTCGAGGGTCCTGGCTGCCGGTGGCACGGGAGGCGTTTTCGAGCGGCGGGATACCGGCGGTGCCGTGGCGGCGCTCCGCCAGAGGTGCATACAGAGGTAGGAGCGCCACGGCGCGAAGCGTTCGACGTCGCGAGTGAGCGCACGCGGCTCGGCGGGAAGGCCGAGAGTGCGCGCACCGGTGCGCACGGCGACATCGCCGGGCAGGAAAACGTCGGGATTGCCGAGCACACGCATGCTGAGGTAACCCGCCGTCCAGTCACCGATGCCGCGGAACGCGGTGAGCGCCCGATGCTGCTCGACGGCGTCGTCGCCAAAACCGATCGAGAACTCGCCGGTCGCGAGAGCCTCGGCCACGGTCAGCAGTGTGTCGATCTTGGAGCGCGGGCCGACCATGGCATCGCGGCCGTGCTCGACGATCTGCGCTGCGGTCGGGAATAGGTGGGTGAAGCCCTCCGGCCCCTCGGGGCCGTCGACCGGGGTGCCCGCTGCCGCGGTCAGCCGGTTGAGCTGGGTCCGGGCTGCGGCAACCGAGATCTGCTGGCCGATGATGGCGCGGAAGAGCATCTCTTCCGGGTCCAGGGCACCGGGCAGGCGGATGCCGGGGGTTGCGAGAACGCTCGCCGCGAGGCTCGGGTCGGCCCCGAGCGCCCGGTCGATGGCGATCGGATCCGCGTCGAGGTCGAACAGGCGTCGCACCCGCGACACGAGCACGGGCAGGTCGCCGAGCGAACTCAGCGTCGCCCGCAACCGCAGCGCGTCGCCGTCGAGGCGCACCTCGAAGCTGCCGGGGCCGCCGGGGAGGGAGACGGTGCGCCGGTACCCGCTCGCTGTAGCGACCTCGACGCCAGCGACCGCGCGCGGCACGAACCAGCCGAACAGCCCGGCGGCGTCGAACGGCGGACGGAACGGAAGGGCGAGATCCAGGGTGCCTGGCACTGGGCGGTTCGACTGCCTCTGCCGACTGCGAATCTCACCGGGAGTGAGCTGGAACACCTCGCTGACCGTGTCGTTGAACTGCCGGATGCTCGAGAACCCCGCGGCGAACGCAACGTCGGACGCGGGCAGGTCGGTCGAGGTCAGCAGCGTGCGTGCGGTCTGCGCGCGCAGGGCGCGCGACAGCGCGAGCGGCCCGGCGCCGAGCTCTTCGGTGAGGATCCTCGTGAGGTGTCGACTGGAGTAGCCGAGCCGGCCGGCCAGCCCGGGGACACCTTCACGCTCGATGACACCGTCGCCGATGAGCCGCATGGCCCGCGCGGCGAGGTCGTTGCGGAGGTTCCACGCTGGTGTGCCCGGCACGGCTTCGGGGAGGCAGCGCTTGCACGCGCGGTAGCCGGCCTCGTGCGCGGCGGCACTGGTCGGGAAGAAAGTCACGTTCTCGGACTTCGGTGTGCGGGCGGGGCAGGATGGACGGCAATAGATGCCGGTCGTGCGTACCGCCGTGATGAACTGCCCGTCGAATCGGGAGTCCTTCGCCTGGATGGCGGAGTAGCGCTCGGTGAAGTCCATGCTTCGAGCATTTCACAGCGGATGCCGATCGGCTAGCGGAAATCGGACATGGCCGTGGATGCTGCCGAGCGTTAGCGGGACGGCCCGGCCGCCCGGGCCGCCCGGGCCGGCGCGGGCCGGTGTCGCCCGGTGTGGGCGAACTAGTGCCCGCTCTCGCCACGCAGCTTGGTCGTGAGTTGCTTGAGTTGCTGCAACTCGTCGTCCGAGAGGGCGCTCATGAGCTCGGTGATGGTGGCCATGTGGTGGCGTGCGGCGTCCCGGTACCTGTCGAAGCCATCATCCGTCATCGCCACGATCGTGCCACGTTTGTCAGTGGGGTCGGGATGCTTCGACACCAGTGCGCGCGCGGCGAGCCGGTCGATGAGGCGGCTCACGCTGGGCTGGCTCAGCAGAACGAGCCGGTTGATGTCGCGCAGCCGTGCCCTGCGGTCGGGCTGGAGCGACAGGTTGAAGAGAACGTCGTACTCGTTGAACGACATGCCGCGCAGGGGAAATTCGGCGCCGAGTACGCGCAACACGCCGACCTGCGCACGAAACAACGATTCCCACGTGGATACGGCGAGTTCGCGGTCTGTCATTGAGCCTCCTTGCGGATCAAGCCTAGGGGGTGTCGTCTCGCTCGTTCCGGTTCTTCGGCGTTGTGCCGGTGATGGCGCGGTAAATCAGTACGAGCCCAGTGAAGTTGACGGCGATGCCGATGAGGGCGACGAGGATGCCGGGAATCAGTGCGACCGGATTCGACTCAACGAGCTGCACAAGCACGAAGACGACGGCGCTCGCCACCAGCAGTAGTCCGCCGCCGAAACAGACGAGACCGGTGAGCATGCGCCGACGTGCCCGGTCTGGTTGTGAGCTGCTGCGGGTATCCGGCGGGGTGTTCGACATGGGTTCAGGGTATCGATCCGAAGCTGGTGTCGAGCCGTATGCGAACGGATGCCGCGGCATCCGTTCGCGCTTGCGCTTAGTCGCGGCTCACATCGTTGAGCGCCTTCACCCGGCTGAGCGGGGAGAGAGCGACCCACAGGATGGTGGACAGGCACAGGATGCCGCCGACAAGCATGCCGAGGCGCGTGCCGAGCCAGTCGCCGGCAAAACCACCAGCGAGAGCCCCGAGTGGAATGGTTCCGTAGGTCACCGTGCGCATCGTGGCGTTCACGCGGCCGAGAAGTTCGTCGGGGGTTCGCAACTGGCGGATGGTGATGAGGAGCACGTTCGAGATCGTCGTTCCAGCCCCGTTGAGTGCGAGTGCAGCGCCGAGGAACGCGATGATGGCGACGGTGCCCCACGAGGCATCCGCCAGCGGCAGGACGGCGAGCATCAGGCACTCCACAGTGACGCACAGCATCATGATCCGGCCAACGGTGAGCCGCGCGGTGAGTCGTGGGGTCAACGCTGCCCCGGCAAGCGCGCCGGCGGCACCGATGGAGAAGACCAGTCCGAGCTGGGCCGGTTCCAGGCCGAGCTCCCGCACGGCGTGGACGACGAGCAGGATGGTCACCCACTGCGCAAACGGGTTGTAGATCGCGGAGAAGCCGACATTGGACCTGAGGTACGGGTCGTGTGCCACCAGCGATACGCCCGCGCGGAGCTCAGCGAGAAAGTTGGGGCTGGCGTGTGTGGCCGGTTTCGACTCGGGGGTGCGGATCGCCGCGAGTGCTCCCGCCGACGTGAGGTAGGCAAACGCGTTCACCAGGAGCGTCGCTGGGGCCCCGAGCAGCTGCACGATGAGGCCACCGAGTCCCGGGCCCCCGACATCGGCGGCGGCGACGGTTGCCTGGATGCGCGAGTTCGCCTGTTCCAGGTGCTTCCGGGGCACGAGTGAGGGGATGACGGACTGGTAGCCCACCTCGTGCACCACGGCGAAGATGCCCAGCACGGCAGCGGCGACGACCAGGCCGGGCACGCTGAGGGCACCGAGGGTCACAGCAGCGACGAGCGCGACGATGAGTATCGCGCGCGCTGCGTCCGACAGGATGAGCAACCGCCGGCGCCGGTGGCGATCGATGAGGACGCCGAGGGGGAGTGCAAGCAGAAGGAAGGGCACCCACTGTGCGGCGTTGATGACGCCGAGGTCGGTCGCCGACGCGTTCAGGGCGTACAGCGCGAGCAGGGGAAGCGTGAATTCGCGCAGCTGGTCGCCGGTGAACGAGGCGCCCTGCGCCGTCCAGAACCACCGAAAGTCCCGAACTTGCCGCCGCTCCTGCACGGCGTCCGGCGTAATGAGTGATGGCTGATTCATGCATTAGAGTATGGCCGATTTCTAATGGGCAATACAAGCAAAATCTATTAGAATTGCGTCATGGCATCCACCGAGCGCCGCACAACGTTCTCCACCATCGCGGGGCATCCCGCGCTTGATCTCGTCAACACGGTCGACTGGCGGCTGAGCCGGGAGCGGTTCAGCGAGGAGCTGGTGGGCTACCGCGACGTCCTTAACTGGGCTCGCCAGTTCGAGTTCATCGATGCGGGCGAGACCCGTGAACTCGAGCTGCTCGCGAGCGAGCGTCCCCGCGAGGCGGAAGCCGAAACACTCCGTGTCCGCGAATTGAGGGAAGCGATCTACCTCGCCGGTTTCGCTGACGCTGACGGCGAAACCGTTGCCGCCCACTACCGCGACGCAATCCAGGATGGCCGTCTCGATTCCGCCGGTGGGAAGCGGGTGTGGAGATTCCCCGTCGACCTGTCGCTGCCGCGGCGCCAGATCGCGATTCAGGCTCTTGACCTCTTCACGCGGGTGGATGCCACAACGTTCGGCCAGTGCCACGACGCCGAGTGTGGCTGGGTCTTCCTCGACACCTCACCGCGGCACAACCGGCGCTGGTGCGTGTCCGCCGACTGCGGTAATCGCAACCGGGTGCGGGAGTTCTACGAGAGAAACCGCAAGACGGATGAGGCCGGCCCCGCCGCATAGAATCGGCCGCGTGCATGCGCTGCAAAACCGGGCGTTAACGGATTGAAGGCCGGTCGTAGAGGCTTACGACCGGCCTTCCCCTTGCACCAAGAGTGTCCTGCAATCACATTCCGCTTCAGCTGCCACAGCAAACAACTTCCGCTCTTTGAATATATAACGGAAAGGTAACGGCGTCTAGTTACCGAAACGTTATTTTTCTGAAATTACGCCGCGCGTCTCCGACGCAGTACAACCATCGTGGCCCCGGCTGCAACGAGAAGAGACGCGACCGCGGCCAGGAGTGCGGCGTTGGCACCTGTCGCCGCCACGGTCTGGGTGTCAGATCCCGCACTGTTCTCGCGGGATTCCTCACGGGGCCCATCACTGTCGCTCGGCGGCGTGGCCGTGGTGGCGTCATCCCCGGCGGGAAGGGTAACGGCGGGCGCTGCGGTGGCCGGGGGTGCACTCACCGGTGGGGTGACGACCGGAGGGGTAGCCCCCGATGGCGTTTCGGGGGGAAGGGTGGCCGCTGGCTGCTCTACGTCAGGTGCCGTTCCCTCTGGCGGCGCAGTTACGGGCGGTTCGTCAGCTGGCGGAGCCGAAACGGGTGGGGCACCCTGAGGGCCGCAGTCCCGTGGCGCGGTGATCGTGCTCGCGTCGAGCGTAACTGCTCCGTTCCTCGCGAGCAGTCGACCGGCGACATCCGCCCCGGTGTTCGCCGTAATCGATGTCAGGGCCATCACAGTGCCGGCGACGTGTGAGTACGAGCCGAGAGTTGCCGATGAGGTGGACTGCCAGAAAACGTTGCAGTCGGTCAGCTCGCCGCTGAGGACGACGTTGCTGTTCGACGCGAAATTGATGGTGCTCGCGGATTGGAAGATGAAGACCGAGCTGGCGTCGCCGACGAGAGTCAGCGTGCCGGTAAGGCTGAGGGCTCCTCCGGCATACACTCCGGCGGTGAGGCTGCGTCCACCGAGTTCCGTGACGCCGGATTCGGAGGCCGGGCGCCCGGCCGCGTCGAGGTACGCCGTCGTCAGGTCGTTCTGCGCTGTGCGTGCAACGGTGTCGCTCGAGTGGATCGTCCCGTCCACTCGTCCCGGCGGGAACCCCGTGACCGCGGCGGAGGGGCTCACACCGAGGTCGCCGGAGATCACCGACGGGCCCGTGTTGGTGACCGCGGAACCGGCGAGAACGGCGAAGTCTCCGGCCGTGGCGAGAGCAACCGGTGCTTCTGCTGCGGTGGCGCTGAGCGGTGTGGAAACCGACAGGAGCAGTGCGAGGGCGGCGGCGGACACGGCGCGGGCACCGAACTTCCGTGCGGCGATGGGCGAGGGGAGAAAGTGGTGCATGGTGCGGGCCTAACGGGAAGTTGGAGGTGTGAGCGGCGAGCCGCCGTTGGCACGGCGATCTGTGTCGTTCGCTAATGCCTCATCTTTGCGGCGGATCGCCCGCGGTGTTCTCCCAGCCCTGCTCCACAGTCTGGTTCGCGGCGAATGTGACGGACTCGTTCGACGTTGACCTCACCCGCGCAGTCCGAGCGGATGAGCGACGTTAGCATCCTCGCGCGCACCGGTAAGACGGTGGCGAGGATGTCGAGCCCCTCCTGAACCTTACAGTGAGCGGCGGTGGGGCGGCGGCGCTCGGACGGGGAGCGTGGGCGATTATTGTAGGTGCGGATGCCCCGGCGCGCGACCCACGGTCATTTTCAACCACACCCGCATAGTGTGGAGACGGTGTCGACTCTCACGCAGGACCCCGCCCCGATCATTCCCGACGCCACGGACGCGTCAGACGGCTTCGTGCGCGTGCGCGGTGCTCGGGAGAACAACCTCACCGATGTGGACGTGGATGTGCCCCGCGGCTGCATCGTCGCGTTCACCGGGGTGTCCGGCTCGGGCAAGTCATCGCTGGCGTTCGGCACGATCTTCGCGGAGGCGCAGCGCCGATTCCTTGAGTCTGTCGCGCCGTACGCCCGGCGACTGATCGCCCAGGGCCACAACCCGCACGTCGACTCGATCACGGGACTGCCTCCCGCCGTCGCGCTGCAGCAGCGCCGAGGAGCGCCGAGCACACGGTCGACGGTCGGCACGCTCACGACCCTGTCCAACTCCATGCGTATGCTCTTCTCGCGTGCAGGCACCTACCCGGCGGGGGCGCCGCGGCTCGAGTCCGACTCGTTCTCACCCAACACAGCCACCGGCGCGTGCCCGCGCTGTCACGGCCTCGGCATCGCCCACACGGTGACCGAAGCGTCAGCGGTCCACGATCCGTCGCTCAGCATCCGCGACGGTGCGATCACCGCGTGGCCCGGCGCCTGGCAGGGCAAGAACCTGCGCGACGTCGTCGCCGGGCTCGGTTACGACATCGACGTTCCCTGGCGCGAGCTTCCACAGGCCGATCGCGACTGGATCCTGTTCACCGAGGAGCAGCCCGTCGTTGAAGTTACCCCCCAGCGCGACCGCGTCGCGAAGCCGTACAAGGGCCGGTTCTGGAGTGCCAAGAGCCACATCATGCACGCGCTCGCCGATTCCAAGAGTGAGATGTCTCGCGCGCGTGCCGCTCGGTTCGTCGAGTCTGGCCCCTGCGACCTGTGCGGTGGCAGCGGACTCACCCGTGCGGCACTCGATGTGACCTTCGCCGGTCACACCGTTGCTGACCTCAATGCTGTTCCGCTCTCCGAGCTCGCGGAGATCCTCCGCCCGACAACCCTCATCCGCTCGGCGACCGCAGCGGTGTCATCCGCATCGTCCGGTGAATCGACTGAAGTTGCCGTCACGATCGCCACCGACCTCGTCGGCAGGATCGACGTGCTCATCGGCCTCGGTCTCGGCTACCTGAGCCTCGGTCGCAAAACGCCGACACTGTCGCCGGGGGAGATGCAGCGCCTGCGGATCGCCACCCAGCTGCGCTCGGGTCTCTTCGGCGTGATCTACGTGCTCGACGAACCGTCGGCAGGGTTGCACCCCGCCGACGCCGAGCCGCTCATGGTCGTGCTTGAACAGCTCAAGGCGTCGGGCAACTCGGTCTTCGTCGTCGAGCACAACATGGATATCGTTCGTCGGGCCGACTGGCTCGTCGATGTCGGCCCCGGCGCGGGCAGTAACGGCGGAGCCGTGCTTTACAGCGGTGCCGTCGACGGCCTCGCCGATGTGAAGACCTCGGTAACGAGGCGCTTCCTGCACCCGGCAGGCGCGGACCGCGATGAGCCCCGCGAGCAGCGCGAACCGTCGGCGTGGCTCGGGCTTCGCGGCGTCTCGCGGCACAACCTCGTCGACCTCGACGTCGACGTGCCGCTCGGCGTGCTCACGGTCGTCACGGGGGTCTCGGGTTCGGGCAAGTCGACGCTCGTCAGCGGTGTGCTCGGCGACGCCGTGCGCGAGGGACTTCGTGCCGGTCGCCACCACGCCGATCCTGTCGTGACCGAGTCCGCTCCCGATGACGAGTCCGCTGCCGTGGCCACGACCATCGACGGCGTCTCTGGCCTCGACGCCGTCGATCGGATCGTGCGGGTCGACCAGCGTCCCATCGGCCGCACTCCCCGATCGAACCTCGCCACCTACACCGGCCTGTTCGACGCCGTCCGGTCGGCGTTTGCTGCAATGACGGATGCCGCCGCGCGCGGATACGACGCCGGTCGCTTCTCCTTCAACGTCGCCGGTGGCCGCTGCGAGACCTGCCTCGGTGAGGGTTTCGTCGCCGTCGAGCTGCTCTTCCTGCCCGGCAGCTATGGTGCGTGCCCCGACTGCGGCGGCAAACGGTACAACGACGAAACGCTGGAGATCGACTACCGCGGAAAGAACATCGCGGACGTGCTCGCCATGACCGTCGACGAAGCCGCCGGTTTCCTCACCGACGTCGCCGCGGCATCCCGCAGCCTCGAAACGCTCCGCGACGTCGGCCTCGGCTATCTGCGCCTCGGCCAGCCGGCGACCGAGCTGTCCGGTGGAGAGGCCCAGCGCATCAAACTCGCCACCGAACTGCAGCGAGCACGTCGTGGGCACACGCTCTACCTGCTCGATGAACCGACCACAGGGCTGCACCCCGCCGACGTCGAGTTGCTCATGACCCAGCTGAACAAGCTCGTCGACACGGGCAATACCGTCGTGCTCGTCGAGCACGACATGGGCGTCGCCGCCGGTGCCGACTGGGTCATCGACATGGGTCCGTCCGGAGGAACAGCGGGCGGGCGCGTGCTCGTCGCCGGAACCCCGGCCACGGTGGCCGCTCACGATGGCAGCCGCACGGCGCCCTACCTGGCCGAGCGGTTGGCAGGAGCCTGATCGCGCCGGCCGAGCGGGGTGCCCGGGCGTGGACGCGGCGGCCCACCCGCGACGGCCCACGCGCGGCGGCCCAGCCGCGGCGGCCCAGCCGCGCGGTCGGCTCTAGATGAAGTCGGGCGAGTGCGCTGCCGCGTGACGGATGGAGACATCCGCGTGGCGGTCGAAGCGGTAACCGACACCACGCACCGTGCGAACGATGTCTTCGTAACGCCCGAGCTTTGCGCGCAGGCGACGAACGTGGACGTCGATGGTGCGCTCGTTCGGTGCATCGTCGTCGCCGGCCTTCCACAGCGAAGAGATGAGCTCGGCGCGGTCGATCGTGCGGCCCTCGCGGAGCACGAGGTACTGCAGCAGCTCGAACTCCTTGTAGGTGAGGCCGACCGAGTCGTTGTCGAGGATGAGGCGCTTGCGCGAGATGTCGATGACGACACCGGCGTGGGCGCGGTCGAGTTCTTCGTCAGTGTCGGCTTCACGGTGCCTGGCGAGAGCGGACGGGTCCTGGAGCGCGAGCCGAACCACGTCGACGTCGCGTCCCCCTGCGCCCTGCGGCGCGAGCGCGACGGCCGCGTAGGTCTCCGACTCGGGTGCCAGGTCGGCGGCGAGTGCCTTGAGTGCGTGAACGATGGCACCGAGGCTGGTGCCTGCCGCTGCCGCTTTGGCATCGTCGATGCCGACGTAGAGGACGAAGCCGCGGGCCTCGGTTCCCTCCGGAACGGCGCGAAGGTTACGGCCCTGTGGGGCGGATGCTGCCGGCGCGGTCGGCCGGACGTTGGTCGGAGCGAGTGTGGTCGCGTGTGCGAGAGACATGGGAGAAATCCTTGGATGATGTGCCTGTGTCGAATCCGGGTACACCGGATGACGTTTCGACGGTGAGTCGGTGTAGCGGCCGGTGTTACGGCCTGCGCGAATGCGGGGTGTGGCATCCGTTCGCTCGAGCGGGACCTCGATGGGTCACCGGGAGCGGGGCGAGGGTTTCGCGGTCAGCGACACATTCGACAACACATGACTGCGCTGCGGGCCATCATCAAGCCGGCAGTTCCGTGAGGCTCGGACGAGCTCAGGAGTTGCGCGTTATCAGTCATGGGCATGAGTAAACCCCACTGTGTCAGCACGTGTCAAATCTTTGCATTGGATGACGAAATATCGTCGAAAAGTGCAGATCGTGTGAATCAGTGGGGTTTGGCTCGAAGGATATTCGGGACTATTTCCTGTGCGACGAGACCCGTCGCAGGAAGTTCTAAGTGGAATTCGACCTAAACGAGGCCGTAGAGGCGGTCGCCTGCGTCGCCGAGGCCCGGCACGATGTAGCCGTTCTCGTCGAGGCGTTCGTCGAGGGCGCCGAGCACGATGGTGACATCGCGACCCTCCGTCGCCTTTTCGAGGGCGGCGATTCCCTCCGGTGCCGCGAGCAGGCAGATGGCCGTGACGTCGATGGCACCGCGGTCGAAGAGGAACTCGATGGCAGCGCCGAGTGAACCACCCGTCGCGAGCATGGGGTCGAGCACGAAGCACTGGCGATCAGAGAGGTCTTCGGGGAGGCGCTCGGCGTACGTTGTCGGCTCGAGAGTCTCTTCGTTGCGAAGCATGCCGAGGAAGCCAACCTCTGCCGTTGGCAGCAGCTTGACCATGCCCTCGAGCATGCCGAGGCCGGCGCGCAGGATGGGCACGACGAGCGGTCGAGGGGTGCTGATCGTGATACCCGTCGTCCTGGTGACCGGAGTCTCGATTTCGACCGCTTCGGTACGGACGTTACGTGTCGCTTCGTAGGCCAGAAGGGTGACGAGTTCCTCGGTCAGCGCGCGGAAGACCGGCGCCGGTGTCGATTTGTCACGCAAAACGGTGAGTTTGTGGGTGATGAGGGGGTGGTCCGCTACGTGCACTCGCATAGGCTCTAATCTACCTGTTCACCCGCTCTCCGCCGCACAGTTGCTGAGAACCGCGCCGACCCCGAGGATGCCGTGTCACTTCCTGAGCTGCCGGAGCACGTCGACTGGATGGCATCCGCCATCGCCGAGGCCCGGCTCGCGCTGGAGACCGACGATGTGCCGGTCGGTGCGATCGTCGTGAACGGCGATGGCGTGGTGATCGGTGTCGGACGCAACGCTCGCGAAGCCCGGCAGGACCCCACGGCTCACGCCGAAGTCGAGGCGATTCGGCAGGCCGCTGAGGCATCCGGCGACTGGTACCTCACCGACACCACACTCATCGTGACCCTCGAACCGTGCGTCATGTGCGCCGGTGCGATTCTGGCTGCGCGCATTCCGCGTGTGGTGTTCGGCGCCTGGGACGATAAGGCCGGTGCCGCAGGGAGTGTGTACGACGTGCTCAGGGACCGGCGGCTCAACCACCGGGTCGAGGTGTTTGCCGGCGTCGAAGCGGATGCCTGTGGCCGCCTGCTCACTGACTTCTTCCGCGGCGCCGGACCTAGCGAGCGATGACCGTCGGCGCTGCGAGCCGGGCGAGCACGCCGTGGCTCACCGAGCCGAGCAGGAACCGGGCGACCGCACCGCGACCGTGACTGCCGACGACAACGAGTGACGCACTGGCCGCCTCCGCGTTGATCACCGTCGCCGGGTCGCCCTGGCTGACGACCCGCCGCACATCGAGGGCCGGATGGCCATCGCTGACCCACTCGATCGCCCGGGAGATGGCGTCGTGCCCGGTCTCGGTGAGGTCCTCGACATAGTCGACGGGGAACGCGAGGTCGTAGCCGTAGACGACGGGATTCGGCCAGGCGTAGACCGCGACCAGGGGCTGATCCAGTCGTTCCGCTTCGTCCGCGGCGAAGGCGAAGGCGTTGCGTGAGTTGTCGGAGCCGTCGACCCCGACGATCACACCGTTCCGGCCGCGGGGATCGACCTCCGGAATGACCGCCACCGGTGTCGTGCTCGCTGCGGCGATGCGGAAACCCCGGGTTCCGTGCCGCGCCGGACCGTTCGCGCCAGGGTCGCTGCCGACCACGACCATGTCGACGTCGGCCGATCGTCGGGCGAGTTCGGTGATCGGGTCGCCCTCGGTGACGTCGGTCTGGATGTCGACGCCAGGTGACACTGATCGGGCGAGTTCGGTGCTCTTCGTCAGCACCTGTTCGACCGCGGATTCTGTGGCGTCGAGGAGGTCACGGCTGCCCGCCCTGCGGATGCCTTCATCGACGATGTGAACGAGGGAGAGGCCGAGCCCGCGGGATCCCGCTCGCTCGGCTGCCCACAGCACGGCGGCCCTGCTCGCGATGGGATCCTTGACGCCGACCAGAATTCGATTGTTCATGGCTGCCCCCTTTGGGACCACACGGTAGCGCAGGCCCGTCACGCACGCCAGAGTATGGGCGACGCTGCGCGGGCGGTTGGCGGTTGGCGGTCGGCCGTGTGGGTGCCGGGCGAGGGGTGCGCTGCAGTTTCGGGAGGAAGAACGGGTGGTGCATCGCAGATAGTGGTTCGGGCGTGCGGTTTCTCCTCCCGGAGCGACGGTGCTCGCCGCGGAGTCGCGTCCGAGGTGACGGGGCCGTCCACCACGTGACGCCCGCCGCTCGCCGGCCTAGTGCGCCGGCTCCACCTGCGCCGTCGAGATGAAGCGGTAGAGCGGATGCGACGGCGCGACGTCGAGCAGCGACTGAACCCCGTCGAGAGGGAGGCCGAGCGGCGGGGCAAGCACCGCCCCCGGTGCACGGTGGGCAAGGGCCGCAGCCAAGCGTTCCGGCATGAGCGCTGCGCGAGTCGCGAGTGCGCCGACGACACCGACCCGGGCAGGTTCTCCCTGCTGCCAGCCGACGCGGGCAAGCGCGCTGGCCGCCGAGTGTGCGAGTTCTGCGGCTGCCGCCGTGACGATCCCATCGGCGATATCGTCCCCGGCCTGGGCGGCATCCACCACGTCGCGACAGAAGGAGGCGATGACGGAGACGCGCTTGGGGTCTGCCTGAAGGGTCATGTAGAGCTCATCGAGCGGCCCGAAACGCGCCTCGGCGATCTCCCGGAGGGGCGTCGGGGCCGACCTGCCGTCGAATGCGCGAAGCGCTGCGTCAAGTCCGGCGCGCCCGATCCAGTAGCCACTGCCGGCGTCGCCGAGGAGGAATCCCCAGCCATCGACCTTGGCGACGCTCGACTCGGACAGCGCGAGGACGACGACCCCGGTGCCGACGGCGAGCATGACCCCGGGCTCCATACCGTTTGCGGCGAGATAGCCGGTGATCGAGTCGTGGGCGAGCGCGACGCGCTGCACTCCGATCGCGGCTGTCCGGGCGAGCAGCCCGTCCGGGTCAGCGCTCGCCGGTGTCAGGCCAGAGGTGCCGACGGCGAGTTCATCGATCCTGGTCCCGGTTTCCTTCGCGAGGCCGACGGCGATGTCGGCGAGCTGGTCGATCACCGGCCGGTCAGTGAGTACTCCCGGGCGGTCGACCTCGGCAATAACGCCTGTTGGGCCGGTAAGCCTCGTCCGGATGCCGGACTGGCCGCCATCGAGTGAGAGGCGGGTGAGCTGTGAGGTGGTCATGGGAGCCTTCGGGTTGGAGAGGCGGTTCAGAAGAGTGCTGACCGAATGTTCCTGATCAGGCGAACGCGACGGAGCGGAGAGAGCGAGGGGAGAGGCGATCCTGCAGAACGAGCGTCGCTGCACCGAGCGCGGCGGCATCGTTGCCGTTGACGGACATGCGCACCTCCACCGGGTGGATGTCGCGCACCATGGCTCGCTCGGCGAGCGCGCGGGAGATTGTACGCACGTAGATCGAACCGGCGGTGGAGAATGCGTTTCCGGCCAGGACGATGAGCGGAAGATCGAAGAGGTTGACCATCGAGACCAGGGCGCTCGCGAGGTAGTCCGCCGATTCCTCGATCAGGGCCACCGCTCTGGGCTGGCCCTTCATTGCGGCGGTGCCGAGGCTGGCGAAGTCGACCGAGGTTTTTCCGGTGAGCGGGATGTCCAGCTCGCCGCGGTCGACGGCATCCGCTGCCTTCTCCATAATGGCGGCAGGGCCCGCATAGAGCTCGAGGCAGCCGAGGTTGCCGCACGCGCATTTCGGGCCGCGAGCGTTGACGGTGAGGTGGCCGATCTCGCCGACGTTGCCCGAGAGCCCGTGGTAGATCGTCCCGTCGATCACGATGCCGGAGCCGATGCCCGAGCCCATGTAGACGGATGCGTAGCTGCCGTAGTCGACGGTCGCGCCGAGCCAGTACTCGCCGATTGCTGCGGCGGTCGCGTCGTTGTCGAACTCACACTGGAGCCCGGTCGTCGTTGCCAGTGCTGTCCGGATCGGGAAGTCAGTCCAGCCCATGAGCGAGGGGACGCCGCGGACCGTCCCCTCGATGCGGTCAACGGGCCCAGGAATGGCGAGCCCCATGCCAACGATCGATGCCCTGTCGAGGTCGAGGCCCACAATGAGCGACTCGATGTCGTCGGCCATGCGGCCCACAACGGTGATCGGAGAGGCGTCGCCGGGGCCATCCACCCGTTTGCGTCCGACCACGGTACCGGCGAGGTCGGCGGCGATGTAGGTGATGTAGTCCTGGCCGATGTGGACGCCGATACCGAGGCGCGAGGCCGGGTTGATTTCGAGTTGCATGCGCGGCTTGCCGCCGGTTGATTCGCCCCTGCCGGTTTCGCTGATCACTCCGTCGGCGAGCAACTCTCGGACGACCGTCGAAATGGTGGCCTGGGTGAGGCCGGTGAGTTCGGCGAGCTCTACGCGACTGATCGGTCCGGAGGAGCGGATCAGGTCAAGGGTCCTGCCCTTGGAGTTCGCGCGACGGCGCGTTTTCTCGGTCATGCATTCACGATAACTTACTTTGCTTTATAAAGTGCATGAAGTAAGTGGGTGCTGGCGGATTTGCGGTTTCCACACTCTACTCGCGGCGCGATTACTCTGCCACCGCTGCAGAACCATGCGCGCGCTGCAGAAGTATCTGCAGCGCGCGCATGGATGTGTAGCGCTCGGCGGTTACAGCGTGGCCGCGTGCGGGTCCCAGTTGTCCGGCAGCGGAGGCACGGTCGGTGCCGTGCTGTCCACGGTGACGAACTCGCCGCTCGAAATCGACTCGCTGATCGACACCATTGTGTCGACCACGTGGAACGCGAGCTCACCCGATGCCCGGTGCGGGCGGTCCTCGCGGATCGCGCGGGCCAGGTCGAGCACGCCCGTTCCGCGGGTCGAGCTCGCGACGGTCTTCTCGAGAACCTCGCTCGACTCAGAGCCGCGGCGGTGAATCACGAGGTCACCGTCGAAGTAGTTCGGGTCAGGCAACACGAGGGTGCCCTCGGTACCCGCGATCTCCACGAAGCCGTGCCGGCCGATCGCCGAGTCGAAGCTCCACATGCTCTGCGACGAGCCGCCATCGGCAAACTGCAGCAGTGCGCTGACGTGCGACGGCACGGTGACGTCGAACTCTTCGCCGGCCTTGGGGCCCGAGCCGATGACGCGCTTCGGGTGAGCCGTCGATCCGGTTGCCGCGACTCGCGATATCGACCCGAATGCCTGCACCAGAGCCGTGAGGTAGTACGGTCCAATGTCGAACAGCGGGCCGGCACCCTCCTGGAAGAGGAAGGCGGGGTTCGGATGCCATGACTCCGGTCCCGGGGACTGCATCAGCGTCAGCGCGGTGAGCGGTGTGCCGATGTCACCACGACGGATGGCGCGGAATGCCGCCTGCAAACCGGCACCGAGGAAGGTGTCGGGCGCGCAGCCGACGCGCACGCCGGCATCCGCTGCTGCTCGCAACAGTTCGAGGCCGCTCGCACGATCGAGCGAGAACGGCTTCTCGCCGATGACGTGCTTGCCCGCGGCGACGGCCTGGAGAGCGATCGGCACGTGCGCGGTCGGAATCGTGAGGTTGACGACGATCTCGGCGTCCGGGTGGCTGAGCACGGCGTCGACCCCACCGCTGGACTCGATGCCGAACTGTGCCGCTCGCTTCGCGGCAGCATCCTCGAAGAGGTCGCCGACGACGTGCACCTTCACGTCGGGAAACGACGTGAGGTTCTCGAGGTACGTCTCGCTGATGACGCCAGCGCCGATGATTCCGACGCCGACCGGGCCGGTGCCGCTCATGCCGATGCCTTTCCGGTGAGGTAGGTGTAGCTGTCGGCGATGGCCTCGAAGACGTCGCCTGACGTGTCGTCGAGTTCGACCACGCCGATCGCCGAGGCGGGGGCGGCCGCGACGATGCGCTCGATCGGGAGGACGCCCGAGCCGACGGCCACCTGCTTCTTGGTGTCGAGCGTGCCGTCTCCGTCCTTGATGTGGATCGCTACGACGCGCTCGCCGAGGTCCGTCAGCAGTGCAACAGGATCCGCACCGCCGACCTGGGCCCAGTAGGTATCGATCTCGAGCACGACGGACGGGTCGAGGGCGTCGACGAGAAGATCGAGCGCGTACCGGCCGTCGATGCGGTTCTCGAGCTCGAAGTGGTGGTTGTGGTAGCCGACGGTGATGCCGAACTCGGCTCCGAGTTGAGCGGCGCGGTTGAGCTGCTCGGCGGTCGCGGCGATGTCAGCGGCCGTGGTCCAGCGCGCACGGTCGACGTGCGGGTCGATGACGATGTCGATGCCGAGGCGGTTGGCAGCCTCAAACGCGGGGCGCTGGTCGTCGAGGCGCAGGAGCCCGACGTGGGCGGACGGCGCGGTCAGGCCGTACGCCGCGAGACCCTTCTCGAGTGCGTCGACGTCGGCCACGAAGTTGTATGGCTCGACCCGGCGGTAGCCGATGGCGGCGACACGTTCCATCGTGCCGGTGAAGTCCGCCGCGAGGGCGTCCCTCAGTGTGTAGAGCTGCAGTGAGGGGTTGTCGAATATCGGCATGGACTCCATCATCCTTCGTGCGGTCGATCGTGCGGAAAAGGCGAGACGCTCATCGCGCTACTTACTTAACTCGCCTAAGATACTGTCTACCACGCCAGCGCTGTCGAGGAAAGAGATCATGACCACATCCACAACTCCGCCGCAGATTCACCTCCGCAATGCCGGGGTAAGCCTGGTTCTCGATACTCCGGAGAATGCCCTCCCTTCTATCCTGCACTGGGGCGCCGACCTTGGCGAGGCCTCGGCCGATGATCTTCGCGATCTCGCACGTGTCACAGCGCCCATGCTCGAGAATGCCGTCGACGTCCCGGTGCGGGTGAGTGTTGTCCCCGAGCACAGCGCGGGCTGGCTCGGTGCGCCGGGGCTGCAGGGGCACCGCGCCGGTGGTGGCGACTGGTCGCCGCGGTTCGACCGGGTGAGCTACGAGATCGACGGCTCCCGGGTGGTGGCTGCGGCGACGGATGCTGTCGCGAACCTTGACCTCCTCCTCGAGATCGAGCTGACGGCATCCGGTGTTCTCCGCTCGCGTGCAACCGTGACGAATCGCGCCGAGAGCACGTACGAGGTCCAGCGGCTCGTGGTCACCCTGCCGGTGCCGCCCGTCGCGACCGAGTCGCTCGACCAGGCGGGGCGGTGGGCGAAGGAGCGCGTGCCACAGCGCCGGGCGATCACGGTCGGAACGCACCTGCGTGAGTCGCGGAGGGGGCGGACGGGGGCGGATGCCGCGACAGTCCTGGTCGCGGGCGAGGCCGGTTTCGGTTTCGGCCCGCGGACCGGCGAGGTGTGGGGCCTTCACGTCGGGTACAGCGGCAACCACGTCTCGTACCTCGAGCGGATGACGAGTGGCAGGACCCTGCTCGGCGGCGGAGAACTGCTGCTGCCAGGAGAGGTGGTCCTCGGGCTGGACGAGTCCTATGCGACGCCATGGGTCTACGGGTCGTGGGGGTACGGGCTCGATGAGCAAGCGGCTCGATTCCATGAGTGGCTGCGGGCGCGGCCCCAGCACCCGAGGTCGGTGCGGCCCGTAACGCTCAACGTCTGGGAAGCGGTCTACTTCGACCACAGGCTCGAGCCGCTGCTCGAGCTGGCCGAGCACGCGGCGGCGGTCGGAGTCGAGCGGTACGTGCTCGACGATGGCTGGTTCTCCGGCCGCCGGAGCGACAACGCCGGGCTCGGCGACTGGGTCGTCGACCCGGAGGTATGGCCGAACGGCCTCGATCCGCTCGTGAACCGCGTGCGCGAACTCGGCATGCAGTTCGGGCTGTGGTTCGAACCCGAGATGGTGAACTCGGACTCCGACCTCGCTCGCGCGCACCCCGAGTGGATCCTCTCGACCGGCGGGCGGCTGCCGCTCGAGCAGCGCCAGCAGCAGGTGCTCAACCTCGCCATCCCCGAAGCATACGAGTACATCCTCGGGTCGATCTCGAGCCTCGTTGACCAATACCGGCTCGATTACCTCAAGTGGGACCACAATCGCGACCTCGTGGATGCCGGTTCCACCGCGACGGGGAAGGCGGGGGTGTCAGCCCAGACCCACGCGGTCTATCGCCTGCTTGCTGAACTGAAGTCACGGCATCCGCACCTCGAAATCGAGTCGTGCTCGTCGGGTGGCGCCCGGGTCGACTTTGGCGTGCTCGAGTACACCGACCGGGTCTGGGCGAGTGACTGCATCGACCCGCTCGAGCGGCAGGGCATGCTGCGCTGGACCGGGCAACTCCTTCCGCCCGAGCTCGTCGGCAGCCACATCGGCAGCCCGCGCTCGCACACGACCGGGCGCACGCACGACCTGTCGTTTCGGGCGTCGACGGCGCTGTTCGGGCACTTCGGGGTGGAGTGGAATATCTCGAGCGCGACCGAGAAGGAGCGGACGGAACTCGCCGAGTGGATCGCGCTGCACAAGCGGTTCCGTGCGCTGATCCACTCCGGGCGGACGGTGCGGGTGGATCACCCGGTCACCGAACTCGCTGTGCATGGCATCGTGGCGCAGGATCGGTCGGAAGCGCTGTTCGAGTTCGCGCTGCTCGCGCGCCCGTCGACCTGGCCGCCGGGGCTTGTTCGGATCCCGGGCCTTGAGCCCGACCGGCGCTACCGCGTGAGCGCGGTGGGCCCGCACGGCCGGTTCACGACGACCGCCACGACGCCGAGCTGGTTCGCGGACGGCGGTGTCGTGCTCTCGGGCAGGGCGCTCGCCGCGGTCGGAATCCAGGCGCCGAGGCTGCATCCCGAGCACTCGGCACTCGTGCACATCGAGGCGCTGTAGCCGATTCCTCGGGGCTGCGGACCCGCCGACAGCGGCGACCGCTGCACATCCATGCCCGCGCTGCAGAAGTATCTGCAGCGCGGGCATGCAAATGCAGCGCTCCGTGGCAGGGGCGTCCCGCACCCGCGCTCAACCCATTTCCACGAGTTACTTGACTTACCTAATAAAGTCGCCTAAGAAAGTACCCGACGGCTTTTTCTCCTCCCAGGCGCAGCACGCTCGATGGCGAGAACGACCGTGACCCTCGCCACTTTCCGTGGCTTTTCACCGATGAAAGGTCCAAAGATGTCCCTGAAATCACACGGCAGACGGCGGGTGGGCGTGACAGTCACCGCTGTCGCCTCTGCGGCAGCGCTGGCGCTGACCGGCTGTTCATCGAGCGGCGGCGAGAAATCCGACGCCGGCTCAAGCATCACCGTCTTCAACGGTGCCACCGGCACCATCACCGAGAACTTCAACCCGTTCTCCTCCACAGCGCTTCAGCCCACCCTCGGCGTGATCTTCGAGTCGCTCTACTGGTTCAACGCGGCATCCGACCAGGAGCCCGTTCCCATGCTCGCCACCGATTACGAGTGGAACGCCGAGGGCACCGAACTCACCATCACCACCCGCGACGACGTGAAGTGGAGCGACGGCGAAGACTTCACGGCAGAAGACGTCGCCTTCACCTTCAACCTCGTGAACAAGACCCCGGAACTCAACACCACAGGACTCTCGGCCACTGCGGAAGCGACCGACGAGAACACGGCAGTCCTGAAGTTCACCGAACCCTCCTTTATGCAGGAACCGAGTGTGCTCGGTAACCAGGGCATCGTGCCCGAACACGTCTGGAAAGACGTGGAAGACCCGGTGACCGACGTCAACAGCGACCCGGTTGGTACCGGCCCGTACAAGGTCAAGGACTTCAACGCGCAGAGTTACGTGCTCGAGAAGAACACCTCCTACTGGGAGAAGGGCAAGCCCGAAGTCGACGAGGTGCGTTTCATTTCCCTCGAGACAGCGGATGCCGCAAGCGCGGCGTTGCTCGCGGGCCAGGTCGACTGGATGAGCTCGTTCCTCCCCGGTCTTGAGCAGATTCTCAAGGACCACGAGAACCTCTCCTACATCAACACTCCGGCCATGACCACGGCGATCTTCACGTGCTCGAACCCTGACCTGGGTTGCACGGGCCCGCAGACTGACCCTGCCGTTCGACAGGCGATCTACCACGGCATTGACCGCGAACAGCTCGACAAACTCGCCGGCGGCGGATTCGCCGAGACGGCGTCCCCGACGATCATCCTTCCCGAGCGGGACAAGAAGTGGATCGCGAACCCCGAGCACGTCGAAGCGCCAGCGGGTGCAGACGTTGATACCGCAGCAGGAATTCTCGACGCAGCGGGCTGGGCCGTCGGAAGCGACGGCATCCGCGAGAAGGACGGCGAGCGACTGAGCCTCACCATCCAGACCGTCTCCGGCTGGAGCGACTACATCTCGCTCAACGACGCGATGACGCAACAGCTGGCCGAAGTCGGCATCGAGCTGAAGCCGACGCAGCTGTCGTGGAACGAGTGGAACAGCAACCAGACGCTGGGCCAGTTCCAGCTCTCGCTCGACTCCATCGGCCTTCAGCCGTCGAACAACCCGTACTTCACCTACGACAGGTGGTTCAACTCCGCGAACACCACGCCCGTCGGTGAGTCGGCCATCGCCGGCAATGCTGCCCGATACACCAACGACGCGGTGGACACGGCCATCGCCACGGCACGGGCTACCAACGATGAGGCCATTCAGATGGAGCAGTACGCGCTCATCCAGGAGCAGATCGTCACGGATATGCCGTACATCCCGATCTACGTGAACGCCATGCTCACCGAGTTCAACACCGACCGGGCGACCGGCTGGCCGTCGAACGACGACAAGTATGCGCTCCCCGTGTCCTGGAAGTCATGGGACAACGGCATCGTGCTGAAGAGCATCTCTCCGGTCAAGTAGTCTCACCGGCCGGCCGGGGCCCGCTCCAACGGGCCCCGGCCGGCCCTCTTCAGCAGAGAGTTGCTCCTCGTGAAATTTCTTCTTTCGAAGATCGGGTTCTACATCGTGGCGCTGTGGGCGGCGCTCACCCTCAACTTCTTCCTTCCCCGATGGATGCCGGGAAACCCGGTTGACATGATGTTGTCGAAGCTCGCCCTGAAGGGCCCCGTCTCGCCCGAGGCGCGGAGCGCGATCGAGCTGCTTCTCGGCACCAACAGCAAAGCGCCGATCTGGGAACAGTACTTCGACTACCTCGGCAAGGTGCTCACCGGAGACTTCGGGGTCTCCGTCGCCTATTTCCCTGCGACCGTCGGCGACGTGATCGGTCGCACCCTGCCGTGGACGATCGGCCTCATCGGCATTGCAACGATCATCTCCTTTGTGCTCGGCATCGTGCTCGGGCAACTCGCGGGCTGGAAGCGCGGCTCCTGGCTCGACAACCTCATCCCTGTGACGACGATGTTCCAGTCGGTGCCGTACTTCTGGCTCGCGCTCATCCTCCTCTTCTTCTTCGGCAGCATGTGGCAGATGTTCCCGCTCAACGGCGGGTACGACGTCTACACGACGGCGCCTGGCCTCGACTGGGACTTCATCGGCAGCGTCCTCTACTACGGCACCCTTCCCGCCCTCACGATCGTGATCTCCTCGGTCGGCGGCTGGATGCTCGGCATGCGCAACATGATGGTGTCGACGCTCAGCGAGGACTACATCCTCACCGCGGAGGCCAAGGGCTTGAAGCCCCGCCGCATCATGACGACGTATGCCGCCCGCAACGCGGTGCTGCCATCCGTCGCCGGTTTCGCCATCTCCCTCGGCTTCGTCGTTGCGGGGTCCATCGTCACCGAGGTCGTGTTCTCCTACCCCGGCATCGGCTCAGCGCTGCTGCAGGCGGTCTCGAGCAACGACTACTCGCTGATGCAGGGCATCTTCCTCGTGATCACCCTCTCGGTCCTCGGCGCGAACCTGCTCGTCGACCTGCTCTACACACTCATCGACCCGCGCACCCGCGCACGCGCATAGGAGCGACAGTGACGACAACAACGCAGGACCCGGCACTCGCCGCCGTCAGCGCACGCGCGGTCACCCGCAAGACCACGCTTCCGCCGATGACACCGAAGCTCGCTGCCGGGCTGATCATCGCCGGCTCCATCATCCTGTTCGGCATCTTCGGGCCGCTCTTCGTCGGCAACCCGTCCACTGTCGACAACGTCGGCCTTCGCGGGCCCGGGGATGGTTTTATCCTCGGAACGACACAGACCGGTCAGGATGTCTTCGCCCAGCTTGCGTACGCAACGCGCGGTTCGCTCACCATCGGTTTGATCGTCGGTGTGCTGACGCTGTTCCTCTCCGCGTTCTTCGGCATCGTGGGCGCCTACGCCGGCGGCTGGCTCGACGAATCATTCTCGCTGTTCAGCAACGTGATGCTCGTCATCCCTGGCCTGCCGCTCATCATCATCATCTCGAGCTACGTCCCGGACAAGAGCATCCTGCTCGTCGCGCTCGTGCTCGCGATCACCGGCTGGGCCGGATCCGCGCGCGTGCTGCGCGGGTTCACCCTCAGCCTGCGCAACCGGGACTACGTCGCTGCGGCACGCGTTTCTGGCGAGAAGCCGTGGCGGGTGCTCGGCGTTGAGATCCTTCCGAACCTCATCCCACTGCTCGCGTCGCAAGCCGTCTTCGCCGTGATCTTCGCCATCCTTGGAGAAGCCGGTTTGTCCTTCCTCGGCCTCGGGGCATCCGGATCGTTCACCTGGGGCACCATGCTCTACTACGCCCAGAACGGGCTCGCCCTGAGGCTCGGTGCGTGGTGGTGGTTTGTACCGCCGGGGCTGCTCATTGCCCTGTTCGGCGCGGCACTCTCCCTCATCAACTTCTCCATCGACGAGATCATCAACCCCAAGCTGCGCAACCAGACCCGCGCGACCCGCAAGAAGTGGAACCTGTCGAAGTCTGAACTCAAGCAGGTTGTGAAGGAGGACGAGCTGTGACCATCAGCGAACAGGCACAGGCCAGGGTCGACCGGGCGACGACAGCGAGGTCACACCCGGTGCTCACCGTCGACGACTTCAGCGTCGAGTACCGCGGCGAACGCGTCGTCCAGGCCGTGAAGCACGTCTCACTCGAACTCGGCCGCGGCGAGATCCTCGGCCTTGCCGGCGAGAGCGGGTGCGGCAAGTCGACGCTCGCCTACGGCATCAACCGGTTGCTCAAGCCGCCGGCGATGATCACCTCGGGCGGTGCGCACTTCCACTCCCGCGAGGGCTACTCGATCGACCTCGGCGAACTCCGCGGTGACGACCTCCGCGCGTTCCGCTGGGACAAGATTTCGATGGTCTTCCAGGGTGCGATGAACTCGCTCAACCCCGTCATCACCATCCGGGACCAGCTCGAGGACATCTTCACCACCCACCGTCCCGAGATGCGCAAGAAGGAGCGGCGAGAGAAGTGCGCCGAACTGCTCGAGCGCGTCGGGGTCGACCGCTCGCGGCTCGTGTCGTACCCGCACGAGCTGTCCGGCGGCATGCGCCAGCGGGTGATGATCGCCATGGCGATGGCGCTCGACCCGCAGATCATGATCATGGACGAGCCGACGACGGCGCTCGACGTCGTCGTGCAGCGCGAGATCCTCCGCGAGATCACCCGACTGCGTGCCGAGCTCGGCTTCGCGGTCATCTTCATCACCCACGACCTGCCGCTGCTGCTCGAGATCAGCGACCGGATCGCCGTGATGAAGGAGGGTGAAATTGTGGAGCTGGGGGATGCCGTCGACCTCTATACCAACCCACAGCATCCGTATACGAAGAAGCTTCTGGCGTCATTCCCGAGCCTCACCGGCGCTCGCGGCGGATTCGTCCGGGGCCACGCGCAGGACCAGGACGGGGGAGTGGCATGAGTGTTCTCGAGGTAAAGAACCTGGTCAAGGAGTACAAGCTGCGCGAGGGCTGGAAGGGCCGGACGCTCACCGCGGTGAACGACGTGACCTTCTCGATCGAGTCGGGGCGCACCGTTGCGCTCGTCGGCCAGTCCGGCAGCGGCAAGTCGACCCTGGCCAAGCTGCTCATGCAACTGGAGACGCCGACGTCGGGTGTGATCGAACTCGACGGGCAGCCCGTCGTGCGTCGTGGCGCCGGATTGAGGCAGTACCGGAGCGACGTGCAGATGGTCTTCCAGGACCCGTTCGCGTCGTTGAATCCGTACCACACCATCGCCCACCACCTTGCTCGGCCGTTGATCATCCACGGCAAGGCGAAGGGCCGCGACGAGATCGACGCCGGTGTCGCCCGGTTGCTCGAGCGCGTGCGGCTCGAACCCGACATGGCGTCGCGCCGACCGCACGAGCTGTCCGGCGGCCAGCGCCAGCGGATCGCGATCGCCCGGGCGCTTGCACCGGAGCCGAAGATTCTCGTCGCCGACGAGCCGGTGTCGATGCTCGACGTCTCGATCCGGCTCGGGGTGCTCAACCTGTTGGCCGACCTGCAGCGCGAAGAGAATCTCGGTGTGTTCTACATCACCCACGACCTTGCGACAGCCCGGCACTTCTCCGATGACATCCTCGTGATGTTCCAGGGCGAGATCGTTGAGCGCGGCCCGGCTGACGACGTCATCCTCAACCCCCAGCACGAATACACCAGGCTGCTCGCAGAGGCGGCGCCGAACCCAGAGAAAAGAATTTCCGCGTGAGCTTCACCTCCCTCAACTCCACCGACGGCGCAACCTGGACCCTCCGCGCGACGGCCGGTCCGATCGATGCGAGCATCACCGACCGGGATGTGCCCGCGACGGTACCGGGCGAAGTGCAGCTCGACCTGCTCGCCGCCAGCCTCATCGATGACCCGTTCGACGGTGCCAACGAGAAGGTGCAGGCCTGGATCGGCTACTGCGACTGGCGGTATCGCACCTCGTTCAGCTGGACCCCGAACGACGCCGAGCGCCACGACCTCGTTGCCGACGGGCTCGACACCGCCGCGACCATCACCCTCAACGGCACCGAGGTTGGCCGCACCCAGAACCAGCACCGCGGGTACCGGTTCGACATCGGCGCGCTGCTGGTCGATGGTGACAACGAACTCGTCGTCGATTTCCGCTCGCCGATTGAGTTTGCCCGTGAGCAGGAGGCGCTCCTCGGCGCGCGGCCGACCGTGATGCACCACCCGTTCAACGCGATCCGCAAGGTGGCCTCCAACTTCGGCTGGGACTGGGGCATCGACGTGTCGAGCTCGGGCATTCTCAAGTCGATCGGCATCGAGTCCTGGTCGGGCGTTCGCATCGCTTCGGTGCGTCCGCTCACCGAGATCGAAACCGGCGCACACGGCAGCAGCACCGGCATCCTGAACGCACACGTCGCCCTCGAGTGGGCGAGTGCGAACAGCTCCGACGCCACAGTGGCTGTCACCGTGAACGGCGCCACCGAAACCGTTCCGGTGAAGAACGGCGAGACGGATGTCGCGGTGCGGTTCGACGCCGGATTGATCGACCTCTGGTGGCCGCGAGGCTACGGCGACCAGCCGCTCTACGACGTCACGGTGACGGCCGGCGACGCCGAGTGGTCGAGTCGCATCGGGTTCCGCACCGTCACCCTCGACACCGCGCCGGATGCGCACGGCTCGCCGTTTTCCATCCTCGTCAACGGCCAGCTCATCGGCATCCGCGGCGCGAACTGGATCCCCGACGACGCCTTCGTCACCCGCATCACCCGCGAGCGTTATCGCGCGCGGATTACGGATGCTGTCGACGCGAACATGAACCTGCTGCGGGTCTGGGGCGGCGGAATGTACGAATCCGACGACTTCTACGACGCCTGCGATGAGTTCGGAGTGCTGGTCTGGCAGGACTTCCTCTTCGCCTGCGCCGCCTACGCGGAAGAAGACCCGCTGCGGAGCGAGGTCGAGGCCGAGGCCCGGCAGAACATCACCCGGCTGAGCACACACCCGAGCCTCGCGCTCTGGAACGGCTGCAACGAGAACATCTGGGGCTACCTTGAGTGGGGATGGCGCAGTCAGCTCGGGAACAAGACCTGGGGTGAGGGGTACTACATGGACCTCCTGCCGTCGCTCGTCGCCGAACTCGCTCCTGGCACGCCGTATTCGCCCGGCAGCCCGTTCTCGTTCACGAAGTACGCGCACCCCAACGACCCGCGCAACGGCACGATGCACATCTGGGATGTCTGGAACGACAAGGACTACACCGCGTACGCCGACTACTCTCCCCGGTTCGCGAGCGAGTTCGGGTTCCAGGGGCCGCCCGCGTGGTCGACGCTCACGGCATCCGTTCATGACGAACCGCTCGAGCCGTACGGCGAACAAATGCTCGTGCACCAGAAGGCGCACCAGGGCAACCTCAAGCTCGAACGCGGACTCGGGGAGCACCTGCCCGAGCCACGGTCGATCGACGAGTGGCACTGGGCGACCCAGCTCAACCAGGCACGGGCCCTGCGCTTTGGGATCGAGCATTTCCGTTCGCTGTGGCCGCTCAACACCGGGTCGATCATCTGGCAGCTCAACGACGACTGGCCCGTCATTTCCTGGGCCGCCGTCGATTACGCTGGGCACCGTAAGCCGCTGTGGCACGCGCTCAAGCACGCATACGCCGACCGCCTGCTGACGATCCAGCCGCGCGACGGAGTACCCGTGCTCGTCGCGCACAATGATTCGGCCGAACCGTGGACCGCGACGGTGAGCGTGTCGCGCCAGAGTTTCGACGGCACCGAGCTGGCGGCTCAGGCCATCGAGATCGACGTCGAACCGCGCGGTATTGCCCTGATCCCGTTCGACGAGAAGGTGCTCGCGGTGACGGATGCCGGTCGGGAGTTCGTGCGCGCGAGCGTCGACAGCACCCCGAGCACCGACAGCATCGACAGCGCGTTCTGGTACTTCGCTGAGGATCCGCAGCTGGCGCTCGAGCCGACTACAACGGCGCTCGACGTCACGGTCGAGCCTGTCGAGGGCGGCGTCGCCGTCACGGTTCGGGCGAACTCGCTCGTCAAGGACATCGTCGTGCAGGCTGACCGCCTGCACCCGCAGGCATCCGTCGATCGGGGACTCGTCACGCTCGCGGCCGGAGACAGCGCCGTATTCACCGTCTCCGGACTCCCCGGATCCTTCTCCATCGACCGGGCGCCCATTGCCGGTTTCCCGGTGTTATGTTCGGTCAATGACCTTGTCACTGGGTAGCCCGGAGGCGATTGACGTCGTCGGACTCTGCCTCCATCAGCCCAGGCGGCGGGTGTCGCTCGAGCCGTTTTGGATGCAGTTCCTGCAGGGTGCAGAAGACGTCCTCGCTGAGAACGGCAAGACACTCCTGCTCGCGGTCGTGGCCGACCTGGCTGACGAGGTCGCCACTCTGCGGCGCTGGCATGAGAGCGGCCAGGTCGTCGGGGTGATCCTGTCTGACCTGGCGTCGGGTGGAGACGAACGGCTCCGGTTGGTGCACGAGATCGCGATGCCGGCCGTTGTGCTCGCGCAGCCGTTGCTGGCACTCGGGTTCGCGACGATCTCGACCGATAATGCGCGATCGATGCGTGAGATGGTCGAGTTCCTTGCAGCGGCCGGGCACCGCAGAATCGGCAGGGTGACGGGTCCGAAGGAGTTCATGCACACCCTGGTTCGGGATGACGCGTTCTCGGATGCCGCGGAACGTCTCGGCGTTGAGACACTCTCGGTGACGAGCGACTACACAGCGGATGGCGGTGCCGAAGCGACGGCGGAGCTCCTTGGGCGGGCCGACCGGCCCACTGCCGTGATCTACGACAACGACCTGATGGCGCTCGCCGGCCTCGAGACGGTCACCTCGTTCGGCCTGGCCGTTCCGGGTGATGTTGCGATCCTGGCCTGGGACGACTCGGTCCACTGCCAGCTCGCCTCCCCACCGGTATCCGCCCTGATGCACGACCTGGTCGCATACGGGGCGGACACCGCACGCGTGCTGCTCGATGTGTTGAATGGTGTGCCGGAGCCCGGTCGGTTCGCCGAGCAACCCCACCTCGTCGCCCGCGAGTCGACCCGCGTGGTTCGGGACAGGGAGCCGGAAGGGCACCCGGACATACACTTGCAAGGGTGAGCAGCGAGAACAGCACAGCGACCGAAACCACCCTCCCCACGATTGCCATTCTCGGCAGCGGCTCGATGGGATCGGCCATTTTATCCGGGCTGCTTCAGCCGGGAGTGACCGTGGCCGGCGGCATCCGCGTGACAAATCGAACCAGCGCGAAGGCCCAGGAACTCGCTCGGCTTTCCGGCGTCACGTCGCTCGCTCTCGAGGAGCGGCCCGATGCCAACCGGGTCGCCGTCGACGGTGCTGAGGTTGTGCTCGTCGCGGTCAAGCCCGCGATGGTTCCTGACCTGCTGCGCGAGATCAGCGATTCGCTCGCGCCAGGCACGATCGTGATCAGCGTCGCTGCCGGCGTGACGGTTGCGACGTTCGAGTCGCTGCTGCCGGAGACTGTGCCGGTGCTTCGGTCGATGCCGAACACCCCGTCTGTGGTCGGTCGCGGGGTCACCGGGCTGTCGGCCGGTACCCGCTCGAGTGAGAACGATCTCGCCGTCGCCCGGGCGATCTTCGAGACCGTCGGAACCGTGGTCGAGGTGCCCGAGAACCAACTCGACGCGCTCAGCACGATCTCGGGTTCCGGCCCGGCCTACGTTTTCCTGCTGATCGAGGAGCTCACGAAAACCGCCGTCGCGAAGGGCTTCACTCCGGAGCAGGCCGCTGTGCTCGTGAACGGCACCTTCCGGGGTGCCGCAGAATTGCTCGCGCAGTCGGACAAGACTCCCGAGCAGCTCCGCATTCAGGTCACCAGCCCCAAAGGGACGACGGAACGCGCTGTTGCGGTGCTGCAGAAGGCTAACCTCACGCACGTCTTCGATGAGGCGACGGATGCTGCGCTCGAGCGGGCGAGGGAGCTCGCCGCCGGGTCCTGACGGGGTGTGCTCGGAAGCCGGCCACCGGCATCCGCTTGTCGCGACCGCGACCGCGCCGGCATCCGTTCACCGCGAGAACATCACTTGCGGTCGAGAACACCCCGCGCAACTGATGCGCTCGGCCGGAACTGATGTTTTCGGCGAAGGCGAGCGCCTGGGCCGGGCTAGCTCCCCAGCGCCGCGAACTTCTCGATGTCGGCTGACGTTCCCGACACGATGATGAGGTCGTGGTCGGAGACGACGGTGTCTGCCGTTGCGTAGGTGAACGGCTTGCCCGGGCTCTTGACGCCGACGACAGTGATGTTGTGGCGCGATCGCACGCCGCTCTCCGTCAGATTCTTGCCGCGGATCGGCCTCGGCGGGTACATCTTGACGAGGGCGAAGTCGTCGTCGAACTGGATGAAGTCGAGCATGCGTCCGCTGACCAGGTGCGCCACCCGCTCGCCGGCCTCGGCTTCGGGGTAGATGACGTGGTTCGCGCCGACCCTCGCGAGGATTTTGCCGTGCGACTGCGAGACGGCCTTGGCCCAGATCTGCGGGACCTTGAGGTCGACGAGGTTCGCGGTGATGAGCACGCTCGCCTCGATCGACGAGCCGACGGCGACGACGGCGATGGAGAAGTCCTGCGCCCCGATCTGCTTGAGGGCTTCGATGTTTCTCGCGTCGGCCTGGACCGTGTGGGTAATCCGCTCTGACCACTTCTGTACGAGCTCGGCGCCCTCGTCGATGGCGAGCACCTCGCGGTCGAGGCGGTCGAGTTCGCCGGCGCACGCGGCGCCGAAGCGGCCGAGACCGATGATGAGCACGGGGGCGTCGTGCTTGATACGGTCAACCAACGATTGGCCTCTCTTCTGGACGTCGATACAGCTTGGAACTTGTGGTGGCCGCGACTGCCGCAGCGAGTGTCACTGTACCAACACGGCCAAGGAACATCGTCATAGCGAGCACATACTTGGCGGGGTTGTCGAGCTCGGCGGTGAGTCCTGTGGAGAGCCCGACGGTACCAAAAGCGGAGATCACGTCAAAGAGCACATGGTCGAGTGGTGCCTTCGTCATTTGAAGAAGCACGATCGTGGAGATCGCCACAATCGTCGCGCCCCAGAGCACAACGCTCAGCGCGACCCTCAGAACGTCGGGCGGAACCCGGCGGCCGAACGCCTCCATGTCGGGGCTGCCCTTCGCCTCGGCAGCAGCGGCGAGGAAGATCACGGCGAGGGTGGTCACCTTGATGCCACCGCCCGTCGACGCGGACCCACCGCCGATAAACATGAGCATGTCGGCGACGAGCAGGCTCGACCCGTTCATGTCGCCGATCTCGACCGTCGAGAACCCACCAGACCGCGTCATCATCGAGAAGAACAGGGACTGGAAGACCGTGTCACTGAAATTGAGTGTTCCGAAGGTCCTGGGATTGTCGAATTCGAGCACCGAGATTGCGAGCGCTCCAGCGAACAGCAGGATGACGGTGGTCAGCAGCGTGAGCTTGACGTGGAGCGACCAGTACCGCACGTGCCAGAGGTGGCGCTTGAGTGCGTAAATCACCGGGAAGCCGAGCGCTCCGAGGAAGACGCCGAGCATCAGGATGGAGAGGAACCAGTAGTCGTTCGCGAACTGGCCGATGCCCCCGGCGTTGGGAGTGAACCCGGTGTTGGTGAAGGCCATGGCCGAGTAATAGAGGCTGTTCCAGATGGCATCCCAGGTGGGGATGCCATCGATCACCATGCGGGGAAACAGCAGGACAGCGATGATCCCCTCGATCACGACGAGGCTGAGTGCAACGGTGACGAGCAGGTTGCCGATTTCGCCGAGCCGTACGGCCTGTCCCTCGGCGACGGGGCCGCGGTGGCCCCGCATGGGGTTCGAGTCGCTCGCGGCCATGAGCTTCGCGCGAAGCCCGAGCCGGCGCGAGATGACGAGACCGAGAATGGACGCCAGGGTCAGCACGCCGACAGCACCGATCTGCACGCCGATGTAGACGAGGGTATGACCGGCCAGCGACCAGTGCGTTGCCATGTCGACGGTGGCCAGGCCGGTGACGCAAATGACGGAGACCGCCGTGAAGAATGCGTCGGCGAGCGGAGTCATCCTGCCGTCAGCGGAGGCGATCGGAAGCGAAAACAGGAGGGTGAAAAGGAGGATCAGCGCTGTGAAGATCAGGATGGCAAATCGCGATGGAGAGCGCCCGGTAAAGTCCTCCACCTCTTCGCGGATACGCGCGAAGCCCGTCGCAACGAGAATGTGCGGACGCGCCTCGGTGGTGCTGCCGGCCACGGTTCCCCCGATCTTGGGCTTGGTTCGGACCGTTGTCATGGTACTCCGTGCTGAGAGTCACTAACCTTGGGCCATGGCTGACATATTTGACGTTATTGCGGATGCCACCCGGCGTGACATCCTGCAGATCCTCCTTGACCGGTATGAGTCCGACTCGACGGTCTCTCACGGGGGGACGAGCGTATCCGAAATTGTGACCGCTCTCGGCCTCAGCCAGCCGACGGTCTCCAAGCACCTCAAGGTGCTTCGCGAAGCAGGTCTCGTCGCCGTGCGTGAGGAAGGCCAGCACCGTTACTACCGGTTGGAGAGCGCCCCGCTCGAGACCGTCGAAGACTGGTTGATCCCCTTCCTCAGCGTCGACTTCGACGTCGCCGGTGCGATCGAGGTTGCCCTGACAGATCAGGCAAAGCAAATGGCGGATGCCATCGGGCACGCGGTCGCCGACACCACTCATCGCGTAACGAGTGCCGTTCAGGCAGTGAGCAAGAAACTGGGAAAGTAGGGACCCTCGACACCACTGATGGGTGGCGCTACAGTCAGAGAAGATCAGCCTGTTCCGCTTCGACGACACCCATCAGACCGAGAATCCCGCACCAGGAGACACCATGGCAAGTGGTTTGGAAGACGTACGTTTTCTTACGGTTGCCGAGGTCGCCGACATGATGCGGGTGTCTCGGATGACCGTGTATCGCATGGTTCACGCCGGAGAACTCCCGGCCATCCGGTTCGGCCGGTCGTTCCGTGTGCCCGAGTCAGCGGTCGAGCAGGTTGTCGGCTCGCACGTCGCATCCCAGGTCGCGGATAGCGCCTGAGTCAGCGTGGGATCTTGAGCCTTCGGGATCGGGTAGACTGTCCCGAGGGCATTTTTTCTGCCGGCCGTGGCATCCGCGGCCATAGCCGATCTTTGTGAGGTAAGTAGTGGGTTCTGTAATCAAGAAGCGCCGCAAGCGTATGGCAAAGAAGAAGCACCGCAAGCTGCTTCGCAAGACTCGTCACCAGCGTCGCAACAAGAAGTAGCGAAACGCACCAGTTAAGCGCCGGGCCTTCGGGACTGGCGCTTTTTGGCGCGCCCGGGGGGGGCCGGCGCTTTCTTACGCCGCCATCGTTTTCTCGTAACGGCGGCGAAGGGCTGCCCGCTCCACGAACGTCCAGGTCGTCGTGACAGCGAGGTAGAGCGTTGCGGCAAGCGGAACGATCGCCGCAAAGATCAGCGTGATGAATGGCATCCAGCTCAGAATCCCCGTGAGGTTCTGCATGCCGGGCGGAAGCTCGTCGCTGACCGGAGGGGCGTTGCGCTGGGCTGCGCGGCGACTCAGCCAGGCGACGACCGCAATGATGGCGAGGAGTGCGACATAGACGAGCACTCCCGGCCACACGGCACCGCCGCCGAGGAAGCCGATCAGTGAGCTGCCGAGTTGGACACCGAAGACGTCCTCGGTGAGCAGATCATTCGAGTGTCCGTTGATGCTCTGCAGAATGAACAGGCCGTAGACGGTTGAAATGACGGGTGCCTGCAGAAGTGTGGGAAAGCATCCGGCCAGCGGTGACGCCTTTTCGGCCTGGTACAGCTCCATGGTCTTTTGTTGCAGAAGTTCGGGTTTCTTCTTGTAACGCTGCTGCAGTTCTTTGAGCTTCGGGGCGAGGCGTCGGCGGGTGAACTCGGCGCGCACCTGGGAGCGGCCGACCGGGATCAGAAGCGTGCGCACGAGCAGAGTGATGGCCACGATCGCTGCAGCGGTGCTCAGCTCTCCGGCGATCGGTGCGAGCAGGGTGGCGAGAGCGGTGACGAGTGAATAGGCAAAGTCGAGCACGATCGCGATGGGCGCGAACGAATAGATGTCCACAGGGGGAGTCCTTACGGTCAGAGGAAGAGGTGGCGACTGAAGGTCGCGGGTTCTCTTCGTTACCGAAGGGCTACGCGACCGCCTCTGACAGCCCTGGGGCTCGCGGCTGGGGGCGTCCGGCCGTGTTGGGGTGGCTCGGCGCGGGAATGCGGGTGAGTGACTCGCGGTGTTCGCGCGCGCGGGACCCGACCATGAGTCGCAGCGCGATGATGATGACGGCGAGATAGCGGGCACCAAGAAGAGCGGATGCCGCGAGGACCGCAACACCGGCAACGAGCACGGCGGATGGTTCTGCGGCCTGCGCTACAGCGAGCACGAGGAACGACATGGTGAGCACCATGATCAGTTGCTCGTAGCGGGATCTCATCGGTTCCTCGGTTAGCGGTTGGATTCGAGGGTATCGGATGCCGCGGCCCGCGTCAGCCTGGCGGGGCTGTGGGCCGGGCACCGCGGGCGTCAGCGGAGGCAGAGGTGCCGACCACGTCCCGGGGCGTCACCCGAGCCCCGGGAGGAAAAACCGGGCCCCCAGCCCTCTACTGCGCTTCGCCCCCACGATTCTCCTCCCGAAACACCGGGAAGCAGCGGCGGAGGCAGCGGAGGTAGCGGGGTGCTAGTCGAGCGGAGCGCGCCAACCGAGCCCCGGAGGCGTCACCCGAGCGGAGCGCGCTAACCGAGCTCCCGGAGGCGTCACCCGAGCGGAGCGCGCTAACCGAACTCCCGGAGGCGTCAGCCGAGCCCCGGGAGGAAACACCGGCCACCCGGCCCCGTATTGCGTTTCGCCCCTCCGATTCTCCTCCCGGAACACGGCCAAGATTCTCCTCCCGAAACCGCCACTACCCCTGATCCCCGAGTGCGAGAACGGTGCCGGACGCCGCGGCCATCGCCTTGAGTTCGGCCAACATCGCTGTCAGTGGTTGGGTGTGTAGTTAAGTCATGAACATCCCGGTCAGCTGTTTGATCCGCACCCATGCAGGGTCGCGTTTGAACGCCCGGGATGGTGCCGGTGGAAGGCCCCCAGTGTGGCAGTTTCAATGTCAGTGGTTGGGTGTGTACTGAAGTCATGAACATCCCGGTCAGCAGCCCGATCCGAACCCGTTCCGGTGCGGCGGACTTCGCTGTGGCCGGGCGTCATGTCCTCAGCTCGGCTCGTGGGGGTGTGCGGGTGTCATGAGTCTCGCGGTGAGCGACTTTCCGCCGGCATCGGTGCCGGAGGGGGAGAGTGCGCTCACCGGGCTCTTGCAGCATCTGGGGCAGGTGGTTGATGTTCTCGACCTGGATCATCTGGACCGGTTGACCGGGGAGCAACTGTTGACGCAGCTGGGGCAGGTTGCTGGCGTGGTGCGTGCTGGGGAGGCGGTTCTCGCGGCGTTGAGTGCTGAGGTCGCGGACCGGTCTGACCCGGCGCGCGGCAATGAAGGTTTGGCGGTGAAGCATAACTACCAGCGTCCGTCGCATCTGATCGAGGTGATCACCGGGGTGTCGTCTGCTGCCGCGTCACGGTTGATCCGGGTCGGGCATCGGACCTGCCGGAGGCTCACGGATGCTGGGTTCCCGTTGCCGCCGTTGTTTCCGGTGGTCGGGGAGGCGTTCCGGCAGGGTTTGATCGGGGTGGAAACCGCCGAAGCGATCACCCGGGAACTCTCACTCGCCGCACCACGTGCCGAGGTGGAACACCTCGCTATTGCCGAGCGCACCCTGGTCAGTGAGGCGGTTGGTGCGGGGTGGCGCGACGGCTTGCCTATGTCGGCCGATCTGGTGGGTATTCAGGCTCGGCAGTGGCGGGACCGGTTGGACGAAGACGGGATTGAACCCCTTTCCGACAAAGCATTCCAGAAACGCGACTTCTGGATCGCCCGTACCGCGAAGGACGGGTTGGTGAAGTTCGGTGGGCAGGTCACCGTCGATGTCGGAGCGAAACTCCACGCCCTGCTGGATGCGGTGCTGAGCCCGAAAACCGCGGACCGATACGAGACAACCGACCCCGCCGAGGCATCGGACGGCGAGGCAGGTGATCGGGCGCCGGACGAACCGATCCGGGCCCGGCGGACCGCCGGGCAGCAACGCGCTGACGTGTTCGCCGCGATGATCGACGCCCTCGCCCGCTCCGCCGACGCACCCAGTGTTACCGGCGCAGCACCGACCGTCGTCGTGACGGTCAGCGCGGACGTCATCGACTCCAAGAGCGGCACCGGACAGATCGTGGGAGTGAACGCCCCGGTGGCGGCGTCAACAATCACCCAGATTCTCTGCGATGCGAGCATCATCCCGGTATTCATCGACCCCGACGGCACCGTCGTCGCCCTCGGCAACGACCAACGCGGGTTCAATCGAACCCAACGAATGGGCATGATCGCCCGCGACGGACCAACCTGCGCGATGCCGGACTGTCAGATCCCTGCCACCGGCTGCGAAGCCCACCACATCATCCCGCACGCAGAAGGTGGGCCCACCCATATCGACAACGGTGCACTGTTCTGTTGGTTCCACCACCGGATGGTCGACACCGGAGTGTTCACCGTCACGATGGTGAACGGCAAACCCAAGGTCACCATCGCCGAATGGATCCGCCGGAAACCCTACTTCCGGTAACGGGCGCTGACCGGCGCTGACCCGCATGACCGGTGCAGACCGGCGCTGACCCGCGTGACCGGTGCGGAGGGTGCTGACGGCGTTGACCCGCGTGACCAGTGCGGAGGGCGCTGACCATCGTCGGCGCATGCTGACCAGCCCGGCTCCGCCATCCGCGTGGGCATCCCATCGTCCGCGTGGGCGCCCCACCATCGCCGTGCGCGTACTCTTGATCCCATGAGTGAATCGCGCAACACCCCAGGCCAGAAGAACGACACCGGCTGGGATGTGGGCGTACGAAAGACCGTGGACACCACACCTCAGAGCCTCTGGGATTACCTCTTCGGTGAGGGACTTCCGCTCTGGCTCGGCGAGATTGACTCCCTTCCGACCAAGAAGGGCGTCCGTTACCAGACCACCGACGGCGTTCGGGGCACGATTCGTGCCTTCACCGCCGGCAAACAGGTCCGCCTCACCTGGCAGCCCCAGGACTGGCCGCACGACACCACGCTGCAGCTCACTGTGTCCAAGTCCGGCCCGGGCGCTATCGTCGAGTTCCACCACGAGGACCTCGCCGACCGTGACGAACGACGGATGATGCTGGGTCACTGGCACAACGTCACCGACTCCCTCGTCGACCACTTCGCCTAGCCGATTAGGCTGGAACCGTGGCAACGGCATCCCTCACCCTGATCTCGAAACCGGGCTGTCATCTCTGCGATGACGCTCGCACGGTCGTCACCAGCGTGATGACAGAACTCGAGTCTCGCCAGGACGCACCCCGGCTGACGCTCGATGAGGTATCGATCCTCGACGATGCCGAATTGCACGAACGCTACGTCGAAGAGATTCCCGTTCTCCTCATCAACGGACGGGTCCACAACTACTGGCGCATCGACCCCAAACGCCTCACAACAGCACTTTTGGAGCTCACATGATCCGCCACATCGTCTGCTGGAAACTCGCCGCAACGGATGCCGCCACCAAGGCGGAACACGCCGCCCGCATCGCCGCGGAGATGGGCGAATTGCCCGCCCTCATTCCCGAGATCCTCTCGCTTCAGGTGGGCGAGAACGTCCTGTACCCCGAGGTCAACTGGGATGTTGTGCTGATTGCCGACTTCGCGGATGCCGCTGCGCTCGAACGTTATTCGGCGCACCCCGAACACCAGAGGGTGGGTAAGTTCATCGGCGAGGTCCGGTCGGACCGCATCGCCGTCGACTTCGAGGTCTAGACCCGGCCAGACCCGACACCGCTAAGCGCGAGCGAGCGCCTTCGCTTTGAGGGTCTCGAACTCGGTTTGCGAGATCGCCCCCGAATCGAGCAGCGCCTTTGCGGTGGCTATCTCGTCACTCGGCGTCGCCTTTCCGGCAGTTTCGCGAATGTAAGCATCCGTCGCTGCCTTCGCGGTGTTTGCTCGCTCCGCCGACCGCTCTGCCATGCCTTTGCCGCGCGCGATCAGGTAGACGAGCGCGGTGAGGAACGGCAGGAAGACCAGGAAGATGAGCCATGCGGCCTTAAGCCAGCCGTTGAGGCTACGGTCCTGAAAGATGTCCGCGATGATCGAGAACAGGGCAAACAGGTAGGCGATAAACGCGAACGCCCAGAAGAAGACCCACAAGAGGTCCCAGATGTTTCGAACGAATTCCACAGCGGATCCTTCCTGCGGGCGAGCTCATGTGACTCGCGTGGCCGGATCATATCGCCGTGGAACGGCGAAAAGACAGGGCCCCCGGGAAGCTGCCTGCGCGTGACGCGGCGTTCCCGGGGGCCCTCGGATTCAGCGTCCTACGGCAGCAGGCGCGTCGGTCCGCGGAACAGGTACGTGACCTCGCGGATCGACGTCTCGTGCAGCATGAGCATCAGTACACGGGCGAGGCCCATGCCGAATCCACCGTGCGGCGGAACGCCGTAACGGAAGAAGTCGAGGTAGAACTCCAGCTCCTCCGGGTCGAGGCCCTTCTCCTTGGCCTGCTCGATGAGCACGTCGACGCGGTGTTCACGCTGGGCGCCCGTGGAGATCTCGACGCCGTTGAAGATGAGGTCGTAGCTCTTCGTGATCGACCCATCGCCCTCGTGACGCATGTGGTAGAACGGCCGGATGCTTGACGCATAGTCGGTGAGGAATACGAACTCGTGGCCGAACTTCTCCGCGACGTGGGCCGCGATCTGACGCTCACCCTCGGGGTCCATGTCGTCATCGGCGCGGGGCACTTCGTATCCACGGTCGGCGACGATCTGCTTGGCCTCGGCCAGCGGGATGCGGGGGAACGGGGTGGCAGGAACGGTGACCTCGAGGTCGAACAGCGCCTTGATCTCTTCGCCGTGCTTCTCCTTGACCGCGCTGAAACCGGCGACGATGAGGTCCTCGTGCAGCTTCATGACGTCTTCGTGCGAATCGATCCAGCTCACCTCGGAGTCGATCGACGTGAACTCAGTGGCGTGACGTGAGGTGAACGACGGGTCGGCGCGGAACGCGGGTCCGACCTCGAAGACCTTGCCGAAGCCGGCAGGCTGAGCCATCTGCTTGAAGAACTGGGGGCTCTGCGCGAGGTAGGCCTTGGTGTCGAAGTAATCGACCTCGAAGAGCTCGGCGCGCGACTCGCTGGCGGATGCCATTAGCTTCGGTGTGTGGATCTCGATGAAGTCGTTCTCGATCCAGTACGTACGCAGCGCGTGCTCGAACGTCGTCTGGATACGGAAGATGAGGTTCTGCTTCGGGTTGCGCAGGTCGAGGAAGCGCCAGTCCATGCGCTTGTCGAGGCTCGAGTCGGCGGCGATGGGTGTCTCGGGCAGGGCCTCGGAGACAACGGTCAGCGTCTCGAGCTTGATCTCGAGTCCGCCGAGCTTGACGCGCTCGTCGTGCTTCAGTGTTCCGGTCACGGTGATGAAGGAGCCGTGGGCCAGGGCCGAGATTGACTCGGTGATGGCCAGCTTCGATGCCGACGCCTCATCCTCGGGGTTCAGCTCGCGCACCGCGGGGTTCACCAGCTGTGCGGCACCAGACTCATCGCGCAAGACGATGAACTGCACCTTCTTCTGGTCACGGACGGTCTCGACCCATCCGGAGACGGAGACGGGACCTTCGGGAAGGTCGGCCAGGTTCTTGATCAATACGCGTGTGGTCACGAGGGTCAATCTTACCCGCGCGCCGCTGCGGTTCTCCTGACGGCGTCGACCCGCGGTCCTCGGCGTTTCCGCTCCCGCTGGCGAGGGCGAGTCACTCTCGGTGTTTTCCGAGTTCTACCGAACGTAGACTGGGACGTGTGGTAGCCAGCCAGATCCACCTCGTCCGTCACGGCGAGGTGCACAATCCGACACGAGTCCTCTATGGTCGACTCCCTGGTTTCCGACTCTCCGAACGGGGAGAACTCATGGCTGCCGCCGCAGCAGATGACCTCGCCGCGCGCGATCGCACGATCACCCGGCTGGTGGCCTCCCCGCTCCAGCGCGCACAGGAATCCGCGGCTCCCATCGCGTCCAGGTTCGGTCTTGAGATCGTCACCGACGACCGCATCATCGAGCCGACCAACCACTTCGAGGGCAGGATCATGCGGGCCGCCCTTCGCAACCCTGCGAACTGGCCGGCGCTGCGCAATCCGCGCAAGCCAAGCTGGGGCGAACCATACGTGTCGATCGTCGCCCGGATGCTCGACGCCGTCCGTGACGCGTGGGAATCCACCGAGACGGGCGACGCCGTTCTCGTGAGCCACCAGTTGCCGATCTGGATGGTGCACTCATCGCTCACCGGCACACCGCTGCCCCACGATCCACGCCAGCGTCGGTGTGCACTCTCGAGCATCACCACTTTCGAACACCGCGATGGAGCCTTCGTCGAGGTCGGCTATTCAGACCCGGCGGCACCGCTCAGTGCTGGCGCGACGGACGTGGGGGCGGTATGAAGCACCGGATGCCGCTGGTCGCCACGCTCCTCGCCTCGACGCTCCTTCTCGTCGGCTGTTCGAGCGACCCACTCGCTGAGCAGTATGCGGAGGGCAGCAACAAGGGTTACATCGCGGGCGACGGGAGCGTCACCGAGATCGCCGAGGCCGACCGCGGAGAGTCGATCACGTTCTCCGGCGTCGCCGACACCGGTGAGCAGATCGCGTCGGCCGACTTCGCCGGCGACGTCCTGGTGGTCAACTTCTGGTACGCCGCGTGCGCACCCTGCCGCGCCGAAGCGCCACTGCTCCAGGAACTCAGTGCGGAGTACGACGGCAAGGACGCGCAGTTCATCGGCGTCAATGTCTACGACCAGCCAGACACCGCACTGTCGTTCAACGACAAGTACGGCATCACCTACCCGTCGATCATGGACGTGCAGGATGGGGCGGTGAAGCTCGCCTTCACCGGCAGCGTGCCACCCAAGGCCGTTCCCACCACCCTCGTCCTCGACAAGGAGGGTCGGGTCGCCGCACGAATTCTCGGCCAGGTGAAGGAAGCGTCGATTCTCGACACCCTCATCCGCGACGCGATCGCCGAGTAACCACGTGAACCCCGGCGAGATCATTTTCAATGGCCAGCTTCTGGCCGCCATCCCGATAGCTCTGCTCGCGGGGCTCGTCTCGTTTGCGTCTCCCTGTGTGCTCCCGCTCGTTCCCGGTTACCTGGGCTACGTCGGTGGCATGTCGAACGGCGCACGTGGCAAGGCCACCCCGGCGCGGTCACGCGTGCTTCTCGGTGCCACGCTCTTCGTGCTTGGGTTCTCGCTTGTCTTCGTGCTCATCGGCGCGTTCGCCGGAACTGTTGGCGCATTCGTCGTCCGCTGGGAAGACATCATCACCCGGGTGCTTGGTGTCGTCGTCATCGTCATGGGACTCGTCTTCATCGGCCAGTTCTCGTTCCTGCAGCGCACGGTGAAGTCCAACTTCCGCCCTGCAACGGGACTCGCCGGAGCGCCGCTACTCGGCATCGTCTTCGCGGTCGGCTGGACCCCGTGCCTCGGCCCAACACTCATCGCCATCAACGCGCTGAGCTTCGAGACCGGGTCGACCGGGCGGGGAGCGATCCTCGCGCTGTTCTACTGCGTCGGACTCGGCATCCCATTCCTTCTCGTCGCGGCCGGCCTCAACTGGGTGACCGGATCCGTTGCATTCTTGAAGCGGCATATTCGCGCAATAAATATCGGAGGCGGCATCCTGCTCGTAATCATCGGCCTGCTCATGGTCACTGGTGTGTGGGGCATCTTCATGTCGAAGCTCGGGGTGGTGATCAGCGGATTTGTCCCGGCCATCTGATTACGTTGACGCCGGAGCGCCGCTGAGCGAACGCGAGCGCCCGGATTCCGACGCCGCAGACGTCCAGCAGCCCAAGCTCGGATTCGTCGGCACTCTTCGCTTCTTCTGGCGCCAGCTCACGAGCATGAAGACGGCGCTGCTGCTCCTCCTCCTGCTCGCTGTCGCGGCGGTACCGGGTTCGCTCGTGCCCCAGCGCAGCTCGGACCCGAACGGCGTCATCCAGTATTTCGCCGACAACCCTGACCTCGCTCCGGCTCTCGATAACATCCAGATGTTCGACGTCTACGGGTCCGTCTGGTTCTCGAGCATCTACCTTCTCCTCTTCGTGTCGCTCATCGGTTGTGTGATCCCTCGCACCAAGCACCACCTCCAGGCCATGCGCGCCCGGCCGCCGCGCACTCCCGCCCGGCTCGAGCGCTTGCCTGCCCACACCGAGCAGACCCTCTCGGGCGGGGATGCCGGAGCCGCAATCGACGCGGCAAAGGGCCTGCTGAAAAAGTCTGGCTATCGTGTCGAGCTCTACCAGGGCAGGGACGGCGCCGTCTCGGTCTCCGCGGAGCGCGGTTACCTGCGCGAGACGGGCAACCTCGTCTTCCACTCTGCTCTCGTCGGCATGCTCGTCACCGTCGCGATCGGCGGCGGACTCGGTTACGCCGGACAGCGGGTTGTCGTTGAGGGGCAGACTTTCGTCAACACCCTGCTCGACTACAACTCCTTCAACCCGGGCCGGTTCTACAACCCGGACGACCTCGCGCCGTACTCGCTCTCGCTCGATCGGTTCGATGTGGCCTACGAGCAGGAGAACCTCGACGCCTACGGCCAGCCCATCGACTTCACGGCATTCGTCACGACCCGCTCGCCCGGCGGCGATCCGGTGGAACGCACGGTGAAGGTCAACGAACCGCTCCGCTACGAGGGCACAGACGTCTACCTCCTGGGCAACGGCTACGCGCCGACGATCACTGTCCGGGACCCGGACGGCACTGTCGTGTTCACCGATTCGGTGCCATTCCTTCCGCAGGATGCCAACCTGACGTCCCTTGGTGTCGTGAAGGTCCCCGACGGACTCGAAGAGCAGATCGGGATGATCGGTTTCTTCTACCCGACGGCGCAGCTGCTCGAGACCGGCGCATACACCTCTACCTATCCCGACCTCGTGTTCCCGGTCCTGACGCTCAACGTGTACACGGGTGACCTTGGGATCGACGAGGGAGCACCGAAGTCGGTGTATGAACTCGAGACCGACGACATGACTCAGCTCACGGGCGGCAAGACCGGCGTCGACTCCATCGAGCTGATGCCGGGCGAGAGCCAGGAGCTCCCGGGCGGCGTCGGCACGATCACCTTCGAAAATGCCAACCCCGACGCGGTTCCCGTCGATCCGGATGCCGCTGCGAGCGACGACCACGCAGCCGTCACCGCCGCGCACTACGAAAACGCGGTCCCGCGGTTCGCGTCATTCGATGTCCACCGCGACCCGACCCAGGGGTGGGTGCTTCTGTTCGCCATCCTCATCCTCGGCGGGCTGCTCACCTCGCTGTTCGTACCGCGGCGCCGGGTCTGGGTCAAGGCAACGGACAAGCCCGACGGCACTGTGCACATCCAGTACGCCGGCCTTGCGCGCGGGGAGGATCCCGGTCTCGTCGAAGCCGTCGATGCGATCGCCTACCGTCACGGCACGGCGCTCGGCCTCGAACGATGAGCGTGCGCACCCGCGATGTAGCAATCGCTGTCGCTCTCGACGTCGTCGTGACGCTGGTTTTCGTGCTCATCGGGCGCGGCACGCACAACGCTGACCCTACGCTCGTCGGTCTTGCGACGGCGTGGTGGCCGTTCCTCGCCGCGCTCGCGCTCGGCTGGGTCTTCACCCTCGCGTGGCGCCGTCCGTTCGGACCTGTCTGGCCGGGGCTGGGACTCTGGCTGATTACCGTCTCCGGTGGGATGCTGTTCCGCACGCTGTCAGGGCAGGGAACAGCCCTCGCCTTCGTCATCGTTGCCACCCTGTCCCTCGGCATCCTGCTTATCGGATGGCGCGGCATCGCCGTGTTGATCCGCCGTCGATCATCACTTACTCACGCTCCCTCAGCGTGAAACCCGAGAGGTACTGTTAAACCGTGGATCTCAACGAACTGTCCGTTCTCGCCCTCTGGTCCGCCATGGCGATCTACGCGCTGGCGTTCATCGCCTTCGCGGCCGACCTCGCCAAGCGCTCAGCCGACGTCACGGCGGCCGCAGAGCTGACCGAGGGCGACGGCGCGAGCGCGCCAATGGCTGCAACAGTCGGCTCAGCAGGGAACGCCATGGCCGCAGCATCGGCGGATTCGTCGGCGTACTCGGGGCGTCGTCCCGTCGGGACGCTCACGCGCACTGACCCGGACGCTCCACAGGTCCAGGCTAAGAAGTCGGCTGTGCTCCGGGTTGCGGTCGCGCTGACCGTGCTCGGGCTCCTGCTTCACCTGACCGCAGCGGTCACCCGTGGCGTCGCCGCTGAGCGTGTTCCGTGGGCCAACATGTACGAGTTCGCCATGACCGGCACGCTCCTCATCATTGCCACCTACCTCGTCGTGCTCACCCGGGTGGACCTGCGCTTCCTCGGCACCTTCATCGTCGGCCTCGTGCTCATCATGCTCGGCGTCGCTGCCGTGAACTTCTACGTTGAGGTCGTTCCGCTTCCGCCGGCGCTGCAGTCCGCGTGGCTCGTGATCCACGTTTTCGTCGCGTCGACCGGAACCGCACTGTTCGCGCTCGGGTTTGCGCTGTCTGTTCTGCAGCTTGTGCAGCACCGCAGGGAAGCGAGCGGTTCCGACCTCAAGTCGCTCAAGCTCAAGTTCGTCGCAACGCTCCCGTCGGCAGCGCGCCTCGAGAACCTCGCTTACCGTTCCAACATTGTCGCGTTCATCCTCTGGACGTTCACCCTCATCGCCGGTGCGATCTGGGCAGAGCGCGCGTGGGGCCGCTACTGGGGCTGGGACACCAAAGAGGTCTGGACCTTCATCATCTGGGTGATCTACGCCGGATACATCCACGCACGCGCGACGCGTGGCTGGCGTGGATCGCGCTCGGCGTGGCTGTCGATCATCGGCTTCGTCGCGGTGATCTTCAACTTCTCGATCGTGAACCTGTTCTTCAAGGGCCTGCACGCCTACTCGGGCCTGTAAGCCTGCAACCCCAACCGCCGGCCGAGCTCCCGCGAGTGTCCGCTTGCCCGAGCGCCCGAGCGTCTGCGCGGCTGCCGGGTACCGAGCGCTGGTGCGTCTGCGCGGCTTCGTCCTGCCGCTCGTCGAGAGCTACAGTCCCATGCTCACGCTGCAGATACTTCTGTAGCGCGGGCATGGATGTGCAGCGCGCGCCGACCCGGGCCGGGGTCGTGGTCGGGTGTGGGTGCGGCGGGCCCGGCTCAGGCAGCGCGCGGTGGGCAGGTTTGCCCGGCTGCCGGGGCCGCTCGTCGTGAGCGCCCGTCCCTTGCCATGCGGCCGCCCGGCAATCCGCTGCCGCTCATCGAGAGCTACAGTCCCATGCCCGCGCTGCAGATACTTCTGCAGCGCGGGCATGGATGTGCAGCGCGTGCCGAGCAGGCCATGGCTCGCGCCGGGCTCGTGGTGGGGCGTGGGTGCCGAAGGGACTGCGGGCCCGGCTCAGGCCTGCGCGCCGTGGGCAGAGCCTACGCAACCGCCCGGCTGCGCCCTGCCGCTCGTCGAGAGCTACAGTCCCATGCTCACGCTGCAGATACTTCTGCAGCGCGGGCATGGATGTGCAGCGCTCGGTGGGTAGCTCCGGGGCTCAGGCCAGCGCCGCAGCCGCGTCGCCCTCCGCGAGCAGCTCGTAGCAGCGCGACACCCGCTCCAGCCACCATTCGCGGCGGGCCGGTGACGCCGCATAACCGTCGATCAGCCGCGGCGTCGGGGTGACCCTGCGCACATCGATCGATCCGCCGGATGCCTGCATCGGGGCATCCGTGACATCCGCCGACAGCAGCGACGCCGTACCGAGCCCGCAGTCGTAGTCGAGCTCGGGAATCACCGACGCGAGCCACGCCCCCATCGACAGGCCAACCGACGTGTCGAGGGCACTCGACACGACCACGGGAAGCCCGGCCTGGGCAATGATGTCGAGCGAACGACGGATGCCGCCGAGCGGCTGCGCCTTCAGCACGAGAATGTCCGCGGCACCGGCCCGCGCAACGTTGAGCGGGTCGGCGGCCTTGCGCACACTCTCGTCTGCAGCGACCGGCACTCCCATGTACTTCGTCCTGCGGCGGATTTCGACGAGCTCCGCAACCGTGGCGCAGGGCTGCTCGACATACTCGAGGTCGTACTCGGCGAGGGCGTGGATGGCGTGCTCCGCCTCGTCGATGTTCCAGCCGCCGTTTGCATCGATACGGATCCGGGCTTCCGGGCCGAGGATGTCGCGCACCGCACGCACCCGCGCGACGTCTTCGGCGAGCCCCTGGCCACGTTCGGCGACCTTGACCTTTGCCGTGCGGCATCCGTCGAACCGCTTGAGGATTCCGGCGACGCGGTCGACGTGCACCGAAGGGACCGTGGCGTTGACCTGGATGCTGGAGCGCAGCGGGGTGGGCAGGTCGCCGAACGCGAACTCGATGGCAGCCCGAAGCCAGGTGGCGCTCTCAGCGTCGTCATATTCGACGAACGGGGAGAACTCGCTCCACCCGTTCGGACCCTCGAACAGCAATGCTTCGCGTTCCTCGATGCCGCGGAACCGGGTGGCGAGGGGCAGCGCGACGACCCGCGCTGTGTCGAGGAGATCGTGGAGCTGTGGACGCATGCCTCCAGTCTGGCATCCGTTCCCGCCGTCGTTAGGCTGGAGCAATGACCGTGTCAGAAATATTCGACGAGACCCAGTGGGCGGATGTGACGGGGTTCGATTCCCTCACTGACGTGACCTATCACCACGACACGACGGGCCGCATCGCTCGTATCGCGTTCAACCGGCCAGAGGTGCGCAATGCGTTCCGGCCACACACGGTCGACGAGCTTTACCGGGTGCTCGAGGATGCGCGCACCAACTCACGAATCGGTGTCGTGCTGCTCACCGGAAACGGTCCGAGCCCGAAGGACGGCGGCTGGGCGTTCTGCTCCGGCGGCGACCAGCGCATTCGTGGCCGCGACGGCTACAAGTACTCGGACACCGACTCGGCCGGGGGAGTCGACCCCGCGCGCGGCGGGCGCCTGCACATTCTCGAGGTCCAGCGTCTGATCCGGTTCATGCCGAAGGTCGTCATCGCTGTCGTTCCCGGTTGGGCTGCCGGCGGCGGCCACTCGCTTCACGTGGTCTGCGACCTCACGATTGCCAGTCGTGAGCACGGCAAGTTCAAGCAGACGGATGCCGATGTCGGCTCCTTCGACGCCGGTTACGGAAGCGCGTACTTCGCCCGCCAGATCGGCCAGAAGTTCGCCCGTGAGATCTTCTTCCTCGCCGAGGAGTACTCGGCAGAGCGCGCCTACCAGATGGGCGCGGTCAATGCCGTCGTTCCACACGAGGAGCTCGAATCAACTGCGCTCGACTGGGCGCGTACGATCCTCGGGAAGTCGCCGACAGCCATCCGGATGCTCAAGTTCGCGTTCAACGCGGTCGATGACGGCATGGTCGGTCAGCAGGTGTTCGCCGGTGAGGCAACGAGGCTTGCGTACGGAACCGACGAAGCCGTTGAGGGCCGCGACTCGTTCCTCGAGAAGAGGGAGCCGGACTGGGGGCCTTACCCCTGGCAATACTGACGGCTCGGCCCGGGGTCTTTAGTCTCCTGACGGGGCGGTCGCTGACGCGCATACTGTGCGGAAGGGCCGCTCGGTCCGCGTCCACACGACGAGCACAGGAGGACGAAATGACCGCTAGACCCGCCCAGTCACACAGTGACGACGTCAGAGAAATTCCGGTTAACGGCCGCGGCGATATCCTCACTCGAACCGCTCGCCGCTGGCTCGCCGTTCTCAGGCTCGCCCTCGGTTTCCTCTTCCTCTGGGCTTTCCTCGACAAGACCTTCGGACTCGGCTTTTCGACCCCGTCTGAGCGCGCCTGGATCAACGGAGGAGCGCCAAGCCAGGGTTTCCTCAAGAGCGATGCGGTCCGCGGGCCGCTGAAGGACTTCTTCGGCAGCATCGCCAGCCCGTTGACCGACTGGCTGTTCATGCTCGCGATGCTCGGACTCGGTGTTGCCCTGATGCTCGGCATCGGCTTGCGCGTGAGCGCCGTCGTCTGCACCTTTGTGATGATCCTCATGTACCTGGCTGAGTGGCCGTTCACGCCCAACTCCGGGTCCACCAACCCCCTCGTGGATTACCACATCATCTACGCACTGGCCAGCATCGTGATCGCCGCAACCTATGCTGGCGACACCTGGGGCGCCGGCCGCCCGTGGAGGCACCTGGGGATCGTGCGCAAGAACCCCTGGCTGATCTAGCACTGCCCGTTACCACGAAGGGCGAACGGATGCCGATCCGTTCGCCCTTCGTCTGTGCGGGCATCACGCACGGCGAGCAGGACGCTGACACGCCTCGTTGTGGTGCCATCCCGGCGCCTGGGGGCGTAATCGGAGCTGCTAGGCGGAGATGAGGGAGGCAAGCTCCGCCCACTCGGCGCGCGGCAGCCTCCGTTGTCCCGTCAGCACGTGCAGCGCGAGGTGGTCGGCCCCGGCGGCGATGTGCTCGTCGATGCGGCGGCGCACATCGTCCAGTGACCCCCAGGCGACAACGCGGTCGATGAGCCCGTCGCTGCCGCCGGGCACGAGGTCGTCGTCGCTAAAGCCGAGGCGCCGGAGGTTCGCCTGGTAGCTGGGGAACCCGATGAACATGCCGATGCCGGCTCGTGCTATCTGGCGGGCCTTCGCAGGATCAGTTTCGAGCACGACCGCCAAGTGGGGCGCGATCAGCCTGCTCTCGCCGAGAAGGGAGCGGTTTACGATGTTCGACTCGGGGGTGACGAGGAATGGGTGAACCCCCGCGCCTCGCCGCCCCGCGAGCTCGACCATCCGCGGGCCGAGTGCTCCAAGGATGCGGTCGTTCGCCGTCAGTGGCGGCGTGGCCTGGTCGAGGCGGTCCAGGTACTGGTTCATCGCGCCGATCGGGGTGCCGAAGGGCTTGCCAACGGCGGCAGCGTTCTGCGGACTGCTGACGCCGAACCCGGCGAGCAGCCGGTCGCCGTGTTGCCCGGTGATGCGTGCGAATTCGTTGGGTGCGGCATCGGCGTCCGGCCCCCAGATACTCGCGACGCCGAGCGCGACGCTCAGCCGGCTGGTCGCCGCGAGCAGATCGCTGGCGCTCCGCCAGATTCCCGGTCCACCGGCGCCGGCAAGCCAGAGAGCTCCCCAGCCTGCGTCGTCGAGCTCGGCGGCGGCGTCGCCAGCCGCGGAGGGATCGGCTCCGCGCAGTTCGAGGCTCCAAACTCCGAGCCGTCCAATGTCGGCGTGGGCCGACCTCTCCGTAGTCATCTCGCGTGTCCTTTCGTATGTGTGCGATTCAGTCGTTCGGGGCTGGGACTCAGGCGGTCCAGCCGCCGTCGATGGTCACCGTTGAGCCGGTCATGTAGGCCGCTTGGTCGCTGGCGATCCACGCCACGAGTGGTCCGACTTCCTCGACGGTGCCGAAGCGGCCCACGGCAGTCAGGCCGGCGAGGAACTCACCCGCGGGACCGCCCGCGGGGTTGCCCTCGGTGTCGATCGGGCCGGGCTGGATGATGTTCGCGGTGATCTTGCGTGAGGCGAGGTCACGGGCGAGGCCCTTGGTGAACGCCACGAGGGCAGCCTTGGTCATGCCATAGATCGCCCCGCCGGGGAACGGCAGGCTCTCGGCAGTGACGCTGCCGATCGTGATGATGCGGCCGCCGACGGGCAGGTGCTTGATCGCCTCCTGCGTCGCGTAGACGGTGCCCCGGATGTTGATGTTGACCGTGTGATCGATGTGCTCGTCGGACGCGTCCTGGAACGGCTCAAACCACCCGGCGCCCGCGCTGTTCACCAGGATGTCGAGCGAGCCCAGCTTCTCAGCCGCCTCACGCACGCCCGCGCGGGCGCCATCCGCGGTGGAGTTGTCCGCGCGGATCGCGACCGCCTCGCCGCCGGCGTCCTGGATCGCCGTGACGACCTGCTCAGCCCGCTCCGGCGACGACCAGTAGGTGATGGCGACCCTTGCGCCCTGTGCCGCGAGCTCGGTCGCCAGTCCTGCGCCGATGCCGCGGGACGCTCCCGTGACCAGGGCTGTCTTGCCTGCGAGGGGACGAGTAGTGGTGGTGGTCATGCTGACTCCTTCGATTTGTGTTCGGTACAGTACAGAATCACGATGCACCCGCCGGTATTCCTCGAAGCGGTAAAATTGTTCGATCGGGTACAGAATGAAGGACCGGAGGCGCAACATGGCGGAGCGAGGCCGACCACGTGAGTTCGAGCTCGACGTGGCGCTGGACGCGGCAATCGAGGTGTTCTGGCGGCAGGGGTATGAGGGCACCACGCTCGACGACCTGACGAGGGCCATCGGGATCAACCGGCCGAGCCTCTATGCGGCGTTCGGGAACAAGGAAGAGACCTTCAGGCGGGCTATCGCGCGCTACGCCAAGGTCGACATGGCCTATGTCGACGAGGCGCTCGCCATGCCAACGGCCCGTGCCGTCGCCGAGCACTATGTGCACAGCAATGTGCTGGCGATTACCGATCCGTCCAAGCCGCCCGGTTGCCTCTCGATCCAGGGTGGACTTGCCGGTGCCCCGACCGATCAACGGGTCGTCGACTTCCTCAACTCCAGCCGGGCCGCCGGCGAAGCGCGCTTCGCCGAACGCTTCGCACGCGCGATCCGTGAGGGGGACCTGTCGGACGCCGAAGACCCGGCAGAGCTCGCGAAGTATCTCAGCACCGTCACCAGCGGGCTCGCTGTCCAAGCCGCTGGAGGCGCCGAGCGCCCCGCCCTTGCGAGAGTCGCCGAACGAGCGCTCCGAGCCTTTCCGGGATGACCAGCCCCGCGCCACAGCCGAGGTTACGAAATCCGCCACGGCGCTGCCTCCTCTCAGGCTGCTCTCCGCGGCCAGGCATCCGAAGCTCCTGACACGGTCGTTGCCACCCGCATACACTGAAACCATGACGAGGCCACTCACCCGGGTGTCTGCCACCGACCCGCTCGAGCTGATGGTCGAGCTCCGGCGCGCACTCGACAGGTCGGGCCCGGCCATCACTCCCGTTCCTGGTGCCGACGATGGCGCAGATACGACAGTGCCGACGGATGAAGAGGTGTCACAACCTGTCGGAGTAGTCATCGAGACCTCTGGCTCGACCGGGGTGCCCAAGCGGGTTGCCCTTGGCTGTGATGCCCTGCTCGCGAGTGCCGCAGCGTCGGCAACGGTCCTCGATGGCCAGGGCCAGTGGCTCCTCGCTCTGCCGGCTCACTACATCGCGGGGATCCAGGTTCTCGTCCGCTCGATCGCCGCGGGAACCACCCCCATCGCTTTGCCCCAGGGGCGCTTCGATCCGGCCGCGTTCGCCGACGCATCGAAGCGTCTCACCGCTGAACGCCGGTTCACCTCCCTCGTGCCGCTTCAGCTCTCGCGCCTGCTGGAATCCAGGGCCGGGCTTCTCGCTCTTCGGCGATTCGACGGCATCCTCATCGGTGGCCAGGCGATGCCGCTCCCGCTTCTCGCGCGCGTTGAACAGCTGGGCCTTCCGATCTATCGCACCTACGGATCGAGCGAGACCTCTGGTGGCTGCGTCTACAACGGGGTCCCGCTTCCCGGTGTGCGCGTCCGGGTGGTCAACGGTGAGGTCGAGCTGGCGGGCCCGATGCTCGCGGAAGGGTATCTCGGCGACGACGCGCTCACCCAACGAACTTTTGTTGTCGATGACGGTCTGCGCTGGTATCGCACCGGTGACCTCGGCGAATTCGAGGACGGCGTCCTCCGGGTGACCGGGCGTGCCGACAACGTCATCATTTCCGGCGGCGTGAACGTCTCCCTCGACCGGGTCGAACGCGTGGTCCGGGGAATTCCCGACCTGGCGGAATCTGTGGTCGTTCCCGTGGCGGACGACCGGTGGGGAGAGGTTCCCGTCGTCGTCACGGTCGGACGGCATCCCGAACTGTCTGACATTGCGGATGCTGTCGCGGTCGCGCTGGGCAAACCGGCCAGGCCAGCGCACGTCGTCCGTCTCGACTCGATGCCAACCCTGCCGTCCGGTAAACCCGACCGGCTCGCGATCGTCGCGATCGTTGCGGTCACGCTCGGTTCTGAGGACGCGCAGACCGCCGAGCCGTAGTCCGCCCGCCACGTCCGCCCCCCCCAATCGGTTACCTCCGTCCGACCGCCTGGGCTGACCGGGTAAGCGAAAAGGCCGGGGCATGACGCCCCAGCCTTTCGCTTCTGCTCACTTCGGCAGCCGACGGTTCAGCAGATCCCGCCGGAGTCAGCCGCTCAGGAGCCGCTGCCCGACTCGGAAACCTGGAGCGTGTCCTGCGGCTCGTTGGCGAGCGAGACCTCGATCTTGCGTGGCTTGGCCCGCTCCGAAACAGGGATCAACACCCGCAACACGCCGTTGGTGTAGTTCGCCTCAATACGCTCGGTGTCGATGCCCTGACCGAGGTTGAGTTGCCGCAGGAAGGTACCGGTCATCCGCTCTCGTGCCAGCCACTTCACGCCCTCGCCCGTGCTCAGGGTGCGCTCCGCGCGGATCGTCAGCAACTGGCCGTCAACATCGATGTCGACGGACCCCGGGTCGATGCCTGGGAGATCGGCCTCGAGTACGTATCTCTCGCCCTCGCGATACAGATCGACGGGCATCAGGCGCGGTCCGTGCCTGAGCAGGGAATCGGTCACACGGTCGAGTTCACGGAAGGGGTCGAAGTTCAGTGCCATAAGAAAGTTTCTCCTTTGCTTCACTGGGTTAAACAGGTACTGATCGTGAAGTTGAGTCGGTCAGACTCAAGTTCTGGCAGACATGCTAGCACCGGTGGCGAAAAATCAAAATGACGGCGCTCGCGTACTGTGGCGCGCAACAAAACCCGTCACGTCGTAGCTGTAAACTCCTTCCGGACAGAGGGAGGTTGCCAGGTGGCAGCTAAGCAGCAGAGACTCACGCCGCCCACGGCACCGGCAGCATCGAAGCGAAAGGGCAAGAGCGGGAACCCCGCGGCACGTGTGTACGCCGATGTTCGCCCGGCCCGGTTCAGCGACTGGGTCGCCGGAGCGCGCATCCCGACCCTGCCGATGTCGGTCTCCCCGGTGCTCGTCGGCACCGGCGCGGCGATCGCGGCGAGCGACCCGGGTGAGTACCACTGGGTGCGTGCGCTGCTCTGCCTCGTCATCGCGGTGAGCCTCCAGATCGCGGTCAACTACGCGAATGACTACTCAGACGGCATCAGGGGTACCGACCGCGACCGTGTCGGTCCGTTCCGTCTCGTTGGCAGCGGCAAGGCGACGCCTAAGGCCGTGCTCACCGCTGCACTGATCTTCTTCGGCATCGCGGCTGTTGCTGGCCTGATTCTCACCGTTCTCACCCAGCTGTGGTGGCTGATCGCCGTCGGCGCCGTCGCAATAGTCGCTGCCTGGTTCTACACAGGCGGCAAGCGCCCGTACGGATATCTGGCGCTCGGTGAGCTCTTCGTTTTCATCTTCTTCGGTCTCGTGGCCACACTCGGCACCACCTACGCGCAGGTCATGGACCTCACCCAGGAGGCATGGCTCGGAGCGGTCGGCGTCGGTCTCATTTCCGTTGCGACGCTCATCGTCAACAACATCCGTGACATCGAGCAGGACCGCGTCGCAGGCAAACGCACCCTGACGACGTTCCTCGGAACGATCCCCAGCCGCATCCTGTACATCGTGTGCCTGCTGGTTCCGTTCGGCATCGCCGTCTGGATCGCGCTGCTTTACCCGATCGCCTGGTTCGCGCTCTTCGCACTTCTCGCTGCGCTCCCCGCGGCGATCATCGTCGCAACGGCGCGGACGGCCAGGGAGTACATCCTCGCGCTGAAGCTGACCGGACTCACCCAGCTGCTCTACGGCATCGCGCTGTTCTGGGCGTTCTGGAAGTAGCTCAGCGCTCGGTTGGTGAGCGGGACTCGTCTGTGTTCCGCTCATTCACCGTGTCCTCGGCATCCACCGTGTGCTCGGTGTCGACCGTGCCATCGGCGTGCGCTACGTGCGCGGTGTCTTCCGCGTCTTCGTCGGCGGTGACCGGCGTGCGGTTGCCGTGGCGGCGGTCGTACAGTTCTGCCGCGACCTGCTCGCGCGGCTGCCTGAGGAAGATGTACGACAGGCTCAGCCCGATGATCGCGGCGAGCACCGTCGCGACCCACGGCTCGAAGCCCAGGAAGAGAAGCAGGGCAAGGGGAACCGCGAAAGCGAGCAGGCGGAGCACCGTGTAGGTCACAACGGGGGGAATGCGTTTCACGGGATCAAGTGTATGCGCGCCAGTCTGGGAGGACGCTCGCCGGTGCAGCGTCCGTGATCCCCTCCCCGGGGTAATTCACAGAATGAAGACTACGATGAAGGTATGCGTTGGCTCGTGATTCTCCTCGTTGTGGTGGTAGTCGCAACGATCTTCGCCGTGATCGATTGCGCCATGATGGCGAGGGAGAGAGTGCGGGGCCTGTCCAAGCCCGTTTGGCTCGTCGTGATCGTGTTGTTGCCGGTTCTCGGCCTCATCCTGTGGTTCACGATCGGTCGCGCGAGGGTCACCCAGGTCGCCCGCCCGCGGCTCGCTCCAGACGACGACCCCGCCTTCATCGGCACCCTCGGCCGCGATAAGGAGCAGGACGAACGCATCCGGCGGCTTGAAGAAGAACTCGCCGCCCTCGACTCGGACGCCGCAGAGCCCGACGAACCGGGTAAGGCCAAGCCCACGCCGGACAAGCACCCGGACCCCAAGCAGGAGCCTGACGACACGGGCAGGGCGGATGCCTGACGCCAGTCCGGCAACCGATTACTCGCTCGCACTTCTCGAGGAATGCATTCGGCAGGGTGTCACCGACATCGTCGTTTGCCCCGGTTCACGCTCGCAGGCCCTCGCCCTCGCGGCCGCGGCGCTTGAGCGGTCGGGCGAGATCCGCCTCCACGTCCGGATCGATGAGCGGGTGGCCGGCTTCTTCGCCCTCGGCCTGTCGATCGAAACCGGCAACCCCGCCATCGTCATCGTCACGAGTGGCACCGCGGTAGCCAACCTGCATCCGGCCGTTCTTGAGGCACATTCCTCCGACGTACCCCTCATCCTCATCACCGCGGATCGACCGCTCGAACTCCGTGGCATCCGGTCGAACCAGACCACACACCAGGTCGGCATCTTCGGTGAGGCCGCCCGTTTCGCCCGTGACATAGCCGCGCCGACAGGTGCGAGCGGCGAGCGGGAGGCGGCGCGGGCGATCGCGAGACTCGCGGTCGACGCTGCGCTCGGCAGCGGGCGTTCGAGCGCGGGTCCCGTGCATCTCAACCTCCCACTGCGCGAGCCGTTGTCGCGTCCCATCCCGGATCGCGTGGCCATTTCGCCGGTCGAGAGCGCCGCGGATGCTGTGGCTCACGATTTACCGGACGTCTCGCGTATCACCAGGCCGGGCATTCTGCTTGACCGCTCGAAGCGAACAGTCGTGATCGCCGGCCACGGTGCCGGCCCACAGGCCGAAGCGCTCGCTCACGCCGGCGGCTGGCCGCTGATTGCTGAGGTTTCGAGTGGAGCCCGGTTCGGGCGCAATGTGATTGTCGCGTATCGCGAACTCCTCGCCGACGCGGAGCTCGGCGGCCGGGTCGAACGGGCCATCGTGTTCGGCCATCCGACGCTCAGCAGACAGGTGCCAGCGTTGCTCTCGACCGACGGCGTTGAGGTCATCGTCGTCGCGCCAACGGGCGATGAGGTCTACAACCCGGGTCGCCGCGCCGCGCACGTCGTCGGCGCCGCGAGCGTGGTCGACGGAAGCGTCGATCGCGCCTGGCTCGGCTCCTGGATCATGGCATCCCGCGCGCTCGTCGACGCGGCATCCACCGACGTCGCTCCTGACCTCGAGGCCGCTCACTCGCACGACCCCGCCACCAGGCTCGCGTACGTGAAGACAGAGTTCGGTGCGATCCGGGCACCTATCGACCGGCGCTCCCTCGCCCTTGCTGTCTGGGGCGCGACGTGGCCGCACGACAGGCTCGTGCTGGGGGCGTCCCGGCTCATCCGTGACGTCGATGCCGCGGTCCCTGGCAAGAAGATATCCGTGCACTCGAACCGTGGGCTCGCCGGCATTGACGGAACCGTGTCGACCTCGCTGGGCATCGCCAGCGCCAGTCAGCACGCGGGTTCCGGCGTTACCCGGGTGCTCCTCGGCGACCTGACGTTCCTGCACGACGCCGGCGCGCTGCTGACGGCTGCCGGCGAACGGATGCCACGAATCCAGGTGATTGTCGGTAACGACGGGGGCGGCACCATCTTCGACGGGCTCGAGGTCGCGCAGGCGGCCGACCGTGACGCGGTCGATCGGGTGCTGTACACGCCCCAGTCGGTGAACCTCGAAGCCCTCGCAACGGCGTACGGCTGGAAATACGTCAGGGCGACCACGCGCTCCGCGCTTGACCAGGCGCTGACCGCGCCGACGGCATCCGGCACGCTGATCGAGGTGCCGCTCGAGCGCTGACGGCCAGGCGCAACATTGACCGAGCATTGGGCCAGCACTTGAGCCGGACGGCCGTGAGGGACCACACTGTCGGGATGGCCAAGAAGAAGAAGTCAGCGGAGACGAAGTCAGCGGAAAAGAAGTCCGAGAAGAAATCGGCGAAGAAGTCCGCGGAAAAACTGGCGGAGAAGCTGGCCGCGAAGAAGTCAGCGGCGACGGTGGCGGCGAAGGCAGCGGAGAAGTCGGCGGCGAAGCTGGGCAAGGACAGCCCGGAATCTGCGTGGCGGTCAAGCCCTGCCCCGCTTCTGCGGGTCAGTGACAGCTTCGTGCTCGCTGACGTCGACCCGGGATCGACCCCCGGCTTCTCCGGCGGCAAGCGGGAGGGACGCCAGGCGCTCGCCACTGATGCGGTAGAGCTGAGCGCCATCCAGGAGCGGCTGTTCGCTTCCTCGAAGGGCGGCGCGCCGGATGCCGTTCTCCTCGTTCTGCAGGCAATGGACACGGCGGGCAAGGGCGGGATCGTTCGCCACGTCGTTGGTTCCGTCGACCCGCAGGGCGTGACACTTACCGCTTTCAAGGCGCCGACGCGGGCAGAGCGCAGGCACGATTTCCTCTGGCGAATCGAGAGGCGGGTTCCCGAGCCCGGCTTCATCGGAGTGTTCGACAGGTCGCACTACGAAGACGTCCTCATCGGCTCGGTTCGGAAGCTCGCGAGCGAGGAGGAGATCGAACGTCGTTACGACGCCATCCTCGACTTCGAATCGCGCCTCATCGACCGACACGTGCGCATCGTGAAGGTGATGCTCCAGATCAGCCCGGATGAGCAGAAGCGCCGCCTGGCTGAGCGGCTGGATCGCCCGGACAAGCACTGGAAGTTCAACCCGGCAGACATCGACGAGAGAGAAGTCTGGCCCGACTACCAGGCGGCGTATCAGCGCGTGCTCGAGCGGACGTCGACCGAGCACGCCCCGTGGTTCGTCGTGCCGGCCAACCACAAGTGGTACGCGCGCGCCGCCGTACAGCGACTGTTGCTCGACGCTCTCACGGACATCGACCCGCAGTGGCCCGCCGCCGACTTCGACGTGGACGAGCAGAAGGCGCGGCTCGCGGCGTCCACGCTGGAACCGGCATCCGCTCTGCCAACGCGCTCGAAGTCGAAGGTGACCCCGCTCTAGGCGAACGCGTCGAGGATGGGCCGGAACTTCATTGCGGTCTCGGCGAGTTCCTTCTCGGGGTCAGAGTCGGCGACGATGCCGCAGCCGGCATATGCCGTGACATCTCCGTTCGGCTCGACCTGGGCCGACCGCAGGGCGATCGCCCACTCGCCGTCTCCGTCGGCGCCGACCCAGCCGACCGGCCCGGCATACCGGCCGCGGTCGAACGGTTCGAGTTCGTCGATGAGTGCCGTCGCCGTCGCGGTCGGTGCTCCGGCCACGGCGGCGGTGGGGTGCATGGCGTCGATCAGGTCGAGGGAGGTGGCGTCGTCGGTCAGTGTGCCTTCGACGTCCGTGGCGAGGTGCCACAGGTTCGGCAGCTTGAGGGCGAAGGGCGTCTCACTGGTGATCACGTGGGCGGTGTGCGACCGGAGCGACTCGAGCACGCTCTGAACGGCGAACCGGTGTTCGTCCTGGTCCTTCGTGCTCGACACGAGCTCGGTGGCCGCGCGGGTGTCGCTCGCGGCGTCGATCCCGCGGGAGGCCGTGCCGGCGAGCACGCGCGCGGTGACCGATCCGTGCGACACGGTGACGAGGGTCTCCGGACTCGAGCCGATGAGCCCATCGACCGAGTATGTCCAGCAATTGGGATAGCCGAGCGCGAGGTCGGCGAGCACACGGCGGAGGTCGGCACCCGCGGGCAGGTGACCCCTGAGATCCCGCGACAGCACCACCTTGTCGACGTCGCCGGAAACGATATGTCCGACAGCCTCGGCGACGTGGGCCTTGAACCCGTCGGCGCTCTCCGCTCCCGGCGTCAGGCTGAGCCGGTACTCAGTGCCGAACGGGGTTGGGCGAGGGGCGGATGCCGTCGGCGCGGCGTCAGAGACTGCGTCCGGATCCGAGACGGTGATCTGCGTCAGCCAGCTCTGGCCGTCGCGGCGGCCGATGATCGTACGGGGCACGATGAGCGCGCTGGACTTCTCGGAAGAGGCGGAAAACGCGAACGTGCCGAACGCGACCAGGCCGCTGCCCGGCATCCGTACCTCGTCGATAACGTCAGCAGCGGCGGCGACCTCTCGCCAGAGCACCGCGGCGTCGCTCATGCGGGTTGGCCCCGCGAATTCGAGCCGGAGTGCCTCGCCGATGCCGACGATGCCGTTGCCCTGTCGTACCCACAGCAAGGGGGCATGGGGGTCGGCGAGGGGGAGGAGTGAGCGGACGTCGTCGACCTTATGGGTCCTGACGGTGAGGTGCCGCACACGCGGATGCGGAGCGATTGTGCCGGGTTGAATCACGTCTCAAGCCTACGCCTCGACGGTGCCCTCCCAGCCGGTTGTCGCCGTCTGCTCAGCGGGCTTTGAGGCGGCAGCGACCCGGTACCCGCCTGTCCGGATCATCCATCCCTCGCGACGTATGCTTGGGGGATGAACAAGGCAGATCTCTCCAAGCAGCCATCGCAGGTATCGGCCATGTTCGACCAGGTTTCCACGCACTATGACCGGACGAACGCGGTGATGAGCGTCGGCAACGACATGCTCTGGCGAGTGGCCACGACCCGTGCCGTCGACCCGCACCCCGGCGACCGCATTCTCGACCTGGCTGCCGGAACCGGCACCTCCAGTGCCTCGCTCGCGAAGTCGGGCGCAACAGTGGTTGCCGCCGACTTCTCACCCGGCATGATCGAGGTTGGCCGCAAGAAGTACGGTCGCGTGCGCAACATGCAGTTCGTCGAAGCGGATGCCACTGACCTCCCGTTCGGCGACAACGAGTTCGACGCAACGACGATCTCGTTCGGTCTCCGCAACGTCGTCGAGCCGAAGAAGGCAATTGCCGAGATGTTCCGGGTGACGAAGCCAGGTGGCCGCATCGTCATCTGTGAGTTCTCGACCCCGCCGAACCCGGTGATGAAGGGCCTGTACGACTTCTACCTCGAGCGGGTGACGCCGGTGATGGTGAAGTTCTCGAGCTCCAACCCCGACGCATACGACTACCTCAACGACTCAATCAAGGCTTGGCCGAAGCAGGCCGAACTCGCGTCGTGGATGCGGGGCGCCGGCTGGACCGAGGTTCAGTACCGCAACCTCACCGGCGGGATCGTCGCCCTCCACCGCGGTACGAAGCCCCGCGCTTAGTCGCCACTCGAACTGCCCGACGTGCCTCCGCGCCTCGGGTGTGCTTCGGGAGGTAAATACCCGGGTCGGAGAACGGACGTGCCGTGGACCCGGCGATTCTCCGCCCGGGGCGACAGTGCCGCGCGCGGCCCGGTCGGGTTCGCGGCCGTGGCGGTGGGCGACAGCCGAGCGTGCGGCCCGGCGTGTTGGCGTCAGGTTGCGACTCCTCGGGTGTGTTTCGGGAGGTAAATGCCCGGGTCGGGGCACGGATGTGCCATGGACCCGGCGATTCTCCGCCCGGGGCGACAGTGCCGCGCGCGGCCCGAGCACGCAGCCGAGGGTGCCGCGCGCGATCACCTCGTGCCCGTGACGACCGTCGCGCCGAACTCGCTCGAGCGCTCGATCCTGGCGTCCAAGCCGGCATCCGCGACGATCCGGGCGGTCCGGTCGGCCTGACGTTCGCTCGTCTCGATCAGGAGGTGCCCGCCCGCGCGCAACCAGGCGGGCGCCTCAGCACTGATCCGCCGGTGAAGGTCAAGCCCGTCGGGGCCGCCATCGAGGGTCGCGAGTGTCTCGTGCAGTCGTGCCTCCCGCGGCATCATCGTGATCTCCGCGGTCGGCACATAGGGTGCATTCGCGACCACAAGATCGACCCGCCCGCGCAGGTCGGCAGGCAGCGACGAGAAGAGATCGCCCTCCACGACGGTGCCGGCGACATTCGCGCGGGCACACGCAACAGCAGTCGGATCGATGTCGGTCGACCACAATTCGATCGCGGGGAACCGGGCCATCAACGCCGCTCCGATGGCGCCCGACCCGCAGCAGACATCGATGACGAGCGGATGCCCGCGCTGCGTGGTGAGGAACGCCGCGCGGTCGACGAGAAACTCGGTGCGCCGGCGAGGCACGAAGACCCCGGGTCGAACCCGAACGCGTAGTCCGCAGAACTCGGCCCAGCCGACGATGTACTCGAGCGGTTCGCCCGCGGACCGACGGCCGACCAGCAGGTCGAGCTCCGATGCATCCGCCGCGGCCTCGATCAGGAGCCGGGCCTCGTCCTCGGCGAACACCGAGCCGGTACTCCTGAGCCGTCCGGCTACCCCGAATACCAGGGTGGCATCCTGCGCCCCCCTCACGCCTGCCCACTCACGAAAGCGTCTCGCCGCGCGCGAGCTGCTCGACGAACGCCTCGATCCGCCGCGCACGGGTCTCCGGCCGTTTTGCCTCCTGGATCCGGTAGTAGACCATGAAACGGTTCTGGCTGTTGAGCGAGGCGAAGAACTCAGCGGCGGCCGGGTTCTTTTCGAGGGCGGCGAGGAAGTCGGGGTGCGGCTCCGCCGTCTTCGGTCCCTCGTATGCCCGATCCCATCTCCCGTCGGCGCGGGCACGTTCGACCTCCGCGATGCCACGGGGCGTCATCCGCCCCTCGGCGATCATGGCCTCGGCGAAGCGTACGTTGCGCATCGACCAGGGACTTCGGGATCGTCTCGGGGTGAAGCGCTGGACATAGGTTGCGTCGTCAACGCGGCGGGCCTGCCCATCGATCCAGCCGTAGGCGAGCGCGATATCGAGCGCCTCGGCGTAGGTGATCGTGGTTTGCCCCGATCCTTTCTTCGCCATCACGAGCCAGACGCCCGGTGACGTGTCCTGTTCGACCTCAATCCAGGCGCGAAACTCATCGGGTCCGTCGAAACGCCGCGTCTCCTGCTCCGCGGCCATTACTCGCCCAGCATCCCGCCCGTGCGGAACTCGAGGATCTGGAGATAGTGCGGGTTGTACATCACGCCGAGGATGTTGCCGAACGGATCGACGACGGATGCCGTCACAAAACCCGCTTCCCGCTTCGTGATCGCTTCATGCTCGGTCGCGCCGAGGGCGAGCAGGCGGTCAAGCGCCTGCTCAACATCGTCGACGTGCCAGAAGACGATGGCGCCACCCGGATCGGTCGCCGTCGGGTGCGGTGAGTATCGACGATCGATGATCCCGAGTTCGTGTTCGTAGTCACCGATCCGGTATTCGATGTACGCGGCAGGTCCGCTTTCGGGACGCACAAAGTAAGGCGCGATCCCCAGCAGTTCGGTGTACCACTTCCTGGCCGCATCGATGTCGTCGGCGAAAAAGCTGACAGTGGCCAGGCCACTCAAGAACATGATTGCTCCGTTTCCGGCGCACATACGAATAACGCCTGAACGGTCCTATAGTGACGCGAGCGCGTGGCATCCGTCCAGCCCTCAGCTCCCGGATCACGAACGCGATGACACCGGCTCAGGCGAAGCCACACTCGCCTGGCCACCCGTCACACCGGCATTGACATCCGAATCTGTCCAGCAGTACCTTTCGCTCATGACAACGCGGTCGACGGATGCTTCGCGCCCGTCAGCTTCCAGCGGCGGAGGGAAGGGCCTCGCAGCCGGGGCTCTCGGCCTCTGGGGGTCAGTGGTCATCGGGCTGGCGTCGACGGCGCCCGTCTACTCGCTCGTCGCGACCCTCGGGTTCGTGGTGCTTGCCGTCGGGGCACAGGCACCGATCGCCTTCATCGTCGCGTTCATCCCCATGCTGTTCATCGCGTTTGCCTACCGCGAACTCAACCGCGCGGTTCCCGACTGCGGCACGACCTTCACCTGGGGAACGAAGGCATTCGGCCCGTTCGTTGGCTGGATGGGCGGCTGGGGAGTTGCCGTCGCTGGGATGGTTGTCCTCGCCAACCTCGCGCAGGTCGGTGGGCAATACCTCTGGCTGCTCGTCGGTGACGGGTCGCTCGCGTCGAACGCCGCAGTGGTCACCGCGACCGGGGTCGTGTTCATCGCACTCATGACGTGGGTGAGCTATCGCGGTATCCAGGTGGGCGAACGGGTGCAGAACGTCCTCCTGGCCGTGCAGTACCTGGCACTCGCCCTGTTCGTCATCGTCGCGTTCGTTCGGGTTGCATCGGGAGACGCGCCCAACCCAACGCCCGTCTCACTCGACTGGTTCAACCCGTTCGCGTTCGCCGACTACTCGGGGTTCATCGAGGCGGTGCTGCTTGCCCTGTTCATCTACTGGGGCTGGGACACCTGCCTCGCCCTCAACGAGGAGACAAAGGACCCGAAGCGCATTCCCGGCCGGGCTGCCGTCGTCACGACGGCGATCCTCCTCGTGACCTACGTCTCGGTGACCGTCGCCGCGATGTCGTACGCCGGCCTGGGAACGGATGGAACGGGACTCGCCAACGAAGACAACGCCAACGACGTCTTCCTGGCGCTCAAGGACCTGATCCTGGGGCCATGGGCCTGGATCCTCGTCGTCGCGGTGCTGGTCTCGGCGGTGTCGTCGACGCAGACCACGATTCTGCCGACCGCGCGCGGCACCCTCGCGATGGCCGCGTACCGGGCGCTGCCCAGGCGGTTCGCGAATGTGCACCCGAAGCACCAGACACCGTCATTCTCGACCCTTGTCATGGGGATCGTCGCGATCGTCTACTACGTGGGCATGACCTTTATCTCGGAAAACATCCTCGCCGATTCGATCCTCTCGCTCGGCCTCGCCATCGCGTTCTACTACGGAATCACGGGCCTCGCGTGCGTCTGGTACTTCCGCCGGGAACTCTTCACCTCGCCGCGCAACTTCTTCTTCAAGGGCCTGTTTCCACTTCTCGGCGGGCTGATGCTCGGTTATGCGTTCATCCAGAGTTGTATCGACATGTACGACGTGGATTACGGCTACACGATCATCTTCGGCATCGGAGGCACCTTCGTCGTTGGAGTCGGTGCGCTCGCGCTCGGTGTCGTCCTCATGCTCCTGTGGTGGGTGTTCCCCCGGTCGAAGCCGTTCTTCCGTGGCGAGACTCTCAACCGCGACACCGAGGTGCTCGTCCCGGACAGCCCCGACGAGTACGGCCGTTCGGTCGACGGCGGCCTGACGTGACCGGCCGGACCGAACCAGCCCGGCAACGCCAGCCCGGCACGACCAACCCGAATCAGCACCGTCACACGAGAGGAGAGCCATGCGCATCCTGATCGTCGGCACCGGAGGGGTCGGGTCTGCCGCTGCTCGCATCCTCGCCCGACGCACCTTCTTCGAGCGCCTCGTCATCGCCGATTACGATCCGATCCGACCCGGGACACTGGTCGCCGACCTCGGGGACGCCCGATTTGCGGCGGCGCAGGTCGATGCATCGAGCGCCGACGCTGTTGCCGCGCTCATCCGTGAGCACGGCATTACCCACGTGCTCAACGCCGTCGACCCTCGGTTCGTGATGCCGATCTTCGACGGCTGTTTCGCCGCCGATGCGGTTTACCTCGACATGGCCATGAGTCTCTCCCGTCCGCATCCCGACAAGCCCTTCGAGCTTCCCGGCGTGAAGCTCGGTGATGAGCAATTCGCGCAGGCCGAAAAGTGGGCGGATGCCGGTCGGCTCGCGTTGGTCGGTATCGGCGTCGAGCCTGGTCTCTCCGATGTGTTCGCGCGGTACGCCGAAGACGAACTCTTCAGCGAGATCGACGAACTCGGGGTGCGCGACGGCGCGAACCTCATCGTTGACGGGTACGACTTCGCACCGTCGTTCTCGATCTGGACCACGATTGAGGAGTGTCTCAACCCGCCGGTGATCTTCGAGCGAGAGCGCGGCTGGTTCACAACGCCGCCATTCAGTGAACCCGAGATCTTCGACTTTCCCGGCGGAGTCGGTCCGGTCGAGTGCGTTAACGTCGAGCACGAGGAAGTGCTCCTCATGCCGCGCTGGACGAAAGCGAAGCGGGTGACCTTCAAGTACGGACTCGGTGACGAGTTCATCCAGGTGCTTCAGGTTCTCCATAAGACCGGTCTCGACAGAACGGAGCCGGTGACGGTTAAGGGCGCCCAAGTCTCACCGCGCGACGTTGTCGCTGCCTGCCTCCCCGACCCGGCGACCCTCGGTGATCGGATGCACGGCAAGACCTGTGCCGGGGTCTGGGTGCGCGGAACGGGCAAGGACGGCGCTCCTCGCTCGACCTACCTCTATCACGTGGCCGATAACGAGCAGACGATGGCGGAGTACGGCTCCCAGGCCGTCGTCTGGCAGACCGCGATCAACCCGGCCGTTGCGCTCGAACTCCTGGCGGCGGGGGTGTGGGGCGGGACCGGAGTTCTCGGCCCGGAGGCGTTCGATTCCCGCCCGTTCCTCGACCTTCTCGCCGCCGATTCGCCCGCCGGATACGGTTCCCCCTGGGGGATCGAGGAGAAATAAACCAGAACCCCCGGCACGGGTAGGCTAGTCCTCGTGAATCCGAGTGCTATCCGGCGTGCGACGAGCCTTTCCAGTCATCTGGGCCAGACCGAACGTATCTTCGCGTCAGCGAAAAGCAAGCAGTTGCTCGCGTCGGTCGACGACGGGCTCCAGCGCATCGAGAACGCCCTCGAGGTGGAACTGAGTTTCACCGACTCCGTCGCCGATTCAACGTCGCGATACCTGCTCGAGGCCGGTGGCAAGCGCGTTCGCCCCATGCTGCTTCTGCTCACCGCCCAGCTCGGAAACGGCAACACGGACGAGGTGATCCAGGCGGCTGAGGCTATCGAGATCACCCACCTCGCGTCGCTGTACCACGATGACGTCATGGACGACGCCGACCGCAGGCGGGGCGTCCCGAGTGCCCATGCCGTGTTCGGCAACTCGGTTGCCATCCTCACCGGTGACCTCCTCTTCGCGCGGGCAAGCCAGCTGATGGCGAAGCTGGGCGAGCGTGCGACGCAGCTTCAGGCCGATACCTTCGAGCGACTCGTCCTCGGACAGCTGCACGAGACCGTCGGGCCGCAGGGCGACGAAGACCCGGAAGAGCACTACATCCGGGTCCTCGCCGACAAAACCGGCTCGCTCATCGCACTCGCCGCTCAGGCCGGACTGATCTTCTCCGGAGCCCCCCGCGAATTCGAGCCAGCTGTTGTCGAGTACGGCGAAAAGATCGGCGTCGCCTTCCAGCTCATCGATGACGTCATCGATCTCTCGCCGCAGCCGGAGGAGACCGGCAAAGTCCCCGGCACCGACCTGCGCGCCGGCGTTGCAACACTTCCGCTCATCCGCCTTCGCGCGCTCGCCGCCACCGACGAGTCTGCGGCTGCGCTTGTATCCCGTATCGAGACGGATGCCGCTGGCACCGACGGCGACGCGGCATCCGCCGATTTCGACGCGGCGATCGCGGAACTCCGCGTTCACGACGTCACCACCCGCACCCTCGCCGAGGCCCACGAGTGGGCGCGTGAAGCCGTTGAGGCGCTCGCGCCGCTGCCGGACGGCCCGGTGAAACAGGCTCTCACCCGCTTTGCGGACACCATCGTCGACCGCAGCAAGTAAGGAACGTACCCCCGAATGACCAAGTTGAGACTCGCCATCGTCGGAGCCGGCCCCGCAGGGATTTACGCGGCAGACATCCTGCTCAAGGCAGAACGCAACTTCGACGTGTCGATCGACCTGTTCGACCGGCTTCCTGCACCATACGGCCTGGTCCGATACGGCGTCGCGCCCGATCACCCCCGCATCAAGGGAATCATCACCGCGCTCCGCGAGGTGCTCGACCGCGGTGATATTCGCGTCTTCGGTAACGTCAACTACGGCACCGACATCACGCTCGACGACCTCAAGAAGCACTACCACGCTGTGATCTTCGCCACTGGCGCCATCCAGGACGCCGACCTCGACATTCCCGGCATCCGCCTCGAAGGCTCCTACGGGGCAGCTGAGTTCGTCAGCTGGTTCGACGGACACCCGGACGTTCCCCGCACCTGGCCCCTCGAGGCTCAGTCGGTCGCCGTCATCGGCAACGGAAACGTCGCGCTCGACGTGTCACGAATTCTTGCCAAGCACCCCGAAGATCTGCTGTCGACGGAGATTCCCCAGAACGTCTACGAGGGCCTCAAAGCCTCGCCGGTCACCGATGTGCACGTGTTCGGCCGGCGCGGCCCCGCGCAGGTCAAGTTCACGCCGCTGGAACTGCGGGAGCTCGGTGAACTCCGTGACGTCGACCTGATCGTCTATGACGAGGACTTCGACTACGACGAGGCGTCGAAGGCGGCAATCGCGACCAACAAACAGGTCATGGTCATCGACAAGGTGCTGCAGAAATGGCGGCAGCGCGAGGTCGGCTCGGCCTCACGGCGTCTCCACCTGCACTTCTATGCCAAGCCGATCGAGATCGTCTCCGACGGTTCGGGTCACGTCGCTGCACTCCGGTACGAGCGCACGACACCGGATGCCGAGGGCGGCGTCGTCGGGACCGGCGAAATTCGCGAGATACCGGTCCAGGCCGTCTACCGGGCTGTCGGATACTTCGGGTCGCCGCTCGAGGGCATCCCGTTCGACAAGCGCCACGGAGTGATCCCCAACCGCGAGGGCATGGTGCTCCAGAAGGGCAGCAACGACGTGGTGCCGGGTGTCTACGCCACCGGCTGGATCAAGCGCGGACCGGTGGGTCTCATCGGGCACACCAAGTCCGACGCCATGGAAACGATCAAGCACGTCATCAACGGCGAGAGCAACTGGTGGACACCGGCGGATCCCACCGAGCAGGGCGTTATCGACATGCTCGACGAGCGTGGGGTCAAATACACGGATCTCGAGGGCTGGCACAACCTCGACCAGCACGAGATGAAGCTCGGTGAACCGCAGGGACGCGCGCGCATCAAGGTCGTGCCTCGCGAGGACATGGTCGCGATCTCGCGCGGCGAAGCGGTCAACGAGTAGCGAGCGGGCAGCGCCGGGGACTTCTGTCCATTCGCGGGCTGCGGCGCGGCCGATAGGGTGGGTGCATGTCGATCGAGCAGCCTCCCCAGAACCCGAACTCTCAGCCCGTCCCGCCGGTAAGCGCGCGACCCCAGCCAGGCTCAGCGCCGCAGGGTGGTTACGCGCCGCAGGGTGGTTACGCCCCGCAGGGTGGCTATGCCCCGCAGGGTGGTTATGCGCCGCAGGCGCCGCAGAAGCAGTCGCGCCCGGTTGACAAGGGCATCCTGCGCCAGGTGATCTTCGGCGGCGCTGTCGTGGTCGGGTTCGAGGCGGTCACCGGCATTCTCGGGCTGATCGGCAACGCGGTCTACGGACTCTTCGGTGACCGGTTCATCTACTTCGTCATCTCTCTCGTCGCCGCCGCCGTCTTCGCCGGACTCGTCGCGGTCAGCGCGCTGTACGTCGCACCTCTCGAAAAGGCGCGCACCACTGTCGAACTGCTCAAGAAGATCGCGATCGGTGGCGCGGTCGGCCTCGCCGGACTCGTCGTCATCAACCTCGTCTGGGCTGTCATCACCGGTGGTTCGTACCTCGGAGAGACCATCTTCAGCTCGGCAATCGTCGGGTCGCTGTCCACTGCCCTCATCTACACGGCACTCTTCGCGCTCGGAGTGCTCATCGCGCGCGCAGTTCCTGCTCGCCAGCAGGCCCCTGCTGCACCGGCAGGACAGTTCGGTGCTCCTCAGGGCTACGCCCCGCAGCAGCAGGCTCCTCAGGGGTACGCCGCCCAGCAGGGTCAGGCTCCTCAGGGCTATGCTCCCCAGCAGCAGGCACCCCAGTACCCCGCCGCTCCTCAGGGCCAGCAGCCGCCGCTCCCGCCACGGCCGTAATTTCGGTGGTTTCGAGCGCGCACACCGAGAGCGTCGGGCACAGCTGGAAGCCCGACATTCTCGGTGAGCCGTTCGAACAGCTGACGCTCGACCTGGACTCCGATTTTGAGGGGCCCATGGTCGCGACTCTGGTGCGCCACCGGGAGGTGCCGCTCCGTCGTATTGCGTCGATGCTCAACGACGAAGCCGCGGCTCGCGGCTGGGACGTGCTCTATGTGCACGGCTGGTCCGATTACTTCTTCCAGACCGAACTCGCCGAATTCTGGAGCGCCCAGGGGGCGAGGTTTTTTGCCATCGACCTGCGCAAGTACGGGCGGTCGCTCCGCGAGTACCAAACGCCCGGCTACATCACCAACCTCGCTGATTACGACGAGGACATCGAGGCGGCCCTGACGGTCATGGGCCACGGGATCGGCGAGCAGCCAACCCGCCGCCTGCTCCTGATGGGCCACTCGACGGGCGGCCTCACCGTGTCGTTGTGGGCTGACCGGCATCCGCAGCGGGCGCAGGCCCTCGTGCTCAACAGCCCGTGGCTCGAGTTTCAGGCGGGCGCGGTCGGGCGCAGGGCGCTTGCACCGCTCGCGACGATCGGTGCGCGGCTCGACCCGCGGGCGCCTCTGCCGAACGTTGACCTCGGGTTCTATACCCGCGCCGTATCGAGCGCGATGGATGGCGAGTGGGACTACAACACCGAGTGGCGGCCGGCGCGCGGGTTTCCGACCCACCCCGCGTGGCTGGCAGCGATCTTCGCCGGGCATCAGCGCGTCGCCGCAGGCCTGTCGATCGGTGCGCCGGTGCTCAGCATGATGTCGTCCAGGTCGACCCTGTCGGTGACCTGGACGGAACGGATGCTCGAGAGCGACAGTGTGCTTGTCATCGATGAGATCGCCGAACATTCGCTCCGGCTCGCCCCGACGGTCACCGTGGCGAAAATCGACCGTGCCATTCACGACGTGCTGCTCTCGGCAGAACCCGTGCGCGCCGTCGCGTATGGGCAGATGGTGCAGTGGGCGCGCGCGTACCTGCGCTGACAGCATCCGCCTCACTCCTGGCTGACCGCATCCGCCTCACCGGCGTGGACGTTACTCGAGCTGCAGCGCCAGCCACAGGTTGGTGCGGGCCTCGAAGCTCCGAAGCTCCCGCCCGGTGAGCTTCTCCACGAGGGCAACCCTGCTCTTCAGCGTGTGCCTGTGGATTCCGAGCTGTTTGGCCGCAGGGTCCCACGATCCGTTGTGTTCGAGCCATACGCGTGCACTCTCGACGAGGGTCGTGCCTGTGGCCGCATCATGCTCCCTGACCGGACGCAGCAGCGCCCTGGCGAGCTCCGCCGCCGACGTTTCGCGAAGGAGGCCGGCGAGGCTCCCGGAAACGAGGGCACCGAACTCCAGAACGGATGCCTCACCCGCTTTGTCGAGGGCGCGCACGGCCTGCTCCACACCTGTCGCGGTCGCCGCCAACGGGAGCGGATCGGAAATCCCCACGGCGAGGGAGTGCGCGAGGCTCAACTCGTCCGCGAGTGCGACGGCATCCTCTGCGGCCACGCAGACGTACACTCGCCCGTTCTCCGCCGCGAGGAACGGCTCACCACCTCGGCGGACGTCGAGCTCGGACACCAGCGCATCGCGGGAGCCCTGCGGCGGCGCCAGCGCGAGCACGCGAACGGGTTCAGCCGGGAGCACTCCACCCAGCTGCGAAACGATCCGCTGCGCGAACGCCACATTGCCCTCGAGCAGGGCCTGAAAGAGCCCGCCACGCAACCGTCCGTGCGCGCGGCCGAGCTCGCGGGCTTGCTCGATGGCCAGCCCGACCAGGGCAACGACGCTCGTCACGACACTCTGATCTGCCGCGTCCAGGGGCTCGGCACCCGCTGTAACGAGCACACCGCGAAGCTCCCCGCGGCGGCCGAGGGTCTGCAGCGAAACCTGGCCCGCGATGTCGCTGATCGTCGAACTGGACCGTTGCCCGCGTGCAATCAGCCGTCCGGCTTCTGCGTCCACGCGCGTCATCAGTTCGGGAACATCGAGGTGCGCCAGAACGGATGCCTCGTCGACAGTCACGGTTTTCTGCCCGCGGTAGTCGTAGAGGGCGACCCAGCGACCCAGCTGGCGGGAGAGTTCTGCGAGAACCGCGGCAACGGCATCCGGTTTCAATGCGGCGAAGGAAATGGCGCGCTGTGCATTGAGCGCCCAGGTGTCGCGGGCATGCGCGGCCTCGGCGATGAGGTCGGCAACCGAGCGGACGACCGCGATGAACGGTACCCGGTACGGCACCTCGAACAGGGGCATGTCGGCCCCGTCGCACGCCGCGATGAGACCGTCGGGCGTCGCGGCGCGGACCACCTCACTTCCGAACCCGATACCGAGGATGCCGTGGTCGGCGAGCCGTTCGACGTAGCCGGAGAAGGTGGCAGCTGTCGCCGCCTCGAACTGGGTGCCAGTGGTGAGCACGAGGTGCCCGGCGCCGAGGAAGGGCGTCGGGTCGGCGAGGTCGGAGCTGTGGATCCAGGAGACGGGTTCGGAGAGCCTCGACGAGTCGTTTCCGGCGAGGAGCCGGAGCCCAAGGCCCGCGTTGTGAAGCAGGCCGTGCACGGTGGGTTGCATGGCCTCAGCGTACGCGGAATTGCCAGACTGGCAACTGGTGCACAAGTCATGGCCACTTTGTCAGTTCCGGCGAGACCCGCTCGCTCGTACGCTTGCTACACCGACAGGAGCCCCATGCCACTCACAACACAGGTCACCGGAGGGCCGTCGCTCGCGCAGGAGCGGCGGATCGTCACAGCGATCCCCGGCCCGCGCTCGCAGGAACTCATGGCCCGCAAGCAGACCGCGATCGCCGGAGCGGTCGGAACCACCATGCCGGTCTTTGCCGCAGCCGCGGGAGGCGGGGTCGTCGTCGACGTCGACGGTAACTCGTTCATCGACCTCGGTTCGGGCATCGCGGTCACCGGCGTCGGCAACAGCGCGCCGCGCGTGGTCGAGGCCGTACAGGCGCAGGTGGCTCAATTCACCCACACCTGCTTCATGATCACGCCGTACGACTCCTACGTCGAGGTCGCCGAGAAGCTCAACGAGCTCACCCCCGGCGACCATGAGAAGCGCAGCGCCCTGTTCAACTCCGGCGCCGAAGCCGTCGAGAACGCCATCAAGGTGGCGCGCAGCTACACCGGCAAGCGGGCAGTCGTCGCATTCGACCACGCCTATCACGGGCGAACGAACCTCACCATGGCGCTCACCGCCAAGTCGATGCCGTACAAGAGCGGCTTCGGCCCGTTCGCCTCCGAGATCTATCGCGCCCCGATGTCGTATCCGTTCCGCGACGGCTTGAGCGGCCAGGAAGCCGTGAAGCGGGCGATCTCGATGATCGAGAAACAGGTCGGAGCGGCCAACCTCGCCGCGATCATCATCGAGCCCATCCAGGGTGAGGGCGGCTTCATCGTCCCCGCCCCCGGCTTCCTCCCCGCGCTCGCCGAGTGGGCCCGAGCCAACGACGTGGTGTTCATCGCCGATGAGGTGCAGACGGGCTTCTGCCGCACCGGTGACCTGTTCGCCTCGGAGCACGAGAGTCTCGTCCCCGACATCGTCGTCACCGCGAAGGGTATCGCCAGCGGCCTCCCGCTCTCCGGGGTCACCGGGCGTGCCGAGATCATGGACGCCACACACGCCGGTGGCCTCGGCGGCACCTACGGCGGCAACCCGCTCGCCTGTGTCGCCGCGCTTGCCACCATCGAGACGTATCTCGCCGACGACCTCGCCACCGTCGCCCGCTCGATCGGCGAGACCGTCACCTCGCGTTTCGCCGCAGTGCAGAAGACCGATCCTCGCATCGGCGACATCCGTGGTCGCGGCGCCATGATCGCCGTGGAGTTCGTTGACCCCGAGACGCATGAACCGGATGCCGCGCTCACGAGCGCCATCGCCAGGGCTGCAGCGGCGAACGGCGTCATCGTCCTCACCTGCGGAACGTACGGTAACGTCATCCGTTTCCTGCCCCCACTGTCCATCCCCGACGCGCTGCTCTCCGAAGGCATCGACGTCGTTCTTTCCGCACTGGAGAACGCATGATTTCCGAATCCGACCTGCTCGCCAAGATCCCGACCGGGCTGTTCATCGGCGGTGAGTGGCGGTCGACCCAGAAGACGATCGATGTGAAAGACCCGTCGACCGGAGCCGTTCTCGCGTCGATCGCCGACGCATCCGCCGAGGACGCGACGGCAGCGCTCGACGCCGCCGTCGCCGTGCAGGACGAGTGGGCGGCAACGGCCCCACGCACCCGGTCGAACATCCTCCGGAAGGCGTTCGACCTCATGCAGGAACGCCGCGACGAGTTTGCCCTGCTCATGACGCTCGAAATGGGCAAGCCGCTCGCCGAGTCCAACGGCGAGGTGACCTACGGTGGTGAATTCCTTCGCTGGTTCAGCGAGGAGGCCGTGCGCATCACCGGCCGCTACGGCGTCAACCCCGAGGGCACCGGCCGCACCATCGTCTCGCAGCACCCGGTCGGCCCGTGCTACCTCATCACCCCGTGGAACTTCCCGCTCGCGATGGCGACCCGCAAGATCGCCCCGGCGCTCGCCGCCGGCTGCACGGTCGTGATCAAGCCCGCGTCGCTCACACCGCTGACCACGCTCTACTTCGCAAAGCTGCTGGAGGAGGCGGGACTCCCCGCCGGCGTCGTCAACGTGCTCACCACGAGCTCGTCGAGCGCCGTCACCGAGCCGCTGCTGAACGACTCCCGTCTGCGCAAGCTCAGCTTCACCGGATCGACTCCCGTCGGCCAGAAACTGATCGAGCAGTCGGCAAAGAACGTGCTCCGCACCTCGATGGAACTCGGCGGCAACGCCCCGTTCATCGTGTTCGACGACGCCGACCTCGATGCCGCTGTCGACGGCGCCATCGCTGCGAAGTTCCGCAACGTCGGCCAGGCCTGCACGGCGGCCAACCGGTTCATCGTGCACGAGTCGGTCGCCGGGGAATTCGCGCGCCGCGTCACCGAACGGGTCACGGGCTTCGGCATCGGCCGCGGCACCGAGGATGGCGTCACAATCGGCCCACTCATCGACGACCGAGCGGTGACCAAGGCCGGCGAACTCGTCGACGACGCCGTTGTGAAGGGTGCCACGCTGCTCACCGGTGGTTCCGCTCTCGACGGGCAGGGCACATTCTTCGAGCCGACGGTTCTCACCGACGTGCAGGCGGGTTCGAACATCCTGCGCGAGGAGATCTTCGGCCCAGTACTCGCCATCGTTCCCTTCAGCGAAGAAACGGATGCCATCCGGCTGGCCAACGACACCGAGTATGGACTCGTCAGCTACGTCTTCACGAAAGACCTCGCTCGCGGACAACGGATGATCGACAAGCTGCAGACCGGCATGATGGGGCTCAATGTCGGCGTCATCTCCAACGCGTCTGCCCCGTTCGGCGGAGTGAAGCAGTCGGGAATCGGCCGAGAGGGCGGGTTCGAGGGAATCCACGAATACCTCTCGACCAAGTACACAATGACACCGATGTCGTAGGACGCCGGGCCACGGGAGAGGAAGAACAGTGACGTTGCTCCAGAACTACATCAACGGGACCTTTGTCGACGCTCAGGGAACGGAGACCCTCGAGGTGGTGAACCCGGCAACGGGGGAGGTCGTCGCGGTGTCGCCCATCTCGAACGTCGCCGATATCGACACCGCGTTCGCCGAGGCAAAGACGGCATTCGCGACCTGGAAGCGCACAACGCCGAGCCAGCGGCAGGCCATGCTCCTGAAAATTGCGGATGCCATGGAGGCGAACGCAGACGAGCTCGTCGAGGCCCAGCACCGGAACACCGGTCAGCCACGGGAGACGATCCGGGTTGAAGAGGTGCTCACGGGCGCCGACCACCTGCGGTTCTTCGCCGGCGCCGCGCGCGTGCTCGAGGGCAAGAGCGCGGGGGAGTACCTCGAGGGGCACACCTCGTTCGTGCGGCGCGAGCCGATCGGCGTCGTTGCGCAGGTGACCCCGTGGAACTACCCGATCATGATGGCCATCTGGAAGATCGCTCCGGCGCTCGCTGCGGGCAACACGGTCGTGCTCAAGCCGAGCGACACCACGCCAGAGTCCACCCTGGTTCTCGCCCGGCTGACGCAGGGCATCCTCCCCGACGGCGTGCTCAACGTCGTGCTCGGAAACGGGAGCACAGGACAGCTGATGACCGAGCACCCCGTGCCCGGGCTCGTGTCGATCACCGGTTCCGTGCGCGCCGGAATGGCGGTCGCGGCATCCGCCGCCAAGAGCCTGCACCGCGCGCATCTGGAACTCGGTGGGAAGGCTCCGGCCGTCGTATTCGCCGACGCGGACATCCCCGGTGCCGCCGAGGGGATCGCCGGCGCCGGCTACTTCAACGCCGGCCAGGACTGCACAGCGGTCACCCGCGTGCTCGTGCACGAGTCGGTCGCCGACGAATTTACCGCTGCGCTCGTCGCGGCAGCGGAAGCGACGACAACGGGAGACGCCGAAGACCCTGATGCGTACTACGGTCCGCTCAACAACGCATCGCACTTCGAGAAGGTGTCTGCGGTGATCGATGACCTGCCCTCACACGCGAAGGTGCTGACCGGGGGCCACCGCGTCGGTGACAAGGGCTTCTACTACGCGCCGACCGTCATCACCGGGGTCTCGCAGATCGACGCCTGTGTGCAGGAGGAAACCTTCGGCCCCGTGCTCACCGTGCAGACCTTCGCCTCAGAGGAGCAGGCCGTCGAGATGGCCAACGACGTGGACTTCGGGCTCGCGTCGAGCGTGTGGACGACGGACCACGGCACCGCGATGCGGATGGCGCGCGACCTCGACTTCGGCGCTGTGTGGATCAACACCCACATTCTGCTCGCTGCCGAGATGCCGCACGGCGGGTTCAAGATGTCGGGCTACGGCAAGGACCTGTCGTCGTACGGACTCGAGGACTACACGCGAATCAAGCACGTCATGAGCGCGATCGGCGAATGACGATGCCGGATTCGACGATGACAGATTCCAGGAGCACAGCATGACTGAACTGCAGCGAGACGTCGTCATAATCGGAGCGGGAGCGTCGGGACTGTCCGCCGCCCACAAGCTGCGCGAGGCGGGACTCAGCGTTGCCGTGCTCGAGGCCCGCGACCGGGTCGGCGGCCGGCTCTGGACGAACGACATCGAGGGGGCGACCCTCGAGATCGGCGGCCAGTGGGTCTCTCCCGACCAGGATGCGCTCATCGAGACGCTCGCGGAGCTCGGGCTGGAGACGTACTCCCGGTACCGCGACGGCGACAGCGTTTACATCAACGCCGAAGGAACGCTCACCCGGTTCACCGGCGAAATCTTCCCCGTCGAGGCATCGACCCAGCGCGAGATGGAACGGCTCATCGGTGTGCTCGACGAGCTCGTCGCCGAGATCGGCCCGCGCGAACCGTGGGCGCACCCGCGCGCCGAGGAACTCGATTCGGTGACCTGGATCGAGTGGCTCGAGGGCCAGACCGATGACATCGAGGCCCGAGACAACATCGCGCTCTTCATCGCGGACGCGATGCTCACCAAGCCGGCCCACAGCTTCAGTGCGTTGCAGGCGATCCTGATGGCGGCATCCGCCGGGAGCTTCTCGAATCTCGTCGACGCCGATTTCATCCTCGACAAGCGGGTGATTGGTGGCCTGCAGCAGGTGCCGCTGCTTCTGGCCGAGAAGCTCGGCGACGACGTGTTCCTGTCGCAGCCGGTACGCCGGCTTGAGTACGGCCCGGACGGGGTGCGTGCCGTCGCCGACGGGATGACCGTGTCTGCCCGCCACGCCATCGTCGCTGTGCCGCCAAACCTCTACACGCGGATCGACTTCCAGCCGCCGCTGCCCCGGCGCCAGCAGCAGATGCACCAGCACCTCTCGCTCGGGCTCGTGATCAAGGTGCACGCGGTTTACGCGTCACCGTTCTGGCGGGATGCCGGTCTGTCGGGGACCTCGTTCAGCCCGTACGAGATCGTGCACGAGGCCTACGACAACACCAACCACGACGACCCGCGTGGCACCCTGGTTGGATTCGTGTCCGACGAGAAGGCCGACCGGCTGTTCGCCCTCCCCGCCGAGGAACGCAAGCGGATCATCCTCACATCGTTGTCGCACTACTTCGGTGCCGAGGCGCTGTCGCCCGTCGTCTACTACGAGAGCGACTGGGGCAGCGAGGAGTGGACCCGCGGCGCGTATGCCGCGAGCTTCGACATGGGCGGCCTGCACCGGTACGGCGCCGACCTGCGCACGCCGGTCGGACCGATCCACTGGTCGTGCAGCGACCTGGCCGCCGAGGGGTACCAGCACGTCGACGGTGCCATCCGGCGCGGGTGGGAAACCGCCCAGGAAATTCTCCACGACCGAACGTAACCAACCCGCACCTCCCGCTGTACCCGATCGCAAAGGAGCGACTCGACATGCGATACATCGTGGGCTACACCGATACACCCTCCGGCGAGGATGCACTCAACCTCGCCGTGAGGCTCGCGCGCTCCATGAACCGGGGCCTCGACATCGTCATCGTGCTGCGAAGCGCGGCGCGTGCGGCGCTCGTGCCGGTCGATGCCGGCTACGAGAAGTTCCTGCACCGGGCCGCTGAGGACTGGCTGCACCACGCACTGGCCTTCGTGCCGAGGGACATGGATGTGCGGGGTCACATCGTGTACGCCGAGTCGTTCGCGCAGGGGCTGCTCGACGCGAGCCGGGACCTCGAGGCGCGGATGATCATCGTCGGTGCCGCACGCGGCGGACTGCTCGGCCGGTTCACGGTCGGCAGCGTCGCCAATGCGCTCCTGCACTCGGCTGTCGTGCCGGTCGCGCTGGCACCGGAGGGATCCGTCTCCGAGATCGGACTCGACGGGATCACCCGGGTCACCTGCGCGGTCGGCACACGTACCGGCGCGAAGGAACTGCTCGATGCGGGGATTCTCGCGGCGAGGGCCGCGAAGGTGCCGCTTCGCCTCGTGTCACTGGTCGCCCTCGATTCCGACGGCGTGGACACACCGCCGGCCGTTCGCGCCCGGGCCGAGGAGCACGCCGCGAAAACCGTCGCGTACGCGGCCGAGCACCTGCCCGACGATGTCGACGTGACCGCGCTGACGGCATCCGGAAACCGGATCGAAGATGCGGTGGCCGCGCTCGACTGGGATCCGGGTGAGGTCGTTTTCGTCGGATCGAGTCGGCTCGGGCAGCCGAGGCAACTGTTCCTCGGGACGACGGCGGCGAAGATGCTTCGCGAGCTACCGGTTCCGATGATCGTGGTTCCGCGCGACAGCGTTCTGACGGTTGAGGACTAAGGCCATGACGAGCCAGAAGACCGAACACGGTCTCTCCAAGAAGGGCCTCAGCGCCGGTTCGGTCGGCCTGATCGGTGCGGTTGTCATCGGCATCTCGTGCATCGCCCCTGCGTACACGATGACGGCGGCGCTCGGCCCGACGGTGTCCGAGGTCGGGCTGCAGGTGCCGGCCATCATCCTCGTCGGCTTCATCCCGATGCTGCTCGTCGCCTTCGGTTACCGCGAACTCAACCGGGCGATGCCGGACAGCGGTACCTCGTTCACCTGGGCAACCCGGGCGTTCGGGCCGTGGATCGGCTGGATGACGGGATGGGGCCTCATCGCGGCCACGATTCTCGTGCTGTCGAATCTCGCCGGCATCGCCGTTGACTTCTTCTACCTCATGCTCGCGCAGATTTTCGGCAATCCCGACCTGGCTGACCTCGCGCTCAACCCGGTGATCAACGTCGTCACCTGCCTCACGTTCATGTTCGTGGCCACGGCGATCTCCTACCGCGACATGCAGACAACCCAGAAGGTGCAGTACGTTCTCGTCGGCTTCCAGCTGATCGTGCTCGTGATCTTCGGTATCGCCGCGTTCATCCACGTCGCCAACGGGTCGGCGTTCGATGCCGTCCCGGTGAGCCTCGAGTGGTTCAACCCCTTTGCCGTCGAGTCGTTCAGTGCGTTCGCGGCGGGACTCTCGCTGTCGATCTTCATCTTCTGGGGCTGGGATGTCACGCTGACGATGAACGAGGAAACCCGCGGCTCGAGGTCAACACCCGGGCGGGCGGCGACCCTCACCGTGTTCATCATCGTCGTGCTGTACCTGCTCATCGCGACGGCGTCGATCAGCTTCGCCGGCATCGGAACGGGGGAGTTCGGACTCGGCAACGAGGAGATCCAGGGCAACGTATTCTTCGCGCTGGCTGGCCCCGTACTCGGGCCACTCGCCATCCTCGTCTCGATCGCGGTGCTCTCCAGTTCGGCGGCATCCCTGCAGTCGACGTTCGTGTCGCCGGCGCGGACCCTGTTGGCGATGGGCCATTACGGCGCGCTGCCCGAGCGGTTCTCCCGGGTGAGCCCGCGGTTCCTCACGCCGGGCTTCGCGACGATCGTGTCGAGCATCGTGGCGAGCGCGTTCTACGCGATCATGCGATTCGTCTCGGAAGACGTGCTGTGGGACACGATCACCGCTCTCGGCATGATGATCTGCTTCTACTACGGGCTCACGGCGTTCGCGGCGGTCTGGTACTTCCGCAGGCAGGTCTTCGCGTCGACGCGGAACTTCTTCTTCATGCTGCTGTTCCCGCTCATCGGCGGAGTCATCCTCGCGGCGCTGTTCTTCACGACAATCATCGAGAGCATGGACCCGGAGTACGGTTCGGGGTCGAACATCGGCGGGGTGGGTCTCGTCTTCATCCTCGGGATGGCGGTCATCGTCTCGGGCATCGTCATCATGATCATCCAGGCGATCCGCCGGCCGGCGTTCTTCCGGGGCGAGACGCTCGGCAGGGGAGTCTCTGACGGGAAGGAAGACGAGGAGCTCGACGAGCTGCCGGTGTAGCGCCACCGCGAACGGGCCGGTCCGTGGTTGAGTTATCCGCGTGAGTTCGAACTCCCCGCTCGCCCGACGCCTCGGGCTCGGCGACGCCGTGTTCCTCGGACTCGGCGCGATGATCGGCGCCGGCGTCTTCGCCGTCTTCGCACCGGCCGCCGCCGTCGCCGGGTGGGGTCTGCTCGTCGGCCTCGCGATCGCGGCGGTCATCGCGTACTGCAACGCGACGGCATCCGCTCAGCTCGCTGCCCGGTATCCGGCATCCGGAGGCACCTACCTCTACGGGCGGGAACGACTCGGCGACACCTGGGGGTTCGCCGCCGGCTGGAGTTTCGTGATCGGCAAGACGGCCAGCTGCGCCGCCATGGCGCTCATCTTCGCGGCCTACGCCGCCCCGGCCCGGTGGGACAAGCCCGTCGCGGCGCTCGCGGTTGCGTGCCTCGTTGTCGTCAACTACTTCGGCGTGACACGGACGGCCTTTCTGACGCGGATGCTCGTGGTCGCGTCGCTGATCGTCCTCGCGATCGTCGTGGCAGCGGGTCTGTCGGCCCCGGCTGCGTCGATCGAGGTCGTCTCCGCAGGCGCCATGCCGGGCGGATGGATGCCGGGCACCCCTGACCTCGGCCTGTATGGCGTCCTTCAATCTGCTGGCCTGATCTTCTTTGCGTTCGCCGGGTACGCCAGGATCGCGACGATGGGGGAGGAAGTGACGAACCCGGCGCGCACGATACCGAGGGCGATTCTCGTCGCGCTCGCCGTCACCGTCCTCATCTACGCTGCGGTTGCAGTGGTCGCGTTGCGCACCCTCGGGCCCGGCGCGCTCGGGGCGTCGGCGGCGCCGCTCGTCGACGTGGCGGCAGCGAGCGGGTGGGACTGGACCGCGCCCGTCGTCCGCGTCGGTGCTGCGCTGTCGTCGCTGGGTGCACTGCTCGCCCTCATCGCCGGCATCGGCCGCACGAGTCTCGCGATGGCACGCGAAGGTGACCTTCCGCGGTTTCTTGCGGCGGTGCATCCGCGTTACCGGGTTCCGCACCGGGCTGAACTCGCTCTCGGGCTCGTCGTCATCGCTCTCGTGCTTCTCGTCGATGTGCGGGGCGCGATCGCGTTCTCGTCGTTCGGCGTGCTGCTCTACTATTTCGTGGCCAACCTTGCCGCGTTCACGCAGGAACGTGCGGACCGGCGGTTTCCGCGCTGGCTGCAGGTTCTCGGAATGTGCGGATGCCTCGTGCTCGTTGCCACGCTGCCGCCGGTCGGCATCCTGATCGGGGTCGCCGTGCTCGCGGTCGGCATCGGCGGGCGGTTCCTGGCCCAGCGGTGGAAACCCACGCGGTCAGCGGGGGCCTGACCCTTCGCGTGCGCCCAACCCGACCCGCAACCCGACCCGCAACCCCGAGCGCTACACATCCATGCTCCCGCTACAAATACTTCTGCAGCGCGAGCATGGAACTGCAGCGCTCGCCGCGGCCTGCGTCAGGACCGGTAGAACGCGACGCTGGCGTCGAGTGCGGTTTCCCACTCGGATGCCTGCACACCGAGTTCGCGTTCGGTCTCCGTGGCATCCGAGAGGAACGGGGCGAGGAACTGGTAGCTCGACGCCGCCACCTCCCGCATGACGGGATTGACCGCTCCGATCGTCGAGAGGAGCCGGCGCGGGATTGCCGAGATCGAGCCCCGGACGCCGTACCGCTCGTTCACCTGGCGGCAGATTGCCGTTCGACTGAGGTCGGTCGCGGCGGGAACGTGCCAGATGCGCCCCCAGTCGCCGTTGAACCTGCTCGCGGCGACAACGGTGCTGGCCAGGTCAGGAAGGTATGCCCAGCTGTGCGGGAGCGCCGGGTTGCCGATGGCCCACGACCGTTTGCTGTGGAGGATCGGTTCGAAAAACCGGGTGCCGAGGTGGGCATCCGCTCCCGCTCGAGGGCCGAAGTAGTCACTCGCCCGCACCTCGACGGCACGCACATCACCGCGCTGGGTTGCCGCGCGGAGAGCAGCCCACACGTCACGGCGGACCTCACCCTTCGACTCGGCGGGCTGCTCGGGGGTGGTCTCTTTCATCGGCATGCTTGCGTGACCGTACGAGTACAGATTGCCGACCATCACGATGCTTGCACCGGTCAGTCGAGCGGAACGGATGACGGCGTCGACGATCGGTGGCCAGTCGCTGCGCCACCGATGGTAGGGAGGGTTGGTGCAGACCACGATCGTCGAGCACCCCTCCGCGGCGCGGGTCAGTGCGCCGGCGTCTGAGGCATCGAGTGGGACGGCGGCAGCACCCGGGAGCTGGGTCGCGGACCGCGTGCCAACGGTGACGGTTTCACCGCTGCCGAGGAAGGCGCTGGTGACCGTCGACCCGACCGCGCCAGCACCGAGGACGAGAACGCTCACGACGACTCCATCTGCAGGGACTACTGGCGCGAGTTTAGTCCGCTGCCCGTGACGGTGTCTCTGTTCCGTCAGAAATGGCTGAAGCAGCACGTGCTCCGCCACAAACGGTTGCGGTGTGTCGCGAAACCCAACCGTTTTCGTCCACGAGAGCCGGCCGGAAGAGTTCGCCTCGGCCGTTCTCGGCTGGCTCGTCGAGAGTGGTGTTCCTAGCGGAAGTTGATGAACTGCAGGTCGATGTCGAGGTCTTTGCCCTTGAGCAGCGCGATCACTGACTGCAGGTCGTCGCGGCTCTTGGACTGAACGCGCAGCTCGTCGCCCTGGATCTGGCTCTTGACGCCCTTGGGTCCCTCGTCGCGGATGATCTTGTTGATCTTCTTCGCGTTCTCCTGGGTGATGCCGTCTTTGAGTTCCGCTTCGATGCGGTATTCCTTGCCGCTCGCGTACGGGTCGCCGGAGTCGAGGCTCTTGAGCGAGATGCCGCGCTTGATGAGCTTCGTCTGGAAGACGTCGAGGATCGCCTTGACGCGCTCTTCGCTATTGGCCTTCATGAGGATCTTGTCGCCGGACTGGGCGATGGACGCCCCGGTGCCCTTGAAGTCGTAGCGCTGCTCGATCTCCTTGTGCGCCTGGTGGAGTGCGTTGTCCGCCTCCATTTTGTCGACCTTGCTAACCACGTCAAACGATGAATCTGCCATGGCCCCATGGTACGTGTTTCCGCGGTCAGGCGGGGTAAGCCTGCGTCGGGCAAGCTCCCGGGCAGGAATGCGAAGATAAGCGGATGCTGTCTGCCCGCCTTGCCCTTGCCACCGGTGCCGTGGCATCCGCTCTGCTGCTCAGCTCGTGTGCCACACCGGCCCCCGATTCGCGCACCGAGTCGTCGGAGGGGCAGGCCCCGACTTTCGCCGCCCCGGCCGAGCCGCCGGTCGCTGCGGCCGTGCCGAGCATGCCGGGCAATCCGGGACGCGTCGACGACGCGTGGGTCGCGGTCACGGCCGAGGCGACGCGGATCCCGGAGCGTGCGCTGCGTGCCTACGCCGGTGCTGCACTGGCGAAGGCCGAGCAGATGCCCGCGTGCGGGCTCGGGTGGAACACGATCGCCGGGGTGGGATTCGCGGAGAGTGACCACGGTCGCCACGGTGGATCTGCCGTCGGGGACGACGGAACGGTAGTTCCGCCCATCTACGGCGTCGCGCTCGATGGCGACGGTAACGTGGCGATTCCGGATTCGGATGCCGGTGCCATCGACGGCGATGCCGAACACGATCGCGCGATCGGGCCGATGCAGCTCATCCCGCAGGCGTGGAACAACTGGCACGTCGACGGCAACGGTGACGGCGTCGAGGACCCGCAGAACCTCGACGATGCGGCGATGGCCACCGCCAACTACCTCTGCCGGGTGTCGGGAGACCTCGTCACTGAAACCGGCTGGCAGACCGCGATCCGCGGCTACAACCCCAACGACGAGTACGTCGCGACGGTCGCGCGGGCGGGCACCCTGTACGCGGAGCGGGCAGGCGCTGCGAGCTAGGGCGCTCACTCGGGCACCCGCGTCGCGCTGAGATAAGGACATCGGCGCCAGGCAAGGACGAAAACGGCCGTTGCGTCCTTATCTGGTGCCTTTTTCCTTGTGCCGCGCCGACGGCATACAGTGACGCGGATGTCGTCGGCGGGGACGCGGGGAGGGCGCCTACTCGCCCGGCCGCGCGGTCGATGACCGCACGATGAGTTCGTAGTAGAGAGGCACTCCCGCGCTCGCCGGGGCGTCCTTGTCTGGTTCGAGGTACTCCATGAGCGCCTCGACGGCCTGCTCGCCCTGCCGCAGCGGAAACTGTGCCACCGTCGTCAGCCCGAAGAACGTCGACAGCTCGTGGTCGTCGATGCCGACGATGGAGACATCCTGCGGCACGTGCAACCCGAGATCGCGGGCGGCGAGGATGCTGCCAATCGCCATCTCGTCCGACGACGCCACGATCGCGGTCGGCCGGTTGTGCGGGCTGCCGAGCAGTTGCTTCGCCGCCTCGTAGCCGCCGGGCAGGGTGAAATCCGCGGGACGAAACAGGGCAGGATCAGGGGTGACGCTGGCATCCGTCAGTGCACCTTCATATCCGATGCGCCGCTTGGACGGCAGGTGGAAGTCGCGGTCGAACTCCTTGCCGCCACCGATGTGGGCGATGCGGGTGTGGCCGAGGCTGAGGAGGTGCTCGGTCGCGAGGCGCGAGACGGCGACGTCATCCATGGTGAGGCTGAAGACATCGGCGATGGCGCCGCCGACCCCGATGAGCGGTTTTCCCATCGCGTGCAGGCTCGAGACCTCTGCCTCGGTGAGTTCGAGGCCGATCGCGATGACCGCGTCAACGCGCTGCCGCAGCAGGAAGTGCTCGAACACGCTCTTGCGTTCGTCTCCGCCGCCGGTGAGGTTGTAGAGGGTGAGGTCGTAGCCGTGACGAAGGAGAGCGCTCTCAGCGCCCTCGACAACCGATGCGAAGAACCAGTGATTGAGCGATGGCACCACGACCCCGACGTTGCGGGTGCGACCCGACGCGAGGCTCGACGCGTTCGACGACACGACGTAGTCCAGATCATGGGCCGCCTGCTCGACCTTCTCCCGCGTGGCATCGGAGACGTACCCGCGGCCGCTCAGCGCCCGCGAAACGGTGGCCGTCGAGACCCCCGCGTGACGTGCAACGTCATCGATACCCGCCATGGGACTCCTTCGTGCCGGAAATGTACCAGTCGCCAGCATAGCGACGGCCAGTTGCGATGGTTGGAGGGCCCGGTCGCAGCGACGGATCTGGCGTGCCGTGGCGGAGGTGTGCGACCCTCGAAGGAGAACGGAGTCCCATGGAGAGAAACGATGCCCGCACAGTCGTCATCGGCGATGCGCTCATCGACGAGATGCGTGACGGTGAGACCAGCCGTGACCTCGTCGGGGGTGCGGCGCTCAACGTCGCCGTTGGCCTCGCCCGGTTGGGCGTGCCCACCACGCTCATCGCCATGGTGGGAGATGACGCCGATGGCGCGAGCATCCGTTCGTTCCTCGACCTGCACGGTGTCGACCTCATCGCTACGCCGGGGCCGCTCGGCAGCTCGCGCGCCACGAGCGACCGCACCGACGGTGAGCCGCGCTACAGCTTCAATGAGGCGGCGCAGAAGCGGCGGATCGTGTTTGGTGACGAGGAGCGGCTGGCGATAGCGGATGCTCCGCTCGTCGTGGTCAGTTGCTTCCCGTTCGATGACGATGAGCAGAGTGCTGCGCTTGAAGAGTCCGTGCTGAATCCAGGTCGCAGGCTCGTGATCGACCCCAACCCGCGTGCGGGCATGTTGCACGACACAGCCGCCTTCGTCCTCAACTTCGAACGGCTCGCGGCGGCAAGCCTGCTGACCAAGGTCGGCGACGAAGACGCCGCACTGCTGTACGGCATTGCGCTGGCTGACCTCGTCCACCGACTGCGTTTTGCCGGTACCGCTCACGTGCTGGCCACGGCTGGTCGCGCCGGCGCGGAAATAGTCTCTGCGTTCGGGCGCGTGGTCGCACCGATCGCCGACCTGCCCGGGCCGGTCATCGACACCATGGGTGCTGGCGATGCGACGCTCGCGGCGACGGTCCATGCGCTCGCGACCGGCGGCATCCCGCGGGGACTCGACGCCTGGAAGAGGGTTCTCGACGAGGCGATGCTCATCGCCGGTTGGACCTGCCGCACCGAGGGGGCGCTGCTGCAGTTACCTCCGGTTCCGGATACGACGGGCCGGATTCGACTGTAGGCGCGCGTCGCCAAGGCGCCGATTTCTCGAAGCGGGCAGGCACAGAGTATTCTTTTACAGCGCCTTCGGTTGTCTGTACAAGTCGGTCGGATGCGTTCTGGCGAGTTACCCAAGCGGCCAAAGGGATCTGACTGTAAATCAGACTGCTCAGCATTCGGGGGTTCGAATCCCTCACTCGCCACTTCGGGTTGTTCGTATATCTCGGTAGTTTTGTCCGTAGATCTCGAATGACACGAAAAAAGCCCCCGGTTTGCCGGGGGCTTTTTCGTTGTTCGAGGGTCGCGACCCTCTGTGGCTTCTCGATTTGTCCGATGGCTTCGTCTTCGTGGGCTGTCGGCCTGTTTCTGGGCAGGCTGGCGCCTTGTGAGTTCGATCTTCAACGGTGTTGCGAAGCGGGTGAGCGCTGTCAGTGTCTGGTGACAGTACTTGTGGTGAGTTTCGTCCGTTTGGGTGTTTTTGTTTTGTTGCGCTCGCGACCGGTGATCCGGGTGGGAGCCCCACTACGGCGGCTTCGGCGGCTTCTTGCGACGGGGGCCGTGATGCCCTCAGCGGCGTCTTGCTCGATTTCCTTGACGTTGAGCAGGAAGTCACGGACCTTCTGTAGGTTCGCGGCGGCCACAGTTATGACGACGAGGAACATCTTCGCCGTGTACCCGCGCATGCGACGCCGTCCAGGTAGCGCGAGTCCGAAGGTATTTTCGTTCTTGACATATCCGTTGAAGGATTCAACGTTGTTGCGTGAGTGGTGGTACTGCGCTTCCCATTCCTTGCTGCCGAACTCGTAATACTGGCCGTGGCTTTTGCTCTCCCCTGGCCCGAACGTGGTCGAGGACTTGTTCGTGCAGACTTTCAGTTCGCTTTTCGGGACGTTGATGATCGGAACGAGTGCCTTTGTCGAGTCTCCTGACGGGCACATTTTCTTGAGCGGGCATACGACGGTGGGGTTGGGGCCGGCGGCCGGGCACATCAAGCGGGCGGTCCCGTTTGTGGGACTTTCTTTCGCGCGGAAGAGGTACAAGCTCCGCGTCTTCAGGAGTGCCTTCCAGGTCTTCTCGCGAACCGCACGGCGGTCTGCGCGCTCACGATTGGTGAGCTCCAAGTTCCGGTCATCCCGTTTGCTGGCGTTGCGGTGGTTGATGGTCGCGTTGATGAGAGCGGTAGGCATGCTGGGGCAGTACCAGGACCCTTCGACGAGTATTGCGCCGTTGTCGGCGGTCACCTGCAGACCGAGCTGGTTGATGGGGTAGTCCATGACCAGTTTGGCGCCGGCTTCGCGAAGCGGGGTCTGTAGAACGTCCGGGTCGCCTGCGGGGAGGTAGGCGCGGTCGCCAGCGAAGTGGTCGATGAGGTGTCCGCGTTCGTGCATGCTGTCGATGATCGTGCGTGCAGCTAGGACGGGGGCGACGCCTGGTTTGTGCTGGGCGAAGCCGATCACCATGTTCGGGACGGCGTGGGGGTTGCTCGCGTCGTTACTGTTGGTGACGGCGAACTCGGCTTCGAGGGCGTACTCGCGGATTTTGGGATTTTTTGTGTCCGCAGTCCATTGAGAGCCGCGGATGTAGAAGCCTGCATCAGGCTCTGATGAGATGAAATCGTCGACACCCATTGCCTCAAGTCGCTTCTTCCCGATGCCGCGCGCGTGGAGCGAGTAACGGGTGGCGTCGACCGCGACGGATACACGTTCCGGTCGGAACTGCTTTGGAAGCATCTGGTAGGTCGCTTCAAGGAGCGCGTTGTTGAAGATATCTGCTCGGCGTGCCCTGCAGTCGATCGTGTCTGCGTTTCGCAGCCGCCATTGAATCTCTTCGAAGTATTCTCCCTTCGTCAACCGCTTGTGACGGTTCTTCAGCGGGTAGGCATCGATGAGACGCAGGATACGGTTGGTGGAATTCCTCAGGCGCTCATAGTGCGCATCCGGTGCCGCTTCAGCATCAATGGCGATGCCGAGGATGTTGGCGGTGTCAGGTACGAGGCGCGACGCCGTGAGTTGTCCGGCGCATTTGATATGCATTGCCTGGTGTTCCATTGCGATGACAAGCCAGATGATCAGTGTTGCGCGCATCGAAAAGTACGGTTTGCGGCCGCCTTTGTACTTCAGGTCCTGGCTTTCCCAGAGTTCAAGCAGTTCCGGCAGTTTGGATGCGTCGATGACCTTCGCGGCCTGCTGCATCGTGGCTTTGGGAACCGGGCCGCGCTTGGCCGGGTCGTGCATGGCGTCGTCGATGGTCAGCATTATGCGGCCACCTTCTTTGCCTGGCGCAGGAGGGCGAGTTGTTCCGTCACAGAGGGAACGCGGGCGTGTGCTGCGATGAGGCGGCGCAGGGAGTCTGGAGAGGTGAGACCGGCCGCTTCCATGATTACGGGAAGTGGAACACTGTTGTCGATGAGAGTGAGCAGCCACGTGTTACGCATGCGTTGCGCGGTCGGTTTGAGGGCACCGCGACTGTCTTTGATGCTGACCTTGAGGAGTTCACTACGGCGGTTGTCGACGTTCGGCGCGATGATGAAGCCGGTCGTTCCCGCCCTCACGTTCTCGAGTTCGTCGTTCCATTCAGCGAGGACGGGAACGGTGCGCATACGTGAGTGAGTGACGTGAACGCCAAGCATCCCGTCCTCGAGTGCGACGATATCGTTGGCACGCACGTGAACCATCTCCGCGGAGGTGAGTCCGCAACCTAGGCCGAGAGCAGCGATTGCGGTACAGCGGAGCATCCGAGCCGGAAGTCCCTGCCACATCGCCCAGTCCCGCAGCTGACACTGCTCGGCGTGCGAGTAAGGAGCACCGGGGTCAGAAACGGTGCTGATCGCACGTTTCTCCACCGCGGGGGCCATGCCCGCGAGAGCCCGCAGCACCTTGCGTTCGCGTTCGGCAACAACCGGCCGAACTTCGCTCGCACGGTGCGCGGTGTACGCGTCGATAACCAGGGTGCTGAGGGCAGTCTTGTCGAGGTCAGCGACGCCGGTGAAGGCAACCCAGTCGGCGAACATCGTCATATGCATCATGGCGAGGTATGACAGTTCAGGCGAGTGTGTCCGAGCGTAATCGCGAACCGAGCGTCGGACGTACTTCTGAATAGGTTCCCAGCGGTCTGCGGGGAGTTGAGGGACGAATGCATCTAACGCCGATGAGTTGGGGTTCATACGACGCATGTAGGTGGCGCTGATTAATAGTGGCCTTAGGCAATGCTGAACCCAAATTATGACGCTTTTGGTGCAATATCGATAGAATGCTGAGGTGACGACGCCGAAATATTTGCCGAACGAATTCGTCGGGCACTTCAACGTGGATTTACCTCGCTCTGTGCCATCCGCCAGCGAATGGCCGGATGACGCGGACCTTGCTCGCGCGCGAGCGGCGTATCTCCAGAATCGAGTTGCTATGGCTGTTCGGGCCACGCTGAAGAAGACCAACCGTCGACAGGAGTCCTTGGCAGAAGACCTCGGCTGGACGGGCGCTCGCCTGTCCCGGTTGTTGACAGGCAACCTGGTTCTATCGATGGAGGACGCCATGCGACTCTTGGATTCGTGCGGACTGTCCTGGTCGCGGATGCTAATGTCCACGGATGACCCACAGCAGCGGGCGCTTGCCGAGTTCGAAGTCATCCGAGCGTACGTGGCTAAGCAGAAGGCAATTGTGGAGGAACGAATCGCTGGTATCGAACAAGCGCTCTGAGTGAGGTCAGGCCGGCCTCATAGAGAACCTCACCGAGCGGATAGCCGAAGTTCATGCGCCCGACCAGCCAGGTTGAACGCATCCGTTGAGTGCTTGGTTTGAGCCCCATTCCCATTGATCGCTGCAGAAACGTGAGCACGATGTTCTTGTGAAACGCGACTCCAGGACGAAACAGGGCGAGCTCGGCGTTCTCCACGGTGCCAACGACTTCTGCGAGGTCCGCTAACCAAACCTCTTCCACGCGGATCGAGCGCGGTAGTTCGCCGTCTGGAACCGTCACGATTCCGGTTTCGATATTGACGTCCATAGCTCGCACCCGGCAGATGTCGCGCGTCGGCAAACCTGCTCCGAAGCCGAGGGCCACAAGTGCCTGCGCAGATCGCGCGTAGCTGTCCTCTCCTTGCAGATAGGCCCAGGATCTCAAGTCGTGGATTTCGGCGTCGCTGTAGGGTTCGGTGGGCTCGGACGGGCTGAGCGGGGGGAGCGGGGCGGGGATTTCGATTACGCCGATCGCCTCGCCGACGCGTAGCAGGATGGATCGGTGCCGACCCATGGTTGAGGGTGAGCGTGTGGGAATCATCGCGACGGAGATGCCAATGACATCGCGCCGGAAAATGGCATGAGTCTCGAGCGGGAAACCCGCGACGCTGTGGGCCCATGCCACGTGATGGGTAATCGTGTGGAGAAGTGTTTCTTTGGGGTATGCGACAGTTGGCGCCACAAAATCCACGGTCTCTGTGACGAAGGTGCGGATATGGTGCCACGTATCCCCGTCCAGCTCTGGTGTGTACATCCCGCTCAGACGATTTGTCACCGTGGCTCCTTACGTTGGGCCCGGTGAAGTCTGACTGCGCTCTGTCGTCCGGGCGGGGACACCGAACGTACGCAAGCTCTCGTGATGGAATCTCCCGTGCAGGAATCCACTTGGCGCGCGACCGGGCCGGCTGTGGGGTGTGCCGGTTAGCGTGGGGTATGGAGGATCAGCGGCAGGACGAACCGGTGTTCAGCGATTGCGCCCTGAAGGCATCACTGTGCGGGATATCGAGGGGAGTGGCCACGGCGCACGAGGTCCTCGGTGGACGTATCACCGCATTCGGCGACCACGCCGCATTTTCTCAAACGCGTATACGAGTGGAGGCAAGTCATGACGGAGAGCGACAAGGTGGACCGGCATGAGTACGTGCTGTGGTGGGGTGCAGAGCAAGCGCGGATAAACGAACAGCACCGCAAAGTCCGTGAGCAGTGGGCGCAGCATCCGGCACCAGTCCTGCCGCCCGACGACGACGACCATGACGATGAATGATCTAGTCGTAATTGGGCCGAGCACAAAGTTCGTGATCATTGGAGGGTTCGGCGAGGCGTCTCTGTTAGCCGGACGCATGAATTTGAGCCTTTCGGAGTGGATTCACCTCGAAGCGGAAGGCTTACCAAACCCTGTGGTCTTCTCCAGGCTGAGCGACGAAGAAACCGCGTCGTTGATTGTCCCGGACTCGGGTCGCCCCTTCCGCTGATGTGGCAATCGTTCCGTGCGCGGCTACTTACGACACCTCGGGTTCCTGCGGGCGAGATAAGGCAAGTGCCCGCCGCCGAAGTTGCCCCAGGCGAGCACGAATGACGGGCGCGGGGACACGTCACGACGCGCACGAGTATAACTTCGCCAACCAAGACCGAGCACGACGACCAGGAGGACGTGAATGACACAGGAAGGCAACCCCCGCGGACATGAACCCGCTGAAGTAACCGAATTGCTTGGGAGTGAAGGCGGGCGCTGGGAAGTGAAAACGTTGCGCAGCCGCCATGTTTTCGACCTTGACCTCCTGACAGTCACCCGTGTCCCGGGGCCGACGGCCCTTCCGTCCGTCAATGATGTGACTCGGCCAATTCGATCGATCAAGGTTTGCGAGGTCGGCCGCCGGGGTTATTGGATTATGGAACCCGACGACGATGCCCTGGATTACTTTTGGCAGATCACCGGTTTGATCCTCAGGATCACCCGATTGTCGGACCAAGCCGATCCGGGACGAACGAGCAGCGAATCATGGTGAAGCGCGCCGCGCGCCCGCCGTATGACCCCGAAAGAACCGTTCCGACGACTGACGCTTCAGATCCTCAACCGGGTGTGACGACGGAGCTTCGGGTCACCGGCGGCGGATGCTGGGGCAGTTCACACTCTGCGTAGCGTCTACCTGGTCGACCTCGACGCCCGCACTATCACTCCGGTCCGCGGCCCGACCGCTCGCCCACCCGTTCACGATGGCACGCGGCGCTAAGAGATCATCGAAGTATGCAAGTGGGACAACTCGGGTTTTGACAACTCAATCTCGACGAAACCGATGACGGCACGCCGTGGCAGATCACTACAGAAGGCACCGGCATCTTCGCTCGCGCCTGCTACTGAAGCACAACTAGACCGTGTCGACTCCCGGTCGGCCGCACGATGATCGATCGGGCATGCCTCGCAGGTTCTGCCCATCCTCTTGCGCTTCACAGGGGTCTTCGAGGCGCAGGTGCCTAGCCGGGGCGCCTAGGGTGGCCCATTCTTCCGATTGCCGTTGACAGGAAAAGGCGCTCTCGATAACGTAGGCGCAAGTCGTATACCGACTGCATACAATTCTTCGGAGCAAGGAGGCCCCGTGAAACTCGCACCAGCCCTGCGTCGCGCAGCAATCGTCGTCGCAGCAGTCACTGCAACTGTCGCACTCTCTAGTTGCACTCCCGCCAGCAGTACCGGTAACGCCAGCGATACCGGTAACAGCGGTAGCGCATCCGGTGACACCATCAAGATCGGCTATATCGGTCCACTCTCCGGCGGCTCAGCTTCGCTTGGTGTTCCCGCTCAGCATGGCTTCCAGCTCGCCATCGATCACATCAACGCCAGCGGCGAGATAGATCGCAAGCTCGAACTCGTTTCTGTCGATGATGAGGCGGATCCGACTAAGTCGGCCGCCGCCGCACAGCGCATGGTCGATGACGGCGAAGTGGTCGCTGTGCTCGGCGGCCCGAACTCCGGTCCGGTTCTCGCGAACAACCCGGTCATCACGGGTGCTGGCATCGTCCAGCTGGTCACCATCGCCCAGTCCGACAACCTGATCGATCAGGCTAGCCCTGGGTATGACCTCACGTTCCAGGTCACCGAGAACAACACTTACAATGTCAACGCCACGGTGCAGTTCTTCGCTGATGCTGACTACGCCAAGATCTGTGCCGTCTCCGACACGACCGAGTATGGGCAGAGCGGCATCGAGTCGATCCGTACCGTTTTTGCCGAGAACGGTCTCGACGTAGCCCAGCACGTCACTCATGAAGTCAATGCAACCGACCTCACCCCGCAGGTGCTGAGCCTGCGCGATGCGGGATGCGATTCCATCTACCTGTACAGCTACGGCCAGGATGCTGCCGTCTTCATGAAGACGGTAAACCAGATTGGCTGGGATGTACCGGTCATCGGTGGACGCGCACTCAATCAAGCGGCCTTTATCTCTATCGCGGGGACAGCAGGGAACGGGTTGATCTTCCCGAGCGTCATTGATCTGGACAAGCAGGAGGCGAAGGACTTTATTGAGGCGTACACCGCAGAGTACGGCGAAGACGACCCCGCTCACACATTTTCGGCGTTGGCATACGACAGTATTTTGCTCCTTGCCGAGGGCCTAAAGGCAAGTGATTACAAGGGCGGCCAGGCGCTGGCGGATGCGCTCTCTGAGGTCACGGTCGAGAACGGGGCCAGCGGACGAGAAGGCTCCACGCTTAGTTTCACGTTCGGTGACCACCGGGCACCGAGCGACGACTACCAGACGTTCTGGACGATCGAGGAGGGCGAGTTCACGATGTACAGCAACGAAATCCCTTCGAAGCGCTCTTGAAAGGCTGAGGGCGACGAACGATGTCTACATTCCTGCAGCTCGCTGTGAGTGGAATTGCTCTTGGCAGCATCTATGGACTGATAGCACTGGGCTTCCTAGTGATCTACCACGCAACTGGTCTGGTGAACTTTGCACAGGGCCAGCTGCTGATGGCAGGTGCTATGGCGACCTATCTACTTCTCATGCAGCTGGAGTTGCTCTACCCGATCGCGATTATCGGTGTCATCATCGTCGCCCTCATCCTCGCCCTTCTGTTCCGCTACGGCTTGCACCGGCCGATGGTGAAACGAGGCGCACCGACCACCAATATGGTCGTGGCCACCATCGCCTTCGGTTTGGTCTTGACCGCCGCGGCCGAGCTCTTTATTGGCAATACCAAGTATGGTGTCGACCCGATCTTTCCCGGACCGCCCATCGACGTCGGCGGAATCTCGATTCAGACGCAGTCGCTCGTCATCGTGATCGTCGCGTGGGCTCTTGTCGGGGGCATCTGGTTCTTTTTCACCAAGACGCTCACCGGTGTCTCACTGCGTGCGGTCGGCCTCAATCGCACAGCCGCCGCCGTGAGCGGTGTGCGAGTGTCGCGACTCATTACGATCGCCTTCATTATCAGCATCATCGTCACGGCCGTAGGAGGGATGCTGGTTGCGCCCATCATCGGGGCGGGCCCCAACATGGGACTCGCGATCGCCGTAAAGGGTTTCGCTGCGGCGGTCATCGGCGGCATGTCCAGCGTCTACCGCGGTATGGTCGCGGGGGTCGCTATTGGGTTGATTGAGATGCTGTCGTCCTATTACATCAGCAGCGCCTGGGCCCCGGTGATCGCCTACGCGTTCCTGTTCTTCGCGCTCGTGCTAATGCCCGCGAAGGTCAGAGAGAGTGGAGCACACGCATGACCACCACCGCGATCCGCACCCAGTCAGAAACTCCGCGCATGCGTCGTCACGGCGCTCGACGCCGCACTTTTTGGGTCGAGCTCGGCGTTAGCTTGCTTGTCCTGCTATTGCCCACGATCATTCCCAGCGCCTTCACGATGCGGCTGATCCAAGACGTCGCGATCTGGAGCATTTTGGCGCTCAGCCTCACTCTGGTGCTCGGTTATACGGGGCAGATCTCCCTTGGCCAGGCGGCGTTCTATGCCGTGGGCGCCTATACCTCCGTGATCCTACAGACGAAACTTGGCGTGCCGGCACCGCTCGCCTGGATCGGGGCGATCGCGCTAGGGATGGGACTGGCATACGCCATCAGCCTTCCTCTCTTGCGAATTCAAGGGCACTTCCTCGCGCTAGGTACCCTCGCAATCGGACTGATCGTCGAGACGCTGCTCGTTCAACTCGCGCCACTCACCGGCGGCCACGACGGCATCCGTCTTCCCGGTGCTCAGTACCTCGGGGAGTGGGTACAGCTGCGCTTCCCCTACATCGTGCTCGGTTTCCTCGTGCTCGCATACTGGCTTGTCCGCAATCTCACGCATCGAAGCGCCGGACGTGCATTTTTCGCCTTGCGGGATGATCCTGCCGGAGCAGCCGCCCTCGGCATCCCAGTCGCACGTTACAAGACGCTGGTCTTCATGATCGGGGGCGGCCTCGCCGCCCTGGCGGGTGTGCTCTACGCCCACCACACACAGGTCGTCACGCCCGACTCATTCGGGTTCAATACTTCAATCGAGGTTCTACTGATCGTCATCATCGGTGGCATGTCGAGCCGGATTGGAGCGATCATCGGCGCCGTGGTGATCGTGTTCTTCCCGGAGTGGCTTGTCTTCCTGGACAAAACTGAGAATCTCGTCTTCGGGCTCATCGTGCTGGCGATCCTGCTGTTCCTGCCCGGCGGCATCTTCGGGGGCATCCGCTCACTCATCGCCAGCATCACGCGGCGCCGCACCCATGACGCTGAGGAGGCGCAGGCATGAGTTTGGTCATCGAGAACGTCACTAAGGCGTTCGGCGGCAATACCGCCCTTTCGGACGTGAGCTTCGAGGTCGCCACCGGGAAGCTCACCGCCCTGATCGGGCCGAACGGCGCCGGCAAAACCACCATGTTCAACTGCATCGCGGGCCTGCACCGGCCAACGCAGGGCAAGATCACCTTCGACGGTCGAGACATCACCGGGCTGGCCCCGGCGAAGGTCCTGGACGCTGGCATCGCACGTACCTTCCAACTGGTGCGCTCGTTCCGCGAGCTGACGGTGCTAGAGACCATCATGGTCGCCGGGCACTGGCGAAGCGGCCAGTCCTTCTGGCCCTCGATCCTCGCCCTCCCGTCTGTGCGCCGCAGCGATGAGCGACTCGAGTACGAAGCTAGGTCGACGCTCGTGGCGCTCGGCCTCGCGCACCTTGCTGACCAGCGTGTGCACGAGCTCCCGTACGGTCAACAGCGACTCATCGAAATCGCGAAAGCTCTTATGACCGGCGCACGCACGCTGCTGCTCGATGAGCCGGCAGCTGGCCTCCATCCCCAGGAGGCACTGGCCCTCCGCGGTCTGCTCGCGGCGCTCCGCGAACGTGGAACGACAATTCTGCTGGTGGAGCACAACATGCCGTTCGTGCTCTCGATCGCCGACCACGTCGTCGTTCTCGAGTTCGGGCACAAGATCGCCGACGGCACACCGCAGGAGATCTCGAAGAATCAGCGGGTCATCGACTCGTATCTCGGAAAGGAGGAGGACATTGCTTGAAGCATCAGGCCTCCGCGCCGGCTACGGCAAGGGACCGGACGTCCTGATCGACGCGGATCTGTACGTCGACGCCGGGGAAATCGTTGCGATGATCGGCTTGAATGGTGCCGGTAAGTCCACCACCGCCCGCACCATCGCTGGTGTTCTGCCCGCACGCGGTGGCACCGTCCGTTTCGATGGGGAGGACATTACCAAGCTGTCCACGGATGAACGTGCCCGCCGCGGGCTGCTGCTCGTCCCAGAAGGGCGTGAGCTATGTACGACGATGAGTGTAGAGGAGAACCTCACGCTCGGCACCGTGCCGCTCCAGCGCGCCGAGCGGCGTCGCCGCGGTGCCGAGAACCTCGAGCTGGTTTTCGGGCTGTTCCCCATTCTCCAGGAGAAGGCACGCCAGAGCGCAGGCAGCCTCAGTGGCGGTCAGCAGCAGATGGTCGCGGTCGGCCGTGCCCTGATGGGTTCGCCACGGATGCTCATCCTCGACGAGCCCTCACTCGGTCTCGCCCCGCTCCTGGTGCGAGAGATATTCGAGGTCGTCTCACAGCTCAACGGTCAGGGACTCAGCGTGCTCGTCGCCGAGCAGAACGCCGCGCTTGCGATCTCGCATAGCAACCGGGCGTACCACATCGAACTCGGCGAGGTCGCGCAGACCGACGGCGCAAGCGAGAAACGCTCACTTCTGCGCGGCGGCGCGCTCGGCGGTGAAGAGATCGACGTGGCAGCGCTCGAGCTTCCCGAGTACAAGGCGATGGGGCGGCGTGCCATGTCCGCCACCACAGGGTAGCCGTATCCGCAGTACGACGTCCCGGAAGGTCCAATACCGGCCGGGGCTGATCCGCCGATCCCGCGAACAGTACGAACAGATTTGGAAGAAAGATGATCCACGCACAGATGGTGATTGACGGGGCTCAGGTCCCGGCAGCCGACGGCGCAACAACTGACGCCGTCAACCCCTTCAACGGCCAGACTTGGGGAACGATACCCGTCGCGTCTGGCTCTGACATCGACGCCGCGGTCGCTGCGGCACGTGCCGCCTTCCCGGCATGGCGTGCCACTCCGGGCGTCGAGCGTGCACGGCTCATGCACCGGCTTGCCGACATGATCGAGCAGAACGCCGACAGGCTCGCTGAATGGGAAACGACCGATAACGGCAAGGTGATCCGCGAAACCAGGCCACAGATGTCATTCGCCGCGCGCAACCTGCGCTTCTTCGCCGGATACGCCGACAAGCTCTATGGCAAGACCATACCGCTCGACAACCCGGCGATCTTCGACTACACGGTTCGTCGGCCGCGCGGAGTGTGCGTGCTCATAACTGCATGGAACAGTCCTGTCTCGCTGCTGTCGAACAAGTTGCCTCCAGCCTTGGCGACCGGCAACACCGTCATCATCAAGCCCAGCGAACACGCTTCGATCACCACCACCGAAATCGCGCGCCTTGCAATAGAGGCCGGTTTCCCGCCCGGCGTGATCAACGTTGTCACCGGCGACGGACTAGTTGGCGATGCACTCACCAAGCACCCCGGCATCGACATGATCAGCCTCACCGGCGGGGGCATTGTCGGCCGTCGGATCGCGACCAACGCGGCGGAGCGACTCATCCCGGTGAGCCTGGAACTGGGCGGCAAGTCGCCGAACATCGTCTTTGCGGATGCCGACATCGAACGCGCCGTGTCCGGCGCCGTTGCGGGTATTTTTGGTGCAGCTGGTCAAACCTGCGTCGCCGGCTCCCGGCTGCTTGTCGAGCGACCGGTGTACGAGCGGGTGCGGGATGCAGTCTCCGAGCGTGCCATGCGTGTCAAGCTTGGTAACCCTCTCGACGCGGCCACCGAGATGGGTCCGGTCGCCAACCGTCCCCAGTTCGATCGGATTCTGTCGATTATCCAACAGGCGAAGGCTGCGGGAGCGGCGATCACCGCAGGTGGTGGACGGGCAATCGGCGACGGTCTGGACGAGGGGTTCTATATTGAGCCGACCGTAATCGCCGACGTGGATCCAACCAGCGATCTGGCCCAAAACGAAGTGTTCGGCCCAGTGTTATCGGTAATCCCGTTCGATGATGAGCCGGATGCGATCCGCATCGCGAACGACTCCGAGTTCGGTCTCGCCGCCGGAGTCTGGACCAGCGACGTGTCACGGGCGTTCCGCATGACGGAGGCGCTCGAGGCCGGCGTTGTCTGGGTGAACACTTACCGGACGGCCGCCGCGCAGGCGCCGTTTGGCGGGACGAAGCAGAGCGGGTACGGACGCGAGCGTGGCGAAGAAGCTCTTGATGACTACACCTACGTCAAGAACGTGATGATCGACACCTCCTCCGAGGCGCGCGACCCGTTCGTTATCCGAACCTGAGCGCGTTCCGAAACCGATCTCAGCACCGATCTCATTCTGAAAGAGAAGACAATGACAGAAATTCGATACGACGTTATCGTCGCCGGTGGCGGCAACGCCGCACTTACCGCAGCGCTCGCCGCCCATGATGCTGGTGCCAGAGTTCTCGTGCTCGAGGCCGCAAGTCGTGAGTATCGCGGCGGAAACAGCCGCTTCACCGGCGCCATCTTTCGGGTCACGCACGGCGGTCTTGATTCGCTGAAGCCGATCCTTGACCCCTCCAATGAGCAGTGGTATCCCCGGGTGTCGGTCGACGCGTATACGCCGGATGACTATGCATCCGATTGGAACCGCACCTCAGAGGGCAAGCAAGACCCCGACCTCGTCAAGCTCACCATCGACCGCTCATTTGACACTGTGCAGTGGATGCACTCCAAAGGCGTTAAATGGGAGCTCACCGCGAACAAGCTGGTCGACCCGTCGAAGGTGGATGAGCGCACGAAGATCACGCTCGCCCCCGGCGGCGCGCTGCGTACCTTGCACGAGGGTGTCGGGCTGATCGATGATCTGTACGCGGCGGTCGAGGCGACCGATATCGACGTTTGGTACGACTCGCCGGCACATGACCTCATTGTCACCGGCAATACCGTGCATGGCATTCGGGTGCGCAAAGGGGACGAGTATGTTGACGTGCGCGGACAGGTGGTGCTTGGTTGCGGCGGGTTCGAATCGAATCCTGAGATGCGCTTGCGCTACCTTGGCCATGGGTGGGACCTGGTGAAGGTGCGTGGAACGCGATTCAACATGGGTCAGATGCACACGAAGTCGATCGCCGCGGGGGCACAGCCGGTCGGCCACTGGGGTGGGGCACATGCCGTACCGATCGACGCCGCAGCGCCCGCAGTCGGTGACCTGAAGATAACCGACAAGATGAGCCGCTATTCCTACCCGTACGCACTGCTTGTTAATCGCGATGGCAAGCGCTTCATAGACGAGGGTGAGGACAACGTCTTCCTCACCTATGCGAAGACAGGTTGGGCCGTGAGGGCAGAGCCTGGGGGTATCGCGTATCAGATTTTCGATCAGAAGACTGTGCACCTGCTTGAGCCGCGCTACTCCACTGCTACCCCGGTGGTGGCGGACACTCTGGATGAGCTTGCGGACAAGCTCGGTATCAACAAGCGCGTGCTGCTGCAGACCGTTTCCGATTTCAACAATGCCGTCGCACCGGACGCCGAGGACCGCGCCGACCCGTTCACGCTCGACGGTGTGAGCGCCGAGCCTGTCGGCCAGCCGGTGAAGTCCAACTGGGCTCGCGCGATCGAGCAGGGGCCGTTCGTCTGTTACCCCGTGATGTGCGGCATCACGTTCACCTATGGCGGCCTCAAGATCGACGCCGAGGCGCGGGTGATCAACCAGGAGGGGACACCGATGAATGGACTTTACGCGACCGGCGAAATCACCGGCGGTTTCTTCTACCACAACTACGGCGCCGGCGCAGGACTCGTGCGTGGCGCCGTCTTCGGGCGCATTGCCGGGACGAACGCGGCGGCTGGTGCAGGAGCACCTGAGGAGGCATGATGACTACCCGGACGAGCATCGAACGCCTCGGATTCATCGGTCTTGGCGTCATGGGAAGCGGCCAGTCATCGAACCTGACGCGTAAGGCCGGCCTTCCAGTCGCAGTGTTCGACATGTCCCCCGAGGCGGTCGAACGGCTCGTCGAGCTGGGGGCTGAGGCGGCTGTTTCCGTAGCGGATCTCGCCGCTCATAGCGACGTGATCTTCCTCTCGCTGCCCGGCGGATCACAAGTCGAAGCCGTCGTGCTGGGTGAGGACGGGGTACTCGCGCACGCCCGCCCGGGCACCGTTATCATCGACCTCTCGACGATCTCGGTGGAGACCGCGAAGCATGTTGGAGCCGCGGTGATGGAAAAGGGCTGCCACTTCATCGACGCCCCGGTCGCCCGTACTAGGCAAGCCGCGATCGACGGAACACTGAGCATCACGGTCGGCGGCGACGGCGATGTCTACGCGAAGATCGAGCCACTGCTACGCACTATGGCAGCTGATGTCATTTGGTGCGGCCCGAACGGCGCGGGTGCACTGATCAAGCTCGTCAACAACCTGGTCGTGTTCGAGACGGTTGTCGCCCTTGCGGAAGCCCTCACCCTGATCCGCCGCAGCGGTCTGGTCGATCCGGAACTCGCCTGGACAGCCCTCGGTCAAGGGTCGGCTGCGAGCTTCACACTCGAAAACCATGGTCGACATGCACTACTGCCGGACGAGCACGCGGAGGGGAAATTCTCCTCGGCATACATGCGCAAAGACATCGGCTACGCACTGGAACTTGCAGAACAGCTGGGCGTCACCCTCCCCTCGGCTACACTCGCCCACGAACTGCTCACTCGCACGGTCGACGGGGGCTACGAACGCAACTACCACACCGCTGTCGTGAAGGTCATCGAAGGAGAAATCTAATGCCGGAACCAACCACCCACGAAATCTACGGTGTGAAGTTCGGGCAGAACCTCAAAGGTGTGCGTGGCCACTACTTCCTCGGGCCAGACGGCGACCCCCCGGACCAGTCGATGCGCCTGGACTATTACGTATGGGTTATCCGGTCGCCCGGGCAGGACATCGTGCTCGATGCCGGATTCACGACCGAGACGAATGCCACCCGCCAGCGCGACCACTGGGAGAACCCCAGCCGGGCGCTCACGCGCATCGGAGTCGATGTGACGACCGTGCCCTACGTGATCCTCTCGCACCTGCACTACGACCACTGCGGAGATATTGAAGGGTTCACGTCAGCGAAATTCGTCCTCCAGGAGGAGGAGATGGCCTTCTGGACCGGGCGCTTCGCCCCGCGCGCAGAGTTCGTCCGCAACATCGAGGTCACCGACATCCAACGCATCGTACGCCTCAACTTTGAACGACGCGTGCAGATGGTCGATGGCCTTCACGAGGTCGTCGACGGTGTGTGGGTGCAGAAGGTCGGTGGGCACACCCCGGGCATGCAGGCCACCCTCGTGAACACCGAGAAAGGCATCGTGGTCTTAGCCTCGGATAGCTCGCACTTCTTCGAGAACATCGAAGACGACAAGCCCTTCGCCGTACACGCGAACGTGATCGACATGTACCGTGCATTCGACACCATGAACGCCGTAGCGTCATCGGGCATCGTGGTCGCAGGACACGACCCGCTCATCGCCGAGCGTTTTCCAGCTGTTCCCGGGCAAGAAGGTCACGTCGTCCGCGTCGCTTAAGGAATCCCATGACAAACCGTTCGATACCCGCCGTCTATATGCGGGGAGGCACCAGCAAGGGCGTGTTTCTGCACGCCTCCGATTTACCGCCCGCCGGCGCGAAGCGGGACGAAGTACTACTGAAGATCATGGGAAGTCCGGATGCGCTGCAGATCGATGGCATGGGGGGAACCTACTCAAGTACCAGCAAGATCATGATTATCGAGCCCGGCCCGGACGACGCGATCACCTACTGGTTCGCCCAGATCGGCATCGATCGACCGGTGGTCGACTGGTCGGGGAATTGCGGCAACCTCACCACCGCGGTCGCTCCGTTCGCGATTGATGAAGGACTCGTTTCGATCCAAGGCGAGGTTACCTGCGTACGGCTGATCAACGGCAACACCGGCGTGGAAGTGCACGCCGAAGTGCGCACCCCTGACTCTCGAGCGGCAACCACCGGCGATCTCGCAATCGCCGGGGTGCCGGGCACCGGGGCGCCGATCGTGACCCGCTATATGAATCCGGCTGGCGGCGTGCTCGGTGCGTTGCTGCCGACAGGTGCCGAGACCACCATTCTCGAGACGTCTGATGGCCAGTACATCGTGTCGATCGTGGATGCCACACACCCTAATGTATTCGTTCTTGCCGCCGATGTCGGGATCCGAGGGCAGGTGCGGTCTGTCGCGGACTTGAACGAAGACCAGATGTTCCTCGCGCGCGTGGAGCGGATCCGCGCCGCTGCCGCCGTGCGTGTGGGTTCCGCATCCGCTCTCGCGACGGCCAGTTCAAGTGCGCCTGCCGTGCCCCGTATCATGCTCGTTGGCCCTGGTGACGACGATGCCGACATCACAGTAACCGCCTTCTCGATGGGCAGGGTCCACCGAGGCCTGCCGATGACCGGTGCGTTATGCCTGACGGCCGCCGCGGCCGTGAAAGGAACGATCGTCGCCTCCATGATCACCGTTCCTTCTGATGAGGGTCGAGTGCGTATCCGGCATCCGCTCGGCGTGACGGAGGCGGTCGCCGAAGTAGTTCCGGGTCCGGACCCGATCCGCTCGCTGGGCGTTGCGCGTACGGCGCGACGGTTGATGGAGGGCCGTGTGTACCCGCGCGAATATGCCTAAGTCTTATGCCGCCACACCGCCGATCGGCGGACACGGCGGCTGGCTGTGGCGCCCGCTGCTTGGCGCCTCACTTAGCCAGGTCGTGCTCGGCATCGTGCGTCCTACAGTGAGCTACGCTGGGCTGGAGTTCGGCGCCGACGCCTTCATGATCGGCATCGTTGCGGCGTCTTATGCCGTCCTGCCGATGCTTGTGGCGCTGCCGATCGGTGCCGCGGCAGGGCGACTGCGCCACATCGGGCTGGTCCCGTTCCTGTCGGCGTTGCTGCTCGCTTCTGCGTGCGCCCTTGCTGCCGTCGCCCCGTCGCTTGGCGCGCTTATCGGCGCGAGCGCATTGCTCGGAGTCGCGAACCTCGGAGTGCTGGTGGGCGCGCAATCGTGGATCTCCCGCTCAGCGCCCGTAGAAGAATATGACGGTGGTTTCGGATGGATGACTGCTGGCATGTCACTCGGGCAGGCGGTGGGTCCGCTGATCGCGGGTGTACTCGTCGGCCCGGTCGCGCCGACCCTCAATGGGATCACCAATGCACTGTGGGCATCGGCCGGGATTGCGGTGCTGATCGCCCTGGTGTTCCTCTCGAGTGCTATGAGAACCTACGACGACGACTCACCGACCGGCCCCCGTATGAACGTCGCCGACATCGTGCGCACGCCCGGGGTCGCGCGTCACATGGTGGTGAGCGCAGCTGTGTTGACTTCGGTCGACATACTGACCGCCTATCTTCCAGTTATCGGCGCGTCCGTCGGGATCGGCCCGCTGCTCATCGGGGCTATGCTTGCGGTTCGCGGCGTCACATCGACCCTGTCGCGTGTGCTGATCGGGCCGCTGTCTCGGCGGTTCTCGCGCTCAGATCTGATGATCGCGAGCACGGGTGGAGCGGCCTTGTGTCTGGCGCTCGTGGCGCTGGCCCCGATTCCTTGGCTGATGTTCACGGCACTTGGGTTAGGCGGGTTTTTTCTCGGTCTCGGACAGCCGTTGACGATGACCGCTGTGGCAGTTGCGCTTCCCCCTCGGGCGCGCTCGAGCGGACTAGCGGTGCGACTGCTCGGAAATCGCGTGGCGCAGACGGTGGCCCCGGTACTTGCCGGGGCCGTCACCGCAGTGATCGGAGTCGGCGCTGTGCTGCTGTTACAGGTTGTTGGGCTCGCGGCCTCTGCGGCATGGGAAACGGTGACCAGGCGTCGCGATAGTCAGATTGGGTGACCGAGCAGACGACTCAGCGTCGAGGCTCGGGCTCGTGACGCGTGGGACGCCGCTGCTTCTCCCGCACGCTCGGCATCACCGGCGATCATTGCCTCGATAATGGCAGCGTGCTCGTCCAACACATCGCGCATGCGCTCCTGGCTGAGTGAACGAGTACCGAAGCGACGGATGGCAACCTCGACCGTGGCCAGCAAACGTGACAGATAGGCATTGTTCGCAGCGACCGACAGCAGATGATGGAACTCCACGTTGGCGCGAGAGAAAGCCTGGAGATCATTGGCCTCAGTCGCAGCGACCAGGCGTTCCTGCAGTTTTTGGAATTGGGCAAGATGCTCGGGTCGCCCTTGACGGGTGGCGTAGTCCGCGGCAAGCGACTCGAGGCTACCGCGCACCTGATACACGGCCGACATGTCTTCGAATGAGAGTCGGGTGACCTGCGCTCCAACCCCGGGACTACGCGCCACCAGTCCTTCCTCCTCGAGACGGTTCAATGCTTCGCGAACGGGAGTGCGGCTCACGCCGAGCGCCTCCGAGAGCGCCACCTCACGCAGCCAGACATCAGGGGCGAGCACACCATCGAGGATCGCTTCGCGGACCGCATACGTCGTCTCGCTCACCGCCCCTCCGCGGGAGGGGATGGTCGTGCGGTACGGGGAGAGGAGTTCACCGAGGCTCTCAACGGATGCGGGTGCGGACTCAGTCACGGAATACCGCCTGTTCTTTCGTGTTCTGCCGCAGGTGTTGCGCGGAACACATCACTGTTCGCCAGTAGGCTAACTGATCCTGCTGGAGCCGATCGTGCGGACTCGCTCTCACAATACTCATCGAGGCAATGGTCATGCGATGCTACCGGCACGCTTGCCGAACACCATTCCGGCTGCCAGACCGGAACCGCCCGGGTAGTTCCGGCTGAACAACCCACCGAGCATCTCACCACACACAAAGAGGCCGGGAATCGCCGAACCATCCACATGAAGCACCCGCCCCTCGGTATCACTCTTGAGCCCACCGAACGTGAAGGTGATGCCACATGTCACAGGGTATGCGTAAAAGGGGGGCTTCTCGATCGCGGAAGCCCAGTTACTCTTCGGCGGGATCACGGTCGAGCGGCGGCGGTCCTTAACGGTGGGGTCGAAGGCGGCGTCGGTCACGATGTTCGCATTGAAATCCGCGACGGTCCCTGCAAGAGCGAGGGGATCAACGCCAATGGATGTCGCGAGGCTAGTGAGCGTGTCGGCCTGGTATACGCCGATGCCCGGCATGTCGTATTCTTCGGTGCGCAGCATCGGTCGGAGGGTCGCGTCGAAGATCTGATATGCGACGGAGCCGGGCTGCTCAAGGATTACTTTGCCGTACTTGGCGTAGGTGTAATTCCGGAAGTCAGCGCCCTCGTCGAGGAATCGCTCGCCGTCGTTGTTTACGATGATGCCCAGCGGATAGCTCTGGCGGGTCAGACGGTTTGTGAGCTCGCGGTTGCTCGCGTTGTTCTCGGCTTTGGCGTCCCACTGCACACTGTGCGCTGTGGACCAATCCCCGCCGCGGTCAGCGCCGATGCCAATTGCTGCTTCTATCATCCGCCCTGTGTTGTAGGGAGTACCGCGCACCACAGCGTGCTCCCAACCCTCGCCCAGATGGCGTCGGCGTAGCTCTGGGCTCGCCTCGAAGCCGCCGGCCGCGAGTACGACCGATTCAGCAAGTAGCTCTTCCTGCGTCCCGTCCGGGTTGGCAACGGAGACGCCGATGACGGTGTTTCCATCGACGATAAGGTCCTGCACGTCGATCCCATACCGAACTTCGATACCGAGCTCAGCGGAAACGCGAGTGTGGTCTGCGATCATGCCTTCACCGCCGCCGACGTTGCCGACGTGTAGGCCTCCCCAGAACAGGAATGAGCCATCGGGTCGTTCGTACGCCTGACGCTCGTACATCAGGCGGAACTTCAGTCCTAATCTGTGCAGCCAGCGGACGGTATCGGCGCTCTCATGAACAAGGACAGTGGTGAGATCCGGGTCATTGCGCCCGTCAGTGACCTTCGCGAGATCCGCCGCATACTCCTCAGGCGAATACGGCGGCACCACCGTGCGGTCGTGACGCTCATCAGGTTCAAGAAAATCGATCAGATCGTCAAGTCCACCGTGAGCGATTCGCGTGGCGCCGGCCGTGTAGAAACTGTTGCCGCCGTGCATTCCGGGGAGACCACGTTCAAGAAGCAGCACGCTACGCCCCCGCTCCGCTGCTGCGTACGCCGCGCAGAAACCCGCATTGCCCCCTCCAACGACAATGACATCGGCATTTTTGACGGGAGCATCTGCTGTCATAAGTAATTCTGCGCTCTCTGCGTGTTGCGTCTCCTGAAGGTGTTCTTCGATCGTATTCAGCATCGCCACGATTGTCTACCGGCTGTATACAGTCTCAATGGTCGCTGTCCCGATTTCGATGAGCGCTGAGGCGAAGCTGTTCTGCTGGTGATGGGCATGTCGAATTCAGCACAGGCTTAGGCCGGTGGTGCAACGAGCGGCAGGTGTTTCATCCACGCTCTTCACGCCGAGGTTTGCGTGTGGCGCGACTGGGCTTTTCGCATGACCGTGGCGAGGTTCCGCCGGACTACGGGTCGGAGGATCGAAACCCCCATGCCGTTGTTCTCGGCCATGAAGAGCAACGAGTGCTGGCGAGTGCATCCGAGTTACGGGTGGTGCACGCCGTCGCGTCAACGACGTGCACCGTTTCGATCAGCCCTTACCGAGCGTCTTGCCCGCCTTGGACTTGGACGGCTTTGAGGACCCCTTCGACGCGAGGGTCTTCCCAGCCTTGGACAGAGAGGACTTCGACGGCTTAGCCATTGACATCCCTCCTTTCCGGATCGAGCCACGGAAGAGTGGCGTCTTTGACGGTAGAGCGTGCCTCTGACATTTGCTCCCATCTCACGGTTGCGCCTTCAAACGCCGAGTTCAGGCAACCGCGCATATCCCTTCTGACCGCACATGGTGTGCGTGTCGGGAAGGGAACATGCACGACAACAACGCACGCAGTGACTTCATCGCCGTCCTCCGAGAGCTGGATCACGCGACCTTGTCGCTATCCAAGGACCTCAAGAAATCCCTGGACTGCTGGCAACTCGAATGTCGGCTCCGCTACGGTCAGGAGCCGGAGTCTCAGATCCACTCCCGCCTCGCGGTTTGGGTTCGCACGTTTCTCGACGTGGAGGCATTCGTCGGGGCTCACGGCGACGTTCCCAGAGAGAACAACCGAAAAGTGCAGGATGCTGAGCAGGGGCGTTTGGCATTCTGGCTGCGGTATCAGCGTCGCCGGCTGATTTCCAACGACTTGTGCACGTATCAGCGGCTCTGCCTTGAATCGCTTGCCGGGTTCAGTTGGGCGCCGGTCGAGGAAACATGGGAAGCGCACTTCACGGACTACGCCATGTACCTTAACCGTGAGGGTCGTGTGCCGCGGTACCGTTCCACGGATGTGGATGAGCGGCGGTTGGCGGCGTGGGCGGCTAAGCAGCGGCACGCTTTCAAGCGCGGACGGCTTGACGAAACACGTGTGGAGAAGTTGAACGGTCTGCCGATTCGGGTGCTCCCGTCTCGGAGGCGACCGAAGTAACACGGGGTGCTGCGACGGAGGTTATTCCGATCCCGTCGCGGCACCAGCGATCACGGTCCTGTTGGTTCCTCTTTGAGGGCTGTGGAAGCCGGTCTACTACCAGCGCACGGACGACGATTGGGAACTCGATACACCGAACTGTCCTCGGTGTCTTGTGCGTATGGAAGCGGAGTTCCAAGGGGCCACCGCGGTGTGGCGATGTCCCGAGTGCGGTCTGGTGAAGCTTTAAATCCAAGTCCGTGGGTGCGCCTCACTCGGACCGGTCACCAGGTTACGGTGGCGGCGGCCATGAAGATCTCGAGTAGATCCTCGTCGTTCAAGTGCTCGAGCGGTGTGCGTTCGTCTTCGAACCAGGTTGTCGGTGTTCCAAGCCACAGTACGAGGTCGAGGTGGTCCCATCCGATGCTCGTCGCGAACTGGAGCAGGCGTTCAAAGATCGGTTTGACTCGACGTGATTGCAGGTCGAATTGGAAGCCGGGATGTTCGTATCTTTCATTTCGCTTCACCCCGATGAGGCGTCCGGAGTTTCGCAGCCTTGCTGTGAAAGCTGGTGTCGCTTTCGCAGGACCCAAGAGGGTGGCGACGTCGGTGCTGGAGAGGACACCGTATTCCGTCCGTATTCTTCGCCATGCGTTCTCGGTCACTTGAAGTGCGGCCGCGGTCTGAGGTGACACCGCGGTCGGGAGTTTCATCAGCGCTCGACGATGAACATCTTCCGCCTTCCGTTGGGCTGACTTTTTTGCGTCATCCGCTTCGGTGGGCAGAGTAAGGGTCTCGTCTGGGTTAGTGCTGGCCGTCATTGGTTCCTCCTTCCGGCACCGTATAGACCCCAGCATGAAGAACGAAGCGATACTCAACATTGTCGTCCCGCACGGGAAAGTGAATGGCGTCTGACTCCTATCATCGGGATCGAACCACCAACAGGATCGGAGCGGGAGGGCAGGCAACATGGCCGCGAAATCAAACGTGGAACTTGCAGGCCCGTGGGCTTCGGAAGAGACCGTTTGTGACTATCTGGATCTCACCCGTGACGAGGTCGAGGCGATGGTTAGCAGGAGAGAGCTCCTCGGCTGCGCCTTCGATGACGGCAACCTTTATTTCCCCACCCGCCAGTTCCACAACCACCAAGTACTCCCCGGCCTTCAAGATGTACTGCAGGTCCTGGCAACAGGTATCGATAGCGCAAAAGTCTGGTCCACCTGGATGGCCGCAGCCCCCTTCGGCACCCCGGCATGGGAGCAGTTGCGTACGGGGCACCTCGAGGATGTCCTTATCGAAGCGCGGCAGGATGCCGGGCTCTGGAACCTCTAAATCACACATGCGCTCATGACGCGACCAAGTGGCGCGCTCGTCGAACACCGTGACAGAGTCATCGAAATACTCCGCGAACACGGAGTCGAGTCCGCGATAGTCTTCGGATCCGTCGCGACCGGTATCGACACGGAACAATCGGACCTCGACATTGCTGTGCGATTCGTCGACCGGCCGACGGGGTTCGCTTACTTCGGTGCGCTCGTGGCACTGGAGGAACAACTTATGCGTGTCCTGGGAATTCGAGTGGATGTTGTCGAACGAAATCAACTATGGGGTGCGACAGCCACTAACTTCATCGTCGAATTGTTGTGAGGGGGAGTCCAACTTGCCTTCCCTGGCCGCCACGATTTCTTGGCTGAGGCCGTCCTGCTCGACGGAGAAACCAGCTAGGAGGGCCCAGGCGAATAACGGCGCCTAAACCCAGTACCAACCCCACCGCCGACGGAGCGGGCGACGAGCTGCTTTGAGTGGGTCTTTCAGCATGGCGCGGTCCGATTCGAGTTCCCGCTCGATGGGCAATGCACAGAATAGTCCGGCCAGGCGGATGAGCACAGCGGCTTCCGAGCGGACAAACTCGAACTTGAATCCATGCGCGGCCATGTTACGTAGGTTCATACCCGGATCTAGCAGGGTTGTTCGAAGTGCGCGGACCCAGTCGATGTCGAGATTCAAAGCCTGCAGTTTGTCGACGTAGAAGTCCATCGTGGGGAATCGGCCGGGGGATGCGCCACGCTCAAGGCGGTAGATCGGCTCATCCAAGAGTAGAAGGAGACGTCTCGCTCCGGACTCGATCAACGGAATTGCGATCCGCGCGCTATCAGAGAATGCCTCGTCCCAGTACAGGTGCAGTGATCGAGCGAATAGTTGGGCGTGGTCGGGTTCGCAGCCGAAGGCGGCTGAGAGCCATGAGGCAATTTCGGACTGAGCCGGTTTGCCAAACCTTCGCTCAATCTCTTTCAACTCAAGGTCTAGGAGGATCCCTTGGACGCCGATAGCGAATTGCTCAGTTCGAACAAGCTCTTCCTCGTCGAAGTTTCCGTCGCTCCGCTCTGGGAGTCCGTGTGGGCCGAAGGTGACCCGGGACACGAGTGCTCGAATGCTCCCTGCGGCGGCCCTTCGAGAGGATGCGATGTTGTTGTCGTGATTACCGGCGGGCGATTTCGTCGCAAGGAAAACTTGAAGGGCTTGCCTCCAGTCGACGGTGAACTTGTAGCGCCGAACGTGGCTTCGCAGAGCGCTTAGGGGCAGTGTGATCGTGGCTTCATGGGCTTCCCAGCCCATCGACGCTGCTGGAATCGACTGCATGAGCCGGACGGCTTGACCGTGCGCGTCCATGTCGCCGTAACGACGAGCAATTTCCGCGGCCGTAGTCGCCCAATGCATCTTGCGAAACCCTACGTCCTCCGATTCGGCGGTGGCGAGGTAGGCGGCAACCTGCTCCCTCGTGGCCGCTTTCCGTTCTTCGGCGGACTGCGCGATGTTTCGTCGGCAATCGGCGATCCAATCTGCCGAAGCGGGGTCGAGATAGCTCTGTGCCGTTTGATCCAGAAGGATGCGGATCTGACCACGTTCGTCGTCGGGCATTGGGTAAGTCGCGGGAAGTGTGGAAAGTGGTGTTAGCACTCGCGCGACGACTCCGTCGGGCGAGTTAAGCGTGAGTGCAGTTCCGGCGAAGCGGATCGCCTCCTGGCGGACCGCTCGCTCTTCCCTCATTCGACGCATGCGGGCGATCGTGTTCGCGCGCCCTATCGCGAGGGCGATGTGTAGTGAATCTAAAGATTCGTCACTGGCAAGCGTGAGGTAGGAGCGCACTGTTCGTGCCGCGTGTTCGCGTCCTGTCTCGGCGCGGGCCGTCAAAAGGGCATCGCAGAGCAGCGCGCTCAGGATGGCCACTCGGGATCCTGCCAATATGGATCGCCATAGGGCGTGCGACTCGTCGGTTGCGTTCCTGATTGCTCTCACTTGCAGCGCGTTGAATGATCCTTCCACCGGGGTGAGCGCAACGCTCCCGTCGATCGAGTCGTCGTCTAACTCGAACCCGAGCAAGGTCGTCACTTGTTGCCGAAGCGCTTCAGGCAGACCACCAAATTCTGCATCTTGGTGGCAGGCCAACGAGATTTCTAGTGGATCACCGGCACCGGCACCAAGCCGGTTCAGGATCCTGGCAACAGTTTCGCCATCGGCCGTAGCGTGCATGTACGCAGGCGTCGTCATCCTTGTGACCAGTTGTCTACCGTGCGGCTTCGCACGCCGGCATGGTGATCTAGTTCATCCATAGAACTCACCAATCTTCATCGCGTTCGCGAAGCCGGAGATCGCCGATTGTCGTCTGGAACCATTCGGTTGCCTCAATCAATTGCGCGCGGAGCTGTGTTGATGTGGTTCGTTCCGCGGCTGCTGTGCACACGTCGCGGGCATTGTTGAGTTCGGAAGACTCGTTTCCAATCCAGCCCCATCCTCGCAGGCTGACCCCTCGCCGGAGCTCCGGAACAATTTCATCGAGCAGATTCCGGTTCTCCGACAGCTCGACGCAGGCCTCGGCCAGATTTAGGTTGTTCGGTATCCACATTGGAAGTGATCCAAGCACACGCACTAGAGCGAGCAAGTCACCGGTCGACAGGTCGGGAACTCGACGGGTGAGGGATTCGGCGATACTCGTTGGAAGGTAACCGTTGAGCGCCGCTGACACGACTTCCTCGATGCTGGCGAGGTCTTCGTGGAGGTGGTCGAGCAACCATTCTGTGAACGCCGTCGACCGGTTCTCGAACACGGCAGCCAGGTCGTGGATGCCGTCCGTAACCGATTCGCCGTTGCGTGACAGTTCAAGGAGCTGATCAAGCCCGAGGTCCGGGTGCTCACGAGCAGCGTTAGTGAGCGTTTCCTGCGCGATGAAATCGTCGAAGCCGGCTCGTGAAGCGATCGAAAGCATAGCTTCCTGCGCCGTTCTGTCCAGTGGTGGGGATTCTGGCGATTCTCCGTAGCGCCAGGCCCCCATCAGTGATGCTCCTGCCGCTGGCGGTGAGATCTCATTTTCGAGAAGCACCGCAGCCGCTTCTATGGGGTTTGAGTGAAGATACCACCCGGCGCTACCCAAGAATCTTGCGGCAACTAGTTCGTCTTGGTCCGCTATACCGGCGCGCCAGATCGAACTGAACTCAGCTTGATGGGCTGTCCATGGCATGTCATCGACGAAAAATCCGATCGCGAGTCGCACGCCGCTACGTCCCGATTTGACGGCGTCCCCTGCCCATCCAAGCGCGTCTCCCGGTGTATGCATATTCCAGTGAGCTAGAAGGGCAGGCAGGTCGTGATCCAGGGGGCTCTCGTCCGCCTGCCCCGCGATGATGTTCACAAGTTCGGGAACTAGTCCTGGCCGGATCGCGGATAGGGACTGCCAGACTCCTCGGAAGGTGGGTTGCTTCCCGAGTTGACGCGCTTCGGCACTGAGTTGGGTGAGAAGATGCACGATCTGAGAGGCATCGCCATATTCAAGCAATCGACGTGTAAGCGCTCCGTCTACGGCTGGAATGCGGGTCCTCCTTGACTCGGCCTTTGCCGTGAACTTCACTTGTCTCGCATCTCGCTTCTGCTCTTCGCTCAACTCTTCGAGTTCGCGGCGGCCAGCGTCCCGGTCGGACTGCAGCTCATCGAGGCCAGGGACACGATTGATCAGTTCGCCGGCGATCTTCCACGGGGATCCGATGATCCGGTCGGCGAGTGCGTCCCGGATATCCTCGGATCGGTCGAGCTCGAACTGAAGCGACAGTGACGCATGTCTGAGAGGGAGGGACTCGGCGTGCTCAGCACTCCAATCCACCGTCTCTCGGACCATACGTCGGACGGTCGCGAAGTGAGTCCGCGCAGCAATATCGGCGAGGGATCGCACTGTCTCGAGGTCGTCCTCTTCCCAAGCCAGAACCGCGTCTGCGCTGACGTCGCGACCGAAGTGACCGCGCGGTGCCCGCAGCGCCTCCCTCAAGAGATCAACGGCAGCGCCTGCTCGTGCGACCTGGTCCGAGGCCCCTTCGTTCTTTAGCAGTTGTCGTATGTGGTCTCGTACCGGGCGCATTGCGGCCGCTGAGATCAAGTGCGAGCGGAAGGACAACTGATAGAGGGCTGACTGGATGGTCTCAAGTTCTTCCTTGGCCAGCAGCGGCTTCAATGCCGACAAGGCCGCGAGGGCTTCTTCGTCGGTGCCTGTCTCGCAATGCACCCTTACACGTGTCACGATGCGTAGGGGAGTCGCTGGGTCTGACAGAGTTGCGAGATTGCTCAACTCGTCGGTGAGCACGCGGCGCGCATGGCCCGGGTGAGCATTCGGAGCTCGCGTGTCGGCGCGGGCCAGAGCAAGTAACGCATCTACCGCGGTCTCTATTGTGGTCGGGTCGTTCACCGCGGCACGCCCGTACAACCGGGGTAGCTTTGCGCGAACATCCGATCGGTCGACTTTGCGCGAGTATGGCCACACCCGACGGTAGAGCCGGTCCTCCTCATCTTCAGGGTCTTCGGGCACCGGCGTGCCTGCGGCGTCTTCGAGGTCGAGCCTCTCTCGCAGCGCTTCAAGCACGGCTACTAGAGCCTTCGGTTGGGTTGCTGCGAGCGGGGCGATCTGGTCCAGCTCGCGGCAAAGCGCCCAAGGGTAAGGCGAGTTCAAACGTTCACGCACAACGTCCCACACTGGCGCCATTACGGATGGTCCATCTCGATGTCCGATGCGCCAGTCGAGCTCGCCAAGTGTCAGTGCGAGTCGCTCGTAGTGCGTAGGGCCGAATTCGTGCCACAGATCTGAGACGAAGCCGGTGTCGTATTGTTCGAATACGGCCACGCTTTCGACGATCTGATCGGATAGGAGGTCGGGAACTACCCGTAGGCGGTTGTCTTGGTCGAGAATCAGCCCCTGATCGATGAGCCGCCTAGTGAGTCGTGCCAGTTGGATGACGGGGAGATCGCAGAAGTGCGCGATCCGCGCCTGTACCCTTTTGTCTAGTGGGCTGTCCGGTTGAACGCATGCGTATGTCGCGATCACGCGTTGAACGACGTCGGTGTCGAAGCCGTCGATTTGTCCGGGAACCATCAACTCTCTGTAGCGCGCCAGCACTGTGCGCCGAAGGTCCTCGTTGACAAGTAGCGATCCGCTGATCTGGCCCGTTCGGATGAGGTTTGTGAGGATGACTGCCACGTGGGGACTGTGGCGAGCCTGCTCCGCAAGGTAGTTTCGTAGGCCGAAGCCCAACTCAAGGTTGGTGATAAGTCCCTTGACCAGCTCTCTGGCGGATTTTAGATTCAGTTCGCCTACGCTTATCACTTCATGCTCACGGGGGCCGAACGACGCGCGTGTGATGGCTTCCTGAACCATCCCAAGCCCGCTTGGTCGGCTTGCAAGAACGACCTGCAGATCCGGGTTGCTGCGCGCAAGTGCGAGCAGCGGTTCCAGCGCGGCTGGGTCAATGTGGGCGTCATCGATAGCGACGATGCCCTCATTTTGATGGATTTCATTCATCGCCGCAGCGTCGAACACGCGCATCGGCGCAAGGCAGCTGATAACGCGGTTCGGCTGGCGCATCGCCTCAAGGGTGAGTGCCTCGATTAGCAGACGCGTTTTCCCGCGACCGCCCGGCCCGCTCACGACGATAATTTGAGGCGACTCCGTGACCTCTCGGCTGAGCGCGCGCGTAAAGCGATCTAGCTCATCATCTCTGCCAGCGAGCTCGCCGAGATCATTGATGAGTGCGTCGGGGTTTTGGCGGCTCTTTCTGAACTGGTCGAAGAGGACCATTGCATCGCCAGGTGCTGAGACGAAGTGTCGTCGGACCTCCGGTCCCCAGAACCGGTCGATGATGCCGCGCTGCGTCTGTGAAGGTAGCAACCGCAACGTCTCCGTGAGAGTACGTCGATCGAGAAGGGTCCACCGGGGATGCAACAGCATTTCCTCGCGCGCTTGGACGGTGGCAATGCCGCCGAACACAAGGTACAGCTCGTCTGCTCTTTCGAACGTTGCAGCTTTGACGGCTGCCCGCACGTCGCCGCGCGTTAGCTTTTCGAGTTGCTTCACCTGCCAGGCGGCCGTTGTGCCGTCATTGAACTGGCCGAAAAAGTCAATCCCGTCTTGCTTGTCGCCCGAAACCCCCCAACGTTCAACATGCTGCACATGACGAACCGCGACCCCTAGAAGACGCTCCGAGAGGAGCAGCGCCTCGACGAAGTCCTCAAGTCCCTCGTCGGTGAGCCAGGGCGTAGGAAGAAGCTGCGGGTGTTTATGGGCGCCGAGCCACTCCGAGGGTGAGGGACGACTCACGGCCGTCGCATGGCTGTCACCATGTTGCTCAGTCACTGACGAACCCTCCTTTGCCCACCGGCTTCCTACGTGGTGTCCGGCCCGTGGTTCCATCGGCAGTCAGGGCTGGGAAAGAGTCTTGTTGATGGCACCGAAGAGCGCCTCAAAATTATTCAGTGTGGTTGCGGATAGTTTCGGCAACACCTTGTCGCGGTTTCGCAACAAGTAGTCCGCTGGTCGACCATGCGCGGTGAATTCGGAGCCCAAGAAGCGTCCCAGTCTGCTGACGATACGATCCTTGCCCGTTAGATCTCCGGCCTTGACTGACGCGCCGAAACCGCCGTTATAGACCGTCAGGTAGTCCCCGGTGGAAAAGAGGTCCTCAATGTCTGACGACTTGACGGTCGTAAAGTGATCGGTCAGAAGCAAACGCTTCTTGGCTAGTAACCCCCGATCTCCTAAAGCTTCTAACCGCTGAACACTTGACCTGGTGCTCCCATCGACGAGAACCGTCACATCCAATGCTCGGCCAACCAAAGCGATGAACGCCGGAATATTCGACGCGCTTCCTGCTGGGAGCAGCCGCCACCGTGGATCAAGGCCAACCCGGTTCAGAGAGAGAAGGTGGTCGCTTAGCACAGTGAGGTAGGTGAAATCGCTCGTGCCTTCGACCACAAGGTTGTCGCGTCCGACGAAAAGACTTTGGGCAATGTCGTAGCCAAGCGCGGCTTGGAGCGGGAACAAGGAGTCCTCGGCTACCGACAAGGCCTCCGCGCTCACAACCGAGCCCGTCTTTCCCCCTTTGTCTTCGACAATACGCACTCGCTCAAGGCGTGCGGCGTTGACGAGGAACGGGGAATGTGTCGTGTAGATAACCTGTGCGATCTTTGACAATTCGTTGTCGACGTAGTCGAGGAAGTCTGCCTGCGCTTTCCCATGAAGTGTCAGCGCAGGTTCGTCGAGAAGAACGACGACCCCGTGCTCGTAGTTCTCGAATTCGCTGAACGCCGCCAAGAAACTGAAGAACCATTTGAATCCGCTGGAGCGCTGGTCGAAGTTGTTGGTGAACCCGTGTCGGGAATCCCGCACTCGAACATCCAGGAACCTAACGACGGCGGTCTGGCCGTTGTAAGGAGAAGGTGTCGTTACCTTGTCGGCGTTGATCTGAATACTGAGGTCTTGATTTTGTCGCCAATACGTGAGGACGCGCGTTGTCAAGTCATTACTAACGGCCTCGAGTTCCGCCGTGCGTTCTTCGAAATCTTCATCCGTAAGCGCGTCCGCGTCGGTGTAGGCGAGCTTGAGCAATGCCCGGGCGGTCTGCATGCCAGATTCCCCGGGAACCTCATCACCGGCTAGCTCCGTAACATTGATGCGACCCGGCAAAGTTTGGTAATCCGCGAAGTAGAACATCTTTGGCATACGCGCCTGCAGCACCGCGATAACGGCGTTTTCCGTGTTATACCCGCCCGTCCGGCGTTTGATCTCAGCGATGAGCGCTGTGCGTTCTGCGTCCGTCCAGTCCTGATCGTCGTCAGGAGCCCCCTCTGCAAGAAGAGCTTTGGCGGCATTGCCGAGCAGGGCGTCGTCCCCACTTAGGGTGCTCCGTAGGCCGGGGGCGGTTCCGAGGTCATCGAAGACGTTCGTAAGCCCTCGGCTGGGGTCCACGGCCACCGAGTACGACGCCGGGCCCGAATAGTCGCGGCTCACCGTCAACGTGGTGCCCGTCAGCACTCCCACGCCGAAAACGGACTCTACAGCCGCCTGGTCTTCGTCGTCGAGCTCAAACTCGGCGACCACAGTTGGCTCCTTGTTGATTGTCCCAGCTCGCCGGTCGGCGACGAGGCGCCATCGCGGGTAGTGCGCGGCTTCATCAAAGTTCGCCTCGTGGACCGGGTTGATCCGGTAGAGCGCCTCGAGAAACGCTGTCTTTCCACTTTCATTCTTCCCGACTAGCGCCGTTACGCCAGGGTCTAACTCAACTCTGGTGCTGTCGGAGATGCTTCGAAAACTTCTAATATGCGCTGAGGCAAGCTTCATAACTACATCATGGCGTGCTGGCAGCTCGCGGCACATCATCTTTGCAACGTTGTCGTCGTGTCGAAAACCTGCGCTGCCTGAGTTGGCCAGCAACCCCAGTCGCTCGGAGCGAGCGAGCTCTGGCTGGGGAACCATTCCGGACCCCATGGCGGGATACCGGTAGGGAAACCCCGGTCAGGCTGTCAATGCGATTGAGGAAATGGGCCATGGCAGTGAGAGAAGCGAGCGGTCGACGGGATTGGCGGACAGCAGTTCGTTCGTGCCACGTACATAGGAGACGTGATCTACATCCGACCGCGCATAGAGGAATCATGAGCGCTTCCATAGACGAGCACGGCACAACCCGTGGTTACCGTCAGGGTTGCCGTGAGGCCTGTTGCCGCGCCGCGAACGCGGAAGCTGCGGCGATTCGTCGTGCGAAGCGCCTGGCCGAGGGCATGCCGGAAGAAGTGCACGGGACGCCTGCTGGGTACACGTATTGGAACTGTCGGTGTGAACGGTGTTACGCAGTCGCCGGTGTTAAGCCGCGTCGAACGCCGATTGCTCCGCGCTCAGCGCCAGAGGGGCCGACGCACACACGTCGGTTCCGGTATCGCATCGCTCCGGCTCCCGCGGAGGAGACGATCATGCGTCGTATCTTCGGTTGCTGCCGCTACGTGTACAACTCCTACATCAACTACGCGCGAACGCAACATGCGGATGGTCTGCAGCACCCCTCGCACTTCACCGCAAGCAAGATCATCGTCACGAACGGACGCCGCGACGCGGCCACGACATGGTTGACGGAGGCACCTACCTCTGTGCTTTCGTACGCAGTCATGAATGGCGCTACCGCCTATGACAACTTCTTCAGTTCTATTTCCGGGCGACGTAAAGGGCGTCGTATGGGAGCACCTCGGTTCAAGAAGAGGTCGGAACGACAGGCGGCGACGTTTGGCCGGACCAGTTTCGGTATTCGGGGACATTGGCAGAACACGAACCCGGGCGGTGGACGGCTTAGGTTGGCCAAGGTTGGCCTGGTCCACGTGAACTGGCACCGCCCGTTGCCCGGTCCACCATCAAGCGTGACGATCATTCGCGAAACCGACGGGACATGGTGGGCGTCCTTCGTCGTCCCGGTTCCTCTTCAACAGTCAACGATCCCCACACGCCGACCCCGAGACGCGGGCATTGACGTCGGTCTCGCCGACTTCGCATCCGTCGTTTACTCAGACGGCACACGCGAGAAAGTCGTGAACCCTCGATACTTCCGCACGGCCGAGCGCAAGCTCGCTCGTGCGCAAAAGAACCTTTCTCGGAAACAGAAAGGTTCACGCAACCGTGAGAAGGCACGGGCGACTCTTGCTCGAGCTCACTCACGTGTTGCGAACCAGCGATCCAACCATGCGAGACAACTCGCCTCCCGGCTCACCCGTGAAAACCAAACGGTAGCCGTGGAGACGTTGAACATCAGCGGCATGGCTAAAACGCGATTGGGCAAGAGCATCACCGACGCCGGATGGGCACAGTTCTTTCGTTACCTGGAAGAAGCGTCTGAACGTCGCGGACGTGAGCTACGCCGGGTACCCGCTGGGTTCCCGAGCAGCCGCACATGTTCCATCTGCGGAACCAACAGCGGCAAGAAACCGCTGAGCGTGCGCACCTGGGTGTGCCCGCACTGCAACACACACGTTGACCGCGATTACAACGCCGCCGTCAACATCCTCGTCGCCGCAGGGCCTGCGGAGACACAAAACGCCTGTGGAGGCAGCATCAGACGCGAGCTCGCTCGCGCAGCCACCAATGAAGCAGGAACCCACCCGAACCGTGACCACAATCGGGGACACGAGAGAAGGAAGCCGAGGCGCAGGAGTGCGCCGAAGGTGGAGGCAAGTACGCAGCGCCATCCCACTCATCTGGCGCATCTCAACGGCTTCAGGGGATTAACTCCTGAAGAAAAAGGGATGGTCCATTTTGGAGCCTCCCGGGAAGCCCGGAAACACGGGGCAAAATGAGATATACGTACAACCCACTTCCGCGTAAACAAAGGGACCCAGGCCGTTTTGGCCGGGTCTCTTTGTCGTTGATGTCCCTATTGTGTGGGCAGTGCGTGCAGTCGCTTCTCGAGGGGCGGGCATCGACGCTGCAGCGTCAGCTGCTTCACCATTCGCGTCGCGCAGCAGGTTTCCGCTCAACGCTCCGCGGGAAAGGAAGCGGCAGGAGAGCTCCGCCATCCGGCGGAAGCTCCCCGAGAGTCGCTCAGCATTCCGGAGTCGTTCTGACCCGTCAGGCGACGCCGATGACTGATTTGGTCACGTTGGGCACCTTTGACTGTGCGACTGCGCACACAATCGCACACAGCGGGGGATCAGCAACGCGTTAGCCCGCTCAGCTACTGGAGGAGCGGGTCTCCGGAGACCTGATTTGGAATCAGATCACCTCGTCATGCCGTGTCGCAGGACCGCGTAGCGTGCCCATATGCATGATGCATGGTGGACATCACGGGGCTGTCAAATGCCACCTAGCTCGATCAGTCCAAGCTGTCTGTTTCGCTGCTTGATTCGATCGTCGTTGGCGTAGCTTCGATTCATGCCGCGACCGTACCACCGGAGATGGGCGTTCGGTGGACTGGCAAAGCCAACACATACAGCAAGGCCCCTCATCATCTCTTCCGAGGTGGTGAGGGGCGTTTTGTGTCTTGCGGTTTAAGCTGAGGCCAATATTTTGCCGTGCACAGCCGAGGCGACTCCATCGGTGCCTTGTTTGAGGGAATAGGAGGCACCGACGCTCGGGCGCAGCAGACGCAAAAGTTCGACATCGTTGCTGTGGACATGGAACTCTTCAACCAGGCGGCTGAATGGGATGTCCGCGTCGATACGCAGAACCTCAATACCCACGACGACGCGCATCGCGTCCAAATCGACCAGGACCTCGTCGGTGACTTCCTTGGTCGAGACGATGGGTTCGTCCGACATTGTGATGTAGGCGGCGTTGGCCTCGATGTCTACCGAGACGCTGAAGCGTGACTTCGTCATTGCTCCTCATCCTTCCATGCGGTGCTCTTGATCGTGAGTGTACCTGACTGCGGCCAATGATCCCCTACCACCCAAATCTTCAACAAGCGTCCGGAGGAAGTTCTTCCCAGAATGCAGGTGGAGTCTTTTGGTGTAGGCCAAGTCGAGGCGATATTGTCGAGCGCCTCCTCGATGTCTGTCCGGGAGATACCCCGCTGACGCATACGAATCAGGAAGTGCCCGGTGATGCTGTATTCCACTAGCCCGGTGCGATTTCAACGTCGAACGCTAGGCGCCGCACTTCTTTGCCTTCGATGAACACTAACACTTGGTACAGACCCTCGGATAGGAGGGGCATCTGGGCCGTGAACGTAAACAGCAGCCCAACCTTGCCTGCGTATGGTCGGACGTCGCTGCCTGCTTCGATGGAGCCGTTGACTTCCATGTCATACTCACCGTTCGGCGGAATGATCCGGATCGAAAGCTGTATCGGACCTTCGTCCTCCCTGGCCCGGATTCGACCTGCGACCGTCGTCATCCACCCCGAGGGCACCTCGCTGACGACGGCGTGAGTGTAGCTCGCTCCAAGCGCAGAAATCTTCCCGCCCTCGATCTGGGCATAGTCGGCGAGGAACGCGTAGTCCAGTTCAGCCATGAGGTGAGCATATCGAAGCAGCCGGCCCAATGACGGCCCCAGTTCGGCCGGAGATGTTCGGCGCTACGCACATCCACTGGATGGCGATGGGGCGCTTCCACAACACCGTCCTGCACCCAGGACACATCACGTAAGGACGCTCCACTGTGCCGACGACTTCCGTTCGCACGAGGCAGCGGGGACAGATAGGCGTGTGGAAGGTGGAGCTTTGGGCGTCCATCGTGGAAGTAAGCGCCGGCGTTCGTGAACCTAGGTAGGCTCGTCAAATATCAGGTCGCGGACCTTGACGCGTGGGTGGGCGGAACTACGTGATCCGGCTGGTTGTGTGTGCACTTTGTGTGTGCAAACCGCGGATGACTCCCTGTTTCGGGCTGGGATGGTGGGCATCGGACTTTACCCAGAACCGCGGAATCCCGGGGGAGAAGGTGCCGAACATCACTGGACGGGATGAAGGGCACGCGACTGTAAATCAGACTGCTCAGCATTCGGGGGTTCGAATCCCTCACTCGCCACACTACGTTCTCTCGAGTTTTCGGATAAGTCGTCCGAAACCTCGAGTAACACAGATTGCCCCCGGTTTCCGGGGGCTTTTTTGTTGGGCCATCGCCGGCCCCATGCGCAAACTGCAGGACAGCAAGCCGATTCTTCACGCTCTCCTCTGGATTGGCGCCGTTGTGCTCATGGCCGGGGTTGGTTTCGTTGAGGAGGTGCCTGAACGCCGTGGTCACGGTCAGCCCAGGATGGGGCTTTCGTTGGGGTACCGGTAAAGCTGGCGACGTTGCCGGACCGCGAGTGCCGCCGCGAGACTGATGGGGCCGACCCGTCCGGCGAACATCAAGAGCGCCAGGATGTACTTTCCGCTCGGCGGCAACTCTTCGCTCAATCCAACGCTGAGGCCACAGGTCGCGAATGCAGAAATGACCTCGAAGAGGATGCGATCCAGTGGTTCCCTGGTCACCGCCATGATGAGACCGGTCGCAACCAGAATCAGGGTTGCGGCGAGGAACAGCACGCTGATGGCGACGCGGAGGGCCCCTTGCGGGATGGTTCGGCCAAACACGCGTACGTCGGTATCGCCTCGAGCTTCAGCGATGATGGCGAGGAACAGCACGGCAACAGTGGTGACCTTGATGCCGCCGGCGGTCGAAGCGGACCCACCACCGGCGAACATCAGGGCGTCGGTTGCGAGCAGGGTGATCGGTTCAGACGAACTGGGATCCACAAGGCTGAAGCCGCCGGACCGCATCATCGTTGAGGCGAACAGGGCGTTGAACAGCTTCTCGCCGAGAGGCATGTTCCCGATTGTGGAGCTGTTCGACCATTCCAACGCGGCCCAGAGAACGCCGCCAATGATCAGAAGCACTGTCGTCACCAGAAGGGTGAGTTTCGCGTGGATGCTCCACTTCCGAACCTCGAACTTCGCAGACATCAGCACCATGAATACCGGGAAGCCGAGGCTCCCAATGAACACCCCAACCATGATCGGCACGAGGATCCAGCCGTTTCCGACGAAACCGACGAGGCCGTCCGGGTGTGACACGAATCCAGCGTTGTTGAACGAAGACACGGCATAGAAGATGCCGTGCCACAGCCCCTGCAGCCATGACCGGTCAGCGATGATGAAGCTGGGAACGAGGAATGCAGCCAGCGCGAGTTCGATGGAGAGCGTGGTGAGAACCACGATTCGGAGCAGGCTCCCCACTTCGCCGAGCTTGCCGGTACTGATGCCCTGCTGCGCGAGAAGTTTGTTTCGCACGCCGAGCTGGCGGGTCACCGCGCGGGCGAGGAGAGATGCGATAGTGACGATGCCCAGGCCACCGATCTGGATCCCAAGAAGAATCACGACCTGGCCGAAGAATGACCAGTGCTCTGCCGTGTTCACGGTGACCAGCCCCGTCACTGTTACCGCCGAAACGGCGGTGAAGAATGAATCGTCGAGTGCCGTCGCTCGGCCGTCTCTCGCCGCGATCGGAAGGCTCAGCAAGAGCGTGAAGACAAGCGCAGCCAGCGCGAAGACGATCAGAGCTACCCGCGCGGGTGAACTCTTCGCGACCTGATGGAGGATTACCCGTGGACGGTGCCACATGCCGCGAGGGAACGAGCGAGAGCGAGCGCGAGCGAGATCTGTCACGCGAGCAAGGTCTGTCATTGGGTCGCCCTCCGTGGTCCACGGATCGCCGCTGTCAGAACGATCGGCTGTCGAAGGCCGACCAGACTGCTGCCAGGCAGCGCATCAGTCTATACACGAAGGCCCGGCGAGCCGAAGGGCCTCCGACAGCCCGCCCTATCCGTCGCATGCGAAGAGCGGATGCCACGTGGTCCACCTCACGCGAAGAAGTGGTGGACCGATGACCGGCGTGCGCCGAGTCCGGGCGATAGGATGCCCCCGTGGGAGCACAGCGTGATTGATCCAGCGAGGCTGTATCGCAACTGGCTCGTCCGACTCCGTGCGAAACGGGCTCTTCTGCAGATCAGCGATTCGCTGCTCGATGAGGTGAAACCGATCGATCTTTCCGAAGGAGATCTTGACGATCCGTGGTGGTCGGTCGCCGCGGATCTCGATTATCTGGAGTCGCAGATGGCCGGGACTCGTTTCTGGTCGCCGAACGCTCGAGGACACGGCTTCCGGGTGGACGCCCTCGCGCTGGTCCACGACCTTCTTCCACGGGTGCGCGCCCTGCCCCTGCCGCGGACCACAGCCATCCTCGAGCAGGTGGCGCGCATTCTGCCCGCGATCGACCTGGGTCGTTAACCAGAACAGGGTGCCTCGCCAACGGCGAGACACCCTGAACGACGGTCGCGGCCGGGAGCTCGGTCGGTGCGAAGGCCGCAGGTCCCCGCGACTACCGAGGTCGTCCGAACCAGGATTTCCTGTCCTACGTCTGGCCCAGACGATAGCCTGACGTCTGACCGGCACCATCGACGATGCGAGGACATGTGGACGAACAGCAGCAAGCTTTCATCGAGACCTTCCGTCGGTTCATGGATGACGTCCTTCTTGCTCCCCGTCCCGCGGTGGATGCCATCACTCCTCTTGGTGAGGTCGTGCAGGAGTTCCTGCAATCCGAGGTCGCGCTACTTCCGATGGTGACCGAAGAGCTGCCGATGCACCGGCTCGTTGATGCCGACATCGCACTCGATGAACTCACCGCGCCGGGTTCGGTGATCGGGATTACCGGCGGCCAGCAGCGCGAGTCCAACTCGTTTCAGGAGTTGCTGAGCAGCCCGTTCGTTCGTTTCGCGCCGGGGCCGGTCGACTACGTGTCCTCACCCATCGGGCCTACGGGCGAACGGCGAGTGGTTGCTTTCGGACTGCGTCTGCTGACCGTGCACGGGCGCCGGGTGGCCGTTTTGCAGCGGGGTGCCCGCCCCGAATACGGTCGGTCCAGCGCGCGGCTCGAGATCCTCGCGGCCGACGAGGCCGGCTCCACGGCGCTTCTGGTGGAGTTGCGTCGCTTGATGCTCGAGCGCAGTGTGCTTCGCGGGCAGGTGCTCTCGTTCAGCGGCAATGAGTACGGTCCGAGTGCGGCGGGCATCGACTTCCTGGAGCGGCCGACGGTGGCCCGCGACCAGGTGATCCTCCCGGACGGGGTTCTCGATGACCTCACCCGACAGGTGATCACCATTGGCACGCACCGGGATGTTCTGAGGGCTTCAGGCCGCCACCTCAAACGAGGCGTTTTGCTGTACGGCCCGCCCGGATCAGGCAAGACCCTGACGATACGGCACTTGCTGAGCGAGACCCCCGACATCACCGCGGTCGTCCTCGACGGTGCCAGCATCCAGTTCGTCACGCAGGCCGCTGAACTGGCGCGCGCCATGCAGCCCGCCATTGTCGTGCTTGAGGACGTCGACCTGGTGGCGACCGATCGGAGCTTCTCGATGGGACCCCAACCGTTGTTGTTCGCCATGCTTGATGCCCTCGACGGTCTTGATGGCGACGCGGACGTCGCATTCGTGCTCACTACCAACCGCGTTGAAGTCCTTGAGAACGCGCTCGTCGACCGTCCCGGCAGAATCGACCTTGCTGTCGAGATTCCACGACCGGATGCCGATGCACGAACCCGGCTGTTCACTCTTTACGCCGACCAAATGCCGCTTTCGACCGAGGCGATCGAGCGGGCAGCCGGTCGCGCTGAGGGCGCAACAGGTGCCTTTGCGAAAGAGGTCATGCGCCGCACCATGTTGCTGGCTGCCGAGGAGGATCGTCAGCCGACCGATGACGATCTGGCGGCTGCGATGGACCGCCTGCTCTCGGCCCGCGATGAGCTCACGCGCCGGTTACTCGGTGCTTCAGACGATTCGGAAGAATTCGACGATCGCGGTGATCAAGCGACGCCAGAGTCAGCGTGGGTTCCCCTGTCCTGACATCGGAACCGGGCGTGCTGACGGGGCGTGGGATGACCGTGAACGAGAACAGGGTGCCCCGCCAACGGCGAGGCACCCTGAACGAAGGTGGAGAAGACTTACGCGGCGACGAGCGCTGCGTCGCGAACGGTCTCCATGGCCTTGGCCCACACGACGAGCTGGTCGAGCATCGGCGCAACGGTCGCGGCCGAGAGCTCGGTCGGTGCGAAGGTGCTGAAGTTCTCGAAGTCGGTGAAGAGGCTGAACATGCCGGTCTTCTGAACGTGGGCGAGCTGGAGCTCCGAGAGGATTCCGCGGAGGTGCTCCACCGCACGAACGCCCGAAGCTGATCCGTATCCGACCATGCCGGCTGCCTTGTTGTTGAACTCGGCGTTCAGGTACGAGAGCGCGTTGGCGAGGGCCGGGGTAACCGAGTGGTTGTACTCGCCGGTGATGAAGATGTATCCATCGAACTCGGCGATCTTCTGGGACCATGCCTTGGTGTGGTCGTTCGCGTAGTTCTGGTACGCGGCGGGGTATCCCTCATCGAGGACCGGCAGGTTGTAAGCCGCAATGTCAACGAGCTCGAACTCAGCGTCCGTGCGCTGCTGCGCCTGCGCGAGAACCCATTCGGCAACGCCGAGGTTGATGCGTCCCGGGCGGGTGCTTCCGGTGACAATAGCGATCTTAGTCATTGGCGACCTTCCAAATAGTTGATGTGTCAATTAGTCTGACGGTAACAGTCTGGGTGTCATTGATTGTCATGTCAACTAAATGGAGGTGAATCTTTCGATGAGTGCAGAAGAGTCTCAGCCACGCTGGTTGGACGACAGGGAAAAGGCCGTCTGGCTGACCCTCCGCGAGTTCATTTGGGAGTTTCCCACCGCGATTGATCGCCAGCTCCAGCGGGATTCAGCGCTGTCCGTTGTGGAGTACTCGGTGCTTGCGGCTCTCTCCGAGTGCCCCGGCGCGCGAAAGCGGTCCGGCGACCTTGCCGCCGACCTGGGCTGGGACCGAAGTCGGCTTTCCCACCTGGTCAAGCGCATGGAGGTCAAGGGAACCGTCGCCCGTGCTCATTCGGATGCTGACGGTCGAGGCCAGGACATCGCACTCACCGATGCGGGATGGGACGAAATTCGCGCCGCGGCACCGGGTCATGTGACTTTCGTGCGCGAATCGGTTTTCGATCCGCTGACCCCCGAAGAGCAGGACCAGCTCGAATCGATGCTGACGCGCATCCGGGCGCAGATCACTACCGAAGGCCTGTGGGGGCGAAAGAAGGCGGGGGTCGACTGCCCACCCGACGCCACATCCGGGCCGGGGTCGACCGCGTCATCCGCAGCGTGCGATGCCGCGGGCACTGTCGAGCCTGAGGTCGACGCCCCTGAGACGTGCCCCACGACCTGATCTTCGTCCCGCGGTCTCGAACCGCCGGGTTCAGCACGTTGGCGGCGCCTTGGGCCTGGTCAGCGGAAGGGGTTCTCTCCACGTGCTTCCGCTCGACGCGAGGAGCTGGGATGGCAGCTTGCGTTCGTACAGCCCGTAGACGTTCTGTGTGGCCTCGGCGAGCGACCCCCAGTACCCGATCAGTTCACGCCGACCCGGGTCGGCGTGCCATGTCACCGCCCGGAAGTACAGTACCTGTCCAGGGCCGAGCTTCAGTTTCCGGATCACTGCGATCGGAGTCTGCGATGCACCGTGGGTCACCTCCCACTCGATGGCTTTCGTGAAGTTCGACAGATCCGGCATAAGTCGAATATACGTTCGAAACTCCTGACAATCAAACTCAGGACACCGATTCCGGGACATTGCCCGGCTGGCTTCTGGGTTAGCGTTGAGAGGGAACCGAGAGGACTCCCCGATGAGCGTTGAGCTGCAGAACCTTGCCACCGAAATCGCACTCCAGGCTGGTGAACTCATCCACCGTCGCCGTCGCGAGGGCGTCACCGTCGCCGCCTCCAAATCGTCGGCCGAAGATGTGGTTACCCTCGCCGACCGGGAGTCGGAGGACCTCATTCGTTCGCTGATCGCCGATGCGCGCCCCGGCGATGGTTTCTACGGTGAAGAGTCGACGGCAACGGGCAGCTCGACCGGAGTCACCTGGGTCGTCGACCCGATCGACGGCACCGTCAACTACCTCTACGACATCCCGAACTACGCGGTCAGCATCGCCGTCGTCGAGGGCGACCCTGACCCGCACTCGTGGATTGGGCTCGCCGGAACCGTGGTGAACCCGGCGGCGGGGGAGACGTTCAGCGCGTCGCGCGGCGGTGGCGCAACCCTCAACGGCGCAATGATTCGGGCGAACACGGATGTCACTCCGTCGCTTGCGATGGTCGGAACGGGTTTCAGCTATACCGCTGAGCGCCGCATCTGGCAGGCGGGAATCGTGCAGCAGCTGGTCGGCCAGGTCCGCGACATCCGCCGCATGGGCTCGGCGGCGCTCGACCTGTGCTCCGTCGCGTGCGGCCGACTGGACGCGTACTACGAGCGCGGACTCAACCCGTGGGACCACGCTGCCGGTGCGCTCATCGCCGAGGAAGCCGGCGCCCGCGTCGGCGGCCTGCACGGCGCAGCGGCGAGCCGCGACTTCACCCTCGCCGCCGATCCCGTTCTCTTCGACGCACTGCATGAGATGCTGATCGAAGCGGGCGCGGAGGCATCCGTTCTCGGCTGACCGGTCTGCTTAACGCGAGAAGCCGGGCACGGGGCCCGGCTTCTCGTGCGTGGATGGGTTACTGGCCCTGCTCCTTGTAGCGAGCCTCGGTGGCGTCCTTCTGCGGCGCCCACCATGCCTCGTTGTCGCGGTACCACTCGATGGTGTCGCGAAGGCCGGCCTCGAAGTCGGAGAACTGCGGAGCCCAGCCGAGCTCGGTGCGCAGCCGGGTCGAGTCGATCGCGTAGCGGAGGTCGTGGCCGGCACGGTCGACGACGTGGTCGTACGCGTCAGCGGGCTGGCCGAGCTGGGTGAGGATGAGTTCGACGACCTCTTTGTTGTTCTTCTCGCCGTCGGCGCCGATGAGGTACGTCTCACCGATCTCACCCTTGTCGAGGATGGTGAGCACCGCGGACGAGTGGTCGTTGGCGTGGATCCAGTCGCGCACGTTTTCGCCGGAGCCGTAGAGCTTGGGGCGTTCGCCGCGGAGCACGTTGGTGATCTGGCGGGGGATGAACTTCTCGACGTGCTGGTACGGCCCGTAGTTATTGGAGCAGTTGGAGATCGTCGCCTTCACGCCGAACGAGCGGACCCAGGCGCGAACGAGCAGGTCGCTGCCCGCCTTGGTCGACGAGTACGGGCTGGACGGGTTGTACGGGGTGCTCTCGGTGAACCGGTTCGGGTCATCGAGTTCGAGGTCGCCGTAGACCTCGTCCGTCGAGATGTGGTGAAAACGCTTGTCGTGCTTCCGCGCCGCCTCGAGCAGCGTGTATGTCCCGATGATGTTGGTGTCGAGGAACGGCCGCGGGTCATTCAGCGAGTTGTCGTTGTGGCTCTCTGCTGCGTAGTGCACGATCGCGTCGGTGTCTGCCACGAGCGAGTCGACAAGGGCTGCATCCTGGATGTCACCCTTCACGAAGGTGAAGCGATCCTCGGGCAGTCCCGCGAGCGAAGCAAGGTTGCCGGCGTAGGTGAGTTTGTCGAGCACCGTCACCGTGTGATCGGTGTTCGCGAGAACATAGTGGACGAAATTCGAGCCGATGAATCCGGCGCCGCCGGTTACGAGAAGTCTGGACACCCGGCCAGTTTACCCAGACGGATGCTGTGAGGCGCTTTTCGAAGACTCTCAGACTGCGATGGCACGATATTTATCAGCGCGCAAGCCCCGCCGCAAATTTCGGCAGACGGCATCCGCTCTCTTACCCTTGCAGACGCAAGCGACCCACGAGCCGACAGTGGCTATCGCATTCATCGAGAAAGACGCTCATGACCTCTATTACACCGGCGGGTCAGGCGGACACCGCCCCCGCGTCAAAACTCAAGCGGAGCATCACAGGTCCTCTTCTCTTCCTGTTCGTCCTTGGCGATGTGCTCGGCGCAGGGATTTACGCTCTCATGGGTGTGCTGTCGGCCGAGGTCGGCGGGGCGCTGTGGGCACCGCTCATTCTCGCTCTGCTGCTCGCTCTGCTCACCGCCGGCTCGTACGCAGAACTGGTCACCAAGTACCCGAAGGCCGGCGGCGCCGCGGTGTTCGCCGAGCGGGCGTTCAAGAAGCCGATCATCTCGTTCCTCGTCGGTTTCAGCATGCTGGCGGCTGGCGTGGTCAGCGCCGCAGGACTGTCACTCGCCTTCGCCGGGGAATACCTCGGCACCTTCCTCGACGTGCCGCCGATTCCCGCCGCGATTGTCTTCCTCGCGCTCGTCGGATGCCTCAACGCGCGCGGCATCCGTGAGTCGATGGGGAGCAACTTCGTCATGACGATCATCGAGCTGAGCGGTCTCGTCATCGTCGTCGTTGTGGTCGCCATCATGCTCGCGAACGGCGGTGGCGACGTGTCGCGCATCGGTGAGTTCCCCGCCGGCTCGGTGCCAGCGGTCGCGACCCTGAGCGCCGCGATCATCGCCTACTATTCGTTCGTCGGCTTCGAAACGAGCGCCAACGTCGCCGAGGAGATCAAGAACCCGAGCAAGGTCTACCCGCTCGCGCTGTTCGGGTCGCTCGCCACAGCCGGCGTCGTGTACATCCTCGTCGGGCTCGCCAGCTCGATCGCGCTGCCCGCGAGCGAACTCGCGGACTCGTCCGGCCCGCTGCTCGCGGTTGTCGCTGCAAGCGGTGTCGGAATCCCCGAGTGGATCTTCAGCCTCATCGCCCTCGTCGCCGTCGCCAATGGTGCGCTGCTCACGATGATCATGTCGAGCCGCCTCACCTACGGCATGGCGGAACACGGACTTCTGCCGAGCGTCCTCGGCAAGGTGCTGCCGAAGCGAAAGACACCGTGGGCCGCGATCGTGGCGACGACCCTGGTTGCGATGGCGCTCACCCTCGTCGGTGACGTGTCGACCCTCGCCGAGACCGTCGTCCTTCTGCTGCTCTTCGTGTTCATCTCCACGAACGTCGCGGTTCTCGTGCTCCGCCGCGACAAGGTCGAGCACAAGCACTTCAAGGTCTGGACCTTCGTGCCTGTCCTCGGTGTTCTCTCCTGCGTCCTCCTGCTCACCCAGCAGAGCGGTCAGGTGTGGCTGTTTGGGCTGCTGCTTCTCGCAGCCGGCGTCGTGCTGCACTTCGTCGCGGGCGCTGTGCGAAAGAAGCGCGCGAACCAGTAGCCGACGGAATCCTCCGCCGGGGCATCCGCTGGGCGTTGGATCCCTCGAAGGTGACACTTTTTGTGGGTGATGCTCGCGCTCACCCACAAAAAGTGTCACTTTCACGCCCGGATGCCGGATGCCGGATGCCGGGTGCCGGATGCCGGGATGCGGCGGGTCTAGCTGAGCGCCAGCCGCAACCCTTCGAGCAGCGGCGTCGTCGGTCGTCCGATCAGGCGAGACAGGTCGCCTGACGTGTCCGCGAGGTCGCCGTTTCGGATGTCTCCGTCGAGGCGGACGATGAAACCGATGGTTCCCTCATCGAGACCCGCAGCCCGGAGGGCGGCGGCGTGCTCCTCCGGCGTTACCGGGGTGAAGGTGATTGCTCGTCCCGCCAGTTCGCTGAAGGCCGCGGCGAGCTGGTTGCCGTCCCAGGCGACATCACCCGAGAGTTCGTAGACGGCACCGTCGTGCCCGTTCCCGAGGAGCACGACCGCTGCAGCCTCCGCGAAATCGGTTCGCGATGCGCTCGCCACGCGGCCTTCGCCTGTGCTCGCGAGGTAGGTGCCTGACGCCGTCGCCTGCGAGAAGGCGCCGACATAGTTCTCGGTGTACCAGTTGTTGCGGAGGAAGGTGAAGGGGATGCCGCTGGCACGGATCATCTCCTCGGTTGCCTCGTGCTCGGGGGCGAGCACGAGAGTGGAGGTGTCGGCGTGCGGCGCGCTCGTGTAGACGATGCGCGATATCCCGGCGCGAACCGCGGCATCGACGACGTTCCTGTGCTGTTCGACCCGTCGCCCGGCTTCGCTGCCGGAAACGAACATCAGAGTGTCGGCTCCGGCGAAAGCGGCATCGAGAGTCGCGGGCTTCGAGTAGTCGACGACGGCAGTTCTGACGCCGAGAGCTGACCCCAGCGCGTCGAGTTTCTCCTCGGAACGACCGGTGCCGGTGATCTCGCCTGGCTGCGCGCCGCGCTCACGCAGGTGTTCAATGATGAGCCGGCCGAGCTGGCCCGTTGCTCCTGTGACGACGATCGACATGTCTCCCTTTCACGGCACGGCTGGTTCGTGCTCTCTCTGGGGGAACCGTCGGTGAGGCGATCTGCTTCCCGATTGACGGCATCCGTTGTCGAATCGATCCGGTCTGGATTCCCGCCTAGATTCCCGCTGTACCGAGCAGGCTACCGACAGCGAACGTCGCGCCGAGGGCGAGTGCGCCGCCAACGACCACTCGGATCGTTGGACGAAGCGGTGGGCTGCCGCCCAGCTTCGCCCCCAGTGCGCCGGTGAGCGCTAGGGCGATCAGCACCGAGACGAACGTTACGGGGATACGCCATTCGACGGGCGGCAGGAGAATCGCGAGCATCGGCAGGATCGCCCCGACGGTGAAGGCGACGGCCGACGCGAACGCGGCGTGCCAGGGGTTGGCGATATCGGCCTCGCGGATTCCGAGTTCGACCGAGAGATGCGCGGCGAGAGCGTCATGCTCCGTGAGTTCGGTGGCGACCTGGCGCGCGGTGCTTTCCTGCAGGCCGCGCTGCTGGAGCATCCCCGTCAGTTCCTCGAGCTCCTCGTCCGGCATGTCACGCAACTCGGTGCGCTCCTTCGCGACGAGAGCGCGCTCGCTGTCACGCTGGCTCGACACCGAGACGTACTCGCCGAGAGCCATCGAGATGGCGCCTCCGATGAGCCCGGCGGCGCCCGCCGAGAGGATCGGCAGGTAGGCGGTCGTCGCACCGGCGACGCCGACGACAAGCGCCGCGGTGGAGACGATGCCGTCGTTGGCGCCGAGAACGCCGGCGCGCAGCCAATTGAGTCGACTCGCGAGGCCGTTGCTCGAGTGGGGCTCGTTCGCGTGCGAACCGGGCCCGGCGGGGTTGTCCAGCGCGCTCATGGAGGCAGTTGAGCACGGCCAGAGTCTCGGTGCGAGGGTCCAAAGGCAGGGATGCAGAAGGGGCGGATCGCGATCGCGATCCGCCCCTTCACGAGCAACTACGGTGTGCGGAGCCAGACCGTCGTGTCGCCCGGGAGCGTTTCGCCGTCGAACGCGCCGCTGGAGAGGATCAGCTCAGCTCCCGCGAGCGACGCCGGCAGCGCGACATCGGTTGTGCTGGTGTTCGCCACCACGGTGACCGCGCCGTTGGTGAACGCGATCACGTCGTCGCCGAGGCCATCGATCCACTCGAGGGTGCCGAGGCCGAGTGACTGCTCCCGACGGACGCGCAGCGCCTCGCGGTACAGCTCGAGCGTCGAACCCTCAACACCAGCCTGGGCGTCACGGGCGTACGGTGCCCAGTCGGCCGGCTGCGGCAGCCAGGCGTCGCCGGTGGAGTTGAAGCCATACGCCGGAGCGTCCGCTTCCCACGGAATCGGCACACGGCATCCGTCACGGCCGTACCGCTCGCCGTTCGTACGGAACCAGGTGGGGTCCTGGCGGGCGTCATCCGGCAGGTCGATGACCTCGGGAAGGCCGAGTTCCTCACCCTGGTAGATGTACGCGCCACCGGGCAGCGCGAGCATGAGCGCGGTTGCCGCTCGGGCACGCTGGAGGCCGATCTCACGAACGGGCTGGCCGGGGCTCTTCGGGCCGATGCCGTGACCCTGCGGATTCTCGGCGGTCAGCGCGAGCCGTGATGCGTGGCGAACCACGTCGTGGTTGGAGAGCACCCAGGTGCTCGGTGCGCCGACGGTGCTGAACGCCTCGAGCGATTCGTCGATGACAGCGCGCAGGGCGGATGCCTCCCACGGGGTCTCGAGGTACGGGAAGTTGAATGCCTGCTGCATTTCGTCGGGGCGCACCCACTTGGCCATCTTTGCCAGCGGCTCGACCCACGCCTCGGCGCACAGCACCCGGTCGCCCTCGTACTCCTCGAGGACCTGGTGCCAGTCGCGGTAGATGTCGTGGACACCTTCCTGGCCCCAGTACGGAGCGCCGCCGTCGATGTCGTCGAAGTCGTCGATACCCGGCTCGAGTCCGAGCGGGGTGGTGCCGCCCATGCTGCCGCCCTCGGCCGGCGGGGTGTAGTCGGGCAGGCCGTCGGCCTTGATCATGCCGTGGGCAACGTCGACGCGGAATCCATCGACGCCGCGGTCCAGCCAGAAGCGCAGGACATCGCGGAACATGGTGCGGACGTCTTCGTTGTTCCAGTCGAAGTCAGGCTGGCTCGAGTCGAAGAGGTGCAGGTACCACTGCCCGGCAGTGCCGTCGGGGTTCGTGGTTCGGGTCCACGCCGGTCCGCCGAACACGCTCTGCCAGTTGTTCGGGGGAAGCTCGCCGTTCTCGCCCTTGCCGTCACGGAACATGTAGTGCGCGCGTTCTGGCGAACCGGGGCCTGCGGCGAGTGCAGCCTGGAACCACTCGTGTGCGTCGGAGGAGTGGTTGGGGACCAGGTCGACAATGACGCGGATGCCGTTCTCGTGCGCCTTCGCGGTCATCGCGTCGAAGTCGTCGAGGGTTCCAAAGAGCGGGTCGACATCGCAGTAGTTCGCGACGTCGTAGCCGGCGTCCTTCTGCGGGCTCGTCATGAAGGGTGAGAGCCAGATGGCGTCGATGCCGAGGTCAGACAGCGAACCGAGTCGAGAGGTGATTCCAGGCAGGTCGCCGATGCCGTCGCCGTTCGCGTCGGCGAAGGAACGAGGGTAGATCTGGTAGATGACGGCGGAGCGCCACCACTCGGGGCTGGTGGGGGTATTCATGCGGCTACTCTATGGCATCCGTCTCACGCTCTGTAAGCGCTTACGGGACGGCTGAGGTGACAAATGGGTAACTGTCCCCGAAAGGGGCGCGCCGTTGCTTGTGTTTTACACATCGACCGGGTATATCTGGAAACGCTTACAGCACTTGTCGGCACCGAGAGAATGGCCTTTCGCGCTCATGGCGTCCCGAACCGGAACACTGGATCGGCTTCGTCGGCGGCCATGACGGGCAACGAGGCCTCGTTCACACACGTAATCATGAAAGGCACACCAATGAGGGTGAAAAACTCTTCGTTCCTGAAGGCGGGCGCGTTGGCGGCAGTTGCCGCACTGTCGCTCGCGGGCTGCTCTGCCGGCGGAAGCGACAAGGCAGAGGGCGATTCAGAATCGACACTGACCGTTTGGGTCGACGCGGACCGCGCGCCGGTGCTCAAGGAAGCGGCCGAAGACTTCACCGAGGAATCGGGCGTCAACGTGAAGCTGGTCCAGAAGGACTTCACCAAGATCCAGGACGAGTTCATCGCCCAGGTCCCGTCGGGCAAGGGTCCTGACATCACCATCGGCGCCCACGACTGGCTCGGCAACTTCGTCACCAACGGTGTCGTTCAGCCGATCGAGCTCGGCGACAAGGCCGCCGAGTTCGAAGACGTCGCGATCCAGGCGACGAGCTACGAGGGCAAGACCTACGGCCTGCCGTATGCGATCGAGAACCTCGCGCTCCTGCGCAACACGGCACTCGCACCCAACGCACCGACGTCATACGACGACATGGTCGCAACGGGCAAGGCAGCCGGAACCGAGTTCCCCTTCATCGTGCAGGTCGGACCTGAGAGCGACCCGTACCACCTGTACCCGTTCCAGACCTCGTTCGGTGCTCCTGTCTTCGGCACCAACCCCGACGGCAGCTACAACGCGGAGGACCTGCAGATCGGTACCGGCACCGCCTTCGCGACCTGGCTCGCGGAGCAGGGCGCGGCTGGCAACCTGAGCACCTCGCTCACGAGCGACATCGCGCAGGAGAAGTTCAACGCCGGTGCGAGCCCGTACTTCCTCACCGGTCCGTGGAACGTCGGCGGCGCTCAGGAAGCCGGCATCGACGTTGCCGTTGACCCGATCCCGTCCGCAGGCGGACAGCCCGCACAGCCCTTCGTCGGCGTGCAGGCCTTCTTCGTCTCTGCGAAGAGCAAGAACACCCTCGCGGCCAACGAGTTCCTCACGAACTTCATCGCCACCGAAGACGTTCAGACCGCTCTCTTCGAAAAGGGCCAGCGTCCGCCGGCCCTCACCGCCTCGTTCGAGGCTGCGGCAAGCGACCCCATCGTCGCCGCATTCGGTGCGGTGGGCGTCAACGGCGTTCCCCAGCCGACCATCCCGCAGATGGGTAAGGTCTGGCAGTTCTGGGGTGTCACCCAGGCAGCCATCATCAACGGCGAAGGTGACCCCACCGAGCTGTGGACCAAGATGACCGCAGACATCCAGGCTGCGATCGCAGAATAACGAAGTCAGGATGCCGGGAGGCGGGCGATAGCTCGCCACCCGGCATCCTTTCTCCGTCACGCACACATCAACTGAGGCGACCATGCAGACGAGTACCGAGAAATCCCCCGAGACCACACCGCAGGTCGCCGAGTCGAAGCGGCAGAAGCGCGCTGCCCGCATCGCTGAACACGCGTCTGGGTCGATAACGGCTCTCCTCATCAAGATCGGCATGCTCGCCGTCGTTGACGCCATTGCCGTCTATGGCCTCTTCGTGCTCTTCCTCCGCCAGGACTGGGTGATCTTCGCGATCGTCCTGCTGGTCACCGTGGCGATCAACGTCATCTACTTCAAGCGTGGACTGCTGCCGCTGAAGTACCTGGCCCCCGGCCTCGTCTTCCTCCTGATCTTCCAGATCTTCGTCATCGGCTACACCGCGTACATCTCCTTCACCAACTACGGCACCGGCCACAACAGCACCAAAGCGGATGCCGTCAGCTCGCTGATCCAGTCGGCCCAGTACCGCGTGCCGGACTCTCCGACCTACGGCCTCACCGTCGTTGAGCAGCTGGGCGCGTTCAGCTTCCTGGTGACTGACCCCGACGGTGACGTGCTGATCGGAAACACCGAGACCCCGCTGACCGAGGTGTCCGACGCCGAGATGTCCGGCGACAAGGCAGTGAGCCTGCCGGGCTACACCAGCCTCAACTTCACCGACATCGTCACCAACCAGGACGCGATCGCGGCCATGACCGTGCAGATCTCGGACGACCCCAACGACGGCGCTCTCCGAACTCCCGACGGATCGAGCGCGTACCTCTACCTCTCCACGCTTGCCTACGACGAGGCCGCTGACACCATGACGAACACCGAGACCGGTGTCGTCTACTCCGACACCGGCAACGGCGCGTTCACCTCTGAGGACGGCGAAGAACTGCTGCCAGGCTGGAGCGTCGTGATCGGGGCGGAGAACTACCTCACGGCCTTTACCGACCAGAGCATCCGCGGACCGCTCATCGCCGTCACGACGTGGACCTTCCTCTTTGCAATACTCAGCGTCGCGACGACGTTCATGCTCGGCCTGTTCCTCGCTGTCGTCTTCAACGACATGAGGATGCGGGGCAGGAAGTTCTACCGCGTGCTGATGATCCTGCCGTACGCGTTCCCCGGCTTCCTTGGGGCCCTCGTCTGGGCGGGGATGCTCAACAAGGATTTCGGGTTCGTCAACCTCGCGCTCCTCGGCGGGGCAGAGATCCCCTGGCTGACCAACGAGTGGCTGGCGAAGTTCAGCATCCTGTTCGTCAACCTCTGGCTCGGCTTCCCGTACATGTTCCTCGTCTGCACCGGGGCGCTGCAGTCAATCCCCGACGAACTGCAGGAAGCGGCGAAGATGGACGGCGCGAACCCGTGGCAGGTGTTCCGCCGCATCAAGTTCCCCCTGCTGCTCGTCTCGGTTGCCCCGTTGCTGATCTCATCGTTCGCGTTCAACTTCAACAACTTCAACCTGATCTATATGCTCACCAACGGCGGTCCGCGAGACGCGTCGGCGAGCATCAACGTCGGCGGGTCCGACATCCTCATCTCGATGGTTTACAAGGTCGCGTTCGTCGGGGCCAACCGTGACTACGGGCTCGCGAGCGCATTCTCGATCATCATCTTCGTGATCGTGGCGATCATCGCCATCGTGAGCTTCCGGCAGACAAAGGCACTGGAGGACTTGAACTAATGTCTCTCACCACTCCGACGGTCGCCGCTACCGGCACCCCTACCGAGCCGCGCTCGATCCCCACGAAACGGCCGTTCAAGTTCAGCCGCTGGTTCGCAGCAACCGGATGGCGGCACCTCGTCGGCATCGTGATGGTCGTCTTCTCGGTCTTCCCGCTGCTGTACGTCCTGAGCGCGTCGTTCAACCCGAACGGCACACTGTTGCAGTCGAACGGTCTTTTCTCCGCGTTCGGCCTCGACAACTACGTCGACCTGTTCAACACTCCGGAGCAGCCGTACGCCGCGTGGTTCGTGAACACCCTCGTCATCGGCCTGACCACGGCGGTCGGAACCGTCTTCCTCGGCGCGCTCGCCGCATACTGCTTCAGCCGGATGCGATTCGTCGGCCGCCGGTTCGGACTGATGTCGCTGCTGATCGTGCAGATCTTCCCGCAGCTGCTCGCGGTGGTCGCGATCTTCCTCCTGCTCACGACGCTCGGCGATATCTTCCCGATCCTCGGCCTGGACAACCAGATCGCCCTGATCCTCGTGTACCTCGGCGGAGCGCTCGGCGTGAACACGTACCTGATGTATGGGTTCTTCAACACGGTCCCGTCGTCGCTCGACGAAGCGGCCAAGCTTGACGGTGCCGGTCACGCACGGATCTTCTTCACCATCATCCTGCGCCTCGTCGCACCGATCCTCGCGGTGGTCGGGTTGCTGAGCTTCATCGCAACCACGAGCGACTTCGTCATCGCGAGCGTTGTGCTGGTGAGCCCCGAGCGGCAGACACTCGCCGTCGGCCTCTACCAGTTCGTGTCGCAGGAGTTCTCGAGCAACTGGGGCGTCTTCGCCGCCGGTGCCGTGCTCGCGGCGATCCCGGTGATGGCGCTGTTCCTGTACCTGCAGAAGTACATTGTCTCCGGCCTCACCGCCGGCGCCGTCAAGTAATGGAACCGCACCACGACGGGTCCCCGCTCTACGTCTCCAACCAGTCGCCGGCGCTCGGCGAGTGGGTGCAGGTCCGGCTGCGCGTGCCGCACGCCCTCGGCGAGCCGCGTGCGGTCCGGGTGCGTTCGAACCCGGATCGCGAGCCGCGCTTCTCTGAAGCCACCCTGCTGAGCACAGTGGCCGGCTGGGACTGGTGGCAGGCGGAGATCCTCATCGAGAACCCGGTGCACGGCTACCGGTGGGTTGTGCGGACAAGTGACGGGCGAGACCACTGGATCAACGCCCGCGGTGTCTTCGACACTGAGACGCTCGACAGCGAGGATTTCAAGCTCACGAGCTACCCCGCTCCTCCCCGGTGGGCATCAGGAACCGTGCTGTACCAGATCCTCCCCGACCGGTTTGCGCGGAGTGCGGCAGCCAGCCAGAGGGAAGTTCCGGACTGGGCGATCCCCGCCGAGTGGGACGACGAGGTTCTGCTTGAGCAGCCAGCTCGCTCGCAGCAGTTTTTCGGGGGCGACCTCGACGGCATCACCCTGCACCTTGACCACCTCGAGAAGCTCGGCGTCAGCGCCCTATACCTCACCCCGATCTTCGCCGGCCGATCCAATCACCGCTACGACGCGTCCAACTTCGACGCCGTCGATCCGCTGCTCGGTGGCGATGAGGCGCTCGTGCGGCTCGTCGAGGCCGCGCACGCTCGCGGGCTCCGCGTCCTCGGTGACCTCACCAGCAACCATTCCGGCGACGCCCACGACTGGTTCGTCGCTGCCCACCGGCATCCGGAAGCCATCGAGAGCGACTTCTATCACTGGCTCGATGACGAGCAGGAGACGTACGCGTCGTGGCTGGGGGTGCCGAGCCTGCCGAAGCTCAACTGGAACTCGCCCGAACTGCGCCGCCGGTTCATCGAGGGCGATGACTCGATCGTCGCGAAGTGGCTGAAGGCCCCGTTCGCGCTCGACGGCTGGCGCATCGACGTAGCCAACATGACCGGCCGTTTGGCGGACCAGGACCTCAACGCCGATGTGCGCCGCACGATCCGCCGCACGATGATCGACGTGAATCCAGACACCTTGCTCGTCGCTGAGTCGACCAATGACGCGTCGGTCGATTTCCAGGGCGATGGCTGGCACGGTGCGATGACCTACGCCAACTTCACCCGGCCGCTCTGGGGCTGGCTCAGCGAACCGGGCACCCCGGCGGGCGGCGGCCTTGGGATGAACATGTCGACCATGCCGACCTACACCGGGCAGCAGTTCTATCGCGCGCACCGGCAGTTCTCCGCCGGTTTCCCGTGGCAGACCAGGCTCGCCACCATGAACGCGCTCGACACCCACGACACCCCGCGGTTCGCGACGCACGCACTGCCCGGGGTGATTCCCGTCGCGCTCGGCATGTCGATGACGCTGCCGGGCATCCCGGTCGTCTTCGCCGGCGATGAGTTCGGGCTCACCGGTATCGACGGCGAACATTCGCGGACACCGATACCGTGGGAGCGCGCCGACGAAGCCGGCGAGCGGATCGACCTGTACGCGACGCTCATCGGCCTGCGCCGTGCGCACTCGTCGCTCAACGGCGGCGGTATGCGGTGGTTGCACGTCGGTGACGATGTGCTCGTCTACGCCCGCGAAGACGAGTTTGAGACGATCCTCGTGGTTGCGGCACGCGCGGACTTCGATCTGCACCTGCACGCGGATGCCGTCGGCGGCGTGCCATCAGCCACCCGCCTGTTCGGGTCGGCGGCGTTGTCTACCGATGAGAACGGCATCCGCCTGTCGGGCGACGGGCCGGCTTTCGCCGTGTGGCAGTTGGCGGGCGTCGCGCTGTAGCGCCCGGCTGCCTCGGGCGCGCCGCAGCCGGCCTGCCTCGCGCCCACCGCTACACATCCATGCCCACGCTGCAGAAGCTTCTGCAGCGCGAGCATGGATATGCAGCGCTCGGAGCGGACGTGCTCGCTGTGCAAACCCGGCGAGGGGACGTGCTCGCGGGGGAAGCGCTCGGAGCGGACATGCTCGCCGCGCAACTCGCGGACGGGCCTACTCGCCCGGTTTGACCTTCGGGGCTTTCGGCTCCTTGGGGGCTTTGGATGCCTTGGGCCCCTTCTCGTTGTTCCCGTTCCCGTTCCCGTTGCCGTTCCCGTTGCCGTTGCCGTTGCCGGGCCCGTTTGGTTCCGACTCGTCCGGCTCGGACTCATCGGGCTCGGACTCATCGGGTTCGTCTTCGTTTTCCTCGTCGGTGACCGGCGTCGTGGGACTCACGGGCGTGACGGTCGTTGTCGGCTGCGGCTCCGGTTCGACGGGCGCCGGGGCCTGTGCTGCCAGTGCGGCGTCGACATCGGCGAGCACTGCGGCGAGTGCGGCATCGATGCGCTTGTGCCGAGCGAATGAGACGGAGCCGTCGGCGGCTGCCTCCTCGAGTTCGGTGTCGAACGTCGTGAGCGTGTCACGCGCGAGCTGCAGTTCACCGTCGGCCACCGCCTGCGTGACCGTGAGCACTGTCGCCTGGAAGCGCGTCGCCGCGTCGGTGTCCAGGTCCGGCGCGCTCGACTGGCACCCCGTCAGCGCGGCGACGCCCAGAACGGACGCGAGCATGAGCGGCGCCACACGGGAGGGGGGACCGGCAATGAAACGGGCGCTCATGGTGTCACGCTCTTCTGCAGCTCGTCGAGGTGCTCGCCGATCTCGCCCGGCACCGCCGGGTAGTCGACGGGCGCAGGTTCTGTGGTGCCGCTCAGGGAGACCCCCAGGGCGACGGCGATCGCGATGACGACGGCTGCTGCCGCTGCCGCGAGGGTCGCCGTCAACCTGATGCGCCGGCGTGGCCGTGCGGGCACCGACGCCGCCGTCACGGCATCCGTTACCGACTCTCGCGACGTGCCGGGTGTGCCGGGTGTGAGGAGTGCGGTCCGCGCCGTGCTGGCCTCCGACGTGGCACCCAACAGCGCGGTGGGGGAGCCGGTGTCGACCACGGTCAACGCGGTAGGGGAGCCAGTGTCGACCACGGTCAGCGCGGTGGGGGAGCCGGTGTCGACCACGGTCAGCGCGGTAGGGGAGCCGGTGTCGACCACGGTCGCCGCGGTGGGGGAGCCGGTGTCGACCACAGCCATCGCGGCGGTCGCCTCGTCGGGGTCTGCGGCCGACCGGTAAGCGCCGAGCCGCCGGATGCCGCGAAGCGCCAGCGCGACCTCGTGCGCGGTCGGCCGGTTCGTGGGCAGCCGCGCAGTCATGGCGGTGAGCGTCTCGGCGAGCAGCGGGTCAAGGTCGCCCGGCAGCTCGGGGTCACGCGTCAGCGGAGCGAGCGCCGCGTGCTGCCCTGATCCAGAGAATGCGCGCCGGCCGGTCGCGCACTCGAGGAGGACCAGGCCGAGGGAGTACACGTCGCTCGCCGGTCCGACGTCTTCTCCGCGGGCCTGTTCGGGACTGAGATACCCCGCGGAGCCGACCGTGAAGTGCGTCGCCGTGATGCGGGTGCCATCCACCAGGCGGGCGATGCCGAAGTCACTGAGTTTCGGGTGCGGGCGCGTGTCGTTGCCCGCCGTGTGGGCGAGCAGGATGTTCGCGGGTTTCACGTCGCGGTGCACAACGCCCCTGTCGTGGATGTAATTCAGGGCGTCGGCGAGGTCGGCACCGATGTGCCGGGTATCGTCGGCGCTGAGCGCCCCGTGCGCGAGACCCTCGCGGAGGTCTGACCCGCGGATGAGTTCCATCACGAGGTAGGAGCGGGGGTGCAGCGGGTCGCTCTCGTCGGTTCCGGCGTCGAGCAGCGTCACGAGCCCGGGGTGGGTCAGGCTCGCGAGCAGTGACATCTCGCCCTGCTGTCGGCGGAAGTCGCCCGGCGACGCGGATGCCGGCGAGAAAAGTTTGACGGCGACGTCGCGCTGCAGCGGCTCGTCGCGGGCACGGTACACCGAGGCCATGCCGCCGGCGCCGATGAGCGCGAGCAGGCGGTATCGTCCCGACAGAGTCAGGTCGATGGGCGGTGCGTGTGAGATCTCGGTCATGGGTCCTTCCCTCCTGCCATGCTACGGTTCCAGCACAAGCGCCCGGTATGGTTCGAAGCACCCCGCGATGGATGCTAGTCTCTACTGGTGCCATTTCGTATGGCCACGCTCCGGTAGCTCAGTGGTAGAGCACTTCCTTGGTAAGGAAGAGGTCGTCGGTTCAAACCCGACTCGGGGCTCGTTACTTTCTCGGTAAGCCCGGGCGAAGTTTCGCGGCAGGGTAGCTCAGTTGGTGAGAGCGCACGACTCATAATCGTGAGGTCGCGGGTTCGAATCCCGCTCCTGCTACGGGGAAAGGCCCCTCAAGGCCTCTTCCCACTGAACCCCAAGGTCTCGCCACCTTGGGGTTTCTCCGTTTCCGGGGCCCTGTTTCCGTCATCCCGGCCGTCGCACCATGCATGCAAAGGCGACGGAGTGCAACCCCGGTAAACGTTCAGCCCGTGGCAACGTAAAATCGATGGGTACTCGGCGTCGCCGAGGTCGAGAGGGAGTCTTTTTTGGCCGGCAATGCAACGACCACACATCGCAACGTCTCGTTGCTGTCTGTTTCGTCCACACTCGCCTCTCGCGTCACAACGTCGGAGGAGATCGACGCCCGCCTGAAACCCGTGCTCAAGCGGCTGCGTTTGCCGCAGCGTCTGCTGCAGCGCGTCGCCGGCGTTCACGAGCGCCGCAACTGGGAAGAAGGCGTCACCTTCGATACCGCAGCGGTCGATGCAGGCAATCGCGCCATGGCATCCGCCGGTATCACTCCCGACAAGGTCGGCCTTCTCATCAACACCTCGGTGACCCGCAAGCACCTCGAACCGTCTGTCGCGGTCAAGATGCACCACGGGCTCGGCCTGCCGTCGTCGGCGATCAACTTCGACATCGCCAACGCGTGCCTCGGTTTCGTGAACGGCATGACCCTGGCGTCGCAGCTCATCGACGCCGGTCAGATCGAATACGCGGTGATCATCGACGGGGAGGATGCCGACGAGATCCAGCACAACACCATCGAGCGGCTTCACCGCCCGGACATCAGCCGCACAGACTTCATGAGCGAGTTCGCGAGCCTCACCCTCGGATCCGGCGCTGCAGCCGCTGTTCTCGGTCGCGCTGATGACAACCCGAACGGGCACCGCATCCTCGGCGGCGTCACTCGTGCGGCCACCCAGTTCAACGAACTCTGCGTCGGCAGCGTCGACGGCATGTTCACCGACGCGAAGGCGCTGCTCAAGGGCGGCATGCAGCTCGTCACTTCTGCATGGAAAGAAGCCCGCACCGACTGGAGCTGGGCCTCGATGGACCGCTACATCATGCACCAGGTGTCCGACGTGCACACCAACGCCATCATCAAGGCGATCGGCATCGATCGCACTCGGGTGCCGCTGACCTACCCGACCCTCGGCAACGTCGGCCCCGCGTCCATCCCCATCACGCTCGCCTCGCAGGCGGACAGCCTCAAGAGCGGCGACCGCGTGCTGCTCATGGGCGTTGGTTCCGGCCTCAACACGGCGATGATGGAACTCGCCTGGTGAGTCCCCGGCTGCCGCGTGCGGCTGAGCTGCGCTCGCCCGCGACCCTTCCCCCGCTCGGCCTCGACGGGCTCGATCCCGCCTTCTCCCGGATTGTGACGACGACGGATGCCGCGGCATCCGTTGGTCACGACTGGCACGTTCTCGACAACGCCGGCCGCCTCGCCGAACTCGGTGTGACGCCGGTCGGCACCATTCTCTGCGTTCACGGCAACCCGACCTGGTCGTACCTGTGGCGCCGTCTCGTGTCACAGGCGACGGATGCCGCTACCAACGGCGGCGAGGCGTGGCGCGTTCTCGCCGTCGACCAGCTGGACATGGGCTTCTCCGAGCGCACGGGTGAGCGTCGACCGCTCGCGCAGCGTGTTCGGGACCTCGGTGCGCTCACCGACGCGCTCGAGCTAGACGGACCGGTGTTCACCCTCGGACACGACTGGGGCGGTGTCGTGTCGCTCGGCTGGGCTGTCGATCACCCCGACCTGCTCGCCGGTGTGATGCTGCTCAACACGGCCGTGCACCAGCCGGAGGCCGATGCGATTCCCGCGCCGCTGCGACTCGCGCTGCAGCCCGCGCTGCTCGGCAACGCCACGGTGGCGACGCCCGCCTTCCTCGAGACGACGCTTGCTCTCGCGCACCCGCCGCTGCCGAAAGCAGTTAAGGACGGCTACCGCGCGCCATACAGCGACGCGACCAGGCGCGGCGGCATCGGCGGTTTCGTCGCCGACATCCCCGTCGACGCCGACCACGAGAGCTTCGCTGAGCTCACCCGGATCTCCTCGGGGGTCGCCCAGCTCACCGTTCCTGCGCTCATGCTGTGGGGTCCGCGCGACCCGATCTTCAGCGACAAGTACCTCGACGACCTCATCGACCGGCTGCCGCACGCCGATGTGCACCGGTTCGAAGGTGCCGGTCACCTCGTCGCGGAAGACGTGGACTACGCCGGTGCCGTCCTGACCTGGCTGGCCGACGGCATCCGCTCTGCCGGTGCCGATTCTGTCGCCGCAGCGGATGCCGCTGCCGACGACGAGCGCCAGCCGCTCTGGCACTACCTCGACGAATTGCGTGACAGCGACGACACGGTCGTGGTGGACATGGTGCCGCCGACGGGCGATGAGCCGCGCGTCGTCAGCTGGAAGCTGCTGTCGCGCCGGGTGCGCCAGATTGCCTCTGGACTCAGCGCGATCGGTGTGACCAAGGGCGACCGGGTGTCGCTGCTGATTCCGCCGAGCGCCGACCTCGTCGCAGTGCTGTACGCGTGCCTGCGGATTGGCGCGATCGTCGTCGTCGCTGACGCTGGCCTCGGTCTCAAGGGGCTGACCCGAGCCGTTCGCGGCGCGTGCCCCGACCACATCATCGGTGCGGCGACCGGTCTTGCTGCGGCGCGCGCGCTCGGCTGGCCCGGCCAGAAGATCTCGACGGCGACCTACCCGGCGCCGGTTCGCCGCGCGCTCGACGTGTCGTACTCGCTCTCCGACCTGATCTCGCTTGGTTCGGACGAGATCATGCCAGAGCCTCCTGCGCCGACCGACACCGCTGCCGTGCTGTTCACCTCAGGCTCGACCGGGCCTGCGAAGGGCGTCGTCTACACCCACGCCCAGCTGTCCGCGGTCCGTGACGCGCTCGCCGCTCAGTACGGCGTCGGGGTTGGAACAGGCCTCGTCGCCGGCTTCGCCCCGTTCGCGCTGCTCGGCCCGGCGCTCGGCGCCCGGTCGGTCACTCCAGACATGGACGTGACCTCGCCGAAAACTCTCACCGCGACCGCCGTCGCCGCAGCGGTCGCCGCCGTTGACGCCACAGTCGTATTCCTGTCACCGGCCGCGGTCGCGAATGTTGTCGCCACCGCAAGCGAACTGACGGACGCCGACCGCGACGCGCTCGCCGGGGTCGAACGGTTCCTCTCCGCCGGTGCCCCCGTTTCCGAACCCCTGCTCGCCGCGATCTCGGCGCTCATGCCGAACGCGACAGCGCATACGCCGTACGGCATGACCGAGGGGCTGCTGATGACCGACATCACGCTCGACGGCATCCGTGAGGCTGCAGCCGAAGCCGGTGCTGGTGGCGTGTGCGTCGGCAGGCCAACGGGCGTCACGCGCGTGCGCATCGCGCCGCTCGACGAGACCGGTCGCTCCACCGAAGACCTCACCGACGAGCCGAACGTCACCGGCGAGATCATCGTCTCTGCGCCGCACGTCGAAGACCACTACGACCGGCTCTGGCTGACCCACCGGGCCAGCCGTCGCGGGGGAGTGCCGGGCGAACGCTGGCACCGTACCGGCGACGTCGGCCACCTCGACACCGCTGGCCGGCTCTGGGTCGAGGGCCGGATGCCCCACGTCATCGCAACGGCGGACGGCGTGCTGACCCCCGTCGGACCCGAGCAGGCCATCGAGCGGCTGCACGAGGTCGCGCGCGCCGGTGTCGTCGGTGTCGGCCCTGACGGCAATCGCCAGGTCGTCGCCGTCGTTGAAACCGTGCCGCCGGCTCGGAGTGTGTCCCTCGCGACGCCTGCGCTTGCCGATGCCATCCGCGGCATGGTCGACGTTCCGATTGCGGCTGCCCTCGTGGTGCCGCGGCTGCCAACCGACATCCGTCACAATTCCAAGATCAACCGTTCGGCCCTGTCCGACTGGGCCGGCGGCATCCTCGCCGGCGGACGGATGACGAACCCGTGAGAGTCCTCGTCACCGGTGCGAGCGGGTTGCTCGGGCGTGCAGTTGCCGCCGAGATCCGCTCGGCCGGTCACGAGGTGACGACCTTTCAGCGGCGCCCATCCGGCGTCGATGGCGTTACCGATGTGCTCGGTTCGGTCACCGAAACGGATGCTGTCGCTCGCGCGGTTGCGGACCAGGACGCGATAGTCCACCTGGCCGCGAAGGTGTCGCTCGCCGGAGACCCGGCCGATTTCGACCGCATCAACGTCGGCGGGACACGCAACCTGCTGGCCGCGGCATCCGCGTCGGGTATCGGGAAGTTCGTGTTCGTGTCGTCGCCGTCCGTTGCTCACGCCGGGACGTCGATCGTCGGGGATGACGCGCTGCCCGCCGACCCGGCGCATGCTCGGGGCGACTATGCGCGGACCAAGGCGGAGGCCGAGTTGCTCGCTCTTGCCGCTGACTCGCCGGAGCTTCGGGTCGTTGCCGTTCGGCCGCACCTCGTCTGGGGTCCGGGTGACACGCAACTCGTCGCGCGGGTGGTGGAGCGTGCGCGGGCCGGGCGGTTGCCGTTGCTCGATGCCGGTGCCGCGCTCATCGACACGATCTATATCGACAACGCGGCGTCGGGTATCGCTGCCGCGCTGGAGCGGGTGGATGCCGTTCACGGCAATTCGTACGTGCTCACCAATGGGGAGCCGCGGCCGGTAGCTGAGCTGCTCGCCGGAATCTGTGGCGCGGCCGGAGTCGCGGCACCTCGCTGGAGTGTGCCCGCCGGCCTGGCCCGTGGTGCCGGGTCGCTTATCGAGCGGGCCTGGCGCGTGAAGCCCGGCGTTGACGAGCCGCCGATGACGCGGTTCCTGGCCGAACAGTTGTCGACGGCGCACTGGTTCGACCAGCGCCGCACGCGCGCCGACCTCGAGTGGACGCCAGCTGTGTCGCTCGACGAGGGTTTCCGTCGCCTGGCGGAGTCGTACCGCAACTCCTGACGCGACCCGCGCACGACCCGCCCGCGGAGCCTCAGCCCCCGACGACGTCCGCCCAGGCTGTGCGGTCGACGATGAGCTGCCGCCACTGGCGCAGCGCCTTCGCGGCGCCGACGCCGAGTGCGCCGACCACCCGGTCACCCCGGCGGAACACGGCAATCATTCGGCGCTCGACGAGCGAACCCTCGAGGATCCGCACCTCGTCATACCCCTTGATCCACCCGTGCACCTGCAGCTTGAGGTCGTACTGGTCGGTCCAGAAGTAGGGCACCGAGGCGAAGGCATCCGGGGCTCCGTCGAGCAATCGACCCGCGACGTGCACGGCCTGCTCGGTCGCGTTCGTGCGGTGTTCGACCCGCATCGACTGGTTGAACGCCGGGTTGTCCCAGCGCGCCACATCGCCGGCGGCATAAACGCCGGGCGCCGCAGACAGGTCAGGCGCGCACTCGACCCCGTCGCCGAGCCGCAGCCCGCTGCCGGCCAACCAGCCGATCGCCGGGGTCGCCCCGATCGCGACGAAAACGACATCCGCCCCCAGCCGGGAACCGTCGGCAAACTCGACGCCGGTCACCCGGCCGCCCGCTGACACCAGCGAGCGCACCGCGGACGCAGCTCCGGTCCGCAGCTCGACACCGTGAAGCCGATGCAGGGCGGCCACCTCGGCACCGATCGCAGGGCCAAGCCCGCGTTCGAGCGGCGTCGGCAGCGCGTTCACCAGGGTGACGTCGAGTCCGAGCCCGACGGCAGCCGCCGCGACCTCCGTGCCGAGAAAACCACCGCCGACGATCACGAGGTGCCGCCCGGCGACGAGTACTTCCTTCAGCCCGAGCGCATCGTCGAGGGTTCGAAGGGTATGAACTCCCGCGAGGTGCGTCGAATCCGGCAGCACCCGTGGTGTCACGCCGGTCGCGACGACGAGGCGATCGAACGCAAGGTCCGTGGCATCCGACAACGACACAACCGAATGCTGAACCTCGAGCGCCGTCGCCGTGACACCCGAACGGATGCTCACCCCCAGGCTCTCGAGGTCGGCGTCGGTTTTCAGCGCGATGCGTGCGGGCGCCCACTCGCCGGTGAGCAGCTGTTTGGCGAGGGGCGGCCTGTCGTACGGCGTGTGGCGTTCACTGTCGACGAGGGTCAGTTCGCGGTCGTACCCGTTTCGGCGGAGCGCTGCGGCAGTGGTCAGCCCGGCGGCCGACGCCCCGACGATGACGACATGAGAGGGAGGGGCGTCGCTCACGACTCTTCGACGAGCCTCAGTGCTGCCGACGGGCAGCTGAGGACGGCGTCACGGACGGCATCGTGCTCATCGGCGCCCGGGTTGGCGTTCAGCAGAATAACCTTGCCCACCTCGTCGTCCTGGTCGAAAACGTCGGGCGCGATGGCTGCGCACACTCCGGCGGCAACACACACTTCGATATCGGCAATGACCTTCATCGGTTCCTCAATCTCCTCGAGGCCCGCACCAAGCGCGCCTCCTCCAATTCTGGCACTAGCCGGGACCCCGGGCGTGCGCTGCAGCCCGAGCTCGCAGCGCTTTCACACGGCCTTCCTGCCAGGTCGATGGCGGTGTGGCGGCTGGTAGGTTCTTTCTCGGCCGTCTGGGCCGCGAAGGGGAGACGGATGCGACAGCCACGAACGCGAGGACACTGGGCCTGGCTTGTCCTCATCGGCCTCGCCGCAGGGTTCCTGTCCGGCCTCTTCGGCGTTGGTGGCGGCATCCTGATTGTTCCCGCTCTTCTGCTCCTGCTCGCGCTTGACCAGCGCATCGCCGCGGGCACTTCGCTCGCCGCGATCGTGCCGATGGCATCCGTTGGTGTGCTCAGCTACGCACTCAGCGGCTCCGTCGACTGGATCGCCGCGCTTCTCCTGATCGTCGGCAGTGTCGTCGGAGCACAGATCGGCATCCGGCTGCTCAACCGTATTCCGCGGCGGGTCGTGACCTGGCTCTTTATCGGGTTTCTTCTCGTCGTGATCGCAACACTGTTCCTCGTCACACCGTCGCGTGATGCGTTTGTTGAGATCACCGTGCTCAGCGGGGCGGGGCTCGTGGCACTCGGCCTTGGCACTGGCGTGCTTTCCGGTCTCCTCGGCATCGGTGGTGGCGTCGTGATTGTGCCGCTGCTCATCCTTCTCTTCGGCGCGAGTGACCTCGTCGCAAAGGGCACGTCGCTCGCCGTGATCATTCCAACGGCGCTCTTCGGCACCATCGGGAACTTCAGGCGGGGCAACGTCGATCTGCCGGCCGCCGCCGCGATCGGCGTTGCCGCCTGCACGACCACGGCCGCCGGGGTCGCTGTTGCCGCTGTTATCTCGCCCGCGCTCTCATCCGTGCTGTTCGCGATCTTCCTCGTTGCCATCGCCGTACAGATGACGGTGAAAGTGCTTCGCTCGCGCTAGTCGTTCGCGGTGCTCGCCCCAGCTGGCGCGAACCGCTAGTTGATGCAGGCGGTTTCGCCGAAACTCTGGGGAGAGTTGGTCGGGGTGGGGGTCGGCGTCGGGTCCACGGGCGCCTCGCTTGGCGGAGCTACTGGCGCGTTCGGGTCGGTCAACGTCGGGTTGTCGGCACCGACGGTGAGCGTGACGACCGTTGCGGATTCGGACTGAACGACCGACGCTCCCGGGTAGTAGCTCGAGAGCGCCTTGGCTTGCGCTTCCTGGCCCGCGGGATACGTGATCGTCGTCTTCGAAATTATCGTGCCAGAACCAGGCTCGGTGACGATGAACCCGACGGCCGCGAGGGCATCGGTGTTCCGTTGTGCGACCCCGGAGATGCCAGCACCATTGACCACTTTGACCGTTGTTTCCGATGGCGCGGCGGCGACCGCAGCACCGTACGGGGTCGGCACTCCGGTCACTCCGGCGATGAATTCGGGCATCGCGGCGTGGTCGATCTCCACGACGGACAGCTTCTGTCGGCCAACCTTGATCGTCGGCATGCCAAGGACGGGAATCGTGGCGGACTCGATATTGTCCGGTTTCAGGTTGCGAAGCTGGGCGGCCAGATCGATCAGGTTGAGGCCGGGATCCATTTCGATCGACGAGGACACCGCGTCGAGTACCTTCTGAAGTTTGGCCGGGTTGAGGAGGGTACCCGCCGACAGCATCTTGCGCGCCTCCACCGACAGGAAGTATTGCTGCCGAACTTGACGATCGAGGTCGCCGTTGGGCAAACCGTGGCGCTGCCGCACGAAGGCCAGGGCCTGTTGAGCGTTGAGTGTCGAAACGCCCGCGGGCAAATCGACGGTCGAGTAGGGGTCCTTGACCGCGTTGATCAGGCATACCTCGACCGGGCCGAGAGCCTCGACCACCTCGTAAAACCCGAGCAATGAGACTCTGACGAAGTGGTCGATGGTGAGGCCCGAGAGGTTCTGGATGGTCTGGATGAGTAATTGAGCGCCAGCCGCCTCGTTCCCACCCAGGCCGAAAGCGGCGTTGAGCTTGTTCTTGCCGTGGCCGGGGATATCGACCCATGAGTCCCGGGGGAACGAGAGCAGGGTGACCTTGGACCCGTCCGCCGGGATGTGCATCACGATCATCGTGTCGGTGTTTACGCCACCGTCGTCATGTTCGGTCCCGAGCTTGGCCAGGTCTTCATCTGACGCCCCGGCCGGCCGGTGATCGTCGCCAACGAGAAGGATGTTCTGGCTCTTTCCATCGACGTCGTCTGCGTCGTCACCCGTCGACTGCGGGATGGCATCGATGTGCGTGATTCCCGTGACGAAGCGCTGGTAGTTGTAGAGCACGTAACCGCCGGAGACAACGAGGGTGAGCACCAGGCTGAACCCGAGCCACCGAAGCGCGACGACGCCCGCTCGTGGCTTTCTCCGGTGTGCGACGGGCCCGGAGGCGGGCAGGTGCAGCTCGTCGGTCATCGGACGAGCCTCAGTCCCGCGCCGCGGTTGTCCGGAACGCACGGCGGAGGAGTCGGGGAGAGAGGAATCGTCACGAGCACACCCCAGAGTAGAGGCGCGTCCCTGAGAATTCGGGGAACGGGCGGGGGGTGTGGACGGAGAACTGTGAAAGTTCTCCGTTCACACGGAAGTCCCTATCGTGGTCGGGGACCCCTCTGTACCCTTTTGCCAGTCGTACGATGGGGGCGGCGCGCAACAGGGGGAGAAACCATGCCATCACTGGATGACCTGCTCGGCAGAATCCCGATAGCCGAGGTTGCCAACCGGCTCGGTGTCGACGAATCCACGGCATCCGCAGCCGTCGAAGAGGCTCTGCCCGCCCTGGTGAGCGCCCTCGAGACGAACGCTGAGGATCCGGCGGGCGCGGCATCCCTCGAGAAAGCGATCTCCGATCATTCGCCCGCTCTCGTCGACGGACCGGTCAACCTCGAGGAGGTCGACCCTGCGGACGGGGAAAAAATCGTCCGGCACATCTTCGGCGAGCACAGGGACCAGGTCGTCGCGACGCTCTCCGCGGGGACGGGGCAGTCTCGAGCGCCCGACGGTTCGGTCTTCAGCCAGCTGCTGCCGCTACTTGCACCGATCGTGTTGAGCTACGTCGCGAAGCAGTTCTCGGACCGCAAACAGACGACCCGGACCGTGCAGCCGATCGAGCCGATGCAGCCGCGCCAGCTGAAGCCGAAGGATGAACCGACCGGCCTCGGTGGGGTACTCGGTGGCCTGCTTGGCGGCAACAAGCCGTCCGAGGAAAGCGGCGCCGGGATCCACGAGGTGCTCGGCGGGCTCCTCGGAGGAGGCGGAAAGACGTCGGGTGGAATCGGGGACGTGCTCGGCTGCTTCCTTGGCAGCAGCCGGACCTAGCGAGATCGGGCGGAACGGTTCCACCTCCGACTCGGCGGCCTCTGTTTCTGCGCCCTGGCTCTTCGGATGTTGATTTTGCCGACCCGCCGGGCCGAATTCCGCCTCACGGCCGGTACCCCTTGCGGAACCCCGGCGGGGCCGCAGGTTATGGCCGTGAGCCGCCGGACGAAGCCGCGCCCGGGTAGGCTGGGCGGGTGCCAGTAAACCCCGAACTTCAGGGTCGCGTGTTCCCGCCGGCCCCGCCATATCTCGTCGGGCTCGAGAAGATTCGCGAATTCGCGAAAGCCGTGTTCGCCACGAACCCGATCCACTTCGACACGGATGCCGCGCGCGCAGCCGGTCACGCAGACGTCGTTGCCCCGCCGACCTTCCCCGTCGTTGTGCAGGAGCAGACACTCGCTCAACTGCTCAGCGAACCGGATGCCGGCATCGACTTCTCGCGGGTCGTCCACGGCGACCAGCGGTTCAGCTTCTCCCGGCCCGTTGTCGCCGGTGATGAGCTCACGGCGACCCTCGCGGTGACGAGCGTCAAAACCCTGGGCCCGCACGCCATGGTGACCGCTGAGTCCACCATGGTCGATGCCTCGGGTGCCCACGTCGTCACGGCGACATCCACCCTTGTTGTGCGAGGTGACGAATGAGTACCCCGACCCTTGACCAGCTCACCGTCGGTGACGTGATCGCCGAACGCGAGTTCCCGCTGACGCGCGATTCGCTCGTTCGGTACGCCGGAGCATCCGGAGATTTCAACCCGATTCACTACCGCGACGATGTTGCGGCATCCGTTGGACTGCCCGGTGTTCTCGCCCACGGCATGCTGACCATGGGATTCGCCGTTCAGCCGGTTGTCGACTGGGTTGGCGACCCCGCTCGCGTCGTTGATTACGCGGTGAAATTCACCCGGCCGGTCATCGTCGACGCGCAGGATGGCGCCCTCGTCACTGTGGTCGCGAAGATCGGTGCGATCGAGCCGGGTATTGCGCGCGTCGACCTCACGGTGAGCTTCGACGGCAAGACTGTCCTCGGCAAGGCCCAGGCGCGCGTTGCGCTCGGATAACCGCCGATGACGACACTCGCTGAACTGACGACCCTCCGGGTCGGTGGACCCGCCGCGCACACGGTCACCGCCACCACCCGCGACGAGCTTCTTCGCGCCGTCACCGCAGTCTGGGACGAGGGCGACGATCCGTTCGTGCTCGGCGGCGGCTCCAATGTGCTCGTCGGCGACGACGGCTACGACGGCACCCTCGTTCGCGTCGCGACGCGGGGCATCGAACAGGTCGGTGCCGCGAACGGGCGCGTGCTGCTCCGGGTGGAGGCCGGCGAGAGCTGGGACGACCTCGTCGCCTATGCCGTCGATCGCGGCCTCGCCGGAATCGAAGCGCTCAGCGGCATCCCCGGATCGTGCGGTGCCGGCCCGATCCAGAACATCGGCGCGTACGGGCAGGAACTGTCGGCGAGCCTCATCGCCGTCGAACTGCTCGCCCGTGAGCACGGCGACCTCGTCCGCGTGCCGGCATCCGAACTGGGCCTTGGCTATCGCACGTCAGTGCTCAAGCGGCACGGCGGGGAGGCGCCGGTCCGTGACGGTGTTGTTGTGTCGATCGACGTTGAACTGACGGATGCCGGCGGGCTGAGCGCTCCTGTCGCCTACCCGCAGCTGGCCTCATCGCTCGGCGTCGAGCTTGGCACGCGGCTCCCGATCGCCGACGTTCGGCGCACCGTGCTCGAGCTTCGCCGGTCGAAGGGCATGGTTCTTGACCCGGCAGACCCTGACACTTCGAGCGCCGGATCCTTCTTCACCAACCCCATCGTCTCCGAGTCGTTCGCCCGGTCGTTGCCGTCGGACGCCCCGCGCTGGCCGATCGCCGATGACGACGCAGACGACGCGGTCGTCATCCCCCTCGGTGAGTGGACGGGCGAGGTCCCGCGCCCGTCGCTCGAGCATGACGCACGGGTCAAGCTCTCCGCAGCCTGGCTGATCGAACGCTCGGGCATCCGTCGCGGGTTCCGGTTGCCGGGCTCGCGCGCCGCAATCTCGAGCAAGCACACACTCGCCCTGACCAACACGGGTGGGGCGACGGCCGATGAGATCGCCGCGCTCGCGCGCTACGTGCAGATGCGCGTCGGTGCGGAGTTCGGGGTCGTGCTGCAGCCCGAGCCGGTGTTTGTGAACGTCGAGTTCTAGGCGGGCGCTGCGCCGAACGCATCAGTTGCGGTCGAGCGCATCAGTTGCGCGGGATGTTCTCGACCGGAAGTGATGTTCTCGGCGGGTGTTCACCCGTCGGCGGTGCGCCTACCCGAACAGCTTCTGCAGCCGCTGGGCGCCCTCGAGCAGTGCGTCGTCACCGAGCGCGTAGCTGAAGCGCAGGTACCCCGACGGGCCGAACGCCTCGCCGGGAACGGCGGCGACCTCGGCCTGATCGAGCATGAGATCAGCGAGCTCGAGCGAGGTCGTCGGCGTGACTGGGCCGAACTCCCTGCCGAGCAGCCCCGTCACATCCGCGTAGACGTAGAACGCGCCCTGCGGGGTCGGCACGGCAAAGCCGTCGATCTTATTGAGCTCGGAGACGATGAGCTTGCGGCGTCGATCGAATGCCAGCCGCATGGTCTCGACGTCGTCCTGGGGGCCAGTGAGCGCGGCAATCGCGGCACGCTGGGCGATGTTGTTGACGTTGCCCGAGAGGTGCGACTGCAGGTTCGACAGCGCCTTGATGGCATCCGTGGGTCCCACGGTCCAGCCGACCCGCCAGCCGGTCATCGCGTAGGTCTTCGCGACACCGTTGACGAGCAGGGTTTGCTCGGCGAGAGCGGGAACCGCCTCGACGATCGACAGGGCCTTCACGCCGTCGTAGGTGAGGTTCTGGTAGATCTCATCGGTGATGACCCAGAGCCCGTGCTCGAGCGCCCACTCGCCGATGGCCTTCGTCTGCTCGGGCGAGTACACGGCACCGGTCGGGTTCGATGGCGACACGAACAGCAGCACCTTGGTGCGCTCGGTGCGCGCGGCCTCGAGCTGTTCGACGGTGACCTGGTAGCCCTGCGATGCGTCCGCGAACACCTCGACGGCGACACCGTCGGCGAGGGCGATGACCTCGGGGTACGTGGTCCAGAACGGCGTCGGCACGATGACCTCGTCGCCCGGGTTGAGCAGCACCTGGAACGCTTCGTAGACCGACTGCTTGCCGCCGTTGGTGACGAGCACCTGGCTCGCACTCGCGGCGAGACCGGAGTCGCGCAGGGTCTTCGCGGCGATGGCCTCGCGCAGGTCGGGCAGACCCGCTGCCGGCGTGTACCTGTGGTTCTTCTTGTCGCTCGCGGCGGCAATCGCGGCGTCGACGATGTGCTGCGGCGTCCCGAAGTCGGGCTCGCCAGCGGCGTAGCTGATCACGGGGCGGCCCTGGGCCTGCAGCGCTTTGGCCTTCGAGTCGACCTTCAGCGTGGCTGACTCGGCGATGGCGGAAATCTTGGTGGAGAGTCTCGGTGTTGTGCTCACCCTAGAAGGGTACCGTCTGGCGTGCGGCCGTGAAGGTTGCAGCGAAGCGGTCCATCAGCGCCGCGTTGCCGATGAGGATCCGCACGATTCCCCGCTCGATCGCCGCGTCCGCCGTCACCTCGCCCGTGATCACCGAACGGATGCCGTGACCGGCCGCGAAATCGAGGTCGGCATCGATCGCACCCGAGGCGCCCGGTGAAATGTCGAGCGTCGGACCGTCCACCCTGGCGGTGATGTGGATGCCACCCACCCGCACACCGTACGCCGTCGGTTCGTAGCTGCTGGCGGCATCCGTTCGGAACACGGATCGAAGATCGAGGGTCAGCGATTCCGTGGTGATGATGTCGTCGTCGGCCGGTTCGCCCGCCGCGCTGAGCCCCCACCGGCTCAGTGCGAGGACGACCTGCTCGAGTTCACGGCCGGCATCGGTGAGGTCGTACACGACCGAGTGGTGAAGTGGGGCGCGACGGATGACGCCGCCCTCCTGCAGCTCTTTCAACCGGGTGCTGAGGATGTTGGTGGGAATGCGCGGCAGCCCGGCCTTGAGATCGGTGTAGCGGCGTGGGCCGACGAGCAGGTCGCGAACGATGAGCAGCGCCCACCGTTCGCCGACCAGCTCGAGCGCACTCACCAGGCCGCTGTTCTGACCGTAATTGCGAGCTGTCATGACGCGGCGCGCTTCAGGCCTCGACGCCCTGTTCTGCCATATACGCTTCTGGCCCCTTCTCGACGGCAGCGGGTTCCATGTAGAGGAATCCGAGGATGTTGCCGTCCGGGTCCTCGAGGTCACGTGAGTACATGAACCCGTAGTCCTGGGCGGCGCGCGGTTCCGTTCCCCCCGCCGCGAGCCCCTTCTCCATCATGGCGTCCACTGCTTCACGGCTCTCCCGGCTGAATGCGGTTGAGGCCTGCGCCGAAGTGGTGGTGTCGATGATCTGCTTGTCGGTGAATGTGGAAAAGAATTCATGCGTGAGGAACATGAAGTAGATGTTCGTGTCGACAACGACGCACGCGGCGTTCTGGTCGGTGAACTGCGGATTGATTGTCCAGCCGAGGGCCGAATAGAACGCTTTGCAGCGCTCAAGGTCCGTTGTGGGGAGGTTGACGAAGATGTCGGTCATGATGTCTCCTTTGACGTTCCGGCGGTGACGGTCACCGTCAGGAGCCATGCTTGCAAAAAGCAAGTAACTCGTCAAGGCCCCCGTTTCCTGGAGGGCCTCCGCCTTCCAGTCGCGCAATTACGTCGAATGAAGGCTCCATAAGACGTAATCGCGCCACTGGAAGCGAACGGATGCCGTCAGGCGAGGTCGACGCCGGCGGCGCGGATCGCCTACGGCGCCTCGTCGACCACCGTTGTCGTCACGGCGGTGTAATACTCCACGGTTCCGGCAGGTATGGCATCCTGCGCAGCAGGAGTGAGTGAGCGTTCGCCGATGAACTGGCCGGTGTCCGGGTCGACGATGATCTCCGGGACCGTGGTGTCGGAGTCGATGCTGAATGCGATGCCGGTGCGCCCGTTCAGGGCAGCGTTGCCGTCGGTGATGCGGATGCCGGGCAGCAGCGCCAGGGCCCGGTACAGCGTGGAGCGCTGTTCCGCCGCCATCGTGCCGTCGCGGAGCAACTGTGCGGCGTACGAGAGAGCACCCGCGTCGGTGCCGTCGCCGTACGGCATCTCGTGAAGGAACGCCAGGGCATCCTCCGGGTCGCTCGGCACAACGGGCTCGTCGACCTCGCCGCCGAGTTCCCGGGCGTGGACGAAGTCTCCATCGGAATCCCGCGTGATACGGACGACCCCGTTCTCAACCGTGTTTGCCCAGTCACGCGCGGCTGCCGCGCGCGACGCCTCACCGTAGAACTCCGTGGCCGGCTGCGCGGTCACCCGCTGTACCCAACTGTCTCCGGGACTCGCAGGAACGAAGACCTCGGACACCGAGGTCGACCGGTACGCCGAGTACTCGCCGTCCGCGGCGATCTCGTAGGCCAGGAACGCCTCCTCGGTGGTGATCTTCAGGTACTGGCTCGCGCCAACCACAGGGTCCGACACGCTGATCGTCCGGTCCGCAGCGTTCCGCAGCGCCTCCGACGCCTGGGCGGCGTCCGGACTGGGGCCGAACACGACGGTGCCGACGACGAGCGCGGCCGCGAGCGGCACCGCGATGAGGCCAGCGATCAGAGGTCGTCTGGGTGGCTGAGGGGACACAGGGTGCTCGACGGTGTCGACGAGGATGCGTCGGAGGGCGCTGGATTGTTCGGTGCCGAGGGAGGTCATCGGGAATCACTCATTTCGATCGAAGCGGAGGCGGTGTTATGGGTGGCGGATGCGGCGGCCCGGTTTGTCGCCGGAGCCAGCAGTTCAGGGGTGACGTCCCGGCGAAGACGACTGGCCAGTGACTTCTTTGCCCGGTGCAGCCGGGACTTCACGGTTCCGACCGGAACACCGAGGGCCTCGGCAGCCTCGGCTTCGCTGAAGCCCTCGATGACGCACAGGGCGACAACGTCGCGGTGGTGAGTCCCGAGGTCACGGAGCGCCGTCATCGCGGCGCCGTCGTCGAGCATCAGCTCGGGTCCAGCCTGCGGGTCGGGGCGGGGAACGTGTTCGAGCAGGTTCCGGTAGCGCCGGGCCGCCCGCGAGATGTTCCTCGACGAGTGGGATGCGGTCACGAGAAGCCAGGGCAAAAGTGACCCGTTCACAAAACGCACGTCACCGCGCTTGCGCCACGCTTCAAGAAAAGTGACCCCGACGACATCCTGGGCGTCGTCAATCGCCGGTACCATCGCGAGGCTGTGGCGGTAGACGCGCTGGCTGTGCCTGTCGAAGATGCGGGCGAAGGCCTCGCCGTCTCCGGCCAGAACAGCGCGCCACTCGTCGGCGTCGCTCAGGGGAATACTCATACCTGTAGTGTCCGGCACGCCACGAAAGGTTCCATCGATTCCAAAGTTTTCTTCGGCGATCGCACAAACGGTCCCCGCACGAGCGTGCGGGGACCGTTGTCAGGGGCGAATGGATGCCGTCAGGCCAGGTCGACGAGGAACCTCGAGTACGCACCCACCGTGAGGAAGGTCGGGAACTCGTCCTTCAACGCGACGTCTCGGAATACCTCTGCGGCGTCGTCGAACCGGTCGCCGTCGAACCTGTCGACCGAACCGAGCAGCTCGGTGAGGATCTCCTCGACCCGGTCACGGGTGATCGGGGCGCCGTCATCGGTGCGCACGTCCTGGTGAATCCACTGCCAGATCTGTGAGCGGCTGATCTCGGCCGTCGCGGCGTCCTCCATCAGGTTGTCGATCGCCGCAGCGCCGACGCCGCGGAGCCACGATTCGAGATACCGGACGCCGATTGAGACGTTGTCGCGAAGCCCGGCATCCGTCACCGCACGACCGATGTGCACGTCGAGCAGCTGCGCCGCGGTCACCTCGACATCGTCGCGCTGCCGGTCGAGCTGGTTCGGGCGCTCGCCGAGGACGGCGTCGAACTCACCGCGGGCCGTCTCGATCAGGTCGGGGTGAGCGACCCAGGTGCCGTCGAAACCGTCGCCGGCCTCGCGTCGTTTGTCTGCCGAGACCTTCTCGATCGCGCGGGCGGTCACGTCGGGGTCGCGGCGGTTCGGGATGAAGGCGCTCATCCCGCCGATGGCGTGCGCGCCCCGCTTGTGGCAAGTCTTCACGAGCAGTTCGGTGTATGCCCGCATGAACGGCACGGTCATCGTCACCTCGCTGCGGTCGGGCAGAACGAATCGGGCACCGCGGCCGCGGTAGTTCTTGATGATCGAGAAGATGTAATCCCAGCGCCCCGCATTGAGACCGGCGCAGTGGTCGCGCAGCTCGTAGAGGATCTCGTCCATCTCGAACGCGGCGGGCAGGGTCTCGATGAGCACCGTCGCTCGGACGGTTCCGTGCGGGATGCCTGCGCGCTGCTCCGAGAACGTGAACACATCGTCCCAGAGGCGGGCTTCCTCACTCGACTCGAGCTTGGCAAGGTAAAAGTACGGCCCGCGGCCCGCGTCAATGAGCGCCTGCGCGTTGTGAAAGAAGTACAGGCCGAAGTCGACGAGGCTTCCGGATGCCGCCATCGAGTGACCGGCGGAGTCAACGAACCGAAGGTGCTTCTCGACGAGGTGCCAGCCGCGCGGTCGCATCACGATCGTCGGGGTCTCGCCCGTGGTGAGCGTGTATTCCTTACCCTCTGGGCTGGTGAAGTCGATCTGCCGACGGATCGCGTCGAACAGCGAGATCTGTCCGCCGATGACGTTCGCCCAGGTCGGGCTTGTGGCGTCCTCCTGATCGGCGAGCCACACGTTAGCACCCGAGTTGAGCGCGTTGATGGTCATCTTGCGGTCGGTGGGACCGGTGATCTCGACGCGACGGTTTTCGAGGCCCGGCCCCGCGCCGGCGACGCGCCACGTGGCATCCGCCCGGATCGATGCGGTGTCATCGCGAAACTTCGGGTCACGGCCGTTGCCGATCTCGAACCGGCGGCGCATGCGGTCGGCGAGCCGGTCGTGCCTCGGACCGGCGAAGCGCTGGTGAAGCTCGGCGAGGAACTGCAGTGCCTCGGGGGTGAGGATCTCGTCGAATCGTTCGTGCAGCCTGCCGACGACCTCGATGCGAGGGCCGGTGTCTGTGGGGGAGGTGGCTGGTGTCGTGGTCGTGCCGGGTTCGGTGAGCAGAGTGTTCATGATGACAATCCCTTCGGGGTCGCCCGGCCGCGAACGAGCTGTCGCGAACGGCCGGGCGGAAAAATGGTTAGTGGAACTGGTCTTCTTCGGTCGAGCCGACGAGCGCGAGGGTGGCGCTCGTGGGGTTCAGGGCCGTTGCGATCCGGTCGAAGTAGCCTGTGCCCACTTCGCGCTGGTGCTTCGTCGCGGTGTAGCCGTCTGCCTCCGAGGCGAATTCGGCCTCCTGCAGTTCGACATATGCGCTCATGGCGCGGTTCTTGTAGTCCTGAGCGAGCGTGAACATCGAGTGGTTCAGCGCGTGGAAGCCAGCCAGCGTGATGAACTGGAAGGCGTAGCCCATGGCGGCGAGTTCCTTCTGGAACGTCGCGATCTGCGCGTCGTCGAGGTGGGATTTCCAGTTAAACGACGGCGAGCAGTTGTAGGCGAGTTTCTTGCCGGGGAAGTCCTGGTGGATGCGCTCGGCGAACCGGCGGGCGAGCTCGAGGTCCGGCTCCGCCGACTCGACCCAGAGCAGGTCGGCGTACTCGGCGTAGGCGAGGCCACGGGAGATGACGGTGTCGATGCCGTTGTTGACCTCGTAGAAGCCTTCGGCGGTGCGGGTTCCGGTGAGGAAGGGGCGGTCGCGCTCGTCGACGTCGCTCGTCAGCAGCGTCGCCGCGAGGGCGTCGGTGCGGGCGATGATGACGCTCGGCACGCCGGCAACGTCGGCGGCGAGCCGGGCAGCGTTGAGGGTGCGGATGTGCTGGCTGGTCGGAATGAGGACCTTGCCGCCCATGTGCCCGCACTTCTTCTCGCTCGCGAGCTGGTCTTCCCAGTGCACGCCAGCCGCTCCGGCCGAGATCATGGATGCCATCAGTTCGTACGCGTTGAGCGGTCCGCCGAATCCGGCCTCGGCGTCGGCGACGATCGGGGCGAGCCAGTCCACCGTGGTGGTTCCGGTCTCGGCGAACTCAATCTGGTCAGCGCGGAGCAGGGCGTTGTTGATGCGGCGGACGACGCTCGGCACCGAGTTGGCCGGGTAGAGCGACTGGTCCGGGTAGGTCTGGCCCGAGAGGTTCGCGTCTGCGGCGACCTGCCAGCCGGAGAGGTAGATGGCCTTGAGGCCGGCACGAACCTGCTGCACCGCCTGGTTGCCGGTGAGAGCACCGAGTGCGGGGACCCACTCTTCGGAGTGGATGAGGTTCCACAGGTTCTCGGCACCGCGACGGGCGAGGGTTGCGTCCTCACGGACACTGCCCCGAAGCGCGACGACCTCGGCGGCCGTGTAGTCACGCCGGACACCTTCCCAGCGGGGGTTGGCGTCCCACTCGAGCTGCAGTTCGGCCGCGGTCTGGACCTGGTCGCCTGGGCGGGTGTTGTCGGTGCTCATCGTTGTGCTCCTTCGTCGTGGGCCGAACCGGCTTCGAAGAGCCATGGTTCGGAGGTCGTACAGAGAGTCTGCGTGCGCCGCCAGACGCCCGACCCGGAAAAGTCCGCAGAAAAAGCGCGATTCTTCTGGTTGTCGAAAGGACCGCCGAATGCGACGATGACACCATGACCAGCACCGCAGCTGACCCCCGAATTCTCGCTACTCCCGAGTCCGACGAGGGAACCGTCGACGCCCTCCTGCTGGGGCGTCGCATCCGTTCGCTGCGCGTTGCCCGCGGAATGACGCTCGAGCAGCTGGGGGCGGCGATCGACCGTGCACCGTCCCAGGTGTCGACGATCGAGAACGGCAAGCGGGAGCCACGGCTCTCGATGCTGCGCCAGATCGCGACGGCGCTCGGCACAACTACCGACGATCTTCTGCGCGATGAGGCCCCGAGCGAGCGGGCGGCCCTCGAGATCGCGCTCGAACGTGCCCAGCGCGGCCCGGTCTTCTCCGCGCTCGGCATCGACCCGATCCGGGTGTCGAAGGGGCACAGCGATGACACGCTGCGCACGATCCTGGCGCTCGCCACCGAGGTCGAGCGGCTGCACCGCGAACGCGCGGCGACCCCGGAGGAGGCCCGGCGAGCAAATGCCTCACTGCGGGCGACGATGCGGGCGAAAGACAACTACTTCCCCGAGCTCGAGGCGCAGGCGAAGCAGCTGCTCGCCGCCGTCGGGCACACCGGCGGCCCGGTGTCACAGCAGCTCGTCGGGGACATGGCCAACCACCTCGGGTTCACGCTGCACTACGTCGGTGACCTGCCGCACTCGACCCGGTCGGTGACCGATTCACGCAACGGCCGGATCTACCTGCCCACGTCGCAGTCGGCATCCCGCGACTCGCGCTCACCCGTTGTGCAGGCCTTCGCCAGCCACGTGCTCGGTCACCTGGAGCCGACGAGTTACGCCGACTTCCTCCGACAGCGGGTCGAGACCAACTACCTCACGGCGGCGATCCTGCTGCCGGAGTCGGATGCCGTCCGGTTCCTCACCGAGGCGAAGAACTTCCGCCGGATTTCAATGGAGGATCTCCGCGACGCGTTCGCCGTCTCCTACGAGACCGCGGCGCACCGCTTCACCAACCTCGCCACCGCACGCCTCGGCATCCCCGTGCACTTCACCAAGGTCCACGAATCGGGCACGATCGTGAAGGCGTATTCCAACGACGGTGTGAAGCACCCGACGGATGCCCTCGGCGCGGTCGAGGGGACGACCGTCTGTCGCAAGTGGACGGCGTTCACCGTCTTCGCTGCTGAAGACCGGTTCAGCCCCTGGTACCAGTACACCGACAACCCGAACGGCACGTACTGGTGCACGTCGCGGATCGAGAAGGCCAAGGAGGGCGATTACTCGGTGACCGTCGGGGTGCCGTTTGAGCACGTGAAGTGGTTCCGTGGTCGGGAGACGGCCAACCGGTCGCGCTCCAGCTGCCCGGACGAGAGCTGCTGCAAGAGCGCACCGAGCGAGCTCGCCGAGAAGTGGGAACACCAGTCCTGGCCTGCGGCACGGACGCCGACGAGTCTGCTCGCGGCGCTGCCGACGGGAACATTTCCGGGCGTCGACCAGGTGGAGGTCTACCGTTTCCTCGAGGCACACGCACCGGCGTAACCGCCCGGCCGCGCCCGTGCGTCAGGCGCGAGCGTCGCCGCGGAGGATCTTGACGGCCTCAGCCAGGGTCTCGTCCGCACCAACATTGCCGGCGAAGACGACGTAAGGGAGCCCACTCAGGGCCGGGTTGTCCTCCCCGACGTGCAGCCAGACCGAGACGATGCCGGGGAACAGCTGGCCAGCCACCATTGCCCGTCGGATCTTCAGACCGCCCGTGGCAACATCGCTCGACGTGATGCCGCCCTTGGCGATCACCCACGCTGGCGTCGCATCACTGACGGCGACTTCGGTGAGTGCGACGAGCATCGCGGAGACCGTCTGCGCGATCACGAGGCTGGAATGACCGGAGTCGCCGGTGATCTGTTCGCGACTCGAGGCGAGGACGACGTCTGTGCGGCCGAGCGCCGAGATCAGCGCTTCGGCGACCCGCGCGAGTTCGGGGCCGGTGCCTTCGGGGTCGAGCAGTCGCGGCACGTCGAGGACAACTGTCTCGATGTCGGTGACCTCGGACTGCAGGTGCGCGACCTGGCGGGTGGTGAGCTCGACGTGCGACCCGACAACGACGAGTCCGTGGCCAGGACGCTCGCCCCCGGCGAAGATCTCGTCGTGGGTGAGCGGATCGCGGGCGGCGATGCCGAGCCTCGCTCCCGGGAACGACGGCCCGCAGCGGGTCAGAACCCTGGCTCCCTGTTCTTCTGCCAGCAACAGCCCGAGCACGACGACGTCGAGGTCGGCTTCATCGAGCAGGTTGACCGCGACCGGCTGGGCGTCGGTGCAGCCCAGGAGAATGTCGCGCACCCGCTCGGGGCCGCCCTCACGGATGTCCTCGAGACCGATGCTGATCACATCCGTCGCCGCGATCGCACCACCCGTCTTTTCCTCGATGTACTCGGGAAGGGTCGATGCCGAAAAGCCGAACGTGGCATCCTTCGCGTAGTTCGAGCGTCCGACGGGAACGAACGTGTTCCCGGTGCCGACGTAGTGCACGTCTCCCACGGTTACCCGCCCCGCCGGGAAATAGGCAGGCGCGAGGAGGAGAGCGTTGAACGGCGTCCCAGTGGCTGCCGCCTGCTCGATGAGCACGTCTGTTTCGAGCGGGTAGTGGCCACGGAGGGTGGAATCGCCGCGCGCGATCAGCGCGATCTCAGCGCCTCGCCTCCTGGCTTCCCGCTCGACCGCTCTGGCGACCTCTGATACCCGTTCGCGGGCTTCGTCGTCGTTGAACCCGCGGGAGTTGGTGAGGATGAAGAACCCGTGGCCTGGCTGGTCGAACGCCCACTCGAGGTCATCGGCGTCCCAGCTGGTCAGCACCGGGGTGTCGTGAACGGTCTGGCTTCCGGTCGGGTCGTCGTCGAGCACGATCACCCAGCGGTTGCCTGACTCGTTGGCCTCGCGAATCCTCCGACGTGCGTCAGGGATGGTCAGCGGCGCGGGGAGTCCCGTCGAGAGTTCCTGCATCGTGCGGCCCGCCGGCGCGTTCGGTGTGTCGCTCATCTGCTGCTCCCCGTTGATACTGCCGGTCGACCCGGCGCTGTGGCTCCACTGCCGCTCCGGAACCGCCACGGTCCGTTCCGGGTGACAGCGCCAAATATATAAGATGTCGGACACATCCACCGCGGGTGTGACCCGCAACGGCGCTGACAGGAGATCCGCATGACGACGACACCCCAGGCATCCGCCCCTGACACCGTGGCCATTCTCGGTCTCGGGGCCATGGGGCTGCCGATGGCGACGCGACTCGCCAGCGGCCTGTCTGTGCGGGCCTTCGACTTCGATCCGGCACGGATGGCGCTCGCCGCGGAGCGGGGCGTGACCTGTTTCGACTCGGCACCTGACGCTGCGCGCGGCGCGGATATCGTGCTGATCGCGGTGAGAAACGGCGAGCAGCTCGACAGTGCCCTCTTCGGGCCCGATGGCGTCGCCGAGGTGCTTCGGCCCGGAAGCATCGTGATCCTCACCAGCACGATCGGGGCGGATGCCATTCCGGCGACCGTCGATCGGCTCGCCGAGCGTGGGGTCGAGCTTGTCGATGCGCCGCTGTCCGGTGGTCCGGTTCGGGCAGGGCAGGGCGATTTGCTCATTGTCGTCGGGGCGTCACCCCGGGCGCTCGAGCGCGCTCGTCCGGTCCTCGACCTGCTCGCGTCGACGCTCACGGTGGTGGGCGACAAGCCGGGCGACGGGCAGGCGATGAAGACCGTCAACCAGTTGTTGTGCGGTGTCCACATTGCGGCAGCGGCTGAGGCGCTTGCCCTGGCTGATGCACTGGGTCTCGATCCGGGCAACGCTCTGGCGGCCCTCGAGGCGGGCGCGGCCGGATCCTTCATGCTCTCGAATCGCGGACCGCGGATGCTGGAAGCGTACGACGAGGATGGCGCGGAGGTGTTGAGCAGGCTCGATATTTTCGTCAAGGACCTGGGCATCGTTGGCGCGGCAACGCGTGCCGCCGGGCTGCCGGCACCGGTCGCTGCGGCAGCCGAACAGCTGTTCCTGCTTGGCCAGGCGCAGGGTCTCGGTGCCGCCGATGATTCCGCGGTGATCCGGGTCATCGCACCCGATCGGACCGAATGACGGTCGGTTTTCGTCGGCAAGTCGCGTAGCTGAGACCCATCGACACGACTGGAAATATCCTATAGGATTAGTCGAACCACACACTCAACGTCGAGGAAGACACATGACCAGGCTCTGGAACGAACCCGAGAACTTTGCAGACGAAATGACCGATGGATTCGCTCGCGCCAACGCGCGATGGGTCCGCCGGGTGTCAGGAGGGGTCACCCGCTCGACCCGCTCGGAAGAACCGACGGTGTCCCTCGTGATCGGCGGCGGGTCAGGTCATTACCCGGCGTTCGGCGGCCTGGTCGGTCACGGTCTGGCACACGGGGCCGCCATGGGAAACCTGTTCGCATCGCCGTCCGCGCGGCAGGTCGAATCGGTCGCTCGCGCGAGCGAACAGGGCATGGGCGTCCTGCTGAGCTACGGCAACTATGCCGGCGACGTTCTCCACTTCACCGAAGCGCAGGACAAACTCCGTGCCGACGGCATCGACTGCAGGACCGTGACGGTGACGGACGACATCTTCAGCGCACCAGCGGGCGAGCAGGAGAAGCGCCGGGGGATCGCAGGGGACCTCACGGTGTTCAAGGCCGCCGGCGCCGCTGCCGCGGCCGGGTACGACATGGACGGCGTCGAGCGAGCCGCCATCCTCGCGAACGATCGCACACGCACGATGGGTGTCGCCTTCACCGGGTGCACGCTGCCTGGAGCCGCCGAACCGCTGTTCACCGTGCCGGAGGGACGGATGGCCATCGGTCTCGGCATCCACGGTGAGCCTGGCATCGACGAGGTCGACATCCCCAGCGCAGACGGCCTCGCGGAACTCTTCGTCGAGCGCCTCCTCGACCCCGCTGAGATTCCCGACGGTGTTACCGTGTCGGGTGCGCGGGTGGTTCCCATCCTCAACGGCCTCGGCTCGGTGAAGAACGAGGAGCTCTACGTCGTTTTCGACCGCATCGCCACGTTGCTGGAGGATGCCGGTGCCGTGATCGTCGATCCGCACGTCGGCGAGTTCTGCACCAGTTTCGACATGGCCGGTGTCTCGCTCACCCTGCTCTGGCTCGACGACGAGCTCGAGACCCTGTGGCGCGCCCCTGCCGACACCCCCGCGTTCCGCACGGGTTCTGTCGACAGCACTGCGCAGGTTGAACGGGACGAGATCGACGACTCGGTTGCCGAGGAGGTCATCCCCGACGCGAGCGACGAGTCCAGGCGTGCTGCTGCGGTGGTTGTCACTGCGCTCGAGGCGATCGTCTCGGTCATCGACGCGAACGCAGAAGAACTCGGCCGCATCGACGCGATCGCCGGGGACGGCGACCACGGTATCGGGATGAAGCGCGGCTCACACGCCGCGCTCGCCGCTGCCCGCTCCGCGCACTCGAACGGGGCCGGCGCCCAGAGTGTGCTCGCTTCGGCGGCGGATGAGTGGTCGAACCGGGCCGGTGGTACCTCCGGCGCGATTTGGGCGGTCATCCTCCGCACCGTCGGCGAGCGGCTCGGTAACACGGCACCGGTCACGGCGAACGCCGTTGCCGATGGACTCGTCGGCGCCAGTAATGCCGTCATGGATTTCGGTAAGGCGAAGGTTGGCGACAAGACCATGGTCGACGCGCTCGTGCCTTTCGCCGAGACGCTCAGCCAACGTATTGGTTCCGGCGATAGTCTTCCCGCCGCATGGTCGGCCGCGGCAACTGCCGCACAGGACGCAGCGGACGGCACCACCGACATGATGCCGGGGATGGGCCGCGCCCGATCGCACGGTGACAAGGCGCTCGGGGTCGCGGATCCCGGTGCGGTGTCACTCGCGATGATCGCGGCGGCGGTGCAGGGTGTCCTGCCCACGGCATCCGTTCTCTGATTTACCCACGAACAGGAGCACAACATGAGCGCACTTCGTATCGTCGTCGGCTCTGACGACGCAGGATTTGAGTACAAGGAACGACTGAAAGCCGACCTCGAGGGCAGCGACCTCGTGGCATCCGTCACCGACGTTGGCGTGAACGCCGATGGCCACACCAACTATCCGACGATCGCGATAGCGGCAGCCGAAATGGTAGCTCGAGGCGAGGCCGACCGCGCCCTCCTGGTGTGCGGAACCGGACTCGGCGTCGCCATTGCGGCGAACAAGGTCCCCGGAGTGCGCGCCGTCACGGCCCACGACCCATACTCCGTTGAGCGCGCCGTGCTCTCGAACAACGCGCAGGTGCTGTGCATGGGCCAGCGCGTCGTCGGACTCGAACTCGCTCGACGCCTCGTGCGCGAGTGGTTGACCTATACCTTCGACGAGTCGAGCGCCTCCAACGACAAGGTGCAGGAGATCCGCAGCTACGAAGGCGTCTGATGCCGCCGGCCGGCTCACCTCGATTCCTGATCGGGGTGAGCCACAAAATGTACTTCAGTCACGCTCGCACCGTGGCCTGGTGCCGCGACGTCGCCGCGATCGCCGGGGACAATCCGGCGATCGCCGACGGCACCGTCGAGCTCTTCGTCATCCCGACCTTCCTCTCGGTTCCTGCCGCCATCGATGCGCTCGGGGCTGTTGCGCTGGTCGGCGCGCAAGACCTCAGCACCGAGGACAGCGGCGCGTATACCGGAGAGGTGAGCGGGGCTGAGATCGCCGAACTGGGTTGCCGCGTGGTGGAGGTGGGGCACGCCGAGCGGCGGCGTCTGTTTGGCGAAACAGCCGAGGTTGTCGCGGCGAAAACCGATGCGGCGTTGCGCAACGGGCTCGATCCCGTGCTCTGTATCGGCGAAGCCGTGCGCTCGACCGCGGAGGACGCCATCGCTGACTGCACGGCCCAGATCGCGTCGGCCCTTGAACCCAGCCGAACCGCCGGCCACAACGGCCGGGTCATCGTTGCGTACGAGCCGCACTGGGCGATCGGTGCGCCGGAACCGGCGTCGGCCGAGTACATCCGCGCCGTCTGCTCCGCTCTGCGCGAGTACGTCAGTTCGCTCGCCGACTTCCCGGGGTCGGTAGTGATCTACGGCGGAAGCGCAGGCCCTGGCCTCCTCGGTCACATCGCCGACAGCGTCGATGGCCTGTTCCTCGGACGGTTCGCTCACGACCCCGATGCCGTGCGTGTCATCCTCGACGAAGCAGCGGACGCCGCGAAGGCACCCCACGGCGCTGGTACTCTCGAGAACGGAACGTCGAGGAGAGCCAATGCCTGAATCCACCTACCCGCTCGGACAGGCGGGGGTGATTGAGCGCAAAGGGCTCAGGGACCGTGTCTATGACCTCGTGCTTGACATGCTCGTCAGCCAGTCCGTCGCTCCAGGCACCCGACTCTCGATCGACGCGATCGCCCGTGACCTCAATGTGTCGCCCACTCCGGTGCGCGAGGCACTCGTCCAGCTGGAGCGCACGGGGCTCGTGACGAGGGAGCCGCTCAAGGGCTACCGGGTCGCTCCGCAGATCACCGACGGACAGCTCGAGTCGCTCTTCGATACCCGGATCGTGCTCGAGGGCGGTGCCGCGGCGCTCGCGGCACGTCATTCGGACGAACTGGTTCCTCTGCTCGAGGCAGCGCTCGAGGAGCACCGGAAGGTGACCGAGCGCGTGCGTGCGGCGGCCCAAGGTGGCGCCCTCTCGGTGGCTTTGCTGCGTGAGTATTTCGCGGTCGACTGGAACTTCCACCACCTCATTTTCGAGGGCACGAACAACCAGTTCCTCATCGACATGTCCGAGGTCATCTCGACGAGGGTGCACCGCATGCGCCAAACGGTGCTGAGCGGCGTCACCGACGCCGAGGATGCCGTCAACGAGCACACGCACATCATCGAGGCGTTCCGCACCGGCGACCCGGACGCTGTCGCCGGGGCCATGCGGGACCACATCGAGAAGGTGCGGTCGCGGTCGCGGTCGGACGCGCACACGCGCTGACTCTCCTTCGCCCTGAGGGGTGTTGTTTCGGGCGGCGGATCAGGGGGTCGGCGCCGCTACCGGCGGTGGACCCCCGGTATTTCCTCCCGGCGCCGCGCCACCGGCTCGAGCGGCGGCTCGCGGCCAGCCGGCGGCGGGGGCGAGCGATTCGCAGCAAGGGGTGTTGTTTCGGGCGGCGGATCAGGGGGTCGGCGCCGCTACCGGCGGTGGACCCCCGGTATTTCCTCCCGGCGCCGCGGCACCGGCTCGAGCGGCGACTCGAGCGACCACCCACCCAACGAAAACCGGGCCGGGTCCTTGAGGACCCGACCCGGTTCACCGTGACAGCTAGTGTCCCGGAGGAGCCTCTTCGAGGAGCGCATCAGCACGCGCCTTGAAGAACCGGGTGCAGTACATCATCGCGGCCGCGAGGAACGCGAACACACCGAGCGAGACGATGCCCCAGATTCCACTCTCGGTGGGTGCGGTCTCGTTGAAGCTCGTACGCATAATGGGTGCGACGAATCCACCGAGGTTACCCAGCGAGTTGATCAGGCCGATTCCGGCGGCCGCCGCCGTTCCGGTGAGGAACGCCGTCGGGTACGACCAGGTGATCGGACCAACCGAGAGGAAGCTGGCGACCGCAAGTGTGATGAACAGGATGCCAACGACCGGCAGGTTGTTCGCGCCAGCCCAGGCAGAGCCGAAGATCGAGAGACCGGTGAAGATGTAGAACAGCGTGCCCCAATTGCGACGGAACCTGATGGTCGACGCGTTCTTGCCCACGAGGTAGCAGGCGAACAGACCGACCAGCCACGGGATAGCCGAGACAAGACCAACCTGCCAACCGACATCCTGACCGATCAGTCCGGAGACCTGCTGCGGGAGGTAGAACGTGGTGCCGTAAACCGCGATCTGGAGGCAGAAGTAAATAAGGGTGAAGTACCAGACCTTCCAGTTCGACATCGCGCGCCAGATGCCGGAGGGGCCGTCTTCGGTGCGTACAGCGTCTTCCTTCGCCATGACCTCGGTTAAGGCATCCTTCTCCTCCTGGTTGAGGAACTTCGCCTTTTGCGGACTATTCACAAGGAAGAAGAGCGCGGCAATACCGGCGACAACCGCCAACATGCCCTCGACGAAGAACATCACCTGCCAGCCGTGCCACGGCGTCAGGGTGTCACCGAAGCTGATCAGGCCGCCGCTGAGCGGTGCCCCGAGCATCTGGGAGAACGGCTGTGCCAGGTAGAAGATAGCGAACATCTGCACGCGGACCTTGTTCGGGAACCACTCCGCGAGGAACATGATGACACCGGGGAACAGCCCGGCCTCGGTGACACCGAGGAGGAACCGCAGGATGATGAACATTGTGTCGTTCGTGGTGAAGGCGAACGCCGCGGCGACGATGCCCCACGTGATCGCGATCCGGGCAAGCCAGAACCGCGCTCCGAACTTCTTCAGCAGCAAGTTGCTCGGGATCTCGAAGATCGCGTAGCCGATGAAGAAGATTCCCGCACCGAGCGCGAACGCTCCCTGGGAAATCCCGCGGTCCATCGACAGGGCATCTTCGGCGAAGCCGATGTTCGTGCGGTCGAGGAACGCAACGAAGTAGAGGATGACGAGCATCGGCATGAGGTGCCGAGCCGCCTTTGAAATCGCCGACTTGAGCGCCGGGCTGTGGGCATTGGGATCAATGCCGGCAGTGGGGTTTAGCGCGGACAAACTGCTCTCCTTTGAGGTCTATTCGATGTAGCCCGCGCGCGGCACGCGGGGGCGGTGGAGTGCTCAGCCGAAGATGCTCGGTGCGAGCAACCAGATTCCCACTCCAACGAGAATGATCCCGAGGGCGAGGAAAAGGATGCGGCCTTTGGACCAGGGTCCTGTTGCTCCCGTCATGATCCCGGCCTCAGTGCATGTAGAGGCCGCCGTCAACGTTCAGGGTCTGACCCGTCACGTATCCGGCGTCCTCGCTGATGAGGTAGGAGATGGCGGCGGCAATGTCGCGCGGCGTGCCGATGCGCGGGAGAACGCCGTCGGATGCCATGGCTTCCTTGCGTTCGTCCGTGAGTGTTCCGCCCATGATGTCGGTGTCGATGGGGCCGGGGGAGATGACGTTGACCGTGATCCCGTCCTTGCCGAGCTCGCGAGCGACACTGCGAGAGAACCCGATGACGCCGGCCTTCGCCGCGGAGTACGCCGTCTTGCTGAAGGTGCCTCCGCCGCGCTGGGCCGAGACCGACGAGAGGTTGACGACCCGGCCGACGCCGTTCTTCACCATGGACTCGACGGCGCGCCGTGTGGCGAAGTGGACGCCGTTCAGGTTGATGCCCAGGACCCGGTTCCACTCCTCGTTCGTCACCTCGAGATACGGCACCGGTGAGGATACGCCGGCGAGGTTCACGAGCGCGACGACCTGGGGCAGCGCAGCCTCGAGCGAGTCGAAAGCGGCACGGACCTGCGCGTCGTCGGCAACATTCGCACCGGCGCCAGCGGCGACGACACCATGCTGTTCCGCAATCTCCGCTGCAACGGATGCCGCGGCATCCGCGTCGAGGTCAATGATGCCGATATTCCAGCCCTGCTCGGCCAGATAGTGGGCTGATGCGCGGCCGATGCCACGCGGTGACGCGGCACCGGTGAGGATGACCGCGCGCGATTCGGGAAACTGTGTTGCCATGTCCGGTCCGATCGTGTCAGTTCGAGGGGTGAATGGGGGCAGGGCCGAGCTCATCCATCAGCTTCTTGATGGCGACGTATGCCTTGTTGCGGTAGGCGATCAGCTCCGCAGTGCGTTCCGCGGGTACGTCGAGGTAGCCTGCGCCGGTCTTGGTGCCGAACTTGCCCGCATCGACGAGCTCCTTGAGCGAGTCCGGAGTCGCGAAGCGCTCGGGCCAGCGGGTCTGCAGGGAGGCGTAGCAGAACGAGTAGACGTCGAGGCCGGCCATGTCGGCGATCGCGAACGGTCCGAAGACCGGAAGGCGGAAGCCGAACGTGGTCCGCACGATCGTGTCGATGTCTTCGGGGGTTGCAACGCCCTCTTCGACGAGCTGGGTCGCCTCGTGGAACAGTGCGTACTGCAGGCGGTTGAGCACGAAGCCCGTCGCGTCCTTGACCCGCGCCGTCTCCTTGCCGGTCGCCTTCACGATTTCTTCGACGACCTCGATCGCGGCAGGGTCGGTTCCCTCGTGGGGGATGAGTTCAACGCCAGGGATGAACGGGGCCGGGTTCGAGAAGTGAACGCCGAGGAACCGGGCCGGGTTGGTCACGGCCTCAGCGAGCGACCCGATCAGGATCGTTGAGGTGTTCGAGCCGATGATCGCGTCAGGACGCGCTGCATCACTGATGCGCTTGAGCGTCGCGTGCTTGATCTCGATCTTCTCCGGCACCGCTTCCTCGATGAAGTCGGCGTCAGCGACGGCCTCCTCGATCGACGCGGCTGGCGAGACGTTGGCGCGGATGCGTTCCACGGCGTCGGCGGGGAACAGCCCGTCAGCGACGAACTGCGCGGCCTCCTCGATGAGGCGATCGTAGTTCTTGACGGCGATCTCCTCGGAGATATCCGCGATGCGGACCTGGGCACCAGACAGGGCGAGAACCTGAGCGATTCCCCCACCCATGTATCCGGAGCCGACGACGGCGATGATGCGATTGGTCATGATTCTCTCCTAGGCCTTCGGAAGAAGTGAGCGGATGTACTTCTGGTTGGTGGCACACATGCCGAGGCTGTCTCCGCCGTAGTGCTCGGCGAGGATGATCCCGTTGTAGCCGAGCGCCATGGCATCCCGGAATACCTGGCGGTAATTGATGAGACCCGCTTCCATGGTCGACGGAACCGAGGTGAACCAGCTTCCGTCCGCCGCTTCGTCACGCGTGTAGTTCTTGACGTGCCAATAGTTGGCATAGGGGAGCGTCTTCGCGAAGAGCTCGCGCCAGTCCTCGACGGGCCGGTGCAGGCGGATGAGGTTTGCAACGTCGGGGTTGATGCCGACGTTGTCGAGGCCCACATCTTCGACGAACCGAACGGCGCTGTCCGCGGTGCCGACGTAGGTGTCCTCGTACATCTCAAGGGAGAGCGGAAGACCAACGGATGCCGCGTGCTCGCCGAGCTCACGGATGCGCTTGACGGCGGTGTCCCAGACGTCGCGGTCGTCAGGGTCCTTCGGACCCTCCGCTGTCCAGAACCAGAGCGCCTTCTTCTGCGCGTCGCTGAACGGCTGGTGCAGGCCGGTCGAGAAGACCTCCATGCCCCATTCGGCTGCCGCGTCGATGGTGCGGTGCGCGTACGCGAGGTTCTTCTCTTCAGAGCCCGGCATGATGACGCTCTGGCGCTGGAGGTGCACCGAGGGGATGCCGACTCCGTGCGATTTCGCGATGGACAGGAACTCGTCGCGCCTTGATGGTTCAAGGTCTGCGGGGCGCACGTGGCTGTCAGCCAGTTCGGCCAGGGTGAATCCGACGTCGGTCACCTGTGCGAACATGTCGTCCCACACCTCGGCCGGGGCGTCGTGCATGGCGAGGCCTTGCTTATCGACCGGCGGGAAAGCGTGGAGACAGGTGGCGATGGGCCAGGTCTCAGCCGTGTACTTGGGTTTCTCAGTCGACATTGTGCTCCATTGCATTCAGGGTCGCCATCACGGCTTCCAATATCCTATAGGAACCATACGCGCCGAGGTCGTGATTGTAAACACCCGTCAGGTTGCCGTGCTCTGCGTGCTCGTGTTTGCGGAGAGCATTTCGCCCTGTACACTTGGGGAGGTAGTTGAAATCTGCCAAGCTTTTTTGCGCCTATTTTCATCTTTTTTCGGCAACCGCCGTAAGAAGGGGATTGCGGGTCAGAATCGTGAATCAGGTTTTTGCTTCCCGACCGGGTATCCGGTCATAGGGCGGTGGCTCAATTGGTAGAGCAGCGGTCTCCAAAACCGCAGGTTGCAGGTTCAAGTCCTGTCCGCCCTGCGCGTCGGTGTTAACACCCCGGCACATGAAAGGTGTAACCAGGTGGCCCGAAAAGTTATCGACGAACCGAGCGAGGAAATCGTCGCAGCAGCGAAGAAGGACCGTGCCGCAAAGCGTGGACCCTTCGCCGGGATCATCCTGTTTCTGAAGCAGGTTGTCGCTGAGCTCAAGAAGGTCGTCACACCGACCCGCAAGGAGCTGCTCAGCTACACCGGTGTTGTGCTCGTGTTCGTCGTGATCATGATGGCGCTTGTCTGGGGCCTGGATCAGGTGTTCAGCTGGGTCGTGATCTTCACGTTCGGTACTCCGGCGGCCTAGCCGCTGACATCCGTTCATCCGAACCTCATACAGCGCAACGTGGCCGTGCACCGGCCAAACGAGAGCCAAAGGAAAGAGATTTAAGTGTCGGAGAGAAATCTAGACGACGTCGACTGGTCGACTGCCGCTGAGCAGTCCAGTGAGGACGACGAAGCCCAGGAGGGCAACGTGCTCGCGGCCGAAGAGAAGGCTGTCAACCCCGCCGAGCACGAAGCGCTGCACATCGAAGACACCGCGGATGTCATCGTTGACGTCGAGGAGGAGGTCGAGGCTCTCGCCGAAGCCGTAGATCCCGAAGCCGATGCGATCGTCGATGACGCTCTCGAGATCGACGAGGCTGCAGAGGCTGAAGCCGCTGCTCTCGCTCTCGCAGATTCCATCGAGGTCGAGCGCGAAGAAGAAGCAGAATTCGAGCCAGAGGTCGCGCCGTACAACGGCGAGGAGCCGGATGCCGGCGTTGCCGATGTCGTCGAGGCTGCCGCCGCTGGCGACGAGGCCGACGCAGAAGACGCCGACCCCTACGACGCATTCCGCAAGGAACTGCGGAGCCTGCCGGGCAAATGGTTCGTCATTCACTCCTACGCCGGGTTCGAGCGCAAGGTCAAGGCGAACATCGAGCAGCGCAAGGGATCGCTCGACGTCGCCGACTACATCTACCAGGTCGAAGTTCCGATGGAAGATGTCGTCGAGATCAAGAACGGCCAGCGCAAGATGGTCACCCGTGTGCGCATCCCCGGATACGTGCTCGTTCGCATGGACCTCAACGAAGACTCCTGGTCTGTGGTTCGCCACACGCCCGGCGTCACCGGATTCGTGGGCAACGCCCACAACCCGACGCCGCTGCGCTTCGAAGAGGCCTTCAACATGTTGAAGAGCCTCGTCGAGGTCAAGGAAGCCGCACAGTCGAAGGCCACCGGAGCGAAGGGCGGCCAGACGGCTCGCTCGATTCCCGCCGAGGTCGACTTCGAAATCGGCGAGACCATCACGATCAAGGAAGGCTCGTTCGCTGGCCTTCCCGGTTCGATCAGCGAGATCAAGCCGGAGAGCGGCAAGCTCATCGTGCTCGTATCGCTGTTCGAGCGCGAGACCCCGGTCGAGCTCAGCTTCGACCAGGTCACCAAGCTTTAGAAGTTTTCTCAACCACCGCGGCCCAACCGGGCCAGCGGGAGAGCGCCCGTCACACGGACGGTGCTCGAAACCCAATAAGAAGGAAGAAACATGGCTCCGAAGAAGAAGGTCACTGGTCTGATTAAGCTTCAGATCAAGGCTGGCGCCGCCAACCCCGCCCCGCCAATCGGCCCGGCACTGGGTCAGCACGGCGTGAACATCATGGAATTCTGCAAGGCATACAACGCCCAGACAGAGTCCCAGCGTGGAAACGTCATCCCGGTCGAGATCACCGTGTACGAGGACCGCTCGTTCACATTCATCCTGAAGACCCCGCCCGCTGCAGAGCTCATCAAGAAGGCTGCCGGCGTTGCAAAGGGTTCAGGAACCCCGCACACCGTCAAGGTTGCGAAGCTCACCAAGGAGCAGGTCCGCTCGATCGCTGAGCAGAAGATGGCCGACCTCAACGCAAACGACATTGACGCTGCGTCGAAGATCATCGCCGGAACCGCTCGCTCCATGGGAATCACCGTCGAAGCGTAGTAACACCTCGGGACACCCAGCCGTCATCACAGGCGGCGGATCCCACCCGAGTCGGCCAGACACCGTCTGATGCCGACTCACGACACAACATTCGTGGCAGCGCCGGCCAGGCGCAAATGACCACATTCTCGAATTGGAGAAATTCACATGGCACAGAAGTCAAAGGCCTACCGGGCCGCCGCCGAGAAAATCGGCACTGACAAGGTCTACACCGCAGCCGAGGCAGTTAACCTTGCCAAGGAAACCGGTTCAGCCAAGTTCGATTCAACGGTTGAGGTTGCCCTCAAGCTCGGTGTCGACCCCCGCAAGGCAGACCAGATGGTCCGCGGTACCGTGATTCTTCCTCACGGCACCGGTAAGACCGCCCGCGTCATCGTGTTCGCAACGGGCCCTGCAGCAGAAGCAGCAATCGCTGCCGGTGCTGACGAGGTCGGTGGCGACGAGCTCATCGAAAAGGTGGCCGCTGGTTACACCAACTTCGACTCCGCGGTTTCGACCCCGGAACTCATGGGCAAGGTCGGTCGTCTCGGAAAGGTCCTCGGACCCCGCGGCCTCATGCCGAACCCGAAGACCGGAACCGTCACCCCCGATGTGGCCAAGGCCGTCAACGACATCAAGGGCGGAAAGATCGAATTCCGCGTTGACAAGCACTCCAACGTCCACTTCGTCGTCGGCAAGGCATCGTTCTCGCCCGAGCAGCTGTTCGAGAACATCTCGACCGCTCTCGAAGAGGTCAACCGCCTCAAGCCGTCCTCCTCGAAGGGCCGTTACATCCTCAAGGGAACCGTCTCGACCACCTTCGGTCCTGGCATCCCGATGGACATCAACTCCATCTAGTTCCTCGGAACACACAAAAAGGACCTCGCTTCGGCGGGGTCCTTTTTGCGTGCCAGACGGCATCCGGTGCTCCATAAAATAGCGGGATGACCCTGACTGTTCGACGTGCCGGACCGACGGATGCCGCTGGGCTGGGGGAGCTCGCTGCCGTCACGTTTCCGCTCGCCTGCCCTCCCGGCAGCGCGCCGGAGGCGATTGCCGAGTACATCGCCGGCAATCTGACGGAGCGGAGCTTCGATCGGTACCTCGACGACGGCAACCGTGGCATCCTGCTGGCCGAGGACGACAGTGGCCCGGTGGGATACATGATGCTCATCGGCGGCGAACCGACGGACGCCGACGTCGCCGCTGCGGTGACGATCAGGCCGACCATCGAACTCAGCAAGGCGTACGCATTGCCGGGGGTTCACGGCAGGGGTGTGGCGGCGGCGCTGATGACGGCGACGCTCGACGCAGCGCGCGAGCGGGGTGCAGCGGGCATCTGGCTCGGGGTCAACCAGCTCAACGCCAGGGCGATCCGGTTCTACGAGAAGAGCGGGTTCGCCATCGTTGGCGAGAAGAAGTTCTCGCTTGGCCCCGAGGTGCACAGCGACTTCGTCATGGAGCGGGCACTGGCAGGGCCGTCGTGAGGTGGTGTCGGGCGAGCAGGTTGATCCCCAGTGCTGACAGCAGGAAGACGGCACCGAGAACCAGCCAGCCCATCGTGCCGTGAGTGAGCACGGTCGCGCTGATGACGAGCGGTGCGGCCATGGCGCCGAGCGAATAGCCCATGGCGAAGACCCCCTGGTAGGCACCGGCGCGCGACTGGTCCGCGAGTTCGAAGCTCAGCCCCCAGTTGCTGGCGCTCGAGAGGATCTCGGCGAAGGAGTGCACGACCATGGCGAGCACGAGGAGGGCGATGGCGACGCCGATGGCGACGTCAGCGGACCCGGCGTAGAGACCGCAGGCGACAACCATGAGGATGCCGGCGAGCACCGAGATCTTTCCGGCGTGCGCGACATCGTGGGTGCCACGGGAGAGCCGCACCTGGAATGCGATCACGAGGACCGTGTTGAGGATGAGCAGGAGCGAGTACACAGCACTTGGTGCCCGGGTGTCGTGGACGATCCACAGCGGCAGGCCAACCTCGGCAACACCGAACTGCATGCCAAACACGCCGGAGAGCACAGTGAGCGCGAGGTAGGTCGGATTTCGGAACGGTGAGCGCCCCCGCACCGGGCGGGGCACGTCGCTCGTCGGGTCGTGCTGCGGGGCGTCGACGGATTTTGGCAGGCGAGCGAGCACGAACGCGCTCGCTCCCGTCAGGACCGCGGCGATCACCATCACGCTTCGGTAGGCCGTCGGGGTGGCGAGCAGCAGTGCGATTCCGCCGGCGGCGCTGCCGAGCGAGATGCCGATGTTCGTGACGGTGCGGAGCACGGCGCGGGCGCCCACCCTGCCCTGCCCGGTGAAGGCGCGGGCGATGATCGCGCCGCGAGTGGAGTGCGCGGCACTCGCGGTTGCCGTGACGACACACGCGACGGCGAGTGCCACGGGGAACGAGGTCGCCAGTGGATAGCACGCGAGCGCAACGGCTTCGATGAGCACCAGCCAGACGGCGAGGCGCCTGGCGCTGAACCGGTCGGCGAGGTGGCCGCCGAGATAAGACGTTCCCACTCCGATGGCGCTCGAGATCGTGAGAAGCAGGGCGACCTCGATCGCGGGCAGCTCCACGATGAGGGTGAAGTACAGGACGGTGAGCGTGAGAAACACGCCACGGCCCAGAGTCGAAACGAGGGTGGCGAGCACAAGCCGACTCAGAACGGGATCCCGCGTGATCGAAGCGAACCATCTGCCATCACGACGACGGATGCCGTCTGCCGGGATCGGTGTGGTGTCGGGGAGGGAGGGGGCGTTGCTCGGTGGTGGTGCGCTCACGTTCCTTTCTCCCACGCGCGGAACGGCATCCGTTAGTGATGTAGCGTATGGCTACATGTTGCGGTACGAACTCAGCGAGTCCGATCTCGGTGGCGTGCGGTTCGGAATCTCGCCGCTGTGTGAGCTCGGTCTCTCGCTGCGGTCGATCCGGGATCCCGGGCGCTACCCGCTGCAGCTGCCGTGGGTCATTCGAACAGAAGACGCGAGGCGCTCCCTCGACACCGAGGTGCTCGCGGCGCTGGTCAACGACCGGTTGTGGACACCTGACTTCCTCAACCCGCGGCCGGACTCGCCCCTCACACGAATCGAGAACGAACTCGCCCGGCTCGAGGCGCTCCCGGCCGCCGATTTTTTGCGCGGGGTGCTCTCGGTGCACCCTGAGTTGCCTCCGGTGTTTGCCGGGCCGCCTGACCGGGCCATCCGGCGGATGGTGAGCGCCCTCCGGGACTACTGGGACGCGTGCTTCCGCCCGCACTGGCCCCGGATGCGGGCGATCCTGGAGTCCGACATCGTGCACAGGGGCCGTGTCGTGGCGCTGGACGGGCTCGCCGTCATGCTCAACGGTGTCTCATCGGCGGTGACCTATGAGAACGGAGTGGTGTCGATCGCCCTTGCCGCACCGGAGAGCCGGACCGAGTACACGGGTGGCCTCGGTCTCACCCTCGTCCCGACGATGTTCACCCGGCGGGCGTCGGCGCCGGTCGAGGCCGGGCAGGCCCCGCTTGTCATGTACCCCGCGCGCGGTCAGGGCGCGATGTGGGAGCCAGAGACTCTGGCACCGGAGGGCGCTCTCGTCAGCCTCATCGGCTCCCGGCGCACGGCGCTGCTCAGGGCGCTGGGCTCGCCGGCGTCATCGACCGAGCTCGGGATCAGGTTTGGCATCTCCACCTCGGCGGTCAACCAGCACCTGCGTGTACTCGCGGACACCGGGCTCGTGACGTCGACGAGGCACGGACACAGCGTTCTCTACTTCCGGAGCGAACTCGGGCAGGCGCTCTCGGAACGAGCGAGCTGACGCCCGGACGCGGCGCTTGTGTGGCGCAGCCGTCAGTGTGCGGGAATCGTGAGCACGATCTTGCCGCGGGTATGCCCGGACTCGAGTGCCTCGTGCGCCTCGGCGGCGTTGCCGAGATCGAATACCTGGTCGACGAACACGCGAACATCCCCCGACTCGAGCAGGCGGGAGATGGTCGAAAGGCTGTCGCCGTCCGGCGCGACCTTGAACGTCGTCGCGCGCATTCCCGCGGCAGCGGCCTCGGCGAGAAAGGTCGGCCAGCTGCCCGTCGGCGCATTGACGATGAGACCGCCATCGCGCAGCACACCGAGAGAGCGCGAGCCCGTGTTGTCGCTGACATTTCCGATCAGGTCGATGACGACGTCGACCTTGCTGACGGCATCCTCGAATCGGGTCGTCCCGTGGTCGATGACCTCATCGGCGCCAAGCTCTCTCAGCCATTCCTGGTTGCGGCTCGATCCTGTCGCTATGACGTGCGCACCGAAATACTTGGCGAACTGCAGGGCGAAGTGCCCGACGCCGCCGCTCGCTGCGTGAATGAGGATGCGCTGGCCCTGGTGAGCCTTGGCGACCTCGACGACCATCCCCCAGGCGGTCAGCGCGGCCAGCGGCACACCGGCGGCTTCCACGTGCGAGAGCGCCGCTGGTTTCTTCGCGACGGACAGGCTCGACACGGCGACGAATTGCGCGTAGCTGCCCGACGTGCGCGGAACCATGGTCATGCCGTACACCTCGGTGCCAGGAGCGAACGGGTGCGCCTCATACGGTGACTTCACGACGACACCGCTGAAATCGAAGCCGAGCACGGCGGGAAAGCTCGGGATGCCCGCAGAGACGCCGCGTCCGGCCCGCGTCTTCGCGTCGATGGGGTTGATGCCGGCGGCCACGACCTGCACGATGAACTCGGAGTTGTACGCGGACGGGACCGGGACAGTGGCCTCGTGCAGTGCACTCGCGTCGCCGGTGGCATCGATGACCGCCGCGCGCATGGTTTCGGGAATCGCGGGCGGGGCTGATGCTCCCGCCGGGGACGCATCAGATGATCCAGTCATGCCCCGAGTCTGCCACGCAATCCCCACACCCTCACGCATCTCTGTCCCCTGTCGTTGTTGCTCTGTTTACAGCTAACGCCCACAATGAGTCAGTGGTGTTACGGCCGAGTTCCCACCCAGCAAACAATCGTCCCGCGAGCGCTACGGATCCATGCCTGCGCTACATAAACATCTGCAGCGCGGGCATGGAAGTGCAGCGGTCGCGAACAGGGAGGGCCGCGACGGACCGGGGATCAGGGGATGTCGTACGGGTCGTCGTGCACGAGGTACCGCGACACCCGCGTGGTTCGGCGGTGCAACTCGTCGATGAGGTTGTTGGCGAGTCCGACCAGCTGGTTGATCTGCTTCTCGTCGCGGTCGATCCAGCGGCACATCGGTTCCTCGCCGACCGGCACGAAGTTCGCGTGCTGTTCCCAGACCACGAGGGTTCGCTCTGCCCCGAGCACGTACTGCTGCCACCAGATCTGACGCAGGTAGTTGCGGGGAACGCTCGACCACGGCTTGGTCGTTGTCTTGATCTCGGCGAGCACAAGCGCACCCGACGTTGATACGGCGAGGCCGTCAGGGGTCGCGAGGTGGCGCTTCTCGATCTCCGCGTGGAAGAGCGCCGATGACGGCGAAATGCCGTGGGTCGCGGCCACCCAGCGAGCAATCTCAGGTTCGCGCGCCCGACCGTGGTCGGTGTAGGCGTTCCCGGAGAAGCCGGGACCGCCGCCGAGCTTCTCGGTGGCGACGGCGTCGATCGACTTCGCGCTCGAGAGCCGGGCCACATCCGTCGCGGTGATGCCGCGAGAGCGAGCCCTGAGCCAGGCCACCCGGTCCGATGAATCGGCAACGAGGCGGTCAAGATGGCTGGAAGTCACACTCTATTGTGCCTCGGCCGGGCGGATGCTCCCGCCACCGGCACCCTGTCGGCGCGCCTTATCGGGGCGGTCGGTTTCTGGACCGCGCGGGTCCGGCCGGCTGACTCAGCCCGAACACCCGGTCCGGAGCGTCAGAGCGCCTTGGCTGCGGCCCGGAGCACCTGGTTGAGCGTGGGAACCCCCGTCGCGCGGAAGACTTCCTTGCCCGTGTCGTCGAGGACGAGAACCGTCGGGGTGAGGCGGATGCCGTCATCCGCCGCCTTCGCATTCTCGATGGCGACGTCACGCTCGACCACCCTGGCTTTGGGCACGACGCGTTCGGCTTCGGCGAGCACCTCTCGGGCGCGGGCGCACGGGGTGCAGAACGACGAGGTGTAAAGGACGAGTTGCATGCTTACACTCAACCACGCCCGAGCGCCACCCATACCCCCGATGCCCCAACTGCAACAGAATGGGCCCATGAGAATTGCTGTTACCGGTGGATCCGGAAAACTGGGACGCACCGTCGTCCGCGAACTGCGCGCCGCGGGGCACGTCGTCATCAACCTCGACATGACGGGGGAGCGTGGGCCCGGATTCGTGCGCGTCGACCTCACCGACTACGGTCAGACCCTCGACGCACTGCTCGGTGTCGACGACAGGCACTCGGGATTCGATGCTGTCGTTCACCTCGCCGCGATCCCGGCCGCCGGGTTGGCGAGCAACGTGGCGACGTTCTCCAACAACATCCTCGCGAGTTACAACGTGATGAGTGGTGCTATTCGCGCCGGCATCCGCAACATCGTCTACGCGTCGAGCGAGACGGTTCTCGGCCTGCCGTTTGAAACGCCCCCGCCGTACATTCCCATCGATGAGGAGTACGCGGCACGGCCGGAGAGCACTTACTCGCTGGTCAAGCACCTCGAAGAGCAGATGGCGATCGAGCTCGTGCGGTGGAACCCCGACCTCAAGATCATTGCGCTCCGGTTCTCGAACGTGATGAATCCCGAGGATTACGCGGAGTTCCCTGACTTTGACTCTGACGCGTCGCTGCGGAAGTGGAACCTGTGGGGCTACATCGACGGACGGGACGGTGCCCAGGCGGTTGAGCGCGCCCTCGAGCTCGACACCACAGGCTTCGATCGGTTCATCATCGCGGCGGCGGATACCGTCATGTCACGCCCGAACGACGAACTCGTCGCCGAGGTCTTCCCCGACGTCCCCGTGACGCGCGAGCTGGGGAAGAACGACACGCTGCTGTCGATCGACAAGGCACGACGGGTGCTCGGGTACGACCCGCAGCACTCCTGGCGCGACTGAATGGTCGCTACGAGGCGCCGCCGTCGCTAACCGATCGCCGATCGGCACTTCGCCCGGCATGGTCACTACGGTCTGCACCGAGTGCGTCGGCGACGTGTTGAAGCCAGCGGGCGATGGTTGCCTGTTCGGATTCGTCGAATCCGGCCGTAAGAATGGAGTTGAGTTCGAGTGTGCTGGCGCGGGCCAGCGCACACGCCCGTGCACCGGACTCCGTGAGGGTGATGCGGGTAACGCGGTGGTCTGACTCGTCCAGGGCGCGAACTATCAGGCCGGATGCTTCCATTCGGGAGAGAAGCCCACTCGTCCCGGCAGCAGAGGTGCGCAGCGCTCCGCTGAGCTGGCTCATCGTCGTACCCGGATTTGCGGCGATGAACATCAGGGCCCCAGCGGTCGCGGCCGTGACACCGTGGGTACGTCCTCGATCGTCTATCCAGTTGCGCACCGATCGCTCGGCGAGCGTCAGCAGAAATATCAGCCGTTGACGTGGAGCAGCGCTTCGGTTCATACGTGAGTGCGTGCTCGTTCGTTCAGCCAGTCGGTGACGTCCGGCCAGAGCGTGTCGCGGAGCCCTCGGCGGAAGAAGCCCATGTGCCCGATTCTCGTCGCGCTGACGGATGCCGGTTCGATGGTTCGTCGCTTCACCTGGGCGTTGGTGAGATGGTTGGCAATCAGATCGATTTGTTCGGGCGTCGCCCACGGATCATCCGTGAATCCAATTCCCAGGACGGCAGTTCGAACGGAGGCGGCACGGTTCGCTGCGTCCATGGTGGGGTCATCAAAGAAGTACCCGGGCGTACGCGACCACCGGCTCCACTCCAGCATCGCAGCGCCGGGCATGTCTTCGCCCAGCCCCAGACGGCGCCCGGGCACGTAGCCGATGGTTCGAGCAAATGCCGGCCCGAGGACGCGCAGCACGGCCGCGACGCGCAATCGCTCCGCGGTTTGCGGAATCGCTGCGGTAACACCAGCGTGGGAAGCTACGGTCACGAATCCCGCCAGGCCGGCCGAACCGTAGTTGAGTGAGAGCGCGTGACCGCCAATGCTGTGCCCGACAGCCAATTGGGGCAGATCCGGGAACCGTTCCTCGGTCCACTCGGCCACCGCGGGAACGTCGACCGACATCCAGTCGCGCATTCGGAGGGTTCGGTTGCTCCGCGGATCTCCAGACGCCCCTGTGCCGCGGTAGTCGTATGTGATGGCGGCAAATCCTTCCGCCGCCAGATACTCCGCAAAGCCGGTGTACAAACGCTCGGGAACCGCTGTCGCTGGATGTACGGAGACAGCGCCCGTCAGGGTGCCCGACATCGGCGTACGGAGGTGACCACGAATCGTGCCTGACGAGGTCGGTATGACTACTTCTTCGACGACGGTCTCCGCGTTTTTGTTTCGCATGCGAAGTACTATACCGAGACGTCACCTCATGCTGCGCTCTGGCACCGACCCTGTCAGCCAGAGTGCCGCAGCACAGGCTCCAAGTGCGATCGCGGCGAGCGGGAAGTCCAGTCCGTACGCCGTGATCGCCAGAATGGGCAGTACGAAAAGTGCAACAGCGACCGGAGTGGCCCACGGCGCCGCGATACGCGGGGCACCCATCGGTGGCACCTTCTCGAACCTGATCAGCCAGAGCGACAGCACCCACACGGCCCCGAGAACCAGGACGAAGAATGGGAGCCGCGTCCACCACCATGCGGCGCTCCCCGGCTCAGGCAACGGGAGTGGCAGGAGCAGCTGGATGCCGATGAGCACCATGATCATCGGCAGGTGCCAGAGGTAGACGGTCATCAGCCGCGATCCGACGAGGAACACGGCACCCTGCGCCGCTCGCGTGCGCATCATCGCGGTCAGTGGTGTGTGCAGCAGGGTCAAAGCTGCCGCCTGAATGACGGCGAACACTGCCATGGGCGCGGTCGGCGGCCACTGGTTGCCGAGCATGCTCACCGAATAGCCGCCGAGGGCAACCAGCTGCCACACGGCGATGTAGCCGGCGCCAACCAGCAGGAGGAGCTGCCACCACCGGCGCTTCGCGAACCAGCCGTCGTAGAGGAAAAAGCCGACCTGGCTGGCGAAGAGCCAGACGAAAGCGACGTTGGGGATGCCGAAGAGCTCCTGCCCGAGTTCATATCCGGTCGGCGGAAGCCGGTCGATGCCGAGAAGGCCGCCAGCCACAACGAAGCGGATGCCGTCAATCGCCAGCGCCGCAGCGAACAACGCCAGGAGCACCCACCCGCCGTACCGGTCGTGCCACCGCATCATCACCGGCGCGAGCGCCTGGACGATCATGTACGCGGCGAGGAACCACAGCGGCGAACCGACCCCGATCGCTATGGCGTCGACCAGTTCAGGGTCGATGCCCAGGGCTCCGGCAGCGCCGAGAACGACGGTGAAGAAGACGAAAACGACGAGCGCCGGGCGAGCGAGGCGCGCCAGGCGAACGCGCACGAATTGATCGGCGGTCGTGCCTTTCGCAACGGCGGATCGCCAGCCTGCTCTCGCCGCGTAGCCGCCGACCACGAAGAACAGCGGCATGATGTTCGCCATCCACGTCGCGGCGTTGAACCACGGCTGGAACTCCACGGTCCTTTCGATCAGGAGCGATCCGTTTGCGTCGCGCCCGACCCCCGTGAACAGGATGTGGACGAAAACGACGAGCACAACGCAGAACACGCGGGCAAGGTCAAGTGTGAGGTCGCGACCCGCTGGAACTGTGCGGCTGGCCACGTCGACGGAGCGGGTCATGCCCCGAGAATAGTGGGCGGCTCAGCCACGGGTGTAGCGACACGAACAGGGGCCACGGGATCCCCCAAGATTGCTCATAGGTGGCTCATAGCAACGGGCGGATACTGGAAATATGAGCGCTTTCGAGTCTTCTTCGCTGCCAGCGGCATCCGTACCCCTGAAGCGAGCAGATGGCAGTGCCATCCGCGTGCTCGTCGTCGATGACGAGAGCAGCCTGACCGACCTGCTGAAGATGGCGCTTCGCTATGAGGGCTGGGAGACCCGCACGGCAGCCACCGGGCGGAAAGCACTCGACGTTGCGCGCGAGTTCCGGCCAGACGCCATCGTGCTCGACATCATGCTTCCCGACATCGACGGGCTGAGCGTGCTGCACCGCCTGCGCGAACAGGGCGACGACGTCCCGGTGCTGTTCCTCACGGCGAAGGACGCGCTCGACGACCGGATTGCCGGCCTCACCGCCGGCGGAGACGACTACGTGACGAAACCGTTCAGCCTCGAGGAACTCGTTGCCCGCCTGCGCGCGCTGATCCGGCGTTCAACGCTCACCGGTGCGACCGGTGGCCCCGTCATCACCGTCGGCGACCTCACTCTGGACGAAGACAGCCATGAAGTCTCGCGCGGCGGCACCCCGATCGAACTGACCGCGACCGAATTCGAACTCCTCCGCTTCCTCATGCGCAACCCGCGGCGCGTCCTCTCCAAGGCACAGATCCTCGATCGGGTGTGGAGCTACGACTTCGAGGGCAGGGCGAGCGTCGTTGAGATCTACATTTCCTACCTGCGCAAGAAGATCGACGCCGGACGTCCGCCGATGATCCACACGGTTCGCGGGGCCGGATACATGCTCAAGGCGGCCGAGACGACGCCATGAAACGGATGTCGCGGTGGACGTTGCGGGGACGACTCGTCGTCGCTGTCGTCGCGTTGCTGGCGCTCGCCGCGGTGATCATCGGTTTCGCGAGCGTGGTGAGCGTGCGGACGGTGCTGCTCGACCGCGTCGACGCGCAGTTGACGGCCGCGACCTCGCGGTCGTACGGCGCCGAGGAAGCGCGCCGCGGTAACGATGGCCCGATGTCCCCGAGGGGGCAACCGCCGGTGCCCGAGTTCATCGGGGTGCCCGGGCAGTCCGCGGGCACGCTCGGCGCGATCATCTCCGGGGGAGCGGTGCGCTACGCCGGCTACCTCGACGACGCAGGCGACCTGCAGCCGCTGACGGCGGGACAGGTGGAGACGCTGCTGACCGTGAGCATGGGCGGTCAGCCGGAGTCGATTGACCTCGGCGGTGAGCTCGGTTCCTACCGGGTGGTGGCGGTCGAGGCGGGGGACGGCGTGATGATCGTCGGACTTCCGCTCGCAGACCTCGAGTTCACTCTCGGGCAGCTCATTGCCGTGATCGGTGCGATCACGCTCGGCGTTCTCGTCGTCGCCGGTGCGGCCTCGTACGTCATCGTGCGGCTCGCGCTTCGCCCGCTCGACCGGGTGGCGAATACGGCGACCGCCGTGTCAGAACTGCCGCTTGACCGCGGCGAGGTCGCGCTCGCCGTCCGAGTGCCACTTGAGGACGCCGACCCCGACACCGAAGTCGGGCGGGTTGGTGCGTCGATCAACCGGATGCTCGGTCACGTCGCCGCCGCGCTCTCCGCTCGCCAGGCATCCGAGAACAAGGTCAGAACCTTCGTGTCGGATGCCAGCCACGAACTGCGCACCCCGCTCGCGTCGATCCGCGGATATGCCGAGCTGACCCGACGGTCAGGCGAGGAACTCCCGGAGGACGCCGCATATGCCCTGGGCCGGATCGAGTCGGAGGCTGTGCGGATGACCGCGATCGTCGAAGACCTGTTGCTGCTCGCGCGGCTCGACGAGGGGCGGGAACTGGCAAAGGAACCCGTCGAGCTCAGCGCGCTCGTATCCTCGGTCGTCAACGACGCCAGAGCGGCCGCGTCAGGCCACGACTGGCAACTCGAACTGCCCGGCCGGGATGTGGTCGTTCTTGGTGATGCGCAGCGCCTGTTCCAGGTCGTCGCAAACCTCCTCGGGAACGCGCGAGTGCACACCCCGGATGGAACCCGAGTGGTCACTGCCCTCTCCGTCGACGGGGACACCGCCGAGATCACCGTCACAGACAACGGCCCCGGCATCGACCCGGCCCTGCTCGGGTCGGTGTTCGAGCGGTTTGTGCGCGGGGACTCGTCCAGACAGCGCGCGTCAGGCGGAACCGGGCTCGGGCTCGCCATTGCCCGCGGCGTCATCGAGGCACACGGCGGTACCGTCGCCGTCGAGTCGGCGCCGGGTCGCACCCGATTCAGCATCCGCCTGCCCCTCGCCGATCAGGGCACCGCGCCCGTCACTGATGGAAAGGACGCGGCTGGCGCAATCCCCTGACGAGGAGGATCGCGTCGCGCTACAGTTGCGGCGAACCGGAGGAGAATCCATTGACCGAAGCCGCACCAGCCACGTCCCCGAGCGCCGTTCTGTTTGACATCGACGGCACCCTCGTCGATTCCAACTACCTGCACGTCGAGGCCTGGGCGCACGCCTTCGCCGACGTCGGTGCCGAAGTCTCGTCGTGGCGCATCCACCGCGCGATCGGCCTGGACTCCGCGAAGCTGCTCGAAGCGCTGCTGGGTGACAAAGTCGACGAACTCGGTGATCGTGCCAAAGACCTGCACTCGCAGTACTACAAGGAACTCGCCGATCGCTTGCGTCCGCTCGACGGGGCGCGGGACCTCCTCCGTGAACTTCACGGCCGTGGCCTCAGGATCGTGCTTGCGACCTCAGCGCCCGAGGACGAGCTGGAGATCCTGACCGGCAAGCTCGACGTCGATGACGCCATCGAAGCCACCACCAACGCCGACGATGTCGAGACCGCCAAGCCCGACCCGTCGATCGTCGAGATCGCACTCAAGAAAGCCGGAGTGGACGCAGGTGAGGCGGTGTTCGTCGGTGATTCCGTCTGGGACTGCATTGCGGCATCGCGCGCCGGCGTCCGTACGGTCGGCCTGCTGTCCGGCGGTTTTAGTTCGGCTGAACTGCTCTCGGCCGGCGCCATTGCCGTCTACGACGACCCCGCCGCCCTGCTGCGTGAGTTGTCGCTCAGCCCGCTCGCCTGACGACAGCACGCGATTTGGCGAAGTGAAGCGGATGCCATAAGCTGGGACAAAACCAAAGACCGCAGGTTTTCGGCGTGCTCGCGCAAGTGTGCATCCGATCGAAGGTTCTCAGCTGAGACAACCCGCGCAGGTGAACGAAACATTCTTAGAGATTCTCTCAAAATGCTCCGTGCGCTTGCGCCGGAGCTCTTTTTTTTGCCGAAAACCGACTGCCCCTTTTGGCTCGCATCGCCTCCGCGGTGCGAGGAAGACTAATCAAGGAGTGGCTATGGCGAACAAGGAAGCCTCGGTTGCCGAACTCACGGAGAAATTCCAGAGCTCGACCGCCGTTCTGCTGACCGAGTACCGCGGCCTCACTGTTGCCCAGCTCAAGACGCTGCGCAAGAACATCAGTGCGGACGCAACCTACGCCGTGGTGAAGAACACGCTGACCAAGATTGCCGCGAACAACGCGGGCATTTCGTCGTTTGACGAAGAGCTCGTTGGTCCGTCGGCCATCGCTTTCGTTCACGGAGACCCTGTCACCGTTGCGAAGAGCATGCGCGACTTCTCCAAGGCAAACCCTCTCCTGGTGATCAAGGGCGGTTACTTTGACGGTAACCCTCTGACCGCCGAAGAGGTAGGCAAGCTCGCCGACCTCGAGTCCCGCGAAGTTCTGCTCGGCAAGCTTGCCGGCGCCTTCAAGGCCTCGCTGTTCGGAGCCGCATATCTGTTCAACGCACCGCTGTCGAAGGCCGTTCGCACGGTCGACGCGCTGCGTGAGAAGCAGGAGTCCGCTTCCTAGGTTCAGACCTGGGACAGCGGTGAGTAGACCAAAGAAATCTAAGGGAGAAAATCATGGCAAAGCTGTCAACTGAAGAGCTGCTTGAGCAGTTCAAGGGACTCACGCTCATCGAGCTCAGCGAGTTCGTCAAGGCATTCGAGGAGACCTTCGAGGTCACCGCGGCTGCACCCGTCGCTGTTGCTGGACCGGCTGCTGCCGGTGCTGCTGCAGAAGAGGTTGAAGAGAAGGACTCCTTCGACGTCATCCTCGAGGCTGTCGGCGACAAGAAGATCCAGGTCATCAAGGCTGTCCGCGAGCTCACCTCGCTCGGCCTCGGCGAGGCCAAGGCCGTCGTCGATGGTGCACCGGGACCCGTTCTCGAAGGTGCAAACAAGGAGACCGCCGAGAAGGCAAAGGCTGCTCTCGAAGAAGCCGGCGCAACCGTCAACCTCAAGTAATTTGCGCCCCTCGGGGCTCTTACTTGTGGCGTGACCCGCGCGGATAGTTCTGCGCGGTCGAAATGCTCCACCGTCCCTGACACGTGTGCTTCGGCATCCGTCAGGGTCGAACCGAATGACGTCGCTCCTCACGGAGCGGCGTCATTCGTTTGTTAAGCCGACTGTGGTCCTGCAGGCGCCCGCTCGACGACAGGGGGCAGCCCGGTCCGCGCCGGGGCAAACGGTGCAGTGCTGGTTCGGACGATCAGGCGGGCGGGAACGTCGATAACGGCGGCTTGTACCGCGTTTCCGGCGATCGCGTCGAGAAGCGCTGTGACCGCGTCGCCGCCCTGCTGGCACGGGCGTTGCTCGATCGTGGTCAGCGAGAACATTTCGGCGTACTCGTGGCCGTCGATGCCGATGACCGAGAGATCGTCCGGCACGCGGAGCCCGAGTCGCCTCGCAGCGATCATTGTCCCAATGGCGATCTCGTCGCAGGCGGCAAACACTGCCGTTGGCCGCCGCTGGGCACTGCTCAAAATGTTCGCGCCTGCGTCGTAACCGCCGGGCAGGCTCATGATCGTCGTTTCGATCCTTGACTCGGACTTCAGACCAACGGCGGCCATCGCCTCGCGGTAGCCGGCGGACCGTTGCGCGGCCACGGAGCATTCTGACTCATCGGCATCCTCGCCCCCGATATGGACAATGCGGCGGTGCCCGAGGCTGATCAGGTGCTCGGTGGCTCTTCTGGCTGCGCCCCTGTCATCCATCGCAAGCGTCGGGATGCCGTCGGTCGGGAATCCGATCCCGACGAGTGGGACCGCGAGTCTGGTGAGTGCCTGGTGTTCTGCCTCGGTCGGTTCAACGCCGATAAGGATGATGCCGTCGAAGCGCTTGCGAGCGAGAAAGAAGTCGAAGACCCGCTGACGGTCCGGGGAACCGGCGTGCAGGTTGTACAGGGTCATGTCATACCCGCGGTCAAGGAGCGCCTGTTCGATCCCGTCGAGCACCTCGCCGAAGAACCACCGGTTGATGAACGGCATGACGACGCCAATGTTTTTGGTCTGCCCGGTCACGAGGCTCGCGGCGTTCGAGGACGCGACGTAACCGATCTCCTCGGCGGCAGCGATCACGCGCAGCCTGGTTGCCTCCGCGACATAACCGTTGCCGGAGAGCGCACGCGACGCCGTGGCCTTCGACACCCCGGCCCTGGCGGCAACATCAGCGATGGCACTCGACACTGGGCCTCCGATCGCCGGTGAAAGAGGGACCCACCCTCGCTGGGGGATGCGGTCGGTCACAGGCTAGCCCATAGACGGGCCTTATGGAACCGGTTACACAAAGCGGGGTGTCCCGGCCATCCCCGCGTCACAGCGAGTGTCGCCTCAGCGCGACAGTGACAGCCGTGAGAGCGCGAACACGTGCCGATAAGCGTCGGACAAGCCCGGCTTGTGCATCTCGCCGGTGTGCCGTAGTTTGTGCATGGAACCGGTTCCCTATGTGGCGCCGGACCCGCACCTGCAGTGCTGAGGCGACGAACTCGCCTCACGATCACACTCAACGAGGAGACACAGATGAGCTTGAAGAAAACCCATCGCCGGGTGCTCGCGCCGCTTGCAGCGGCGAGCATTCTCGGCCTGGCACTGACCGGTTGCACCGGCGACGTCGCCGCAGGCGACAAGGAGAACACGGACTGCTCCGACTACGAGACGTACGGAACCTTCGACGGCAGCGAGGTCAGCATCAGCGGAACGATCGTTGACGCCGAGGCCGACCGTCTCCTCGAGTCATGGAGTGACTTCGAGACCTGCACGGGGATCGACATCTCGTACCAGGGCACCAAGGAATTCGAAGCGCAGATCGCGGTGCTTGCCGAGGCTGGCAACGCACCCGACATCGGAATCGTGCCGCAGCCAGGCTTGCTGCAGCGACTCGCTACCGGCGGCTGGCTCCAGCCGGCACCTGAGGCCGTTGAAGCCAACGTCGACGAGTTCTGGGGCGAAGACTGGAAGACCTACGGCAGCTACGACGGCACGTTCTACGCAGCGCCGTTGATGGCCAGCGTCAAGGGCTTCGTCTGGTACTCACCGACCGAGTTCGAGGAGAAGGGCTACGAAGTCCCCGAGACCCTCGATGAGCTCACGGCTCTGAGCGAGCAGATCGTCGCAGACGGCCAGAAGCCGTGGTGCGTTGGATTCGGCTCGGGCGACGCCACCGGCTGGCCGGGAACCGACTGGGTTGAAGACTACGTGCTCCGCCATGCTGGCGCTGACGTGTACGACCAGTGGATCAACCACGAGATCCCGTTCAACGACCCGCAGATCGTTGCAGCATTCGATGCTGTCGGTGAGATCATCAAGAACCCCGACATGGTCAACGGTGGCCTCGGTGACGTGTCAAGCGTCATCTCCACCGAGATGGCTGACGGTGGTCTTCCGATCCTCGACGGCGAGTGCTCACTGCACCACCAGGCATCGTTCTACGAGGGCTTCTGGCCCGAGGGAACCGAGGTCAGCCCCGACGGAGACGTCTTCGCTTTCCTCCTTCCTTCGGTTGAGGCCGGCGGCGAAACCGCTGTCACCGGTGGCGGCGAGTTCCCCGTTGCCTTCAACGAGGGCGAAGAAGTTGACGCCGTCCGTACCTACCTCTCGAGCGACACCTGGGCAAACATCCGGGTTTCACTCGGCGGTGTGATCAGCGCGAACAAGGGACTTGACCCGGAGAACGCGTCAAGCGACGTGCTCAAGGAGAGCATCGAGATCCTCCAGGGCGAAGACACGGTCTTCCGCTTCGACGGATCCGACCTGATGCCGGCTGCCGTTGGCGCCGACTCGTTCTTCAAGGGCATCGTTGCCTGGGTTTCCGGGGACAGCACCCAGGAGACCGTGGACACGATCGAAGCCAGCTGGCCGCAGGACTAGCTGATACCGCCTCTCAAGGGCGAGGTCGCCTCACGGTGGCCTCGCCCTTGATTTCCCTCGTTCCGAAAGGCGTTGTTTCATGACGACCGCTGACCTCATCGGCAAAATCATCCAGGTTGTGGGTGGCCTCGCGATTTTCGCCGCCATCGTTGGCCTGCTGTTCTTCTTCCTCGACAAGGCTCCGAAGCGTGGCAAAGACTGGGTTCAGCTCGTCGTCTTCCTCGCCCCGGCGTTTATCCTCGTCCTGCTCGGCCTGATCTATCCGGCCATCCGCACGAGCCTCCTTGCGTTCACCAACAACCAGGGCGACTTCAACGGCATCGACAACTTCGTGTGGATGTTCACTCAGCCAGCGATCCTGAGCACGCTCCTCAACACGGTGATCTGGGTGCTCCTGGTCCCGACGGTGTCCACCATCGTCGGCCTCGCCTACGCCGTGTTCATCGATAAGTCGCGGGGTGAGAAGTTCTTCAAGGCCCTCGTGTTCATGCCCATGGCGATCTCCATGGTCGGCGCCGGAATCATCTGGAAGTTCGTTTACGACTACCGCCAGTCGGGCGACGAACAGATCGGCCTGCTTAACCAGATCGTGATCTGGTTCGGAGGCGAGCCGGTTCAGTGGCTGCAGACCTCGCCGATCAATACGTTCCTTCTTCTCATCGTCATGATCTGGATCCAGACCGGGTTCGCCATGGTCGTGCTGTCCGCCGCGATCAAGGCGGTTCCGGTGGAGCAACTCGAGGCCGCCGAGATTGATGGCACGAACGCATGGCAGAGGTTCATCAACGTGACCCTGCCCGGCATCCGTGGCTCGCTCGTTGTGGTCATCACGACAATCTCGATTGCGACGCTCAAGGTGTTCGACATCGTTCGAACCATGACGGCGGGAAACTTCAACACCAGCGTCATCGCCAATGAGATGTACACCCAGGCGTTCCGGGCCGCAGAGCCGGGGCGAGGCTCAGCCCTCGCGCTCGTTCTGTTCGTCCTGGTCCTCCCGATCGTCATCTACAACATCAGGCTCATGAAGCAGCAGAGGGAAATCCGATGAGCAGCACACCGATCATTCCCACGACGGGCAACGCTGAAGCCCTCGAACAAATCGAGCGCGGTGAAGCGATCGAGCTCGGCACCAAATCGAAACGCGTCAAGCGTCGGCTCACCTCGCGCGGTGCAACGTTTGCCGCCCTGATCATCGCCGTCATCTGGACGATCCCGACCTTTGGGCTCTTCGTCTCGTCGTTCCGGCCTGCGGAGCTCATCCAGTCGACGGGCTGGTGGACGATCTTCCAGAACCCGGGCTTCACCCTCGAGAACTACCAGGAAGTGCTCCTGTCGTCATCGGCGTCGTCGCCGCAGCTTGGTTCCTATTTTGTGAACTCGCTGGCGATCGCGATCCCTGGCACGATCTTCCCGCTGATCCTCGGCGCGATGGCGGCCTATGCCTTTGCGTGGATGAAGTTCAAGGGCTCGAACTGGCTGTTCATCCTGATCTTCGCGCTGCAGATCGTCCCGCTTCAGATGGCGCTCCTGCCGCTGCTGCAGATGTTCACCACCTTCCTGCGGCCGCTGCAGGAAGGCCTGCACGAGGTCATTCCGATGATTCCCGAGCAGAACTACCTGCCCGTCTGGATCGCGCACACGATGTTCGGTCTGCCGCTCATCATCTTCCTGCTGCACAACTTCATCTCGGAGATCCCGGGCGAGGTCATCGAGGCAGCGCGCGTCGATGGTGCGAGCCCCGGCCAGATCTTCTTCCGGATCGTCCTGCCGCTCGCGCTGCCGGCGATCGCATCGGTGGCGATCTTCCAGTTCCTCTGGGTGTGGAACGACCTTCTCGTCGCGCTGATCTTCTCCGGCGGCACACCGGATGTCGCGCCGCTGACACAGCGGCTGGCCGAGCTGACCGGTACGCGAGGGCAGGACTGGCAGCGACTGACCGCCGCGGCGTTCGTGTCGCTCATCATTCCGCTGATCGTCTTCTTCAGCCTCCAGCGGTACTTCGTTCGCGGGCTTCTGGCCGGCGCGACGAAGGGGTAACACCCAGCCCACAGCCATCCGTTCGATTGATCACCCTAAGCCCGGCATCCGCACGTCGTATGCCGGGCTTAGGGTGAATTTATGAGTATGCATGGCCGCGGTGGCGGAAGTGGAGCTGGCGGCGGACGGATGCGCGGTGGCGGTGACGAAGAGGCGCAGCGTGCGGTAAACGCGAGCGCCCCGCGAGTGCCCCACCTCTTCAAGCGGGTGATGGCTCTGTTCGCGCCGCACCGGGCGAAGATCACGCTCACGGTGATTCTGGTTTTGATCGGGGCGGCGCTCAGCGTCATCCCGCCGCTGCTGGTCGAGCAGGCCTTCGATGTCGGCTTGTTCCCGCCGGAGGGCGGCCCCGACCTGCCAGCGCTCACCCGCGTCGTCGCGATCATGATCGGGATCTTTGTGGTCGCGACCGGGCTCGGTGTGTGGCAGACCTGGCTGACGGCGACCGTCGGCAACACGGTGATGGGCGAACTGCGGGTCTCCCTGTTCCGCAAGCTTCAGGCGATGGAGCTGAGCTTCTTCACGCGCACCAAGACCGGCGTGATCCAGTCACGGCTGCAAAACGACGTCGGTGGGGTGGCCGGAGCGCTGAGCAACACGATCTCGAGCGTGCTCGGCAACACGGTCACCGTGATCGCCGCGTTCGTCGCCATGGTGCTGATCAACTGGCAGTTGACGATCGTCGCGCTCATCCTCATGCCGATCCTCGTGATCGCGCAGCGTCGCGTCGGGCAGGTGCGTGCGCGTATCGCGACTAAGACGCAGGAGTCGCTCTCCGACATGACGGCCATCACGCAGGAGACCCTGAGCGTGTCCGGCGTGCTGCTCTCGAAGAGCTTCAACCAGCAGCCGGCCGAAATTCAGCGGTACAGCGGAGCGAATGAGGAGCAGGTCGACCTGCAGGTGAAGCAGACCATGAGCGGCCAGTGGTTCTTCGCGATGGTCAACATCTTCCTGTCGTCGATCCCGGCCATCGTCTACCTGGTCGCCGGGCTGCTGGTCTCCGGCGGCGCTGCGGATATCACCGCGGGGGCGATCGTCGCGTTCACGACCGTGCAGTCGCGATTGCTCTTTCCACTCATGGCCCTGATGCGGGTCGGACTTGACCTGCAGACATCCGGAGCTCTCTTTGCCCGGATCTTCGAGTACCTCGATCTCACGCCGTCGATCGCCGACCGGCCGGATGCCGTGCCGGTATCGCGCGCGAACCCGCGGCTGGGCAGCGTCGAGTTTGAGGGCGTGACCTTCCGGTACCCCGACGCAGCCGACGACTCGCGGCCCACTCTCGACAACGTGTCGTTCTCGATCGAGCCCGGCCAGTTCGCGGCTTTCGTTGGTCCGAGTGGGGCGGGCAAGACCACAGTGTCGTACCTCGTTCCGCGTTTCTACGACGCGACAGGAGGGCGAGTGCTGTTTGCCGGCACCGACGTGCGTGACCTGCAGGCCGAGTCGCTCGTCTCGAACATCGGGATCGTCAGCCAGGAGACCTATCTCTTCCACGCGACGATCGCCGAGAATCTCCGATACGCGAAACCGGATGCCACGGACGCAGAACTCGAAGCGGCGGCACGTGCTGCGAACATCCACGAGACGATCGCGTCGTTCGAAGACGGCTATGCCACGGTCGTCGGGGAGCGTGGGTACCGCCTCTCCGGTGGTGAGAAGCAGCGGATCGCGATCGCCAGGGTGATGCTGAAGGACCCCGCCGTGCTGGTGCTCGATGAGGCGACAAGCGCCCTGGACACGATTTCGGAGCGGGTCGTCCAGCGCGCCTTGGAGGCGGCATCCGCTGGCCGGACCACGATCGCGATCGCGCACCGGCTGTCCACGATCGTGAAGGCCGACGTGATCTTCGTGATCGAGGCGGGGCGGGTCGCCGAGAAGGGGACGCACGCGGAACTGCTCGCGCGGGGCGGCACGTACGCACGGATGTTCGAGGAGCAGCTCGGAGGGCGCGCGCTCGTGGAGTGAGCGACTCTGTTGTGCCCTGCCGCGCGAGCATTTGCGGCGGATGGGCCGGCGTTGCGGGTTCGACGCTTCGTTCCTCCGTCGCAGATGTGGGATGTGCGGGTCGTTGCGGGCATTTGCGGCGGATGGGCCGGCGTTGCGGGTGCGGACGTCCGTTCGTCCGTCGCATATGTGGAGATGTGCGGGTCGTTGCGTGCATTTGCGGCGGATGGGCCGGCGTTGCGGGTTCGACGCTTCGTTCGTCCGTCGCAGATGTGGGGAACTTTGGGTCGTTTCGGGCATTCGCGGCGGATGGGCCGGCGTTGCGGGTGCGGACATCCGTTCGTCCGTCGCATATGTGGAGATGTGCGGGTCGTTGCGGGCATTCGCGTCGGATGGGCTGGCGTTGCGGGTTCGAAGCTCCGTTCGCCCGTCGCAGAAGTCGGGAAGTTTGGGTTGTTGCGTGCATTTGCGTCGGATGGGCTGGCGTTGGGGTTCGACGCTTCGTTCGTCCGTCGCAGATGTCGGGAAGTTTGGGTCGTTTCGGGCAGCAGTGTCGGATGAGCCTGCGCCATCGCTTCACGCGGTGGCGCCCCGCTGCGCACGGGCCAGGGACACCCGCCGCACGACCTCGGACGGGGTAGAGAAGACGTGGCTCCCGGTCAACCGTACGATGCGCCACCCCGCCTCGACGAGTCGGTTGAGGCGATCGATGTCACGGTGGAACTGCTCGGCCGTTTGCCAGTGGTGCGCACCCTCGTATTCGATGGCGATCTTGAGTTCCGGGTAGGCAAGGTCGATGCATCCCAGGAAATTGCCCGCGTCGTCGTATGCGTCGTAATTGAGTGCGGGTTCCGGAAGCCCTGCGTCGACGAGGATGAGCCGCACCCAGGTCTCGAGCCGCGACCAGGAGCGGGTGCGGATGCGACCGAACGCGTCGCGGAGAGCGCCGATCCCGGGGCGTCGACCGGCATCGATTGCGGCGCGAAGCTGGTCCAGCATTGCGAGCGGTGCCTGCCCAAAACCGTTCCCGCCTGCGGAGGTGCGTTGGCACACGATTGCGTCACCCGCCGCGACCAGATCGTAGGGATGAAGGAGTCGACCGAGGCTCGCCCACGTCGAGGCCGGCGTTGTGAGGCGGAGGCCGTCGCGGACGGTGAGGTGGACGAGTCGTGGGTCCAGCTCATGCCCGCGTACTCCTTTACCGCGAGGGGCCCGGCGTGGTCGATGGACGGACACATCGACGAGCTGATCACCGCCGCTGACGGGAAGTGGCACGCCCCAGAGAATCGCGGCCGTACGGTGACTAAAGAATTCGACCGAAGGCATCCGTGTCGCGTACGCGCGAGCCAGACGCTCGATGTCAGTTCGCGCCCGCTCTGCCGGGTCGGTGTCGATCAGGTCGGTTGTGGTGGTCTCCACTCGCGCCAGTACTCCATGGAACGGTCGCTCGAGATCGTGGGCCTCGAGCCGTGATCTACCGACGCCCAGCATGCGGGCGTGGGCATACGTGAACGCGGGAGGCAGCTCAGCGGGAAGCGGTCGTGGGGTACGCATGCGCTCATGGTTCCAGCTGATGAACGAGTGAGTTCGTCATGTGCGGGAACTGTGGAGAGGGGAAGTGCTTGTGGAAAAGTGGGAGGCAGCTCTCGGCCTAGCGGTGGGCCTTGCTGATGTTGAGAACTTCTCCAATTTGAAACAGGGGGTATTCGATGATCGTCGTGCGGGTCGGGTTGAGGTAAAAGAGGTCGTCCACCGTGATGCCTAATCGCGCCGCGACCTCTGCCGCGACATCATCGGGCGCGACGGTATATGTCACGGGAATGCCGTCGACGAGTGTCACCTCGCCGTTCGCGCCGCCGGTTTTGCCGGAGTCCGCCACAACCAGGCCGGGGCGCATGTCGGGCAGGGTCCACGTGAGGACCGCACTCGACAGCACCGAGACATAGCATCCGTCTGCGAACGCAACCGGGTCGAACAGTTTGATGAGAACAGTGCGGAGGAAGGTCGGATCGCCGTGTGTGAAGTCTTCCAGGAGAGGGAAAACCGGTTCCGCGTACTGGGCTGGGTCACCGTAGTCCATCGTCATGATCGAGCTGGTGCACTTGGTGCCCGGTTCCACAGTCCGTGGTGACACGCCGAGAGAGATTTCGCCGGGATGTTCGGACGTGAAGTTCAGCAGGTGGAGTGCGAACGCCCCTTTGCGCCCGACTCGGACGTCGACGTCACCAGAAATGAGCGGGTCACCGACGAGATGCCCTGTTGCGACCACCGCTCCGAGTTCGAGCTCCGGCGGGGCAGTCGATGCCGTCGGTGTGGGGACAACGGATGTCTTCGGCGAGGCCAGCGCCACCGGTGACGATTGCGGGTCGCTCGCAAAACTGCACGCGCAAAGGAGGAGGGCGGACGAAACGATCACCGCGCACGCGGCGGCGACGCCCTGACGTTTTGTTCCCACGGAGTCCTCTCGGGCCGACGGCTATCGCCCGTCGCTGTGAGCAGAGACTAGTGCAGCGCTCCGGCACTTCGCGAGCACGCGATCGGGGGTGGTGGCGACGGCGGGTGCGGGGTTCGTCTGTCGTGAGTGTCGGGTTTTGCGGAGGGAGGCGGGCGTTTGTGACGGATGAGTGGCGCCGCGGCGTGGGGTGCGGGGTTCGTCTGTCGTGAGTGTCGGGTTTTGCGGAGGGAGGCGGGCGTTTGTGACGGATGAGTGGCGCCGCGGGGTCGGGTGCGGGGTTCGTCTGTCGTGAGTGTCGGGTTTTGCGGAGGGAGGCGGGCGTTTGCGTCGGACGACCGGCACCGCAAGGTGGGGTGCGGGGTTCGTCTGTCGTGAGTGACGGGTTTCGCAGAGGGAGGCGGGCGTTTGTGACGGACGAGGGCGGCGCTGCGGCGACGAGAACGCGAACGGATGCCGTGGCGCGGGGGCACAGGGGCACGACGGTGGGGCGGTGGGGCGGTGCGGCGGTCGCAAATGCACGTGGGGCAGCGTTATGGCGTGCGTTTGTGACAGCCGAACGGATGCCGGGCGGTGCGGTGCGGGCGCGCCGGGGCGCAGGCAGCTACGGCGCCGGCCGCTCCTCGAGCATGGACGTCATGAGGTCGATCTCCGCGTCCTGGCTCTTCACCACTCCGGTGGCGAAGGTCCGCACCGTCGAGTTCGTGCTCCGGTCGAGCACAGCTTCGGCCATCTCGATGGCGCCCTTGTGGTGCTCGATCATGAGCTCGAGAAACAGGCGCTCGGCCGCGACACCGCTGAGACCCTTGAGCTCGGCAATCTGCTCGGGCGTGGCCAGCCCCGGCATCGGTTCACCTGGCTTGTGCGCGCTGTCGCCGGAACCGTGGTTGTGCCCGTCCCCGTCCAGCGTCGGCGTCGTCATCCACGTCATCGGGGGCTCCGACGAGAACCCGGACAGCCCCCACACGTTGAGCCAGCCCTTCATCATGCCCGACTGCGCAGACTGCGTCGTCGCGATGTCGTAGGCGAGCAACCGAACCTCGGCATCATCCGTGAGGTCACGGATGATCATCGCCAGTTCAACGCCCTGGTTGTGGTGCGTCTGCATATCGCGCGCGAAACCGGCTTCGGCGCTCTCCGTCGTCGGGGTCGGGTCGCCGAGCGTTGACAGCCGTCCCACTGAGAACGCGACGATGCCCACGATGACAACCGCGACGAGACCGACGACCAGCAGCGCGAGGGGTGACCGGCGCCGCGGAGTCGGATCTGATTTCGAGACGGATGCCGCGGCATCCGTCTCGAGGTCAGTCAGTTCAGCTGCCGCCAAAATTACGCCTTGCCCGGTCCGTCGATAGCGCCGGTGCACGCTGCGCCGACCTCGGGGACGTTCTCGCTCTGCCAGTACTCCTCGAAGAACTCGCCGATGCGCTCGTCAGAGGCTTCGTCGACCTGGAGCTGCGCGTTCCAGGCGGAGAGAACGATGGGCGTCGGGAGGCCCTCGAACGGAGAGAGGATCGCATAGGTGGACGGGACCTTTTCCTTGAGCGCGTCGAGTTCCTCGTCGGAGATCGACGGGTCATAGGTGACCCAGACAGCCCCGTGCTCGAGCGAGTGCACGGCGTTCTCGTTCTGCTGAGGCTCGGTGTACACGCCACAGTTCAGCCAGGCCGGGTTGTGGTCGCCGCCGGCCGGGGGAGTCTGCGGGTACTCCACGGTGGTCTCCACGTGGTTGTTCGTGTTCTTGAAGGTCTCGACGCCCTCGATTTCGGCACCTGAGCCGCCGGCTTCATAGGTGGCGTTCTTCGGCATCGTCAGCACGATGCTCGTAACGAGCAGGGCAATGACGGCAATGCCGCCGATGATGGCGGCTCCGATTCCGATGCGCTTGTTGCGGCGCTTTCTGGCCTGTTCCCGCTTGAACGCCTCCACCTTCGCGGCACGCTGCTCTGCGCGCTGCTCTTTGATGGTCAACTGCTTCGCCGGGTTACCGCTCTTGTTCGCGGTGCCTGTGGGGGAATCGTCTCGGGGGGTCAACGTGGGCCTCTCGTCGGTGATCGTCGGGGTCAGCGGTCGACCACGAGTGTGCGCCGGGCTGCCTTTCATAGTGTATGGCCCGCATCCTCACAGCTTTATGTGAAGAGGATGCCGCCGCGAGCGTCACGCGCGCCCTGTAACACTCCCGGAGCAGCGGCTAGGCTCGATAAGACGGCCATAACCCGTCACGAGACCGACCCGACCCGGACCCCGGCCACGCACGCACTCCCCGAATGGACAGACCCGTGAAGTACGCAGAGACCATCGTCGATCTGGTCGGGAACACCCCGCTGATCAAGCTCAACAGCGTCACCGACGGCATCGCCGCCACCGTGCTCGCGAAGGTCGAGTACTTCAATCCGGGTGGCTCGATCAAGGACCGCATCGCGACGCGCATCATCGATGCCGCCGAGGCATCCGGAGACCTGTTGCCCGGCGGGACGATCGTCGAACCGACGAGCGGCAACACCGGTGTTGGCCTCGCGCTCGTCGCCCAGCAGCGCGGCTACAAGTGCATCTTCGTCGTGCCGGACAAGGTCGGCGAGGAGAAGCGCAACGTCCTGACCGCGTATGGCGCCCAGGTCGTCGTCACGCCGACGAGCGTCGCGCCCGATTCGCCCGAGTCCTATTACAGCGTCTCCGACCGACTCGCCGCCGAAATCCCCGGCGCATTCAAGCCCAACCAGTACTTCAACCAGAACGGCCCGCTCAGCCACTACGAGACCACCGGCCCCGAGATCTGGAACGACACAGACGGCACCGTGACCCACGTCGTCATGGGCGTTGGCACCGGCGGCACCATCACGGGCACTGGGCGATTCCTCCGCGAGGTCTCCAACGGCGGCGTTCGCATCATCGGCGCAGACCCTGAGGGCTCCGTCTACTCCGGCGGCACCGGCCGGCCCTACCTCGTCGAGGGCGTCGGCGAAGACATGTGGCCGGGGGCATATGACCCGGGCGTGGTCAACGAGGTCATCGCGGTATCGGATGCCGAATCCTTCGCCATGACCCGTCGCCTCGCGCTCGAAGAGGGCCTGCTGGTCGGCGGCTCGAGCGGCATGGCCGTCGTTGCCGCGCTCAAGGCAGCCCGCTCCCTCCCCGCGGATGCCGTCGTCGTGGTGATCCTGCCCGACGGCGGACGCGGCTACCTCGCGAAGGTCTTCAACGACACGTGGATGCGCAGGCACGGTTTCATCGGTTCAGCGACCGACGAGCGAACGGTCGGCGACCTGGTCCTGGCGAAGGGTGACACCGCAGAGTCCCTGCCGCACGTCCGCCCCGACGACACGGTCCAGAGCGCGGCGGCCCTGCTGTCGAAGACCGGTGTTTCCGCACTGCCCGTGCTCTCCGCCGAACCGCCCGTCGTTCTCGGTGAGGTTATCGGTTCGGTGTCGGAGAGCTCGCTCCTCGAGAGCATCCTCTCCGGTTCGGCAACGGTGACGGATGCCGTCTCCACACTCACGCGGGCACCGCTTCCGCTGATCGGTTCGGGAGAATCGCTCGAATCCGCGCGTACAGCACTCGAGGCATCCGATGCCCTCCTGGTCATGCACGACGGCAAGCCGAACGCCGTCATTACCCGTCAGGACCTCCTGACCTTTTTGAGCGAGTAGAGGACCGAGAATGAGCGACAAGACCACGAAGAAGCGCGGGTTTGCGACGCGGGCCATCCACGCCGGCCAGGAATTCGACCCGACGACCGGTGCCGTCATCCCGCCGATTTACCAGTCATCGACGTTCGTCCAGACGCACATCGGCGGGCTGCGAAACGGCTACGAGTACGGCCGCGCGGGAAACCCGACCCGGAACGCACTTGAGGAGCAACTCGCAGCGCTCGAGGGCGGAAAGCACGCCATCTCATTCGCGTCAGGTCTCGCCGCCGAAGACGCGCTGCTTCGCGGCATCCTCAAGCCCGGCGACCACATCGTGCTCGGCAACGACGCATACGGCGGAACCTACCGGTTGATCAACAAGATCTTCGGCGCGTGGGGGGTCACCCACACCGTCGTCGACATGTCGAACCTCCGCACGGTGCAGTCAGCGATCACCGCTGACACGAAGATCCTCTGGGTTGAGACTCCGTCGAACCCGCTCATGAAAATCACCGACATCGCGGAACTCGCAGAAATCGGCCACGCCGCCGGTCTCACCGTTGTCGTCGACAACACATTCGCGTCACCGGCCCTGCAACAGCCGCTGGTCCTCGGTGCTGACGTCGTCGTGCACTCGACCACGAAGTACCTCGGTGGTCACTCTGACGTGATCGGTGGCGCGCTCGTCCTCAACGACGACGACATGCACGAGAAGGTGCGCTTCATGCAGTTCGCCGCCGGTGCCGTGTCATCGCCGATGGATGCTTTCCTCACCTCGCGGGGAATCAAGACCCTCGACGTGCGCGTGCAGCGACACAGCGAGAGTGCGCAGGCGATTGCCGAGTACTTCGCCGAGCACTCCGCCGTCGAGACCGTGTACTACCCCGGACTCGAATCTCACCCGGGTCACGCGCTTGCGGCGACCCAGATGTCGGGGTTCGGTGGGATGCTGTCCGTCGCCTTCGCGGGCGGCGAGCGGGTGGCGAGACGATTCGCCGAGAGCACCAGGGTGTTCCAGCTCGCCGAATCGCTTGGCGGTGTCGAGTCGCTGGTCAACTACCCCGCTGAGATGACCCACGCCTCGGTCGCCGGAACCGAACTCGCGGTTCCCGCCAATGTGATCCGGCTCTCGGTCGGACTCGAAACCATTGACGATCTGCTCGCCGATGTGGACCGGGCGATCGGGAAGGCGCTCAAGAAGCGTTGACCGCCGGGCTAGGCTCTTCGCGTGACTTCTGACGCCGGGCCCCGAACCGGATCGCACGACCCCCGGCGTCCGGCTGCACCCGGGATTTTCTCGGCCGGGTATCTCTGGGCGACGATCGGATCGTGTGCGCTCGTCTTTCTGAGCGCATTCGAGTCGCTCGCGGTGACGACGATCATGCCGCTCGTGAGCGCTGACCTCGACGGTGCTGCGCTCTACGCGCTCGCGTTCGCCGGTCCGCTCGCCACCGGCGTCATCGGCATGGTTGTCGCCGGAAATTGGTCAGACCGCATTGGTCCCATCGCGCCGCTGCTGACCTCTGTTGCGCTGTTCATCGTCGGACTGATCATCGCCGGGCTCGCGCCCGACATGACAGTGTTCCTTCTCGGGCGCCTCGTGCAGGGACTCGGCTCTGGCGCCATGAGCGTCGCGCTCTACGTCGTGGTGGCGCGGATTTACCCGGCTGCGCTCCACGCCAGGATCTTCGCCGGGTTTGCTGCGGCGTGGGTCGTGCCTTCGCTCGTCGGTCCGTTCGCCGCCGGTGTCGTCGCGGAACTCACGAGCTGGCACTGGGTGTTCCTTGGGGTCGTTGTCCTCGTCCTCATCGCCATGCTCATGGTGGTTCCCGCCCTGCGGATGCTGCAGGGCGGCGAGCAAACCGATCTCGCCAGGCGACCGGCCTGGGCGATCGGCAAGATCGGGTGGGCTGTGCTCGCCGCGGCCGCTGTGCTCGGTCTCAATCTTTCGGCCAGGCTCGACGGTGTCCTCATTGGTGTCGTCGCGGTTGCCGCTGTCGTGCTCGCGCTCGTGGCCGTTCGCCCCCTCCTGCCGACCGGTACGCTCCGCGCGGAGCGCGGGCTGCCGAGTGTGATCCTGCTGCGCGGACTTATCTCGGCGGCCTTCTTCGGCACTGAGGTGTACATCCCCTACCTGCTGACCGATCGGTACGACTATTCGGCCGCTCTCTCAGGACTGGCGCTCACCGGAGCGGCACTCACCTGGGCTGGTGCCTCGTGGATTCAGGGCAGGCTCGACTCCACGCTGAGTTCCGTGAACGCCATGCGCATCGGGACGGTCCTCGTCTTGCTGGCGATCCTCTCAGCCGTGGCGACCGCCGCGTTCGAGTTGTCACCGCTCGTCATTATCGGCGGCTGGCTGCTCGGTGGAGGAGGCATGGGACTCATGTATCCGAGGCTCAGCGTCATGACGCTGTCATACTCGAGCGATCGCGACCAGGGTTTCAACAGCTCGGCGCTGTCGATCTCGGACTCTCTCGGTGGTGCCCTCGCGCTGGCCTCGACCGGAATCGTGTTCGCGGCCCTGGTCGGGCTGGGCGGCGCCTGGCCGTTCGCCGGCTGTTTTCTTCTCGCGGCCGCGATCTCGGTGGTCACCCTCGGGCTCGGGTCCCGCGTCGGCACCGGTGTTCGACCTGTTGCCGCCAACGACGGCCCACGCGCATCCTGACCGCGCCCGGTTTCCAGCGCGGCGCTGGCGATGTGACAGAGTGCATCCGCTCCTTGTCACATTGCTGTCACATCGTCATCAGCGTGCGCGTCGCACCAAGGCTGCGTCGGTGCCTCGGCCCCACAGCCCGCGGCCCTCGCTGGCGTGCCATTCGTCGGCAGGGGTGTGCATAATTGACGTACCAGCGCGGATGTGACCGTGCACATTAGTCAGGGGCATCCCGGTGACACCCAGCGTTGACAAAGGCCGAGCGCCGAACATCCGCGACGTTGCGCGCCTTGCCGGAGTGAGCCACCAGACCGTCTCCCGCGTTCTGAACGACCACCCCAGCATCAGGGAAGCCACGAAGCAGCGCGTGCTCGACGTGATGAACGAGCTGCAGTATCGCCCCAACCGGGCAGCGCGTGCCCTCGTGACCAGCCGGTCCCGCACGCTCGGCGTCCTGGCCTCGCAGCGCTCGCAGTACGGGCCGTCGAGCATCATCCAGAGCATCGAAACTGCCGCGCAGGATGCCGGCTACCTGGTGTCGACCGCGAACATCACGGCGACAGACGAGGAGTCGATTGTCACGGCGCTCGATCATCTCAACGCGCAGGCGATCGAGGGCCTCGTGATCATCGCGCCGCAGGTGCGGGTGTTGCGTGCGATCTCGAGCCTGGACCTCAGGGTTCCGTTCGTCACCATGAATACGAGCGAGGGCGACGACCATGCCATCGCCGTCGACCAGGTGGCCGGCGCCCGCCTCGCCACCAGGCACCTCATCGAACAGGGGCACAGGCACATCTACCACCTGGCCGGCCCGCAGGACTGGATCGAGGCGGAGGCGCGGATGCGTGGTTTCCTCGAGGAGATGAACGCGCAGGATGTCGCGACGACAGCGCCCATCCTCGGCGACTGGTCGGCGGACTTCGGCTATTACGCCGGCCGCGAGCTCATGCGCGTCCGCGACTTCACCGCGATTTTCTCCTCGAACGACCAGATGGCGCTCGGCCTCATGCACGCGATCCGCGACGTCGGCCATGATGTCCCGAGGGACGTGTCGATTGTGGGATTCGACGACATTCCCGAGGCCGCACATTTCTGGCCGCCCCTGACGACGGTCAGGCAGGACTTCCTGGAGCTTGGCCGCCGCTGCGTCGCGCAACTGCTGGGGACAATGGGTGATTCGCCGGATGCTTACGCGGCGCGGATCCAGCCCGAACTCGTGGTGCGTGCGTCGACCGGGAGACCGGCGTTCTGAGCCTTCCCGGCTCGCGCGATCGGTGTGGTTACCAAACTGAGACCTTCGAGCTTGACAACTTCGCTGGTGTTCTGCGTAACATGTGACAACAATGTGAACGGTCACATTGCCTGCCGGGATCGGAAATCGAAACCGGCTGACGAAGAAGTCCCTCACGAGTTTTTCGCGGTTACCCGTACGCGGTTCGCTTCGGCAGCCGCAGCGAACAGGGCGTTCATGGACGCAGCCCTGCCCGAGCGGAACACCACCCCCTGTCTGGAATCTCAGGCGACAATGACGTCCATGGCACGATTACAGAGAGGTAACACAGTGAAGAAAGTACTCATCGCGACACTCGCGGCCGGCGCAATGGTCGTGTCACTCGCGGCATGTTCGTCGGGCGGTTCGGGCGGCGGAGAAGGCGGAGAAGGCGGAGGCGCGCTTGTCGGCGTCGCAATGCCCACCAAGTCGAGCGAGCGCTGGATCCAGGACGGCGACGCCGTCAAGGAGCAGCTCGAAGCCGAGGGCTACAAAGTCGACCTGCAGTACGCAGAAGACGACATCCCCACCCAGGTCAACCAGATCGAGAACATGATCACCAAGGGCGCCGAGGCGCTGATCATCGCGTCGATCGATGGCACCACGCTCACGCAGGTCCTCCAGGACGCCGCTGACGCGGACATTCCGGTCATCGCATACGACCGCCTCATCCGCGACACCGAGAACGTCAGCTACTACGCCTCGTTCGACAACTACAAGGTCGGCGTCCAGCAGGCCAACTCGGTACTCAACGGACTCGGACTCGTCGACCTCGAGGGCGCGCCCGTCGAGGGTGCACCCGCCGGCCCGTTCAACGTCGAGCTGTTCGCAGGCTCGCCCGACGACAACAACGCCACCTTCTTCTGGGAAGGCGCGCAGGACACCCTCGCGCCGTTCATCGAAGCTGGCACCCTCGTTGTGAAGAGCGGGCAGACCGACTTCGAGCAGGCGGCGACGCTTCGCTGGGACGGCGAAACCGCGCAGAAGCGCATGGAGAACATCCTGACGTCCAGCTACTCGGACGGCACGCAGGTCAACGGCATCCTCTCGCCGTACGACGGAATCTCCCGTGGCATCATCTCGGCACTCACCGACGCCGGCTACACGACCGGCGAGGAATGGCCGACCATCTCGGGCCAGGACGCTGAGCTCGACTCGGTCAAGGCGATCAACTCGGGTGAGCAGTTCGCGACCATCTTCAAGGACACCCGCAAGCTGGCGACAGCCGCGGTCGAAATGACGGTGGCCGTGCTCAACGAGGACGAGCCCGAGGTGAACAACACCGAGGACTACGACAACGGCACGTTCGTTGTGCCGTCGTACCTCCTCGACTCGCAGATCGTTGTCAAGGACAACGTCAACGAGGTGCTCGTCGAGTCCGGTTACTGGACAGAAGAACAGATCGGCTAACACCCCTTCCTAATCGAGGCCGGTGGGAGAGAAAGGTTCTCTCCCACCGGCACTCGAATGCAATGAAGCAGGTTCGGTATGGAGAAGGTGCGAAAGTGACCACAAACATCCTCGAGATGCGCAACATCACCAAGACATTTCCCGGTGTCAAAGCGCTATCGGACGTAACCCTCGACGTGGAGCGCGGCACAGTCCACGCCATCTGCGGTGAGAACGGTGCGGGCAAATCAACGTTGATGAAGGTGCTGTCCGGGGTTTACCCGCACGGCACGTACACCGGTGACATCGTCTTCGAGGGCGACGTCGTCGAGTTCAAGGACATCCGGGACTCCGAGGCCAAGGGCATCGTGATCATCCACCAGGAACTGGCGCTCAGCCCGTACCTGTCGATCGCCGAGAACATCTTCCTCAACAACGAGCAGACCGGCCCGTTCGGTCTCATCGACTGGAACAAGACGAACCAGGAGGCGGCGGCCCTCCTCGCCCGTGTCGGGCTGAAGGAAAACCCCACAACGAAGATCCTCGATATCGGCGTCGGCAAGCAGCAACTCGTCGAAATCGCCAAGGCGCTCTCGAAGCGCGTGAAGCTCCTCATCCTCGACGAGCCGACCGCCGCGCTGAACGACGAGGATTCCGACCACCTGCTCGACCTGATCCTGAACCTCAAGCAGCAGGGGATCACGTCGATCATCATTAGTCACAAGCTCAACGAGATCAAAAAGGTCGCAGACACCGTCACAGTGATCCGCGATGGCAAGGCGATCGAGACGATCCAGAAAACGGATGTCACCGAAGAGCGCATCATCAAGGACATGGTCGGTCGCGACCTCGAGCACCGGTACCCGGACCACACGCCCAACATCGGCGATGAGATCCTGAGGGTCGAGGACTGGGTGGCGCACCACCCGCAGGACCCGACGCGGGTCGTTGTCGACAACGTCAGTATCAACGTGCGCGCTGGCGAGATCGTCGGCATCGCGGGGCTGATGGGTGCCGGGCGGACCGAGTTCGCGATGAGCCTGTTCGGCCACAGCTACGGAAGCAAGATTTCCGGCAAGGTCTTCATGCGTGGCGAGGAGATCAAGACCCGCACGGTTTCGGAAGCCATCGGCAACGGCCTCGCGTACGCGACCGAGGACCGCAAGCATTACGGCCTGAACCTGCTCGAGGACATCAAGCGCAACATCGCCCTGGCATCCCTCGACAAGCTCTCGAGCAACGGCCTCGTCAACGACAACGAGGAATACAAGATCGCCAACGGCTACCGGTCGAGCATGAACATCAAGGCTCCATCGGTGCTCGCAAAGACGAGCAAGCTGTCCGGCGGTAACCAGCAGAAGGTCGTGCTGTCGAAGTGGATCTACTCCGACCCCGACGTCCTGATCCTCGATGAGCCAACACGTGGCATCGACGTCGGCGCCAAGTACGAGATCTACGCGATCATCAACGCGCTTGCGGCCCAGGGCAAAGGCGTCATCGTCATCTCGAGCGAACTGCCAGAACTGCTCGGGATCTGCGACCGCATCTACGCCCTCAGCGAGGGCCGTATCACCGGCCAGCTTCCCATCGAGGACGCCAACCCGGAATCCCTTCTCAAGCTCATGACCATGGAAAAGCCGCGCTAGGGCGCCCGGCACCACCAAGGAGAACCCTGACATGTCAAACACACAGACACCGGTGACCGAGGAAACCGCCGCAGGCGGCGCGATCCACCCGGTCGACAACAAGTTCACCAGCTGGCTCAGCCACCTGCTCTCCGATCTCGGCAAGAACGGAATCTTCATCGCGCTGCTCGCGGTGGTGCTGTTCTTCACGGTCGTGACCGACGGCATCCTGCTTCGTCCGCAGAACATCTCGAACCTCATCGTCCAGAACGGGTACATCCTCGTGCTCGCGATCGGAATGGTGATGATCATCATCGCCGGTCACATCGACCTCTCGGTCGGATCGGTGGCCGCCTTCGTCGGTGCCTGTTCCGGCGTCTTCGCGGTGACGTGGGGCCTGCCCTGGTGGCTCGCCATCATCATGTCGCTCGGAATCGGCGCGCTCGTCGGTGTGTGGCAGGGATTTTGGATCGCCTACGTCGGCATACCGGCGTTCATCGTGACGCTCGCCGGCATGCTCATCTTCCGCGGGCTCGCGCTCGTCGTGCTGGGCAACGCCAACATCGGGTCATTCCCCACCGAGTACCGCGCTCTCGGTAACGGCTTCCTGAGCGACCTGTTCGGTGACTTCGATCTTGACCCGCTGACACTGGTCGTCGCTGCCGCGGCCGTTGTCGCCCTCATCGTCGGCCAGTTCCGCACCCGGGCAGGCCGCCAGAAGTACGGCCAGGATGTCGAGCCCATCGTCTGGTTCATCGCCAAGCTCGTGCTCATCACCGCGGCCATCGGGTTCTTCGCCTACGCACTCGCGTCGTACAAGGGCATCCCCGTGACGCTCATCGTGCTCGCTGTGCTTGTGCTGATCTACGGCATCATCATGAACCGGAGTGTCTTCGGCCGCCACGTTTACGCGATCGGTGGAAACCGCCACGCCGCCGAGCTCTCGGGAATCAAGACCCGGAAGACCGACTTCCTGCTTTTCGTCAACATGGGTGTGCTCGCCGCACTCGCCGGACTCATCTTCACCGCGCGACTCAACCTCGCAGGCCCGAAGGCGGGAGACGGCTTCGAGCTCGAGGCCATTTCGGCGGCGTTCATCGGTGGAGCTGCAGTCCAGGGCGGTGTCGGCACCATCGGCGGAGCGATCATCGGTGGTCTCATCATCGGTGTCCTCAACAACGGAATGTCGATCCTCGGCCTCGGAATCGAGTGGCAGCAGGCCGTCAAGGGTCTCGTGCTGCTCCTGGCCGTCGCCTTCGACGTCTACAACAAGCGTCGCTCCGGCGGCAAGTAGCACCTCGCAGGGGTCGTCACAGTGTGACGACCCCTGCCGCATTTCAGGAGAACCAGATGCACCTGGTCGGTTTGTTGCCGGACGGAGCACGGCTCGTCGCCGTGCTCGGTGGTGTGCCCGAGGCTCACGGGATCCCGCTGATCGGCGCTGAATCGCTCACCATCCCGTTCTCCACCGTCGGCGACAATGTCCTGCTCGGATCGGAGTCGGCGAGCGGTTTCTTTACTCGGCGGCGGGTACTCGAGCGCCGCGCGCGCGAACTCCTCGAGGTTGTCGGCCTTGACGTCGCGCCCGCCACGTCGATACTCGATCTCGACGCCGTCGACCAGCGGGTCGTTGAACTCGCCAGGGCACTGGCGAGGCGTACCGGCGTCATTCTGGTCGACGATCGGTGGACGCTGTTCGATGCCGATGAGGCCGTTCGCTGGTATGCCGCCGTCGCCAGGGCCTCTGCGGCGACACCGATCCTGGTCGCCGTTCAGTCGCTGGCTGACCTGCGGCTCGTTCCCGCGCCCATCGATGCCGTTCTGGTGATGAGGGAAGGGGCGGTCGCCGGTGTCGCGAGGCCCCAGGAGAGCACCACGCTGCTCGACCTTCTGGCCGGGGACGTCGATGAGCCGGCACCGGTGGAGCGGGTCTTCGGGCCGGTTGTACTCGAGCTCGAGTCGGTCAGCGTCACCCATCCGATCCAGCGCCGGCGCGCGGTCGTCGAAGGCGCGAATCTCACCGTCCGCGCCGGTGAAATTGTTGGCCTCGCCGGGGCGGAGTCGCTGGTGCTCGGGGTGTTCGGTGCGTCGTCGGGCGGGTCGGTGACCGGCACGATCCGGCTCGACGGTCAGCCGGTCGACCTGACGACCGTGGCGAAAGCCATAGCGGCGCGGGTGCTGTTCATTTCGGAACACCCGCCGGCCTATGACATCGGCCTCATCGGCGGGATGCCGACGAGCGTGTCAGGGGAATCGCTCGCCCGACTGGCCCGGACCGGGTTGATCGACCCGCGGCGCACCTATGTCCCGCGACGGGCACCGTCGATGCTGCTCGAGGCGCTTCCCGGCGCCAGGTCCCGGCCGTCGACGAGCGACATGAACGAGGTCCTGGCGGGGTGGGCGGCGGCGCCACCGCGGGTGGCACTGATCACCGAGCCGTTCTCCGGACTCGGCCCGACCGAGCGCGACGAGCGGCGTTCGCTCATCGAAGCGATCGCCGCGGCTGGCACCGCGGTGCTCGTCGAGGCGGCAGACCCCACTCAGCTTCTCGGGCTGAGCAACCGCATCCTCGCGCAGCACGGCACCCACCTCACGACGGAACTTTCCGGCAGGGACGTGACGCTTCGCGGCCTCGCGGCCCTCAGCATCCGTACCGATATACAACGTTAGAATCGAGAAGAACGTGGCAGTGCAGCAAGAGCCCGAAACCGGGCGGAATCCAGACGAAGGAGTCGAGACGGTGACCGATCGAGCAGAGAACCAGGCCGCCGAGCGCTACGTGATCGGGGTCGACTACGGCACCCTGTCCGGCCGCGCGGTCGTCGTGCGCGTTTCCGATGGCGCCGAACTGGGCAGTGCGGTGCTCGACTATCCGCACGCCGTGATGGACACGACGCTCGCCGCGACCGGCAGGCGACTGCCGCCGGACTGGGCGCTGCAGGTGCCGCAGGACTATGTCGACGTGCTCAAATCAGCGGTTCCTGAGGCGGTGAAGATCGCCGGGATCGACCCGGCGGACGTCATCGGCATCGGCACTGACTTCACCGCGTGCACGATGGTTCCTACACTCGCAGACGGCACACCGCTCAACGAGCTGCCGGAGTTCGCGGACCGCCCGCACGCCTATGTGAAGCTGTGGAAGCACCACGCCGCACAGGCGCAGGCCGACCGCATCACCGAGCTCGCGGCATCCCGCGGGGAAAGCTGGCTGCCCCGTTACGGCGGCCTCATCTCGAGCGAGTGGGAGTTCGCAAAGGGCCTGCAGCTGCTCGAGGAAGACCCCGAACTGTATGACCGCATGGACCACTGGGTCGAGGCAGCCGACTGGATCATCTGGCAGCTGACCGGTGAGTACGTGCGCAACGCATGCACGGCTGGCTATAAAGGCATCTACCAGGACGGCGAATACCCGAGCCGCGACTACCTCGCCGCTCTCAACCCTGATTTCGCCGACTTCGTCGAGTCGAAGCTCGAGCACCGGATCGGTCAGCTGGGGGATGCCGCTGGCCGGCTTTCCGCGGAAGCAGCCGCCTGGACGGGGTTGCCTGAGGGCATCGCCGTCGCCGTCGGCAATGTCGACGCACACGTCGCAGCCCCCGCAGCGCGCGGAGTGCTCCCCGGCCAGATGGTCGCCATTATGGGGACGTCGACCTGCCACGTGATGAACAGCGACAAGCTCGTCGAGGTGCCTGGCATGTGCGGCGTCGTCGACGGCGGTATCGTCGCCGGTCTCTACGGGTACGAAGCCGGGCAGTCCGGCGTTGGCGACATCTTCGCCTGGTACGTCAAGAACCAGGTTCCCAGCGCCTACTACGAAGCGGCGGAGGAAGCCGACGTCAGCATCCACCAGTACCTGACGAGCCTCATCGAGGACCAGCCGGTCGGCGCCCACGGTCTCGTCGCGCTCGACTGGCAGTCGGGCAACCGGTCGGTGCTCGTCGACCACGAACTCTCCGGGGTCGTGCTCGGCACCACGCTGACCACCCGCACCGAGGAAATCTACCGGGCACTGTTCGAGGCCACGGCCTTCGGTACCCGGGTGATCGTCGAGACCTTCAACGCGTCCGGCGTGCCCGTGACGGAGTTCATCGTCGCGGGCGGCCTGCAGAAGAACCCGTTCCTCATGCAGACATACTCCAACGTCCTGCGGATGCCGATCTCCACCATCGCGAGCGACCAGGGTCCTGCGCTCGGCTCCGCCATTCACGCCGCTGTCGCAGCCGGCGCGTACCCGGATGTGCAGGCGGCCGGCCAGGTCATGGGCAAGGTCAATAAGAACGTGTTCACCCCGGACGAGAAGGCGGCCCAGGCCTACGACAGGCTGTTCGCCGAATACCGCGAACTGCATGACTACTTTGGTCGAGGCGGCAACGACGTGATGCACCGGTTGCGTCAGCTGAAGAGAGAGGCTCTCGCGTGAGCGGATATTCCCCCGAGGTTGAGGTCGCCATCGCGCGGGTCCGTGCCGATGTCGCGAAACTCCACGGAGAACTCGTGCGGTATGGCCTCGTCGTCTGGACGGGCGGAAACGTCTCGGGCCGCGTCCCAGGCGCCGATCTCTTCGTGATCAAGCCGTCCGGTGTCAGCTATGACGACCTCGCGCCCGAGAACATGATCCTCTGCGACCTCGACGGGAACGTGCTTCCGGGCACTCCGGGTTCCGATCGGTCGCCCTCGAGCGACACAGCGGCACACGCATACGTGTACCGGAATATGCCGGAGGTCGGGGGCGTCGTGCACACCCACTCCACCTACGCGGTGGCCTGGGCCGCGCGCAACGAACCGATCCCGTGTGTCATCACCGCGATGGCCGACGAGTTCGGCGCCGAGATCCCGGTCGGGCCGTTTGCCATCATCGGCGACGACTCGATCGGCCGTGGCATCGTCGAGACGCTGACCGGCCACCGCAGCCGCGCCGTCCTGATGGCCAACCACGGTCCATTCACCATCGGCAAGGACGCGAAGGATGCCGTCAAGGCCGCCGTCATGGTTGAAGACGTCGCCCGCACCGTGCACATCTCCCGCCAGCTCGGTGAGCCGGTTCCGATCCCGCAGCCCGCCATCGATTCCCTGTTCGACCGCTACCAGAACGTCTACGGCCAGGCGCCGCAGGGCGCTCTCGCCGACTCCCAAGGAGACACACATGCCTAAGCTGACCACCTCGCTCGACGCCTACGAGGTCTGGTTCCTCACCGGAAGCCAGAACCTGTACGGCGAAGAAACGCTTCAGCAGGTCGCTGAGCAGTCGCAGGAGATCGCGCGAACGCTTGGCGCGGCATCCGATGTTCCCGTCAAGGTCGTCTGGAAGCCGGTGCTCAAGGACTCCGCGTCGATCCGGCGGGCGATGCTGGACGCCAACTCCGACGATCGCGTCATCGGCCTCATCGCGTGGATGCACACGTTCTCGCCGGCCAAGATGTGGATCGCGGGTCTCGACGCCCTGCAGAAGCCGCTGCTGCACCTGCACACGCAGGCCAATGTTGCGCTGCCGTGGGACAGCATCGACATGGACTTCATGAACCTCAACCAGGCAGCCCACGGCGACCGGGAGTTCGGCTACATCCAGACCCGACTCGGCGTCTCACGCAAGACCGTCGTCGGACACGTCTCGAACCCGGCCGTCACCGCACAGGTCGGCACCTGGATGCGCGCGGCAGCGGGCTGGGCAGCGACCCACGAGCTCAAGCTCGCCCGCTTCGGTGACAACATGCGTTACGTCGCCGTCACCGAGGGCGACAAGACCGAGGCTGAGCTCAAGTTCGGCGTCCAGGTCAACACCTGGGGCGTCAACGAGCTGGCGGATGCCGTTGCCGCGGCGTCGGAGAGCGACATCGACGCGCTCGTTGCTGAATATGAAGAGCTCTACGACGTCGTTCCCGAACTGCGGAAGGGTGGCGACCGTCATTCCTCGCTCCGTGACGGTGCCGCGATCGAGATCGGACTCCGGTCGTTCCTCGAGGAGGGCGGCTTCGGCGCGTTCACCACGTCGTTCGAAGACCTCGGTGCGCTCAAGCAGCTGCCGGGCCTCGCCGTGCAGCGGCTCATGGCCGAGGGCTACGGCTTCGGCGCAGAGGGCGACTGGAAGACCGCCGTTCTCGTGCGCGCGGCATCCGTTATGGGAGCTGGCCTGCCCGGCGGTGCCTCGCTGATGGAGGACTACACGTACCACCTGGTGCCGGGGGAGGAGCAGATCCTCGGCGCCCACATGCTCGAGGTCAGCCCTGGTCTCACGACGGCGAAGCCGACGCTCGAGATCCACGAGCTCGGAATCGGCGACAGGGAAGACCCGGTCAGGCTTGTCTTCACCGCTGATCCTGGTCCGGCCGTCGTCGTCGCGATGAGCGACATGCGCGACAGGTTCAGGCTCGTGGCCAACGTCGTCGACGTGATCGAGCCGGCTGAAGCGCTGCCGAAGCTGCCGGTCGGTCGTGCCGTGTGGAAGCCGCAGCCGTCGTTTGCTGTGTCGGCGACCGCGTGGCTCACCGCTGGTGCGGCCCACCACACGGTGATGTCGACCGCTGTCGGCGTCGACGTATTCCGTGACTTCGCGGAGATCGCCGGCACCGAGCTGCTCGTCATCGACAACGACACAACACTCGACGGGTTCTCGCGCGAGGTGCGCTGGAACAACGCGTACTACAGGCTCGCGCAGGGGTTCTAGGGCGCCCACCCCGCCGAGACCATCACCTCCGGTCGAGAACATCCCGCGCAACTGATGTTCTCGACCGGAAGTGGTGTTCTCGGTGCCCGGGTCAACTCGCGACCCACGAAGCGGATGCTGCCAGCCGGCGGCATCCGCTTCGCGCGTTAACGCGCGGTGCCGGTGCACGTCGTGCTCGCCGGTGCTCGACACCCGGGCTGCGGCGTTGCTTCGGGAGGAAATTCGCAGGGTCGACGGGGTCTACGGGCATGGCCCCCGCGATTTACCGCCCGACGCCGCGGTGCCGGTCGTGCCCGACGTCTCCGCAGCGGATGCCGCCAGCCGAACGGCATCCGCTCATTGAGATGCCCACTGTGATCGCTCACAATTTGGTAACGGACTTTGATTGAAGCGTTGTGCTCGCGTAATTGTGAGCGCTAACATCACAGCCATGACCAGAACGGACTGGTCAACCGGCAGCTGACACAGCATCGGACCACGTCGCGCCGGCCGAACAAGGAGGTTTGGTTGTGAAGAAGATACTTGCGCCGATTGCAGCTGCTGGAGCCCTGCTCCTCGCGCTCACCGGGTGTGCACAGTCGGGCGGAGGCTCGGCAGACGGGCCCAAGGACCCGAGCGAGATCATCGTCGGATTTGCCCAGGTCGGCGCCGAGAGCGGATGGCGTACCGCGAATACCAAAGACATCCAGGCGGCGTTCAAGGACGCCGGCATCGAGCTCAAGTTCTCCGACGCCCAGCAAAAGCAGGAGAACCAGATTCAGGCGATCCGCTCCTACATCCAGCAGGGCGTCGATGTCATAGCGTTCTCGCCGGTCATCGAATCGGGGTGGGATGCCGTGCTCAAGGAAGCAAAGGACGCCGAGATTCCCGTTGTCCTCACCGACCGCGCCGTCGATAGCGAGGACGACTCGCTCTACGTGAGCTTCCTCGGCTCCGACTTCATCGAGGAAGGCAAGAAGGCCGGGGAATGGCTCGTCGAGGAGTACTCCTCGTCGACAGAGCCGGTGAACATCATCCAGCTCGAGGGAACGACGGGAGCAGCCCCCGCCCTGGACCGGGCCGAGGGCTTCGCCGATGTCATCGCCGCTGACGACAAGTTCCAGGTGGTCGCGTCCCAGACCGGCGACTTCACTCGCGCCGGCGGCAAGCAGGTCACCGAGGCGCTGCTCAAGTCGAATCCCGACGTTGACGTGATCTACGCACACAACGACGACATGGGTCTCGGCGCGATCGAAGCGATCGAAGCGGCCGGACTCGTGCCGGGCACCGACATCAAGATCATCACGGTGGATGCCGTGAAGGACGGCATGCAGGCCCTCGCCGACGGCAAGATCAACTTCATCGTCGAGTGCTCGCCGCTCCTGGGCAGCCAGCTCGTGGAGATTGTGGAAAAGGTCGTCGCGGGAGAAGACGTTGAGAAGCGGATCATCACCGAGGAAACGACCTTCACCCAGGAGCAGGCGATCGAAGCGCTGCCCGACAGGAAGTACTAGGCACACCCACCTCGGGCGTTCCGGGTCCGATGAATCCGGACCCGGAACGCCCGACACATCTTTCCTCAGCGCAGAGAGCAGGGTCATGACCGAACAGCAACCAGCCGTCAGCATGGAGAACATCTCCATCGAATTCCCCGGGGTGAAGGCCCTCGACGGCGTCAGTTTCCGGATGTTTCCCGGCGAGGTGCACTCGCTCCTCGGCGAGAACGGGGCGGGAAAGTCAACTCTGATCAAGGCGCTGACCGGCGTCTATCGCATCGACAGCGGCGTGATTACGCTCGCCGGCACGGAGGTGTCCTTCTCCACCACCGCGGAGGCCCAGGCCGCGGGAATCTCAACCGTCTATCAGGAGGTCAACCTCCTGACCAACCTCACCGTCGCCGAGAACATCATGCTCGGCCGGGAACCACGGCAATTCGGGTTCATCGACTGGCGAGCGACCAGGGCGCGCGCCGCCGAGCTTCTGGCGAAACTCCACCTCAGCATCGATCCCAACTCACGGCTCGGCTCCCACTCACTCGCCGTGCAGCAACTCGTCGCCATCGCGCGCGCGACCGACATCAACGCGCGGGTCCTCATCCTCGACGAGCCGACCTCGAGCCTCGACGCCGACGAAGTGCAGGAACTCTTCCGAATCATCCGCGATCTTAAAGACGACGGCGTCGCCATCCTCTTCGTCTCGCACTTCCTCGACCAGGTGTATGAAATCTCCGACCGGTTGACCGTTCTGCGCAACGGCAAACTCGTCGGCGAGTACCTGACCGAGGAGATCCTGCGCATCGAGCTCGTGCAGAAGATGATCGGCAAGGAACTCACCGTGCTCGAGGATCTCGAACGCAAGACCAGGCAGCAGAGCATCGACGACGTCGAACTCACCCCGTACGTGCGCGCCGTCGGACTCGGCCGCAAGGGCTCGGTCCTGCCGACCGACCTCGACGTCTATGAGGGCGAGGTCGTTGGCCTCGCCGGTTTGCTCGGTTCCGGCCGCACCGAGCTGGCGCGGATTCTCTCCGGAGTTGATCGGCCGGATGCCGGTGCGCTCGAGATCGAGGGCAAGCTGCGTCGCATCCGTACCCCGCGCCAGTCCATTCACGAACGGATCATCTACTCGAGTGAGAACCGTCGCGAAGAGGGAATCGTCGACGAACTCACGGTTCGCGACAACATAGCCCTCGCGTTGCAGGCCGACCGCGGCTGGTTCCGGCCGATCCCGAAGAAAAGGCAGGACGAACTCGCCGAGAGCTACATCTCGGCGCTCAACATCCGACCGGCGAACCCGGATGCGCTCCTCAAAAATCTCTCGGGCGGCAACCAGCAGAAGGTGCTCCTCGCCCGCTGGCTGGCGATAGCGCCCAGGCTTCTCATCCTCGATGAGCCGACCCGCGGTATCGACGTCGGCGCCAAGGCCGAGATCCAGAAGCTGGTGTCCAACCTCGCCGAGAACGGCATGAGCGTGATCTACATCTCGGCAGAGCTCGACGAGGTGCTTCGGCTGAGTCATCGCATCGCCGTCATGCGCGACCGCAGGCTCGTGGCCGACATCGAGAACGACGGCCTCACCACAGACACCCTGCTCGCCATCATTGCCGACGGGCTCGCAACGGAGGTCGTCGCATGAACCTCAACACGCTCATGGCGAACCGGCTGTTCTGGCCCGTGGTCATGCTCATCGTGCTCCTCGGCATCAACCTCATCGCGTTCCCCGGGTTCTTCTCGGTGCAGGTCCGCGACGGTCACCTCTTCGGCAGCCTCATCGACATCCTGCGCAACGGCTCGCCGACGCTGATGATCGCCGTCGGCATGACCCTCGTCATCGCCACCCGCGGTATCGACCTCTCCGTCGGCGCCGTCTGCGCGATCTCGGGCGCCGTGGCCTGCTCGATCATCCTGGGCTCGTCCGATCCCGGCAACCCGGGCACCGTCGCGGTCGCGGTGGTCGTCTCCCTCCTCATCTCCCTCGTCCTCGGGCTGTGGAACGGATTCCTGGTCGCGGTTGTCGGCATCCAGCCGATCATCGCAACACTGATTCTCATGACGGCCGGGCGCGGGGTCGCCATGCTCATCACGGAGGGGCAGATCCTCACGGTCAACAGCCCTCCGTTCAAGGCGATCGGCTCAGGGTTCTTCCTCGGCCTGCCGATCGCGGTGCTCATCGCGGCTGTCATCTTCGTGTTCGCGCTCGTGATCACCCGCCGAACGGCGCTCGGTCTCATGATCGAGGCCGTCGGCATCAACCCGGAGGCATCCCGCCTCGCCGGCGTTCGCGCCAGGGGCCTGCTCATCACCGTCTATGTCTTCACCGCGGTGTGCGCCGCGATCGCCGGCCTCGTCCTTACGAGCAATCAAACGGCGGCGGATGCCAACAACACAGGGCTCTTCATCGAACTGGATGCCATCCTCGCGGTGGTCATCGGTGGCACGTCGCTCGCGGGTGGGCGGTATTCGCTCTTCGGCACGCTGATCGGTGCGCTCGTCATCCAGACCCTCGTCACCACCGTGTACACGGTGGGCATCCCGCCGATTGTGACCATGGTGTTCAAGGCCGCCGTAGTCACCGTGGTCTGCCTGCTCCAGTCGCCGCGGACGACCCAGCTGATTGAGTCGGCGCGCCGCCGAAACGCGCGCCGCCGCGGAAGGGCGGTGACGGCATGACCGCAACAGTCGTAACCGATGGCTCTCCGATCAGCTCGGCAGTCGGCCGTGTTCGTGGCTGGCTGACCAACCCGAAGTACGGGCCGGTCATCGTCACCGCCGTGCTGCTCGTCGGCATGTTCATCGCCGGTGCGTCCCGGTATCGCGGGTTCACGAACCCGCAGGTGATCGCCAACCTCTTCATCGACAACGCGTACCTCATCGTGCTCGCCGTCGGGATGACGTTCGTGATCCTCACCGGTGGCATCGACCTCTCGGTCGGGGCGGTCCTCGCCATGTCGACCATGATCGCGGCGAGCCTGCTCCAGGCCGGCTGGCCGCCCGGGGTGATCATCCCGCTGATCCTCGTGGCCACCTCCCTGCTCGGCCTCGCCGTCGGCCTGATGATCCACTACTTCCAGATCCAGCCGTTCATCGCGACCCTCGCTGCGATGTTCCTCGCGAGGGGCCTCTGCTACGTGATCAGCAAGACGACGATCTCGATCACCGATCCCGTGTTCATCGCCCTGGCGCAGACCCGGATTCCCCTCGCGCCACGGCTCAGCATCACCCCGAGCGTGATCCTCGCGATCGGGCTCGTCATCGTTGCCGTGGTGGTACTGCACTATTCGCGGCTGGGACGAACCGTCTACGCAATCGGCGGCAGCGAGGCATCCGGTGTTCTGATGGGTCTTCCGGTCGCACGGACCAAGGTGCTCGTCTACGTCATCAGCGGGTTCTGCTCCGGTCTCGCCGGTGTGCTCTACAGCTTCTACACACTGTCGGGGTACGCGCTGACAGCCATCGGAACTGAACTCGACGCCATCGCCGCTGTGGTGATCGGCGGCACCCTGCTCGCGGGCGGGTACGGGTTCGTTCTCGGCTCGGTGCTCGGCGTGCTGGTGCTCGGCACCATCCAGACCCTGATCACCTTCGACGGCAACCTCACGTCCTGGTGGACCAGCATCTTCATCGGGGCACTCCTGCTCGTGTTCATCTTCCTTCAGAAGGTGCTGACCGCGAGACGGACATGACCCGGGATCCGTTGCACACGGGCGAACGGATGCCGCCGGGGGACACAGTGAGACCGGTGTGGCTTATGTTCACAGTGCGGTCAGAGTGACGAGATAATCGAATGGACGGGCGAGAGTCGCCGGGCGGGAGCGGACCCACGTGGTGACGAACGAGGATGAGAAGGCGCGCGTCGCCAATATCTTCGACGTCGCTCGCCTCGCCGGGGTATCGCACCAGACCGTGTCCCGGGTGCTCAATGACCTGCCCAATGTGCGGCCCGCGACCCGGGAGCGCGTCGAGAAGGCGATCAAGCAGTTGCGGTACACGCCGTCGCAGGCGGCGCGCGCGCTGGTGACCCGGCGGTCGCGCACGATCGGCCTGATCACGACGGGCGGGCCGGACTTCGGGCCGTCGTCGACGGCGCTGCACTTCAACGACGCGGCTCGGGATGCCAGGTACGCGGTGAGCATGGCGAGCATGCTCGACTCAGACCCGGATTCGCTGCGCGCAGCCGTCGAACTGCTGCTGCGACAGAATGTCGAGGCGATCGTGCTCATTGCGGCGCACGCCGGCGCGCTCGAGGCCATCCTGAGCATCGAGCTGGGGGTTCCGTTCATCGCCGTCGACGCGGGCGGAAGGCCGGGCGTTCACTCTGTCGCGCTCGACCAGTACGCGGGCGCGCGTGCGGCCGTCGATCATCTGGTCGGCCTCGGGCACCGCGAGATTCGGCACATTTCCGGACCACTCGATTCAACCGATGCCACCGAGCGCCTCCGCGGCTGGCGCGACTCCCTCGCCGCCGCCGGCCTGCCGGCGCGCGAGCACCTCGTCGGCGACTGGACCCCGGCGAGTGGGTACCGGCACGGCCTCGCGCTCGCTGCCGACCGCGACATGACAGCGGTGTTCGTCGGCAACGACCAAATGTCGCTCGGGCTGATCCACGCCCTCAGTTCGGCCGGCCTCAGTGTGCCCGCCGACGTGAGCGTCATCGGCTTCGACGACATTCCTGAGGCTGAGCACTTTGCTCCTCCGCTGACCACGATCCGGCAGGACTTCGACGGGCTCGGCCGTGACATCATGACCGAACTCCTGGCCGTGCTCCGCGATGAGGACGCTGCCGACCTTCCGCGCATTCTGCCGTCCCTCGTCGTGCGCGAGTCGGCTGGCCCGCCGCCGCCTGTGCGCGTGGTCGCCTCGCCCGGTGCTGCCGCGACGCACCAGCGGCTCGGCTAGCCGCTTCGGTGGGCTGGGTGCGTGTGCCTGTCGTTTCGGGAGGAAAACTGGCGGGTCCACGCGCAATGCGGGCCCGACCCCCACGATTTGCCGCCTGAAGTGTAGCTGAGCGTCGCGGGGAGGCCGACCCTGCCGTTGGTGGAGCGTGACCGGCGGACGCCGCCGACTGGCGACAGCCGTTCTCGCGTTGAGTCCGCCGCGAGTGCTGAACCTGGTGAGCGGTTGTTTCGGGAGGAAAACCGGCGGGTCCACGCGCAGTGCGGGCCCGACCCCCACGATTTGCCGCCTGAAGTGCACCCGAGCCGTTGCGGGGTGGCCGGCCCGGGCGTTGACGGGGTGTGTCGGGCGGATGCAGCTGAGCCGACGGCATCCGTTTCTTGCGTTGAACGTGCCGCGAGTGCTGAACCTGGTGAGCCGTCATTTCGGGAGGAAAATCGGCGGGTCTGCGCGCAGTGCGGGCCCGACCCCCACGATTTGCCGCCCGAAGTGTAGCTGAGCGTCGCGGGGAGGCCGACCCTGCCGTTGGTGGAGCGTGACCGGCGGACGCCGCCGACTGGCGACAGCCGTTCTCGCGTTGAGTCCGCCGCGAGTGCTGAACGGGGTGTGTCGTCGTTTCGGGAGGAGAACCTGCGGTCGGCGGGCCTAGAGCGGCATGTGCCCCACGATCTACCTCCCGAAACTCAACCGCGGCCCTGCTAAGGCAGGCGTGACGCGGGAGCTGGCCCGACGATCCGTCACGAGCGGCCCCGCCGCCACGCCCACGCCGTCCGCCGCCGCTCTGGCAGAGTGGACCCATGACACCCCACACCGTTGTGATCGCGCCCGATTCGTTTAAGGGCACGGCAACGGCAATCGAGGTGACCGACGCGCTCGCCGAGGGGTGGGCATCCGTTCGCCCCGATGATGTCCTGGTGCGGATGCCGCTCGCCGACGGTGGCGAGGGAACTCTCGACGCGTTCGAGGTCGCCGTCCCCGGAGCCGTGCGCGTGCCCGTCACGGTGCAGGGCCCAGACGGCCGCAGCGTCGACGCGAGCTGGATCCGGCTGCCCGACAATTCGGCGGTGGTCGAGCTCGCCGAGACGAGCGGCATCACCCTGCTCGATCCGCTGCTGCCATTCGACGCGCACACGTTTGGCTTCGGCCAGGCCATCGCCGCCGCGCTCGACGCTGGCGTCGAGCGGGTCTACCTCGCGATCGGCGGCAGCTCGTCGACCGACGGCGGCGTCGGCGCGCTCACCGCCCTCGGTGGCCGTTTCCTCGACGGCGACGGCACCCCGATCGCGAACGGCGGGCGTGGGCTCGCACGCCTCGACGCGGTCGACCTCACCGGGCTTCGCACCCTGCCGACCGGCGGGGCGATCATTCTCAGCGACGTGACCCACCCACTTCTCGGTGCGGGCGGCGCCGCGGCGGTCTTCGGCCCGCAGAAGGGCGCGACCGCCGCCGATGTCGCCGTGCTCGATGCCGGGCTCGCCCGGCTGGCGGCGCTCCTGCCCGCTGACGCGTCCACGCCGGGCGCGGGTGCCGCGGGCGGCACCGGGTTCGGGCTGCTGGCCTGGGGCGCAACGCTTGCTGCCGGCGCCGACGCGGTCGGTGAGGTCGTGCACGCGGCGGACGCCGTGGCATCCGCCTCGATTGTTGTGACCGGTGAGGGACGTTTTGACGGACAGTCGGATGCCGGAAAGGTCCCGTCGTACGTCCGCTCTCTTGCCGGGGTCGGATCGGCGCGGGCGATGCTCGTCGCCGGCGCGGTCACCGCCGACCCGATTGGTTTCGACGCTGTCGTTTCGCTCACCGAGCTCGCCGGGAGTGCGGAGTCAGCGATGGCGGACACGCGGCTCTGGCTCCGTGAGGCGGGCGCGCGGCTCGCCGCCGTCGCGGGCTGAACCCGGTTTCCCGGGGCCGAACAGACCGAGAACATCAGTTGCGGTCGAGAACATCCCGCGGAACTGATGCGCTCGACCGGAAGTGATGCTCTCGGCGAGCGGGCGAGCGGGCGAGCGGGCGTGCGACTCGGCGGGCAGCGACAGAGTTCAAGCAAGCCAGGACGCGAGGGTCGCGGCCTCACCGGCCAGGAGCGCCGGATCGTCGTTCGGCAGGAACTCGATGAGCGCATCGGTGACGCCGGGCAGTGTGCCCGCAAAGGCGAGGGCGCGCGTCCACAGCGCTTCCCGGCTGTCCAAAGGCATCCGTTCGCGTTCGGGCGACCACGAGAAGACGTGAACCGTCGACACCCACTGGGCCAGTTGCGACAGCTCGGCGAGAGCCGCCTCGTCATCAGCGCCGACCGGTGGCTGCCAGTAGCACGACACGTTTGTCGCTGTGATGCCGGAGAGCAGGTCGAGCGTAGATTCGGCGGTGTCCGTCAGAGTGCCGTCGTGGAACTCCAGAGCGACTTCGATGCCGTACTCGGATGCGTGCAGCGCTGCGGAGTCGAGCTGGGCGGTGACCAGCGCGCGGTCTTCGGCGGAGGCATCCGCGGACGCCTTCTCGCCGGCCCAGACACGAATGCGCGGGGCCCCGAGCGCCGCGGCCGAGGAGAGCACTGAGGGAAAGTCGCCAACCTCATCGCAGCGATAGTAGGAGCCGAGGGATGCCACGTCGAGGCCGGCAGCGCGGGTGCGCTCGCCGACCTCCCGTGCGATCTCGACGTCGCCCGGCGGCACGTGCACGTCGCCGCCCCACTCGATCGACTCGAGCCCGGCAGCGGCCGCAAGGGCGATGACCTCGTCGACACTCGACTCGCGCAGTGTGATCGAGCACAGGCCGGGCCGGATGGACGGGGTCGAGCGGATCTGCATCTGGGTGCCTTTCGTCGTCGGTTGGGTCGAGCGTACCCGCTCGGGGTCTGCCGCAGAGGTCGACGGGAGCGGGATACCGGTCAGCGCAGGTGGCTGAGCGTCGACCGGATCCGGTCGAACACGTCGGCGGTCACGTCGACACCCGCTGAGCGCAGGCCGAGTACCGCGGCGCCGACGACGCCGTCAGGGACAGTCCTGATCTCCGGACGAAACCCCGACCTGCGGATGATGTCGGCTACGCCGTCGCTCACCAGCGGCTGAGAGGTCAGGATGCTTCCGCCGAGTACAAGCGGCCCAGGGAGGTCCGGAACCGAAATCGCGTCGAATAACCGAGCGAGCGCGACGATCGCGTCGTCCAGTATCGCGCGCGCTGTGGCATCCGACCCCGCCGCGAAGGCAAGCGGGGCGAACCGCGACAGTTCGACGGGACGCAGGCCGTACAGCGCCTCGGCCAGCGCGCGGAGCGATGAGGGCCGACCGTCCGGTCCGCGCTCGCCCGACTCCTCGATACCGGCAGCCTCGAGGACCAGTGGCGCGAGCGCCGTCGGTTCGGCGCGCCCGTCGAGGCTCGCGACGGCGGCACCGACGACCCGGTGGCCGATCCAATAGCCGGAGCCCGCATCGCCGAGCAACCAGCCCAGTCCATCGGCGGTCGCCTCGGTGATGCCGTCGCGCACACGGATTCCCGCTGACCCGGTGCCGGCAACCATCGCATAGCCGTCCGGTTCCCAGGTTCCGGAGAAGTAGATGGCGAGGAGATCGGATGCCACGCCAGCGGTGGCAGGGAACCCGCGGGCGGCGAGCGGTGTGGTCACCCAGTCGATCGGCCCGGAAACGCTCATACCCGCCATCGCGATGAGGACGTGACTGATATCGCTCGACGGCCGTCCGGCAGCGTCACTCGCCGCCTCCGCGGCCGCGGTGATCGACGCGGCGGCGCGCTCGGGTCCGGACGACACGGGGTTGCCACCTCCGGCGAATCCATAGCCGTGGCAATGACCCGTTTCATTCAGCAGGACGGCACGCGTGGACGTGCCACCGGCGTCTATTGCGAGAACGTTAATCATTCGTTACGACTTCGTGATGATTGCAACATTGCTCTTCCTCGCTGGTAAGAATAGTTTTCAACAAAGCTCCAATCCACTGAAACGGATTTTCATGTCGACGATGACATCTGGCAGAGAGGCATTGCGTATGTCGACTCGCATTCAGGCCAACCTGCCACAAATGTCGAGCGTTATGGTGAAAATCGCCGAGCTTCTTCTCGAGCAGCCCACTCTGCCGCTCGAGCTGTCGATCACCGAGCTCGCCGAGCGGGCGGGGACGTCAGCGGCGACGGTGACCAGGTTCTGCCGACAAATCGGTTTCAGCGGCTACGTGCAGTTCCGGGTCGGCGTCGCGAGCGACAGCGGCAGGGGCGACGCCGCCGAGTCCTGGCGCGCCGATATCGGCCGGGCCTTTGCTCCAGAGGACACCCCGGGCGAGGTGCTGAGTACCCTCCTCAACGCGCACGTCCGATCGCTCGAAACCACGGCGCGGCAGATGGACCTCACCGCCGTCACCGCGATCGCCGGTGCGATCGCGACGACGCCGCACCTCGACATCTACGGCATCGGCGGGAGCGCCGGCATGGCGCTCGAAATGCAGGGACGCCTGTATCGCATCGGCATCAACGCCCACTGCTGGTCCGAGGTTCACGCCGGACTCACGAGCGCGGCGATTCTCGGCGAGGGGGCTGTGGCGATCGGAATCTCGAACACCGGTCGCACCGAGGAAACCATCCAGATGTTGTCCCAGGCGAAGTCGTCCGGCGCATTCACGATCTCTCTGAGCAACAACTCCAGGTCGCCGCTCGCCACCGTTGCCGACGTGAATGTCGTTACCGCAGCGCCCGAACAGTTCCTGCAGCCAGACGATCTCTCCGCGAAACACTCGCAACTCTTTGTGCTCGACCTGCTCTATCTGCTCGTCGCCCAGCACAATTCGGCCGAAACCGCGGCAAAGCTCGCGGCCAGCGCCATGGCGGTCTCCGAACACCGCCGTCCCGCCGGGCGCGACGCCCGAACCACGACAACGAAAGGCGGGGGCCGATGACGGACCTTGTTCACCAGCTGCTCATCCAGGCGACAACCCGGCTGGAGCGGCTTGCGGAACTCGCGGGATCCGGCGGACTCGATGCTGCCGTCGACCTCTGCGTCGATGCGCTCGACGCCGGCGGGGTGCTCCAGGCGTTCGGCACCGGCCACTCGCAGGCATTCGCCATGGAAATCGCCGGCCGTGCCGGCGGCCTCATCCCGACCAATCGCATCTCACTCCAGGACCTCGTGCTGTACGGAGGGAGGGATGTCGGAGACCTCGGTGGATCGACCCTCGAGCGTGACTCCGCTGTGGTCGACGAGCTCATCGAGGTGTCGGTCATCAACCCGCAGGACGTGTTCCTGATCGCGTCGAACTCGGGAGTCAACGGATCCATCGTCGGCTTTGCGCTCGCCGTGAAGGAACGCGGTCACAAGCTCATCGCGGTGACGAGCCTCGAGCACACGAACGCAGTCGAGCCCAAGCATCCGAGCGGCAAGCGGCTCAGCGACGTCGCGGACGTCGTCATCGACAACCTGGCACCCTTCGGTGACACCACCCTTGAGCTTCCCGGCGGTGTCGGCGTTGGTGCCATCTCTTCGATCACATCGGCATTCATCGCGCAGATGCTGACCGTCGAGGTTTCCCGCCGGTTTACCGAGAGGGACGAAGTTCCGCCCCTGTACATCTCGGCGAATATCCCGGCAGGGGATGCTCACAACAGCGCACTCGAAGACAAGTACCGCGGAAAAATCCGCAGACTCGCATAACCCCAACCCCCACCCGCTGATCAGGGGCCCCAACCCGGTTCGGCAATCCCAGCAAAATTGGAAGGCACATCACAATGATGAATATAGATAACGTGGTCATCGACCGACGCAATGTGCTCAGGGGCGCTATTGCCGCTGCAGTACTGATCCCGCTCGGCGGATCGCTGATGTCCTGCGCAACGGGAGGACCCGGTGGCACGGGCGGCGCGGCAGGAACCGTCTCGGCCAATAACCCGTTCGGCATGGCAGACAACTCCACCATCGACTCGGTCATCTTCGACGGCGGCTACGGCGTTGACTACGTCGAGTACGCGGCCAAGATCCTCGAGAAGAACCACGAGGGCTCGACAGCCAAGGTCGCGTCGAGCACGCAGATCGCCCAGGAACTCCAGCCTCGCTTCGTCGCGGGCAACCCGCCTGACCTCGTCGACAATTCAGGTTCAGGCCTGATCGGAATGAACACGATCCTCGACCAGCTCGAGGACCTCACCGATGTCATCGACGCCGAGAACCTCGAGGGCGACAAGATCCGCGACACGCTCTACGGGGGAGTGCTCACTCCCGGCACGTACGACGGCAAGCTCGCCGCCCTCAACTACGTCCTCACCGTCTACGGCACGTGGTATTCGTCGAGCCTGTTCGAGGAGAACGGCTGGGCTGTTCCAACCACCTGGGCGGAGATGATGGACCTCGGTGCCAAGGCAAAGGAGCAGGGCAAGTACCTCTTCGTCTGGGGCAAGGAAGCGGCAACCTACTACCAGACGATGGCCATCGAGTCGGCGATCAAGGAAGGTGGAGACGAGGTCCGTCTCGCCCTCGAGAACCTCGAGGAAGGCTGCTGGTCACTTCCGGCGGTACAGAGCGTCTTCACGGCGATGCACGACATCGTCGCCGCCGGCTACATGAAGCCCGGTGGAGCCGGTACCCAGTTCACCGCCGCTCAGGCACAGTGGAGCAACGACATGGATGCGATCCTGTACCCGTCAGGGTCCTGGATCGAGAACGAAATGAAGGACAACACCGCGGAGGGCTTCGCCATGAAGGGCTTCCCTGCACCGGTGGTCTCGGCGAGTTCCGCAATGCCGGTCGAGGCGCTGCACTCAACGGCGGGCGAGCCGTTCATCGTTCCGTCGCAGGGCAAGAACGTGGCCGGCGGCAAGGAACTCCTTCGGACAATGCTGTCGAAGGATGCCGCGACGAACTTTGCGAAGACGAAGCTCGCTCCGACCATCGTCAAGGGACTCGTGCCCGCCGACGGTTTCGGATCGACCGCGCTCGTGTCGCAGACCGAGATGCTGGATGCCGCTGGCGACAACATCTTCACCTGGGGCTTTGTCGACCTGTACGGCACCAATGCCGACCAGCTCGTCGTCTGGAACTCCTTCCTCGACGGCAAGTCCGATGTCGCCACCCTCACCTCGAGTCTTCAGGAAATCACCGACAGGGTGAGGAACGACGACTCGATCGACAAAATCGAGATCAAGTGATCGATACGGCACTCGCCAACACGACGCCGGGCAGCCAAAAGGCTGCCCGGCCGCGGAAGAGGAAGGCCACCTTCGACTACGTGTCGTTCATGGTGGTCTTCCTCGGGTTGCCCCTCGCAATCTTCGTGATCTTCGTGATCTGGCCATTTGTCCAGGCGGTGTATTACTCCCTCACCGACTGGTCGGGGTTCAGTCCCGAGATGAACATCGTCGGGATCAACAACTACCTCCGGCTGCTGAGCGACGACATCTTCCTCACGGCGCTCGGCAACAACGTTCTGCTCGCCATCGTCGTTCCGCTCGTCACCATCGTGCTCGCGCTCGCGCTCGCCACCATGGTCACCGTCGGTGGACCAAGCCACGGTCCCATCCGCGGCCTGCGGAACTCGAGCTTCTACCGGGTCGTCTCCTTCTTCCCGTACGTGATCCCCGCCATCGTCACCGGCATCCTCTGGGGTCAGATCTACAACCCGGCTGGCCTGCTCAACGGGCTCCTCGGACTCGTCGGTCTCGACATGTTCGAGTCGTTCGCGTGGCTCGGCGATGAGCGAACCGCGATGGGCGCAACGATCTTCGTGATCGTGTGGGGCTTCGTCGGTTTCTACATGGTGCTCTTCGTCGCGGCGATCAAGGGCGTGCCGGCGGAAACGTATGAGGCGGCCAGGATCGATGGGGCGGGGCGCATGCGCACGGCCTTCTCGATCACGATCCCGCTCATTCGTGACAACATCCAGACCGCGTACATCTATCTCGGAATCATGGCGCTCGACGCCTTCGTCTACATGCAGGCGCTCAACCCCGGCGGCGGTCCCAACAACTCGACGCTCGTGATGAGCCAGCAGCTGTTTCGGACGGCGTTCGTCAAGGGCGAGTTCGGGCAGGCGAGTGCCATGGGTGTTGTGCTCGCGATCGTGACCCTGATTTTTGCGGCACTGGTCTTCACGGTCAACCGCATCACCGGCGGCAAGGAAGAGAGGGGCCGCGCATGACAACCGAAGCCATCACCACACGGGGCGTATCGCGCCCCGACCGTTCACCGGGATTCTCGCGCAAACCGGTGAATACACCGGGAGACAAAGCCGTCGGGGTTCTCTCCCACACCGCGCTCGTCGTCTGGTCGCTCATCGTCATTCTGCCGCTGCTGTGGACGCTCATGACGAGCTTCAAGACGACGAAGGAGATCTTCGCCTCGCCGTTCTCGCTCCCCGCCGACTGGAACTTCAACAACTACGTCTCCGCCTGGACGCGAGAGGGCATCGGTAATTACTTCCTCAACACGGTGATCGTCGTCGGGTTCGCGCTCGTCATCGTCATGGTCCTCGGCGCGATGTGCGCGTACGTGCTCGCCCGGTACAGGTTCTTCGGAAGCAGGGCCATCTACTACCTGATGCTCGCGGGACTCACCTTCCCGGTGTTCCTGGCGATCGTTCCGTTGTTCTTCGTACTCCGCAACATCGGGCTGCTCAACACGCTTCCCGGCCTCATCCTCACCTACGTGGCATTCGCGCTGCCGTTCACGGTGTTCTTCCTGTACTCCTTCTTCAAGGGGCTGCCGGATGAGATCGCAGAAGCCGCGGCAATCGACGGTGCGGGGGAGTGGCGTACCTTCTTCCAGGTGATGCTGCCGATGGCGAAACCAGGGATGGCATCCGTCGCGATCTTCAACTTCCTCGGCCTGTGGAACCAGTTCCTGCTGCCCGTGGCGTTGAATACCGACAAGAACAACTACGTTCTCTCGCAGGGTATGGCGTCGTTCGCGTCGTCAGCGGGTTACGCCGTCGACTTCGGCGCGCTGTTCGCCGCCGTTGTCATCACCATCGTGCCCGTGCTCATCGCCTACGTGATCTTCCAGCGCCAGCTGCAGGGATCCGTCAGCCAGGGGACCATGAAGTAGACACATCACCCGAACGGATGCCCACGGTCACGTCACCGTGACGGCATCCGTTCGGTGGTCGCAAACGCACGGAGGGATCGCACCCTCCGTGCTTTTGCGTCAGATGAAGAGCGCCTGCCCGACGTGGCCGCCGTTCCAGTTGCGCGATTACAGGGAATAGCGCCCTCTTTCGACGTAATCGCGCAACTGGAAGGGAAGCGTGCGCGCGGAAGCGTGCCCGCCGACCGCGCTCAGTGCGCGCGGTACTGCTCGCGGATCACCGGGCGGAAGTCGACCGGCGGCTCGGCCGTGATCGACAGCGGCCAGTCCGGACGCTCGCCGGTCAGCGCCCATGCGGCCTGTGCCGCAGCGCCCGCCGCGACGTACTCACCCGGCCGGGGGATGACGACGGGAACGTCGAAGACCTGCGCGGCGATCTGCTGAACGGCCGGGTTCTGAGCGGCCCCACCGACGATGAGGATGCGCTCCGCGACGACGCCCTGCGCCCGCACAGCGTCGAGCCCGTCGGCGAGTCCGCACAGCAGGCCCTCGATCGCCGCACGCGCCAGGTTGGGGCGCGTGGTCGACCCGAGGGTCATGCCGAACAGGGTCGCGGTGGCGTCGGGACGGTTGGGCGTGCGCTCGCCCTCGAAGTACGGCTGAAGCACGAGACCGTTCGCACCGGGCTCAGCCGACAGGGCGAGTTCGCCCAGCTCATCGTGGCTCACGCCGAGCAGGCCCGCGATCGCGTCGAGGATGCGCGCGGCATTGAGAGTCGCGATCAGCGGCAGGAACAGTCCGGAGGCGTCCGCGAATCCGGCGACGGTGCCCGTGGCATCCGTTGCCGGCGTTTCGGTGACGGCGAAGACGGTACCGCTCGTGCCGATCGAGACGACGACGTCGCCGGATGCCGCGCCAAGCCCGAGTGCGGCGCCTGCGTTGTCACCGGCGCCTGGTCCGACGAGGGTGCCGTTTGTCATCAGCCCGGCTTGTTCGCCAGGCCCGAGAACCCGCGGCAGGATCGCGGAGTGGCCGAGTGCGCGTTCGAAGAAGTCGAGTTCGTATTCGCCGGTGACCGCCGACCAGTATGCGGTTCCTGAGGCGTCGGATCGATCGGTCGTCAGCTCCTCGAGCACCGGGCCGAGCTCGGACTCGTCGACAGGACCGAACCCGCGGAGACGCCAGGTCAGCCAGTCATGGGGGAGTGCGACGGCGGCGACGCGGGCCGCATTCTCCGGTTCGGCGTCTCGCAGCCAACGCAGCTTGGTCGCCGTGAACGACGCGACGGGGACGACGCCGATTCGCGATGCATACACGTCGGCGCCCACCTCGGCGATGAGGTCCCGCGCGGCGGCGGCGCTGCGGGTGTCGTTCCAGAGCAGTGCGTCGCGGATGACCCGGCCGTCCTCATCGAGGACCACCATGCCGTGCTGCTGCCCGCCGACCGAAATCGCCGCGACATCGTCGAGTCCACCTGCCTCGACGATCGCCGTGTTTAGCGCGTCCCACCACGCCGATGGCGCCACCTCTGTCCCTGACGGATGCGGTGCGCGGCCGGAGCGCACGATCTCGCCGGTATCGGCATCCGTGATCACAATCTTGCAGCTCTGGGTCGAGGAGTCGACGCCGGCGACGAGGGTCATGGGGGTGCCTTTCGGTGGGAGCTATGCCGTGTAAAGAGCGCGGACCCCGACGCCTGGTGCTCGCCAATGCGTCGGAGTCCGCCACTCGGTCGTGAGGGGGATCGGATGCCGCGGCCCGGTACGAAACGTACAGTGCCGCGGCATCCGCGCCCCGCGGTTTTTTATCGTGCGTTCAGCAGGTGCTCGAGTGCGAGCTGCTGCAGGCGAACGAAGCCGAAGCCCTTGCCGTTGAAGTACTCGTCGGCGTTGAAGTCCTCGAATGCACTGCGGTCTGCGAGCAGGTCGTCGTAGCTCTCGCCCGGGTTCAGCGTGGTGTCGCTGAGCTCGGTCACGCGAGAAGCAGCGAGTGCTTCCTGGACCTCGGGGTCGGCGCGGAACGCCGCGGCCCGCTCCTTGAGCAGGAGGTAGGTGCGCATGTTGGCCGCTGCTGAGTCCCAGACGCCGGTCTCATCCTCGGTGCGGCTCGGCTTGTAGTCGAAGTGGCGGGGGCCGTCGTAGGCCGGTCCGCCGTTCGGGCCACCGTTTTCGAGGAGGTCGACGAGCGAGAAGGCGTTCTGCAGGTCGCCGTGACCGAAGACGAGGTCCTGGTCGTACTTGATGCCCCGCTGGCCGTTGAGGTCGATGTGGTACAGCTTGCCGGCATCCAGCGCCTGCGCGATCCCGGCGGTGAAGTTGAGGCCGGCCATCTGCTCGTGCCCAACCTCGGGGTTCACGCCGACGAGTTCGGGGCGCTCGAGGGTGTTGATGAACGCGATGGCGTGACCGAGGGTCGGCAGCAGGATGTCGCCGCGCGGCTCGTTCGGCTTCGGCTCGATGGCGAAACGGATGTCGTAACCCTTGTCGGTGACGTAGTCGCCGAGCAGGTTGACGGCCTCGCGGTACCGCTCGAGAGCGCCGCGGATGTCCTTCGCTGCGTCGTACTCAGCGCCCTCGCGGCCGCCCCACATGACGAAGGTCTTTGCACCGAGCTCAGCAGCGAGGTCGATGTTGCGCAGCACCTTGCGGAGGGCGAACCTGCGCACGTTGCGGTCGTTCGAGGTGAAGCCGCCGTCCTTGAAGACGGGGGCTGAGAAGAGGTTGGTGGTGACCATCGGCACGATGAGGCCGGTGTCTGCGAGGGCCTTCTTGAGGCGGTCGATCTGCGTCTGGCGCTCAGCGTCGGTCGAACCGAATGCGAACAGGTCGTCGTCGTGGAACGTCAGGCCGTATGCGCCGAGTTCGGAGAGCTTCTCAACGGCGTGCACGACGTCGAGCGGCGCGCGGGTCGGTCCGCCAAAGGGGTCGGCGCCGTTGTAGCCGACGGTCCAGAGGCCGAAGGAGAATTTGTCGTCGCGGGTGGGGGTGAGGCTCATGTGGTGCTCCCATTCAGCATCGTTGATGATTTGTTGGATGTAGAAACATATTACACAACGGATGCCGTTTGGCCAGCCGGTCGACGGCATCCGGGTGAAAAGTTTCAGCCCAAAACATATTCCACATTCGGCACATGGTCGACCCCCTGCGTGCGGATCCGAACGCTCGCCGGGGCCGCCATGGCCGGTCGAGAATTTCTCAGAAAACGCTGGACGGGCTGCCGGGACTGGGTTATGTTCTCTCCGTCAACAAAGGTCGTGGGCCGTCGCAGCATCATGCAGCGGCGCAGGCACGACGAGGTAACTGCCGCCCGTTTTGCCCGGCGCGCTGGCAGAACCGGAAGCATTCAGAGAGGAAAGCAACCACATGTCCATGACCCGTAAAATTCTCGCGGTCGCGGCAACAGGCGCGGTAGTCCTGTCGCTCGCAGCATGTTCAAACGACACCGGCGGCGGCGGGGGCGGAGGCGCTGCCGACGGTGGCGGCGACTGCAACGTGGGTATCTCGATGCCCACCCGCAGCCTCGAACGCTGGATCAATGATGGTGAGCAGTTGCAGGAGGCGCTCGAAGAAGCCGACTGCACCGTCGACCTGCAATACGCAGACAACAAAACAGACCAGCAGATCAGCCAGATCCAGAATCAGATCGCCAGTGGCGCCAAGATCCTCGTGATCGCCGCCATCGACGGCGAGGTGCTCGCGCCGGTGCTCGAAGAGGCCAAGGGGCAGGATGCCACGATCATCGCGTACGACCGGCTGATCAACGGCACCGAGAACGTCGACTACTACGCGACCTTCGACAACTACCAGGTCGGCCAGCTCCAGGGCCAGTTCATCGAAGAGCAGCTCGACCTCGCCAGTGGCGCAGGTCCCTTCAACCTCGAACCGTTCGCCGGCAGCCCTGACGACAACAACGCGAAGTTCTTCTTCTCCGGCGCGTGGGACGTGCTGCTGCCATACGTGGAGAGCGGACAGCTCGTTGTTCCGTCGGGCAACGCTCCGGCCTCGAACGAGGAGTGGGCGTCGATCGGTATCCAGGGCTGGCTGTCTGACCGGGCGCAGTCCGAGATGGACAACCGCCTGTCGTCGTTCTACTCCGGTGACGAGAAGGTCGACGTTGTCCTGTCCCCGAACGACAGCCTCGCGATCGGCATCATCGCCTCGCTGCGGTCGGCGGGATACGTGCCAGGTGAGGACTACCCGCTCATCACCGGTCAGGACGCCGATAAAGCCAACGTCAAGGCCATCCTCGACGGAGAACAGTCGATGACCGTGTGGAAGGACACTCGCACGCTCGGTGACCGCGTCTTCACCATGGTCGAACAGATCATCGCGGGCGACGAGGTCGAGGTCAACGATGAGGAGACCTACGACAACGGCGAGAAGGTCGTTCCCTCGTTCCTGCTTGAGCCAGAGGTCGTCGTCGAGGAGGACGTGCAGTCCAAGCTCGTCGACTCCGGCTTCGTGAAGGCGGAGGACGTCGGGCTCTGACCCGCACCGCGAGCGCGACCGGCTCCGCCATCCCGGTGGGGCCGGTCGCACCGGCGTGAAGACCAGGCCCCGACGGGGCATCCGCACTGTGCAGTGAATCCGGATGCCGGGGGCGCGGCAGTGAGAAAGGAACGGAGGGCGGCTATGGCGGGCACGACCATTCTCAAGATGAACGACATCGTCAAGGACTTCAACGGGGTCAAAGCGCTCGACGGGGTGTCCATCGACGTCCGCCGCGGCGAGGTCCACGGTATCTGTGGCGAGAACGGGGCGGGAAAGTCGACGCTCATGAAGGTGCTGTCCGGCGTCTATCCGGCCGGCAGTTTCGACGGCGACATCGAGTTCGAGGGCAGGAAAGTCGCCTACCGATCGATCAATGACAGCGAACACGACGGCATCGTCATCATTCACCAGGAACTGGCGCTCAGCCCATACCTGTCGATCGCGGAGAACATCTTCCTCGGCAACGAGAACCAGAAGCGGGGCGTGATCGACTGGAACAAGACCAACCGGGAAGCCGCGCTGCTGCTCGCCCGCGTCGGACTGAGTGATAATCCGGCAACGAAGATCCTCGAGCTCGGAGTCGGGAAGCAGCAACTCGTCGAGATCGCCAAGGCGCTGTCCAAGCGGGTTAAGCTGCTCATCCTGGATGAGCCAACCGCCGCTCTCAACGACGAAGACAGCGCCCACCTGCTCGGCCTGATCGAGCAGCTCCGCGGCCAGGGCATCACGTGCATCATCATCTCCCACAAGCTCAAGGAGATTAAGCGCGTCGCCGACACGGTGACGGTCCTGCGCGACGGCAAGACGATCGAGACCATTGACATGGCGGGGCCGGATGCCACCGAGGCACGAATCATCCGCTCGATGGTGGGTCGAGATCTCAGCAGCCTGTTCCCGCCGCGCGAGCCGCGGATCGGGGAGGAGGTGCTGAGGGTCGAGAACTGGACGGTGCACCACCCGGTGGACACCAGCAGGAAGGTCGTCGACGGTGCCTCGTTCACCGTCCGCGCCGGCGAGATCGTCGGTTTCGCCGGCCTGATGGGTGCTGGCCGCACCGAACTCGCGATGAGCCTGTTCGGCCGGTCATACGGCACCAACATCTCCGGGACCGTCTTCAAGAACGGGAAAGAGATCCAGCTGCGCACGGTCGACGAAGCGATCTCCCAGGGCTTCGCCTATGCGACCGAGGACCGCAAGCGGTACGGCCTCAACCTGATCGGTGACATCGCGGTGAACGTGTCCGCTGCCGCCCTGGGCAAGCTCGCCAGGTTCGGCGTGATCGACCGCAACCGCGAATACAAGGTCGCGGACTCGTACCGGCAGAAGATGAACATCAAGGCGCCGAGTGTGTCGTCGATCACCGGCAAGTTGTCGGGAGGAAACCAGCAGAAGGTCGTGCTGTCGAAGTGGATCTTCACCGGCCCGGACGTCCTCATCCTCGACGAACCGACGCGCGGAATCGACGTCGGCGCCAAATACGAGATCTACGGCATCATCAACGAGCTCGCCGCCCAGGGTAAGGCCGTCGTCGTGATCTCGTCGGAGCTGCCGGAGCTACTCGGCCTCGCCGACCGGATCTACGCCATCTCCGAAGGCAAGCTTACGGGAGAGGTGGCCCGCGAGGACGCGTCCCAGGAGCAACTCATGCACTACATGACCGCGGGAAAGGACTGAGTCCCGATGAGCACGACAACAACGACCACACCAACCGAGCCGGCCGCACCGCCCAGGCGTCGCGTCCCCAAGCTCTCGATCAACCTGCGCCAGTACGGCATTCTGGCCGCCCTCGCGATCATCGTCATCCTGTTCCAGATCCTGACCGACGGGCGACTTCTGCTGCCGGGAAACGTCAACAACCTGATCCAGCAGAACGCCTACGTTCTCATCCTGGCGATCGGCATGGTCATCGTGATCATCGCTGGACACATCGACCTCTCCGTCGGTTCGGTGGTCGCCATGGTCGGCGCCGTCGCCGCAATCAGTATGAATACGTGGGGACTGCCGTGGTGGCTGTCCGTCATCCTCGCGATCGGAGTGGGTGCCGCCGTCGGGGCGTGGCAGGGGTTCTGGGTGGCCTTCGTCGGAATCCCGGCGTTCATCGTCACCCTTGCCGGGATGCTCATCTTCCGCGGACTCACCCTCGTCCTCCTCACCGGTGGCACGATCTCGGGCCTTCCACGGGAGTACCTCGCGATCGGTGGTGGATGGCTGCCGGGATTCCTCGGCGAGATCGGCGGACGCGACGTGCTCACGCTGGCCCTCGGCATCCTGACCGCTGCTGCCCTGATCATCCAGCAACTTCGCAGTCGTGCCGTGCTCAAAAAACTCGACCTGCCGCGTGAGCCGATCGCGTCGATGTGGATCAAGACCGGAATCGCCGCCGTCGCCATTCTCTGGTTCGCCTGGCTGCTGTCCGGTTACAGCGGAACGCCGATCATCCTCATTATTCTGGCCGTGCTGATTCTGCTCTACACCTTCGTGCTCAACCGCACAGTGTTCGGCCGCCACGTGTACGCGATGGGTGGCAACCTGTTCGCCGCGGTCATGAGTGGGGTGAAGACCAAGTGGGTCAACTTCTTCATCTTCGTCAACATGGGTGTGCTTGCCGGACTCGCGGGCGTCGTGTCAACGGCGCGCGCGGGCGGCGCAGTGGCATCCGCCGGTGGAAACTACGAACTCGACGCGATCGCAGCGGTGTTCATCGGTGGCGCTGCGGTTCAGGGCGGCGTTGGTACTGTTGTCGGGGCTGTCATCGGCGGCCTTGTCATGGGTGTGCTCAACATGGGGTTGTCGATCCTCTCCGTTGACGCCGCATGGCAGCAGACCATCAAGGGGCTTGTGCTCCTGCTCGCCGTCGCGTTCGACATCTTCAACAAGCGACGCTCCGGCGGCAACTGACGCTGCGCGGCGCCGCGCAGCGAGAATACCGAGGGGTGGTGACGAGTGGTGAGCATCGCGCCATCCACCCTCGGTATCCGCGGCGGCACGAGCAACGACCAGCTCCGGCGCTACAACCTCTCGATGGTCATGACGATGCTTCACCACGCCGGCGGCTGCTCCCGCGCCGAGCTGACGAGGCGCACCGGGCTCAATCGGTCGACGATCGCTGCCCTCGTCGCAGAACTCAGCGACCTCGGCATGGTTTTCGAGGGTGAACCGGAGAGCGCCATCGGCCGGGTCGGCCGGCCGAGCCTGCAGGTGTTCCCCAACCCCGGAATTGCGGCCATCGCGGTCACTCCCGAGATCGACGCGGTCACCGTCGGGCTCGTCGGGCTTGGCGGCGAAGTGATCCGTCGCATCCGCTTCGATACGACGCGGATTGCGAGCGTGCACGAGACGGTCAACGCCGTTCGCGCCATCGTCGACGGAATGCGCGGCGAGATCGACAGAAACTACCGCATCGCCGGAGTCGGGGTCGCCGTGCCCGGCCTCGTGAACGTGACCGACGGCCGGGTCCTCGTCGCGCCGCACCTGGGCTGGCGCGACGCTGCAGTCGCCACGGCGCTGCAGAAGGCACTGGGCTATCCGGTTCACGCCGGCAACGATGCAAGCCTCGGCGCGATCGCCGAGAGTCTCTTCGGCGTCGCCCAGAACATCGACGATCTCGTGTACCTCAACGGAAGCGCGTCGGGCATCGGCGGCGGACTCATCATCGGCGGGGCACCGCTCCGCGGCACGAGCGGTTACGCCGGTGAGCTCGGGCACACACTCGTCAACAGCGTCGGGTCGCGTTGCCACTGCGGCCGTATCGGATGCCTCGAGACCGAGGTCAGCATGTCCCGCCTTCTTGCGGTGCTCGGCTTGCCGCGCGCCGACGTGGACGAGCTCGACATTGCCCTCGGGGTCTCCCGCGACCCCGCTGTCCTCGTCGAGGTGCAGCGGCAGCTCGACCTCCTGTCGGAGGCGATCTCGAACTTCGTGAACATGTTCGATCCCGAGATGGTGATCCTCGGCGGCTTTCTCGGTTCGCTGCTCTCCGTCGGTCGGGAACGACTCGTGGATGCCGTCAGCATCCGTTCGATGTCGAGCGTCGGGCACACCGTGCAGATCGAGCGCGCCAGCCTCGGCTCACGGCTGCTCCTGGTCGGTGCCGCAGAACTCGCGTTCGCTGGCCTGCTCGACGATCCCGCCGGGTTCGTGCGCGGCAGCGCTGGCGCTCACCGCGGCTGACACTCGCCCGGCGGGGGTGCTGCGGCGAAAACATCAGTTCCGGTCCAGCGCATCAGGTGCGCGGGATGGTTTGGACCGGAAGTGATGCTCTCGCGTCGACGGCCCGGCTCGGCAGCGCCGGCTCGGGCGTGAGCCAGCCTGTGCGCCGTCCGGGTTGCCCGTGCCGCAGCATCCGGCACCGCTTGCGGGTGCTGCGACGAAAACATCAGTTCCGGTCCAGCGCATCAGGTGCGCGGGATGGTTTCGACCGGAAGTGATGCTCTCGCGTCGACAGCCCGGCTCAGCAGCGCCGACTCAGGCGTTGCCGACGATTCCGCGGAAGAACTCGAGCGCGCGCTGCTCATCGATGATGCCGCCGCCCTCGTGCCCGTTGTACTGCCACAGCGACATCGACCGCTCGCCGCCGTACACGTTGTACGCGCCGTGGACCGTCGACGGCGGGCAGGTGGCGTCCATCAGGGCCGCCGAGAACAGGGCGGGTGCCGTCGCTCGCTTCGCGAAGTTGACGCCGTCGAAGTAGCGGAGCACCTCTGCGACAGCCTCGACCTTCGACCGGTGCACCGCCAGATAGTCGCGGATCTCCTTGTACGGGTAGGCATCGGTCATCACCGTCGCGCGGGGAAAGTCGCAGAGGAACGGCACGCACGGGGCAACGGCCGCGAGTCCCTGCACGAGACCGGCGACCGCGAGTGCGATGCCACCGCCCTGGCTGCCGCCAAAGACGGAGACGCGCGACGGGTCGACCTCGGTCAGCTCGCGCACCGTCTCGACGGCGCGGACGGCATCCGTGAACAGCCGCCGGTAGTAATACGTTTCGCGGCTGTCGATTCCGCGCGTCATCACACCGGGGATCTGCGGGCCGGTGCCGTCGGGGTCGGGTGTGTCGCCGAGCGACCAGCCGCTGCCCTGTCCGCGGGTGTCCATCTGGAAGTGGACAAAGCCCGATGAGGCGAAGAGCAGGTTCTCGAGGTAGTGGCCGCGGCCGCCGCCGTAGCCGACGAACTGCACGATCGCGGGCAGCGGACCCGTCGCACCCTTCGGCATCCGCAGCCATGCCCTGACCGGCTGGCCGTTCCACCCGGAGAAGGTCACGTCGAAGACATCGATCGTGGTCAAGCCGGATTCCACCGGTTCAATGCGAACAGCGGATGCCGCGGCACGCGAGGTCGTCAGCGTTGCGTCCCAGAACTCATCGAAGTCGTCAGGGTCGACCTGGCTGCTGCGGTAATCGGGGAGTTCGGACGCGGGCATGTCGACGTACATCGTTGGACCTCTCGAGTGGGGCTGGAAGCGGATCAAGACTAGCGAGTCGCCCGAACAGCAGGGGAGGAACAGGGGCGTTCGAAGCCGATTTGTGGGCAAACGCCACATATCTCTTGCGTGAGTTGAATCGCTGATTTAGGCTAAGCGTCGAAGTAGTCGAAACGTTTCGCCTTCTTGTGTATGTCCCTCAGACAACGGAGTCCGCTATGGCCACCATCCACGACGTCGCTCGTGTCGCCGGTGTGTCGATTTCGACCGTCTCCTATGCGCTGAGTGGCAAGCGATCGATTGCGGATTCCACCCGTCGACGTATCGACGATGCGGTCCGTCAGCTGGACTACCTGCCTCACGCCGGTGCTCGGATGCTCAAGGGCTCGCGCACCAACATCCTGGCGGTGAGCGCCCCCCTCCACGCGGGGACCTACGCGCCGGCGCACATGACGTTCGTGCTCTCGGTGGCGACGGCCGCGCGGGAGCACGACTACGACGTGCTTCTGCTCACCCAGGACGAGGCCGTGAGCGGCATCACCCGCGTCGCCCAGAGCTCTCTCGTTGACGGCATCATCCTCCTGGACGTGTCGAACGAAGACCCGCGCACCGACCTGGTGCGTTCGCTGGGACTGCCAGCGACGGTTATTGGCGTGCCAGCTGACACTCATGGCCTCACCTGCGTTGACCTGGACTTCGAGCGTGCGGCTGAAATGAGCGTCGAGCGTCTCGTCGAACTGGGCCATACCGACATCGGTCTGCTCGGCCAGGCGCCTCTCGTCTACAAGCGCGGGTCGAACTTTCCTCCGCGGTTCCGAAGCTCGTTCGCTCGGGCGGGCGAACGGCTCGGCGCGCACGTCACGTTTGCCCCCACCGAGGAAGATTCCGCGAGTGTCGCCGCTGCCTTCGACCGGATCAGCGCCGCTCTTCCACGGATGACCGCCCTCGTCATGCACTGCAACGAACCTGTGCAGTCGATGGTGCTTGAGATTCTGCGGCAGCGGGGCATCCGTGTTCCCGCGGACCTGTCGATTATTTCAGCGTGCTCGACCTTCGACACGGACCACCTCAACCCGCCCCTCGACGTCATCCCACTGCCTGCCGACAAATCGTGCACCCGCGCGATCGCCCTCACCATGGCGCAGCTCGCTGGCGATGTGGATCCCCACGTGGAGCTCATCGAGCCGACCTATGTCGAACTCGGCTCAACGTCACCCCGAAGATCCCCTTAGGCCCACACGAAAGGACCGTTCGAGCAACGTCTATCGAAACGTTTCGACAGTTTCTACCCTGCACCAGAATCCCGCGGGCCGAGCCCGCTCTACAAGGAGGTAGTACCCCGTGAAAATCGACAAGAAATATCTGAGTGGCATCGCAGCCCTCGGGATGAGTGCGCTGCTGCTCAGCGGTTGTTCCGCAGGCGCCACAGAAGAGGATTCAAACACCCTGAAGCTCTGGCACTTCGAGAGCGACACCAGCGCGATGGGCATCGCGTGGGAAGAAGCGATCAAAGTCTTTGAAGAGGAGACCGGCGCCACCGTCGAGTTCGAAGCGAAGAGCTTCGAGCAGATTCGTTCGACCGCTAGCCAGGTGCTCAATTCCGACGAGGCACCCGACGTGCTCGAGTACAACAAGGGAAACGCCACGGCCGGTCTACTGTCAAGCCAGGGGCTGCTCTCTCCGCTCGATGACGCGGTTGAGGAGTTCGGCTGGGACGACATGCTCGCCCCTTCGCTCCAGACCACAGCACGCTACGACGAAGACGGCATCATGGGCTCCGGCTCGTGGTACGGGGTTCCGAACTATGGCGAATTCGTCGAGGTGTATTACAACAAGGACATGTTCGCAGCGAACGGCCTCGAGGTGCCCACAACGGTCGCCGAACTCGAAACCGTCATGCAGTCCTTTGTCGACAAGGGCGTCACACCCCTCGCCGAGGCCGCTGCGGAGTACCCACTCGGTCAGCTCTGGTACCAGCTTGCTCTGACCAAGGCCGATCGGTCGTGGATCGACGACTACCAGCTCTACACGGGTGAGGTCGACTGGCAGGGCGAAGAAATTTCGTACGCAACCGAGACGATCGCTGACTGGACCGAATCCGGATATATCTCGAAGGATTCGACCGGGCTCAAGGCCGAGGACGCCGGTACGGCATTCATCAACGGCACCCACCCGATCTTCGTCTCCGGCAGCTGGTGGCACAGCAGATTCACCGCGGAGGCCGATGGCTTTGAGTGGGGAACATTCCTCTTCCCCGAGGCTGACTTCTCCCCGGGCTCCGCAGGCAACATGTGGTCTGTTCCGGAGAACGCAAAGAACAAGGAGCTCGCGTACGAGTTCATCGACATCACCATGCGCCCGGAAATCCAGGCGCTCATCGGTAACAACGGTGGTATCCCTGTCGCCGCCGACACGGCTGACATCACCGACCCGAAGAGCCAGGAGCTCATCGGCCACTTCAACACGCTGACCGAGCAAGACGGCATCGCCTACTACCCTGACTGGCCCACCGCGACGTTCTACGACGAACTCAACGCCGGCCTGCAGGAACTGGTCAACGGATCGAAGTCGCCGAAGGACGTTCAGACCGAACTCGGTGAGAACTACCAGTCCGGTGTGGACGACATCATCGGCTAACAGCAACACCCTCCGGCAGGGGCCGGTGACCCCGGCCCCTGCCACAACCAGCACGAAAGGACACAGCATGGCGACAGCATCGATCGATGCCCCCGCACGTGCCAGGACGAAACGCACGTCGCCAAGCCTGATCCCGGGGAGTAGATCGACCGCATTCTGGCCGTACCTCATCCCAGGGCTCGTGCTTCTCACCGTGATCATCCTCGTTCCGCTGGTCTGGAACGTTTACCTCACCTTCACCGACTACCGCGGCATCCGCCCACCGGAGTGGACGGGCCTCGACAACTGGATCAAGCTCGCCGGCGATGGAACCTTCTGGACCTCGTTCGGCAACTCCATTGCGATGATTCTCGCCATGGTGATCGTGCCGACGCTGCTCGGTCTTGTGCTCGCCGCCATGCTCTTTGACCTCATCGGCAAGAAGTTCGGTGGAAAGCTCGCCAGCTTCCTCCGTGCCACCTACTACCTCCCGCAGATCCTCCCCGGCGTGATCGCAGCGATCGTGATCGGGTGGATCCTTCGCCCACAGAACGGGGCGCTGAACCAGGTGCTCGAGGGCATCGGGCTCGGAAACCTCGCCTCCAACTGGCTCGGCGACCCGAGTACAGCGCTTCCCAGCATCATGGTCATCATGATCTGGGTGCAGCTCGGCTACCCCATCGTCATCTTCATGGCCGCGTTGCAGCGCGTCGACCCTGAACTCTATGAAGCGGCAGAACTGGATGGCGCGAACTGGTTCCAGCGGTTCAAGGCCATCACCGTCAGCATCATCCGGCCCGAGATCTTCGTTGTCACCCTGACCTGCACCATCGCGGCCCTCAAAGTCTTCGGCCCGATCTACGCGCTCACCGGTGGTGGCCCCGGCACATCGACGATCGTTCCGGCGTACTACGCATACAGCGAGTTCTTCCAGTCCCAGCAGGTCGGATACGGCGCAACCATCGCCACGGCCCTCACCATTGTCATCGCCGCCGTCTCGATTGTTTTCATCATCGCGCAGACCCGGCTCGAGCGTAAAGACGAGGAACGCTGATGTCGACAACACTGATCCCGCAGGAGACCCTGCTGCCGAAGAAACCCGTGAAACCACGCGGTGGGATGACTCGCAAGACGCCGTCCGACTGGCTCATCCTCGCCGTTGCAATCGCCCTCGGGCTCCTCATCGCCGTCCCGTTCTTCCTGATCCTGATCAACTCGTTTAAATCGCCCGCCGACTACACCGCAACCGGCCCGTTGTCGTTGCCTACCGAGCTGTACGTCGACGGCATAGTCAACTTCTGGGAGCGCGTGAACTTCCCCGAGAAGCTCTGGAACAGCTTCTTCATCTCGTCTGTTGTCGCCATTCTCGCGGTCGGGATCTCGATGCTGAACGCGTACGCGCTCGGTATCGGCCGGGTCAAGGGCCGCACCTGGATCGTGCTCGTTGTGCTCCTCGCCAACATGTTGCCGCAGGAAGTGCTGCTCTACCCGCTCTACTTCATGTTCAAGTCGGTCGGTCTCTACGACAACCAGTGGGCGGTCATCATCATTTTCGTGGTGATCCAGAGTGCGTTTGGAACGTACCTCCTGGCATCCGTTTACGGCACTTTTCCGAAGGAGATCCTCGAGGCGGCAGCGATCGACGGTGCGAGCAGGTGGACGATTCTGTGGAGAGTTGTCTTTCCTATTTCACGCCCGACACTGAGCGTGCTCCTCATCTTCTTCTTCATCTGGACCTGGAACGAGTTCCTCATCCCGCTCACCTTCCTCGTGTCGAACGCAGCGCAGACGGTTCCCGTCTCCATCGCCGTCCTGCAGGGGGACCGCTTGATGGACGTCACCACGACGAGCGCCTCGGCGCTCCTCGGCCTGCTGCCGACACTCATCTTCTTCCTCATCTTCCAACGCACCCTCACCAGAGGCATCACCGCAGGAGCAGTCAAGTAGTTATGAAATTCACCGACGGATTCTGGCACACCCGACCCGGCGTCTCCGCCCTCTACGCCGCAGAGGCGTACGACATCGACGCCGATGGCGATGCCATCCGCATCACAGCCCCGACGAAGGTGATCGAGCGTCGCGGTGATGTTCTCAACCGCGCGGTTTTGAGCGTGACCCTGTCCTCGCCCCTCGACGGCATCGTCCGCGTTCGCATCGAAAAGAACACGGGGGCCGCAACAGGGCCCGGTTTCGAGCTCGTCGGAGCGACCGATCCTGAGGTGGTTATCGAGACGACGGATGCCGGTGGCTCACTGACTGCCGGGCCGCTCACCGCCCGCATCGCACAGGGTGCACCGTGGAACCTGAGCTTCGAGGCGAACGGACGCACGCTCACTTCGAGCGGCCACAAGTCGATTGGACACCTCACCCTCGCGACCGACGCGCCGGTCACCACGGAACCCGCCGGAGTCTCCGGCGTCACGACCACCGGACTCGCACCGGCATCCGAATACCTCCACGGTCGACTGTCGCTCGGCGTCGGCGAACTTGTTTACGGACTCGGCGAGCGCTTCGGCCCGCTGGTCAAGAACGGCCAGACCATCGACATCTGGAATGCCGACGGCGGAACCTCGAGCGAGCAGTCCTACAAGAACGTCCCGTTCTACCTCACCAACCGCGGCTATGGCGTGCTCGTCAACCACCCCGAGCACGTCTCGTTCGAGGTCGGAACCGAGAGTGTCGAAGAGGTGCAGTTCTCGGTTGCGGGCGACGCCCTCGAGTACTTCGTCATCTACGGACCCACCCAGAAAGAGGTACTCGAGCGGTATACCCGCCTCACCGGCCGCCCCGCACGGGTGCCCGCCTGGTCGTACGGGCTCTGGCTGAGCACCTCGTTCACCACGCAGTACGACGAGGCAACGGTGTCGAGCTTCATCGACGGAATGGCCGAGCGCGACCTGCCGCTCAGCGTCTTCCACTTCGACTGCTTCTGGATGCGCGAGTTCAACTGGACCGACTTCGAGTGGGACCCCCGGGTCTTCCCCGACCCGGAGGGCATGCTCGGGCGTCTCCACGACAAGAACCTCCACGTCTCGGCCTGGATCAACCCATACATCGGCCAGCGCGCGGCGATCTTTGCCGAAGCCCGCGACGCCGGTTATCTGGTCAAGAAGCCCAACGGCGACGTCTGGCAGTGGGACATGTGGCAGGCCGGAATGGGCCTCGTTGACTTCACCAACCCGGATGCCACGGCCTGGTTCCAAACCAAGTTGCGTCGCCTGTTCGAACAGGGCGTCGACGCAATCAAAACCGACTTCGGCGAGCGCATTCCAACGGATGTGGTGTGGCACGACGGCAGCTCACCCGACGTCATGCACAACTGGTACACCCAGCTTTACAACAAAGCGGTGTTCGAGGTACTCGAGGAGTACCGCGGACAGGGCGACGCCGTGTTGTTCGCGCGGTCGGCAACCGTTGGCGGCCAGCAGCAACCCGTGCACTGGGGCGGAGATAACTCGTCGAGTTTCGAGTCGATGGCTGAGACGCTGCGCGGCGGTCTGTCGCTGGCGTTCAGCGGGTTCGGCTACTGGAGCCACGACATCGGCGGGTTCGAAGGAATGCCTGACGCCGCTGTCTTCAAGCGCTGGGTCGCGTTCGGCCTGATGTCGAGCCACTCCCGCCTGCACGGCTCCACGAGCTACCGGGTGCCGTGGCTGTTCGACGACGGCACCGAGGCCGAGGGGCAGAGCGCCGTCGATGTGACCCGCAGGTTCACGAAACTCAAGCTCGAACTCATGCCGTACCTGTATTCGGTCGGTCTTGAGGCGCACCGCACCGGCACACCGTTCATGCGGCCGATGCAGCTCGAGTTCGACGGCGATCCCGCCGTTGACTACCTCGACCGGCAGTACCTGCTCGGACCAGACCTGCTCGTCGCGCCGGTGTTCAGCGAGGCCGGTGACGTCCAGTACTACCTGCCGGCCGGAACCTGGACGAACTACCTCACCGGCGAAACCGTCGAAGGGCCGGAATGGCGTCGGGAGACCCACGCGTTCGACAGCATTCCGCTCTGGGTGCGCGGCGGTGCCGTGCTCGTCACCGGATCCCGCTCCGACCGGCCGGACTACGACTACACGAACGACGCACTCGTCACCGTGTATCCGGGCTTCACCGGAACGACGACTGTCGACGTCCAGAACCCGCTGGATGGAACATCCGTCACTCTCACCGTCACCGCGAGCGGCGACGCCCTCACGGTGACAAGCGATGCGGATGCTCCCTTCCGCGCTCGCCGGGCAGGCGGCGAGGTGGTGACCGCGAACGAACGACAGGCCGATCTGTGAGCGCCCGCGACGCCGGATGGCGCGAAGCGTGGTCATTTTCCCGACTATGGGGACCAGGCGTCCGGCGATTCCACGACGTTGGTATCGTTCGATGAAGGAATGACACCTCGGACGCTCGCTCCCGACAGCGCGCTCTCGTACGCAGAACGTGGCAGGAGCCACAGAATCCTGAGCTGACAGTGAATAATCGCGGCACCAACCTCGATACCGTCCGTCGGTACAACCTGTCGCGAATCCTTGGACTCGTTCATCGGGAGGGCGCGCTCTCGCGGTCGACGCTCACCCGCGAGACGGGGCTCAACCGGTCGACCGTTGCCGCACTCGTCACGGAGCTCACCGCACTGCGGCTGGTCGTCGAGGCTGAGCCGGACGTCAATCGTGGCGTCGGGCGCCCGTCGCCCGTCGTTCGCCCGCACCCCGATTGTGTTGCTTTCGCCGTCAACCCCGAGCAGGATGCCATCAGCATCGGTGTCGTGCGGATGAACGGTGCCGTCGTTGAGCGGATCCGCCACGAAATCGACGCGCCGCTCGGTGTTGACGAGACGGTGCGCGTGACCGCCGGCCTCATCGCCGAACTGCGGTCGCGCCTGCCAGCGGACGCCGTCGTCGCAGGGGTCGGTGTTGCCGTCCCCGGCCTCGTCAGGTCCGGAGACGGCGTCGTTCGGCTTGCCCCTCACCTCGGCTGGGTCGACGAGCCGGTCGCGTCGTTGCTGTCGGATGCCACGGGGTACGTCTCGCGAGCAGCCAACGATGCGAGCCTCGGCGCGCTGGCGGAGCACACCTTCGGTGCTGGCCGCGGAGTGGACGACCTGATCTACCTCAACGGTGGCGCCTCGGGCATCGGTGGCGGTGTCATCGTGAACGGCGCGCCACTTCGCGGTGTCGGCGGATACGCGGGGGAGTTCGGGCACAACCTCGTCACGGCGCCGGATGGTCCGGGCCAGCCGTCAACGGGTGGCGCACTCGAGGACGAGGTCAACCGCGCCCGTCTGCTCGAACTCCTCGAGTTGCGGTCGGCGGACCCAGCTCAATTCGAGGAAGCGCTCTTCTCATCGACGTCGCCCGAGCTGCGCACCGAAGCCGTGCGCCAGCTCGGCATCCTGAGCATCGCGCTCCGCAACGCGATCAATGTGCTCAACCCGGAGCTCGTCGTGCTCGGTGGTTTCCTGGCGTCGCTGCACGCGTTCGACCCCGACCTGCTCGAAGCACTCGTCGCTGAACAGACCCTGGCCGCCTCCTACGAATCGGTCAGGATCGTGCGCGCGCAACTGGGCCCGGACCTGCTGCTGATTGGCGCAGCGCAGCTTGCCTTCGAGCCCCTCATCGAGGACCCCGCCCGGCTCGCAGCCCGGACCGCCTGACCGCAAGGGCCCGCTCACGCTGGGGCTTCTTGTGTCGGTTCGTGACGATAAATTCCGGACCCGCCGCCGTCAAGGGTTTCCCCCGATCGAATCGATTCGATATTATTGCCGACGCTGGGAATAACCCGCCGTCCCGCCGCGGTTACGGTCAGGGTCCCGGCACTCTCGCCCGTGGGATGCTCGGCCCGCTGAAGATCTAGGACCCCTCTCAAGTGACCTCTACCGTTGTGCATCCCGGTGACGCGCTGACCCGCCGTCAGCGACTCGTCTACATCGTCGTTCTCGGTGCGCTCACCGCGCTCGGGCCGTTCACCATCGACCTGTATCTCCCCGCGTTCCCCGTGCTCGAATCGGAACTCGACGTTCCGGCATCCCTCATTCAGCTGACCCTCACCGGAACCACCATCGGCTTCGCCCTCGGGCAGCTGTTCATGGGGCCGTGGAGCGACAAGGTTGGCCGACGGCTTCCGCTCATTCTCGCGACGAGCGTGCACATCGCTGCGAGCGTCGGAGCGGCGTTCGCCCCCGACATCCTCTGGCTCAGCATCTTCCGGGTACTGCAGGGGGCCGGCGCCGCTGCCGGCGGTGTCGTCGCCATGGCCATGGTGCGCGACCTGTTCGGTGGAAAACCGCTGGTACGGATGCTGTCGCGCCTGGCCCTCGTGAACGGCCTCGCTCCTGTCCTGGCACCGGTGATCGGTTCACAGCTGCTGCTCTTCCTCGACTGGCGTGGTCTTTTCGTCTTCCTGGCGCTGTACGGCGTCGTCGTGATCCTCGCGGTGACGGTGTTCATCGTGGAGACGCTGCCCCCGGAGAAGAGGCACGGTTCGGGCCACTCGACGGTGCGCGACCGGTATCGATCGGTCTTCACCGACAGGGTGTTCGTCGGCGTCGCTGTGATCGGCGGAATGAGCTTCTCCGGCCTGTTCGCGTACCTGTCGAGTTCGTCGTTTCTGTTCCAGGAGTTGTACGGGCTCGACCCACAGCAGTACGGCTTCCTCTTCGGGATCAACTCGATCGGCATCGTCATCGGCGTGCAGGTCTCGTCGAGGCTCATGCGCTCGATCGGTCCGCAGTGGATTCTCGCGGTAACGACAGCTGTTCAAGCGCTGACTGCCCTCGCCATCATCGTGCTGGCACAGACCGGTGGGGGGTTCCTCGGCGTCCTGATTCCGCTGTTCTTCTTCATCATGGCCGCCGGCTTCGGGTTCCCCGCTGTGCAGGTTCTCGCGCTCGTCAACCACGGGCACGAAGCTGGCACTGCAGCCTCGCTCCTCGGTGCTCTCAACTTCGGCCTTGCCGGACTGATCTCACCGATCGTCGGTGTGCTCGGTATCGACTCAGCGGTCCCGATGGGCTCAGTCATGCTCGCGACGGCCCTCGTGTCCGTCGCTTCGGTGTGGCTCATTGTGCGCCCACGGACGGTCCCTGCGCTCGTCGGCTAGCGCGTCGGCCACCGGCTTGGCGAGACACGCCGGGAGCCACCCGTTCGGGGGCTGTCGAGTTGTACCATCGGAACATCCGCACGCCGTTGTGCGGGACGGGCGAGCACCGACACTGCGATCCGAGGGGTTCCGATGGGCAACGACGCCGGCCAGAGCAAGCGCAACAGGACAAGCCGCACGGGCAACGGTCCAGGACTATCGGGCGAATCGCCGGATTCCGCCGTTCTCCAGCAGGACCCGGCGCTCCCACCCGTCGCCGTTCCCGACGACGAACGCGAAGCCGACGAGCGCAGGTGGACGCCGCCGAAGATCATCCTCTGGGTAGCCATTGCGCTGCTCGGTGGACTGGCGTGGGTGATGCTCGCCATCGTGCGGGGTGAAACCGTCAACGCGATCTGGTTCGTCTTCGCCGCCGTGTGCACCTACCTCATCGCCTACCGGTTCTACTCCAAGTTCATCGAGCGCGTGATCACGAGGCCGGACGACCGGCGAGCAACTCCCGCCGAATACAAAGCCAACGGCAAGGACTACGTCCCGACCGACCGCCGTGTGCTCTTCGGCCACCACTTCGCTGCGATCGCCGGAGCCGGCCCGCTCGTCGGTCCCGTCCTCGCCGCGCAGATGGGTTACCTGCCCGGCACGCTGTGGATCATCGTCGGCGTCATCCTCGCCGGGGCTGTGCAGGACTACCTCGTCCTCTTCTTCTCCACCCGCCGCGGCGGGCGATCGCTCGGCCAGATGGCTCGCGATCAGCTCGGCAGGGTCGGCGGGACCGCGGCGATCATCGCCACACTCGTCATCATGGTCATCATCGTGGCCATCCTGGCGCTCGTCGTCGTCAACGCTCTCGCCGAGAGCCCGTGGGGTGTCTTCAGCGTTTCGATGACCATCCCGATCGCGCTCTTCATGGGCGTGTACCTGCGGTTCCTTCGGCCGGGCAGGATCACCGAGGTCTCGATCATCGGCTTTGTGCTCCTGCTCGCCGCCATCATCGGCGGCGGCATGGTCGCGGACACCGCGTGGGGCGCAGCGGTCTTCACCCTCGACCGCACCACGATCGCCTGGGGCATCATCATCTACGGCTTTATCGCCGCTATCCTCCCGGTCTGGCTGTTGCTCGCGCCGCGCGATTACCTGTCGACGTTCATGAAGATCGGAACGATCCTCATGCTCGCCCTGGCCATCGTGATCGTCCGCCCCGAGATCACCGTCCCTGCGTTCAGCGAGTTCGCGAGCAACCCGGCCGGTGGTCCCGTCGTGCCAGGGTCGCTGTTCCCGTTCCTGTTCGTCACCATCGCGTGTGGCGCGCTCTCCGGATTCCACGCGCTGATCGCATCCGGAACCACACCGAAGCTCCTCGAGAAAGAGCGCCAAAGCCGGTTCATCGGTTACGGCGGGATGCTCATGGAGAGCTTCGTCGCCATCATGGCGCTCGTGGCGGCGATCTCGATCGACCGTGGGCTCTACTTCGCCATGAACATTTCGGCGGCGAACACCCTCGGTACCGTCGAGGGGGCTGTCGCCTACGTCAACTCGCTCGGACTGACCGGAGTGAACCTCACGCCGGAGCTGCTCGAGGAGACCGCGAGGAACGTGGGTGAGGAGAGCATTGTCTCCCGCACCGGTGGAGCACCGACCCTCGCCGTCGGGCTCGCGCACATCATGCAGCAGCTCATCGGCGGCGTCGGACTGATGAGCTTCTGGTACCACTTCGCGATCATGTTCGAGGCGCTGTTCATCCTGACAGCCGTCGACGCCGGCACCCGGGTCGCCCGGTTCATGCTGCAGGACTCGATCGGCAACATCTTCCCGAAGTTCAAGGACGCGAGCTGGACGCTCGGAGCGTGGTTCTGCACGGCCATCATGGTTGCGGCGTGGGGAGCGATCCTGATCATGGGGGTCACCGACCCGCTTGGCGGGATCAATACCCTGTTCCCGCTGTTTGGCATCGCGAACCAGTTGCTCGCCGCGATCGCCCTCGCCGTCTGCCTCGCCATCGTTGCCGACCGCGGCTACTTCAAATACCTCTGGGTCGTGGCGCTTCCCCTCGCCTTCGCCACGGTGGTCACCGTGACGGCGTCGCTGTTCAAGATCTTCTCACCGGTCCCCGCCGTCGGTTACTGGGCACAGAACGCGGCGTTCAGGGAGGCGCTCGCCGCGGGGGAGGAGACCTTCGGAACGGCGACGAGTCGAGAGGCGATGGAGGCGGTCGTGCGCAACACGGTCGTCCAGGGCACCCTGTCCATTCTGTTCGTCGTCCTGACGGTCATCGTCATCGCGATCGCTGTGTTCCGGACGGTGCGCGCGTTCCAGAACGGCGGAGGAGTCAACACCGAGGACCCCGCCATTCCCTCGAGGATCTTCGGGCCGTCCGGCTTGATCACGACGAAACCGGAGAAGCGCATCCAGAAGCTCTGGGACGAGCTGCCGGCCGCCGAGCGCCGAGAGAAGGCGAAGCACTGATGGCCGGCTCGCTGGTGGCCAGGGCGCCCGCGGTGCGTGCGATGGTGCACAACGGCCTGGCCTCGATCGTCCGCTACGTCCGCGCGGTCATGGGCGATAACGCATACGAGGTGTACGTCGCACACCACCGGAGCGCCCACCCCGGCGTCCCACCGATGCCGGAGAAGCTGTTCTGGCGGGAGCGCGACGACGTCAGGGACCGTGAGCCGCAGGGGCGCTGTTGCTGAGCACGTGCGCTCACCGGGGCCATTGTGGCCTGCGGAGATGCCGCCGGGCACGGTACACGCACCGGGACGACGTGCGACGTTGTAGGTTCTTTAGCAGATGACGGTTCACGGGCAGCGTTCCGGGGGAGGGCGGGCTTCGATGGCCACAACACTGCACGACGTCGCCACCCTCGCCGGTGTCTCGATCAAGACCGTGTCGAACGTGGTCAACGACTATGAACACGTCAGGCCCGCCACACGCGAGCGGGTCCTCAAGGCCATCGCCGAGCTCGGGTACAAGCCGAACCTCTCCGCACGTAGTCTGCGGTCGGGGCGGACGGGCGTCATCGGTCTTGCCCTGCCTGAACTCAGCCTGAGCTACTTCGCGGAGCTCGCGGATGCCGTCATCAAGGCTGCGGAACGTCGCCACCTGGTCGTGCTCATCGAACAGACCGCCGGCGGTGACCGCACCAGGGAGATCGAAATGCTCTCGAGCCCCCGGCTGCAGCTGACGGACGGCCTCATCTTCAGCCCGCTTGGCATGGGCCCGGACGACCTCGCCTTGCTCGATGTGCCGTACCCGCTCGTGCTGCTCGGCGAGCGGATTTTCGACGGCCCCGCCGATCACGTCACCATGCGCAACGTCGAGGCGGCGAAGGCCGCGACCAGGCACCTGATCGACGCCGGCCGGTCGAGGATCGCCGTTCTCGGAGCGCACGAGGGGGAACTGGTCGGGTCAGCCTCGCTGAGATTGCGGGGATATCGGGAGGCGCTCGCCGACGCCGGCATCCCGTTCGACGAGGGACTCATCGGCTACGCGGGGCTCTGGCACCGGCGCAATGGAGCGGAGGCGATGCGCGCGATGCTCGCGTCCGGCGTTCGCTTCGACGCGGTCTTCGGGCTCAATGACACGCTCGCCCTCGGTGCGATGAGGGTGCTCCAGGAGGCGGGGCTCCGGGTTCCCGCCGACGTCGCCGTGATCGGATTCGACGACCTCGACGAGGCGAAATACTCGCTGCCGACGCTGTCGACCATCGACCCTGGTCGCAATGAGATCGCCGACACCGCCGTGCGTGTGCTGGCCGAGCGCATCGATAACCGGCTGGAGCCGCACACGCCCCGGCGGTACCTGACCGACTTCCGGGTGATCCCACGGGAGTCAACCGCCGTGTGAGCGTTCCGCGGCGCACCAGCCGGAATCAAGCGAGTACCGCAGGCACACTTGACCATCCGCTCACGCGCCGCCACTATGGGTACTGCATTTACAACGTTGTATAGAAGGGCAGTCATCCAGTGACCACCGCACGAATTGCCATCGACCGAACAGCGGTCGTCGCGCCACTCAACCGCCGTATCTTCGGCTCGTTCGTTGAGCACCTGGGCCGGTGCGTGTACGACGGCATCTATGAACCAGGGCACCCGACAGCCAACGACGACGGCTTCCGCCTCGACGTGGTCGAGCTGGTCAAGGAGCTCGGCTCAAGCACCATCCGTTATCCCGGCGGCAACTTTGTCTCCGGCTACCGGTGGGAAGACGGCGTCGGTCCGAAGGACAGCCGCCCGGTGCGCCGCGACCTCGCCTGGCACGCTCTCGAGTCCAACCAGGTCGGCACGGACGAGTTCGCCCGCTGGTGCAGGCTCACCGGCTCGGAACTGATGATGGCCGTGAACCTCGGCACCCGCGGGATCGACGCTGCCCTCGACCTGCTCGAGTACGCCAACCACCCGTCGGGCACGGCGCTCAGCGACCAGCGCGTGGCCAACGGATCCCCCGAGCCCCACAACATCCGTATGTGGTGCCTGGGCAACGAGATGGATGGCCCCTGGCAGACCGGCTACATGACCGCGGATGATTACGGCAAGCTCGCCGCACGGACCGCGCAGGCCATGAAGGCTGCGGACAAGGACCTCGAACTCGTGGTTTGCGGTTCGAGCGGCTCGAGCATGCCGACCTTCGGCGACTGGGAGCGCACGGTTCTCGAGCACAGCTACGAGCACGTTGACTACATCTCCTGCCACGCCTATTACCAGGAGCGCAGGGGTGACCTCGGTTCATTCCTCGCGTCGTCGCTCGAGATGCAGTACTTCATTGAAACCGTCGTCGCCACCGCCGACCACGTCGGCAACAAGCTGCGCAGCAAGAAGAAGATCAAGCTCTCCTTCGACGAGTGGAACGTCTGGTACCTCGACGAGCACCAGGCGTCGGATGAGGTCAACGATGAGTGGCGTTATGCGCCGCGGCAACTGGAAGACGTGTACTCAGTTGCGGATGCCGTTGTGCTGGGAAACCTGCTGATCACGCTCCTGAAGAACCACGACCGCGTGGCATCCGCATCTCTCGCGCAGCTGGTCAATGTGATCGCCCCGATCATGACCGAGCCGGGTGGGGGAGCCTGGCGCCAGACGACGTTCTTCCCGTTCTCCGTCACGTCCCGGCTCGCGAAGGGCGATGTCCTGCGCCCGCGGATCGACGTTGGAACGTACGACACCGAGGTGTATGGCGCGGCGCCACTGGTCGACGCGGTTGCCACCGCCGATGGCGAGTCGGGCACGAGTGCGCTGTTCCTCGTCAACCGGAGCCAGACCGAGGCGATCGAGGTGAGCGTCGACCTCGCGTCACTGAACGCCGCCACCATCACCGAGGCGGTCACGCTCCACGATGACGACGTCTACGCGAAGAACACGATCGATGACCGCGAGCGGGTCGGGCTGCGCGAACTCGATGGTGCGGTGCTCGCTGACGGCGTTCTCACGGTGACGCTGCCGCCCGTGTCCTGGTCGGCGGTGGCTCTCGCCTGATCGGTAGGCGCACACGTGGGCTCCAGACCCTGCCGGGTCTGGAGCCCACGTTGTGTATACCGGCAGGTGCTCGACCTGCGGTGACTTACCTGGTCGTTGTGTCGCGACCGTCGGTGTCGAGCTCGATCTCTTCCTTGCGAACGTTCTCGCTGACGTTCTGCTGTTCGGTGACGCGCTCCTTGTCGAGCTTTACGCGCTCCACCGGCACCGTCTCTTTCTCGACGACCACGCGCTCCTCGGTGAGCACGACCTCGTGCTCTTCCTCGCTGATGTCCGGACCGGAGAGAGCATCGGCCGCGTTGGCGTCCGTGATCGGCTCCCGCTCGAGCCTGACCTCTTCGTGTGTGACCGGAACAGTGACATTCTGCTCCTCCGTAACGACGTACTTGCGAAGTCGCGCCCGCCCCGTCTGCACCTGCTCGGTCCCGACGTGGAGCTGCTCCTCTGACCTCGTCATCGCGGAGTCGGTGTTGGGTCCCGAGGTGTCGTGCCCGACCGTTGCATCCGTGTTCCGAGTCTCGGTGTCGTTCGACTGTGTCGCCGGGGTGTAGTCCCGGCTGTAATAGGTGTACAGCTGCTGCTCCTCCTCGGGGCTGAACGCTCCCTCTGGTTCGATGCGCGGAGCATCCTTCACGAAGTCCTTGTCGTACGACACGTGAACCTGTTCACCAGCGAACGTTGCGTCCTCCAGTGGAACGAAGGACTCAGAGGTGCCGAACAACCCGGTGCTGACGCTCGCCCATTCCAGGTGACCATCCTGCGGATCGACGTAGATTTGTCCGACTTTTCCGATCTTGTCCCCGTTGGGGTCGAGGACTGTTGCGCCAATCAGGCTGCCGGTTGCGTTCGAATCAATCATTTTCGTTCTCATTTCCTCGTTGTCCCTACCCGGTGCCGGGCAGGGTTCTTCGCCTGGGCGAAGGCACGACGAACGTTCCCCTGCACGCGGGTGGATTGCGTGCGGAAAGACAGCGACTCACGGATCGCCTCGGGTTGAACGGGTCGTGGTCAGCAAGTATGCGACTGAGAATTGCTCATGTCGCGGGCTTGACACGTGCGAGTCGGGGATCGACTATGTCGCTCGGCTATGTCGCTCGAGTCCGGGTCGACCAGTCGGTGTGGCTGTGGCCTACGCGCCGGGAGCAGCCGTTGTCGCTCGCCGGACCAGTGCGGTCGGGAGCCTGATGTGCATTTCGGCGGGGTGCTGACCCTCCATGAGCGCGAGCAGGAGGCCAACGGCATCCTCGCCGAGTTGCTGCATGGACTGGCGGATCGTCGTCAGTGGCGGTGAGAGCCTCGCCGCCTCGGGGATGTCGTCGAAGCCGACAACCGAGAGGTCGCCTGGCACCGTGAGACCGAGGCTTGCGGCCGTCTCAACAACCGCGATGGCGGACAGGTCGTTCGCCGCGAAGATCGCCGTCGGCCGCTCCGGACCGCCGAGGAGCGATGCGGTGCTTTCCTTCGCCGTGTCCTGCTGGTAGAACCCGACCCGGACGAGGTCCTGCCGGAACGGGATGCCGGCCTCCTTGAGGCCCTGGCGGTAACCGGCCTCGCGGAGTCGTGATGACCGGAGGTCGGGCCTGCCGGCGACGAACCCGACGCGCCGATGCCCCAGCTGGATCAGGTGCCGTGTCGCGAGCAGCGCGCCGCCGAAGTTGTCGGACTCGACGGTGGGAAGGTCAGCGGGACCGGCGTGCGGGTCGATCGCCACGATGGGAATGTCGGAGGATGCGCCGAGGACCGTTGGGGTGACCATGATGGCGCCGTCGATGAGCGTTCCGCTCAGCCTGGAGAGTGAACGGCGCTCCCAGCCTGCGCTGTCGCGCTGTCGCGACCCGCTGTATGCGAGCAGATCGAGTTCGGAGTCCTTGAGCGCGATGCTGACGCCCTTGAGGATCTCAGCGCTGAACGGCTCGAAGTCGGCCACGAGCACTCCGATAACGCCGGTGCGCCGTGACCGCATGCTGCTCGCGACGAGACTTGACGCGTACCCCAGCTTCTCCACGGCATCCATGACCCGTCGCGACGTGTCCACCGCGATCCCGTACCGGCCGTTGACGGCTTTCGACACGGTTGCGACCGAGACGCCTGCCTCCCTGGCTACGTCGTGGATTGTCGCTCGTCGAGTCATAGGGCAGACACTAGCACCCGTGGAAAAGGTTTTCGAAAACGTTTGACACTGAGCTCGGGACTTGCAAAACTTCGAGGGTTCGTTCGCTTCAGCATGGGTACGACCGTCGTGATTTCCGTTGGGATTCCGTCGGCATCCCGACCACATGCCAGGCGGTCGGGCTCTCGTCGCATCCACAGCAAAGGACCGCGGCAGTGAGAAACTCCGGCAACCCCAGCCGGTGAAGCACCGACGGCGTCCATGGCGGACGTCGCTCAAAGAAGAGAACAGGTGAGAAATGAAGACACGTAAAGTCCTCGCCGGGTCCGCAGTCATGATGGCTGCCGCGCTCGCATTGAGTGCATGCGGAAACGCAGATGCCGGGTCAAGCGACGGATCCGTCGAGATGACTCTGTGGCAGAACTCGACAACGGGCCCGGGAAAAGAATTCTGGGACAAGACCGTTGCCGACTTCGAGAAGGAGAACGACGGCGTAAAGATCAAGATCCAGTCGATCCAGAACGAAGACCTCGACGGAAAGCTCCAGACGGCGCTCAACTCGGGCGACGCTCCGGATATCTTCCTGCAGCGCGGAGGCGGCAAGATGGCCGCCATGGTGGCTGCCGGACAGCTCATGGACCTGACCGACAAGCTGTCTGACACGGCAAAGGAAGAGATCCCCGAGGGATCATTCAAGGCCAACACGCTCGAAGACAAGATCTACGCAATGCCCGTCGCCGTACTCCCCGGCGGTCTGTTCTACAGCCAGGACCTCTTCACTGCAGCGGGCATCACCGAGACGCCTACGACCATCGAAGACCTCGAGGTCGCTGCAACCAAGCTCAAGGAAAGCGGCGTTCAGCCGATCGCCCTTGGCGCCAAGGACGCATGGCCTGCAGCGCACTGGTACTACCACTTCGCACTCCGCGCCTGCTCGCCCGAGACCCTGGCCAAGGCTGCAGACGAGAAGGACTTCACGGCATCCTGCTGGGAAGACGCAGCTCAGGAGCTGGCTGACTTCGCCGGAACCGAACCGTTCAACGACGGCTTCCTCACCACCTCCGCCCAGCAGGGCGCTGGCAGCTCAGCTGGACTCCTCGCCAACCACCAGGCCGGCATGGAGCTCATGGGCGCATGGAACCCCGGAGTGATCGCTTCGCTCACCCCCGACGAGAAGCCGCTTGCCGACCTCGCCTGGTTCCCGTTCCCCGAGGTTTCGGGTGGAGAGGGCGAGCCCGGCTCGGTCCTCGGTGGTGTTGACGGTTACTCGTGTGGTGCTGACGCGCCGGCCGAGTGTGTTGACTTCCTCAACTACCTCGCTACGGCTGACGTGCAGAAGGAGTACTACGCAGCATTCAACGCTCCTCCGGTCAACACTGTTGCCCAGGAAGCCGTTACTGAGCCGTACCTGAAGCAGATCCTCGAAACGTACAACGCAGCACCGTACGTCTCGCAGTGGCTCGACACCGTCTACGGACTCAACATCGGTAACGCGCTGAACGTGGCCGTTGTCGACCTGCTCGCCGGCAAGACCGACGCCAAGGGCCTCGTCTCTGCCGTCAACGACGCAGCCAAGAAGGGCTAGGTTCGCCGCATTATGACCACTCGCACCCAATCACCCTCAGAACTTCGGGTGACCGCGGGTGACGGTCGAACCGGGGGCGACGTCACGTCGCTCCCGGTTCGCCGGCGGAAGATGAGCTGGGCGACCCGCATTGAGATCGCCCTTCTCGTCGGACCGGCCCTGATCGTCTTCCTCGCTTTTGTTATCTTCCCCGTCGTCATGGCCGCGTACTACGGCTTCTTCCGCTGGCAGGGCTACGGACCCGCAACAGACTTCGTCGGGTTTCAGAACTACATCACGATCCTTCAGGACCCGACGTTCATCGACGCGGTCCGCCACAACGGCATCATCGTCGTCCTCTCGCTCGTCCTTCAGGGACCAGCCGCGATCTTCCTGGCTTTGCTGCTCAACCGGAAGATGCGCGGCCAGTCGATCATTCGCGTCCTGATCTTCGTTCCATACGTGATCTCCGAGGTTGTCGTCGGAACCGGCTGGAGCCTCATGCTCCAGACAAACGGAGCCGTCAACGGAATGCTCGAGAAGCTTGGCCTCGGATTCCTCCAGCAGGACTGGCTCTCGAATCCCGACATCGCCATGTGGACCCTGATGCTCATCATCACCTGGAAGTACATCGGCTTCGCCGTTATCCTCTTCCTCGCCGGTCTCCAGGGAATCCCCGACGAACTCACCGAGGCTGCGCAGATCGACGGAGCGTCCTTCTGGCAGATCCAGCGCCAGATCACCCTTCCGCTGCTCGGCCCGACACTTCGTATCTGGGCCTTCCTCTCGATCATCGGTTCGCTCCAGCTGTTCGACCTCGTCTACATCATCTGGGGCCAGTACATCGCGTCGACAGCGGGAACCTCGACCATGGCGACGTACATGGTCGCGAACGGCCGGACCTCCGGCAACTTCGGTTACGGAAACGCCGTCGCCGTCGTCCTGTTCCTGATCTCACTCGCCGTTGCCCTCATTTACCAGCGTTTCGTGCTGCGGCGCGACACTGACGGTGCCCTCACCGAAAAGAGCAGCAAATGACCACGACAACAGCTGTCGCTCCCCGTCCTCTCCTCTCGAAGCTGAAGCCGAAGCTGCCGTGGGGAAACCCCGGTATTTACGTCCTCGCCGCCGTTGTCATCGTCCTCCTGCTGGCGCCGGTTGCGTACATCATCCTCGGTGGTTTCCGCACCAACGCGCAGATCTCGACGGATCCGTCCGGCTTCCCCGCGCCGTGGAACATCGGCAACTACATCGACGTGCTCGTCGGGTCGGTCTTCTGGCGCCAGGTGCTGAACTCCACGATCGCCGCTGGTGCCACCACCATCGGTGTCGTGGCTCTCGGCCTCATGGCGAGCTACGTCATCGCCCGGTACAAGTTCAACGCGCGGGGCATCCTGTACTCGCTGTTCGCTGCGGGACTGATGTTCCCGATGACGGTCGCGATCACCCCGCTGTACCTCGTGATCAAGAACCTCGGCCTGATGAACAACCTCGGTGGCATCATCCTGCCCCAGATCGCGTTCGCCCTGCCGACAACGATCATCATCCTCGTGCCGTTCCTCCGGGCCATCCCCGATGAGATCGAAGAAGCGGCATTCATTGACGGATGCTCGCGGATCGGTTTCTTCTGGCGCATGGTTGTGCCGCTCGCCGTACCCGGCGTGATCACAACGGGCATCCTCGCCTTCATCGGCAGCTGGAACGGTTACATCCTGCCGCTGTTCATCCTCAACAACGAAGCGTCGTTCACCCTGCCGCTCGGAGTGCAGTCGTTCGCCTCGCAGTATTCGGTGGACACGGCGAAGGTTCTCGCGTTCACGTCGCTGTCGATGATCCCCGCGCTCATCTTCTTCAGCCTCTTCGAGCGTCGCATCGTCGGTGGGTTGACCGGCGCCGTCAAGGGATGATCGACTGTTCGATTCCCACGCCGCACGACCCGCTCGCACCAGGAAACACAGAAGAGAGACAGTAATGGAGTATTCGGGCGTGCCTGAAACATCGAAGCGCGTGCGCGAGCTGCACGCCCGGATGACACTGGAAGAGAAGCTTGCCCAGCTGGTCGGCTATTGGGTCGACCAGGGCGACGACATCGTTGCACCGATGCAGGGCGAGATGGCGAGTACCGGCAAGTACTCGGATGCGACGACGCACGGCCTCGGGCACCTGACCCGTGTGTACGGAACCCGTCCGGTCGAACCGACCGAGCGCGCGGGGTGGCTGTGGGCGGAGCAGAGGCGCTTGCGCGAGGAGACCAGACTCGGGATCCCCGCCCTCGTCCACGAGGAGTGCCTCACCGGCCTCGCCGCATGGCAGGCGGCAACCTTCCCAACGCCGCTGGCGTGGGGCGCCGCATTCGACCCGGACCTGGTCGAGGAGATGGGCGCGCTCATCGGACAGTCGATGCGTGAGCTCGGCATCCACCAGGGGCTCGCCCCCGTCCTCGACGTCATTCGCGACGCCCGGTGGGGGCGCGTGGACGAGTGCATCGCCGAAGACCCGTACGTTGTCGGTACCATCGCGACGGCGTACGTTCGCGGCCTGCAGTCCGAGGGCGTGCACGCCACGCTCAAGCACTTCGTCGGCTATTCCGCATCGCAGAGCGGGCGCAATCACGCACCGGTGCATGCCGGACGGCGCGAGATCGCAGACGTCCTGCTCCCTCCCTTCGAGATGGCCGTGCTCGACGGCGGCGTGCGTTCGGTCATGAACTCATACGCCGAAATCGACGGTATCCCCGTTGCTGCCGACGAGTCCTACCTCACCGACGTGCTTCGCGGGCAGTGGGGCTTCGACGGAGTCGTCGTCTCCGACTACTTCTCGGTTGCATTCCTCCAGGTGATGCACGCCGTCGCCGAAGACCTCGGCCACGCGGCGGAGATCGCCCTGAAGGCCGGTATCGACGTCGAACTTCCGACGGGGGATGCCTTCCTCGAGCCGCTTGCCGAGCGCATCAGGAGCGGCGTCACCGATGTCGCAATCGTGGACCGCGCTGTGTTGCGGCTGCTGTCGCAGAAGGAAGAGCTCGGGCTCCTCGATGAGACCTTCGATTCGCCTCCAGAGGCCGTCGACCTGGACTCACCGGCTCACCGCGACGTTGCTCGGAGGCTTGCCGAGGAATCGCTAGTTCTCCTCACCAACGACGGAACGCTTCCCCTGGGCCGCGGAGCCGACGCACCGAAGCGCATTGCCCTCATCGGGCCGAACGCAGCGTCCTCCGAAGCGCTCATGGGTTGCTACTCCTTCGCAAACCACGTCCTCGCACACCATCCCGAGGTTCCCCTCGGGTTTGAGATCCCCACCCTCGCCGAGGCACTCGGTGTCGAGTTGGGCGGGAGCGACATCGTCCTGGCGCGCGGTTGTGACGTCGAAGGCAGAGACACATCGGCGATCGACGAGGCCGTTGAGGCCGCACGCAGAGCCGAGGTCGCTGTGGTCGTCGCCGGGGACCGCGCCGGTCTGTTCGGTCGAGGAACCGTCGGTGAAGGCAACGACGTGGAGAGCCTCGAGCTCCCCGGCGTGCAGCGCGAGCTGATCGAACGCGTGGTCGCGACAGGGACCCCCGTGGTTCTCGTGCTGCTCACCGGTCGCCCGTACGCGATCGACTGGGCGGTGAGTGGAACGACGGCCCCACGTGCCGTGGTTCAGGCGTTCTTCCCCGGAGAAGAGGGCGCTGGCGCGATTGCCGGTGTGCTCAGCGGGCGCGTCGTGCCCTCCGGGCGGCTGCCCGTTTCTCTTCCCCGTTCCGCCGGCGCGCAGCCGTACTCCTACCTCCACCCGATTCTGGGTGGCCCGTCGGAGATCACGAGCGCATCGAGCGCACCGGTGCTGCCGTTCGGCCACGGGTTGTCGTACACCTCGTTCGAACACAGCCAGCTCACCGTTGGCGCGCCAACCGTCGCCGCTGGCGGTACTTTCACCGCTCGGGTCGTCGTGCGGAACACGGGCGACGTCGAGGGGGCGGATGTCGTACAGCTCTATGCGCGGGATGTGCACGGGAGCGTCACCCGCCCGGTCGCACAGCTGCTCGGCTACTCCCGGGTCGTCCTCAAGCCGGGAGAAGCAGTCAGTGTCGAGTTCCAGGTGCCGACGGCACGGCTCGCGTTCTCGGACGCGAAGATGCAGCGGATCGTCGAACCGGGTGCCGTGGAACTCTGGGTCGGGCCGTCCTGCGACACGCGCGAAACCGAGGCTCGACTGGAAATCACGGGGGACAAGGCGCTCGTGACAACGGCATCCCCGCGCTACGTCCAGGTTGAGGTCGCAGCCCTCGCCCTCGCGGCTACCGTGGGCTGAATCTGCCTTCTTTCCCACCCACGCCCGGCGAAGCACAGCGTGGGTGGGAAAGTCAACGGTTGCGTGCGCCGCGCGCAAAAGGGCTGTGCAGGGCATGATTAACCAATGTCAGAGATACACGCAGACCCCGCGGCGAAACGCGTCACCAGCCGTTGGCCATACATCTCGGGCGGAATCGCCCTGGCCCTCGGTGTCGTCCTCGCGTTCCTCATCGCGCAGCGCGGCAACACACTGCCCTTCGAGCTTGACTCCGAGTGGAGCGAGGAAGTGTTCGAGGAGCGCCTGCCGTTCCTCGACTGGCTGTCGTATGGCATGAACTGGATCGGCGGCGGGATCTTCGGAACCTACATCCTTCCGATACTCATCGTGATCGTGTTGCTGCTCATCAAGCGTCCGTGGTCATCGCTGTTCTTCGCCGTCGCGTCGCTCGTGAGCGTTGGCGTCGCCCAACTGCTCAAGAGCCTCGTTGGTCGCGCACGACCCGAGGAGATGCTCGTGACGAGCGACTTCGGTTCATTCCCCTCGGGGCACGTGGCCAACGCTGCGACCATGGCCGTCGCGCTCGGGATCATCTTCCCGCGGGTCTGGGTCTGGGCCGCCGGCGCCATCTGGGTGGCGCTCATGATGTTCTCCAGAACCTATCTCGGCGTGCACTGGCTCACGGACACCGTCGGCGGCGCGCTGCTCGGCGCCGGCGTTGTGCTGATCCTCTGGGCGCCGTTCGCGTCGCGAATCTCCGGTGAACCGAGAGGCAAGAAATCGGCGGCGGTGCCTGACAGCAAGGAACCGGTTCTGTGACCGAGGCCGCGGACCACGCGACTTCGGCGGCGGATGCCGCTGGCGTTCTCGTTCGGTCGGCGTCGGGGCTCGATGACTATGCGGCAATCGCCAGCCTCTTCGACGAGACCTGGGGGCGCGGCACCGGTCCCGAACCCTCATTCATTCAGGCCGTTGCCCACGCGGGCAACACGGTCCTGATCGCCTCTCGCGACGACGAAGTGGTCGGGGCGCTTCTCGGTGTGCTGGGCTGGGACGATGGACTCCACGTGCACTCGCACTCCACAGCGGTGCGGCCATCGGCACGAGGGGGAGTGGGCTTTGCCCTCAAGCTGGCGCAGCGGGCGCTCGCACTCGAGCACGGGGTCACCGAAGTGCGCTGGACGTTCGACCCGCTGATCCGCCGCAACGCGCACCTCAACCTGGAGAAGCTCGGGGCGACGGTGCGGGCGTACCTCCCCGACTTCTACGGCGTGCTCGATGACGCAATCTCCGGAACGGACTCGACCGACCGCTTCGAGGTGAGCTGGCAGCTCGACTCCCTCCAGGTCGCCCAGGCCATTGACCGGGCGCTCACCGGTGCGCCTGGGCCGCAACCCGACCTCGGCACTGCTGCAACGGGCATCCGCCTGGAACTGCATCCCGATTATGAGGCGCTTCGACAGAGCGACCCGGATGCCGCGGCAGAGCTGCGGGCCGCGTCGCGCGCGGTCTTCGAGCCGGCGTTCGCCGAGGGGCTCACCGTGACGTTCGAGGACGGCGGCTACATTTTCACGCCGCCGACCGAGGTTCAGCGCACCCCGGAGCCCTGAGCCTCGAAACCGGTGGCCGTGATGTGCCCTGACGCAACCCCTGTGGCGTTGACGGCTACGTGGGTAATGTCGGGGCTGAATCGAAGGAGATCACCTATGGAATTTCGCACTCTCGGCCGATCCGGCGCTGTCGTCTCGGCGCAGGCTCTCGGCACTATGACGTTCGGCGCAGAAGCAGACGAGGAAACCTCTGGAGAGATCCTCACGGCGTTCACCGAGCGCGGGGGCACGTTCGTGGACACGGCCGACGTCTACTCGGCTGGCGTCTCAGAAGAGATCATCGGGCGATGGCTCAGCACGCACCCCACCGAGGCGGCACAGATTGTGCTGGCGACCAAGGGACGTTTCCCCATGGGCGACGGGCCCAACGATGTCGGCCTCTCTCGCCGTCACCTGCGGGCGGCGCTCGACGCGTCACTCACACGACTCCAGGTGGACCACATCGATCTCTACCAAATGCACGCCTGGGACGCCCTGACGCCGATCGACGAGACGCTGCGCTTTCTCGACGATGCCGTCACTGCCGGCAAGATTTCCTACTACGGCTTCTCGAACTACCTGGGCTGGCAGCTGACCAAAGCGGTGCACACGGCATCCGCATCGGGATTCACGGCGCCGGTCACGCTTCAGCCGCAATACAACCTGCTCGTGCGCGATATCGAACACGAAGTTGTGCCCGCTGCGCTCGATGCGGGGATCGGACTGCTGCCGTGGTCGCCGCTCGCCGGTGGCTGGCTGAGCGGCAAGTACGAGCGGGACGTCCCGCCAACCGGATCGACGAGGCTCGGCGAGAACCCGGAGCGCGGAATGGAGGCCTGGGAGGCGCGGAACGCGAGCGAGCGCACCTGGCGGGTCCTCGATGCGGTGGCCGCGATCGCCGAGGCCCACTCCGTGAGTGCGTCACAGGTGTCCCTCGCGTGGCTCGGGGCGCAGCCCGCCGTTACGTCGGTCATCCTCGGTGCGCGCACCGTCAAGCAGCTGAACGACAACATGGCAGCGGTCGACCTCGAGCTCAGCGCTGAGGAGCTTGACCGGTTGACGGATGCCAGCGCGCCAGTGATGGACGATTACCCGTATGGCACAGCCGGCGTGAAGCAGCGGAACCGGCCGGTCGCCGGTGGCCGATAGCGCGTCGCGCGGGCGGCGCGAGCGGTAGTCTCGGCGGATGAAGGTCAGATCGATCACCCTCCACCGCGTCGGGATGCCGCTCGTGCGCCCGTTTGAAACCAGCTTCGGCCGCGAGAGTGCACGTGACGTGTTGCTCGTTCACCTCGAAACCGACACCGGCGATGGCTGGGGCGAGTGCGTGGCCGGCTCGGCTCCCGGCTACAGCTCCGAGTACGTGGACGGGTGCGCGCACGTGATCGAACATCACCTCGCTCCGCGTCTGTTTGCCGCGGATGATGTGGTGGCCAGCGACCTCGGGCGGCTGCTGTCCGGGGTCGTGGGCCACCGCATGGCCAAGGCGGCGCTCGAGGCGGCCGTCCTCGATGCCGAATTGCGGGCATCCGGGGTCAGCTTCGCGAGTTATCTGGGCGCGGTTCGGTCGGAGGTCGACTGCGGGGTCTCGGTCGGCATCAGCACCTCGATCGACGCGCTGCTCGACGAAGTGCAGGGCTACGTCGATGCCGGGTACCTGCGGATCAAACTCAAAATCAAGCCGGGCTGGGATCTCGAGCCTGTGCGTCGTGTTCGTGACCTGATCGGTGCGGATGCCGCGCTGCAGGTGGACGCCAACACGGCATACGTACGGGACGACATCCCGCGCCTGAAGGAACTCGATGTCTCGAACCTGCTCCTCATCGAGCAGCCATTCGACGAGGAGGACATCGCCTCGCACGTCGCCCTGGCCGAGGCCATTGAGACGCCGGTCTGCCTCGACGAATCAGTGGTGTCCGTCGGCGTTGCCATCGACGCGATCGAGCGCGGGGCAACGTCGGTGGTCAACATCAAACCGGGGCGGGTCGGTGGCTACCTCCCGGCCGTTGCCATCCACGATGCGTGCGTCGAACGCGACATCCCGGTTTGGTGTGGTGGGATGCTCGAGACCGGCATCGGCCGCGCGATGAACGTCGCGCTCGCGGCCCTGCCCGGGTTCACGCTCCCGGGCGACACCAGTGCGTCTGACCGTTATTACCGCGAAGACCTCACCGAGCCCTTCGTGCTCTCGAACGGGCGGCTCGCGGTGCCGGCCGGGCCGGGGTCGGGAGTGAGCGTGCGTACCGACCTCGTTCGCGAACTGGAACTCGTGCCCCCACGGGTGATCACCCGGTAGCGTCACCGCCGCCGGGTAGCATCGCGCAACGAAAGCTTGCCTTTTGTGCAAACTTGCACCGTCTGCAAGAATATTCGGATGAGTACCGAGAATCCTGACCTGCGTGAGAACAAGCGCAACGTAATGCTTGTGTTCATCGGCCTCATGGTCACGATGCTCCTGGCGTCCCTCGACCAGACCATCTTCAGCACCGCGCTGCCGACCATCGTCGGTGAGCTCAACGGTGTCGATCACATGCTCTGGGTCACAACGGCCTACATCCTCGCCACGACGATCGTGATGCCCGTCTACGGGAAGCTCGGAGACCTCGTCGGCCGCAAGGGGCTCTTCATCGCGGCGATCGGCCTCTTCATCGCCGGCTCCGTCATCGGCGGCCTCGCCGGCGACATGGGCTGGCTCATCGCCGGTCGCGCCGTGCAGGGCCTCGGTGGCGGTGGACTCATGATCCTGTCGCAGGCAATCATCGCCGACGTCGTTCCCGCTCGTGAGCGCGGCAAGTACATGGGGGTCATGGGCGGAGTCTTCGCCCTCTCCTCGATCGCCGGGCCGCTGCTCGGTGGCTGGTTCACGGAGGGCATCGGCTGGCGCTGGGCATTCTGGATGAACCTCCCGCTCGGCGGCCTCGCCATCCTCGCCGCCGTTTTGTTCCTCCGGCTGCCGAAGAACGAGAACGGCAAGCCGCGGCTCGACGTCGCCGGGATGATCCTCCTCGCGGTCGCGTCGACCTGCCTCGTGCTCGTCACCACCTGGGGCGGAAACACCTACGAGTGGGACTCGCTCATCATCATCTCGCTCATCGTCGGTGGAGTTCTCACCGCCGTCGGGTTCGTGGTCGTCGAGCGCAGGGCCGTCGAGCCCATCATGCCGCTGCACCTGTTCGCCGAGCGCAACTTCAACCTCACGACGATCGCCGGCCTCATCATCGGTATCGCGATGTTCGGTGCGCTCGCCTACATCCCGACCTACCTGCAGATGGTCAGCGGCGTCAACGCGACGCAGGCCGGCTACCTGATGATCCCGATGCTTGCCGCGCTCCTCGTTGCGTCGATCGGATCGGGCTTCCTGATCACGAAGTACGGTCGTTACAAGTGGATGCCGATCCTCGGTACCCTCATCGTCGCGGTCTCGCTCGTTCTGCTCTCCACCATGACTCCTGACATGGAGATCTGGGTGCTCTGCAGTTACCTGGCCATCATGGGCTTCGGTCTCGGGCTCAGCATGCAGGTGCTCGTGCTCGTCGTGCAGAACACGTTCCCCGCGTCAGAGGTCGGCACCGCGACGGCCTCGAATAACTACTTCCGCGAGATCGGAGCCTCGCTCGGCTCCGCGATCGTTGGCAGCCTGTTCGTCGCCCGCCTCACCGACCTTTTGGCCGAGCGGATGCCGGGGGCTGCCGGTTCTCCGGAGACCGACACCAATTCGTTCACCCCGACGATGGTCAAGGAGCTTCCCGGCCCGGTCAAGGACATCGTGGTCGGTGCATACAACGACTCACTCACGCCGGTGTTCCTCTACATGACGCCGCTGATCCTGGTCGCGGCGGTGCTGCTCTGCTTCGTCAAGGAAGTGCCGCTCGCAACGACCGTCGGTCAGGACGGCATGGTGCCGGCACCGGAGCAGTCCACCGATGCCGCAGCCGAATCGACGACCGGAACCGGATCGGGGACCGGGAACAATGCCGGAACCGGAGCCGGTGTCGCCGGTGCCGGTTCGGTCCGCGCGGCAGGCGTCGGCGGGACGGACGCGACCGGCCGCTGAATGCGGCCTGAGGGACTCGGTGTGGCGGGTAGGGCTGCCGCACCGGCAGAATGGAGCAGTCGGCGCTGCCGTACGTGCGCTGGGGCATCCGTTGCCTGAGCGGCGTGCGGATCCCTGCCACGACGAGCGAACGAAAGGGCTCTGTGTCTCTCGAAATCGGAACCAACTGGTCAGCCAACCACGCCTACCGGGCCAGGCGCATTGAAGCGCCGTCGAGCGTCGAAGACGTGCAGCGGCTGGTCGCGGACGCGACGGCGGTGCGTGCTCTCGGCACGCGGCACTCGTTTAACCCGATCGCGGACTCGGCAGACCTTCTGTTGTCGACGTCGAACCTCGTCTTCCCGCCGCACATTCAGGAGCATGAACGGCTCGTGACGGTCGGCGCCGGAATGCGGTACGGGGAGCTCGCCGGCGAACTGCAGCGACAGGGGTGGGCCCTGGCCAACCTCGCATCCCTTCCGCACATCTCCGTTGGCGGCGCGATCGCTACGGGAACCCACGGATCAGGTAACGGCGTGCGGTCGCTCGCTGGATCCGTCGCTGCGGTGGAAATCGTCACGGCGAGCGGTGACGTCGTTCAACTGCGCCGCGGCGACGCTGATTTCGACGGTGCCGTGGTGAGCCTCGGCGCACTCGGCGTCATGACCAGGGTTGCACTCGACATCGAGCCGACCTACGACATCGAGCAGACCGTGTTCGAACGACTGCCGTTCGATGCCGCCACCTCGAACTTCGACGCCATCACGGGCGCCGCGTACAGCGTCTCCCTGTTCACGACCTGGCGCGACCCGGACGTCATCGACCAGGTCTGGCTGAAGCGCCGCCCGGATGCCGACGCCGCTCCTCCTACCGACCTGTTCGGTGCGGTGCCCGCGCCGGCCGACCGGCATCCGCTGCCCGGAATCTCCGCCGTCAACTGCACGGCGCAGATGGGCGTGCCCGGTGCGTGGCTTGACCGCCTGCCGCACTTCCGGCTGGACTTCACGCCGTCGAACGGTGAAGAACTGCAGTCCGAGTTCCTCGTGCCGCGTCGTCACGCTGTTGCGGCGCTCGCCGCTGTGCGCGGGCTGTCCGATAAGATCGCGCCGCTCCTCCAGGTGTGCGAGGTGCGGACGATCGCCGCAGACACACTGTGGCTGAGTTCCGCGTTCGAGACGGATGCCGTTGGCCTTCACTTCACCTGGTTCAAGAAGCAGGACGAGGTGGAGGCACTTCTGCCCGCGCTTGAGGCCGCGCTCGCGCCGTTCGACGCGCGACCGCACTGGGGCAAGGTCTTCACTGCCGGCCGTGAGTCGCTCGAGCGCCTCTACCCGCGGATCGACGACTTCAGGGCGCTCGCCGCGCGGCTCGACCCCGATCGTGTGTTCGTCAACGAGTTCCTCGAGCAGAAGCTGCTTCCCGCGGGTTAAGTCCTCGTCACCCGAGCGTTTCGGGAGGAAAATCGTGGTGCCGAAGCCTGATGTGTGGCCGGCCCCCGCGTTTTTCCTCCCGAAGCAGAGGTGCCGGCCGGCGCGTCCCAACCGGGCACAGGCGCTGGCTGTGGCACACCCGTGCGTTTCGGGAGGAAAATCGTGGAGCCGAAGTCTGATGCGTGGCCGGCCCCCACGTTTTTCCTCCCGAAGCAGAGCTAGGCTCACTGCATGAGCGACGCCACCGACCAGCCAGCCCAGCCAGCCCAGCCAGCCCAGCCAGCCCAGCCAGCCCAGCCAGCCCAGCCAGCCCAGCCAGCCCAGCCAGCCCAGCCAGCCCCGCCAGCCCAGCCCGCCGAGCCGCTGGGCGCAGAACGAGCGGCCACAACACTCGCCGAGACGCAAGCCAACGCCCGGGCGGAGGCGGACGCTGCGCTGCACCGGATCGAGGACGCCGCCACCGAAGCGAAGCGCGCGGCCGAGGCGCAGGCCGCCGAGGCGCTCGCCCGCGCCTCGGCGGACGGCGACCGCGCGGCGGTCGCTGCACGGTCCGCTGCTTCGGCTGCCACAGCCGCCAAGGAACAGGCAACGGATGCCGCCTCGAACGCAGCACAGGCGGCATCCGCCGACGCACAGGCCGCAGCCGACGAGACCACGGCGGTCGCGCGGGACGCTGCCGAGGAATCGGCGGCGGCAGCGGCGCTCCCGCGCCCGCACCACGGCAGCTGACGGGTCAGCGGGCGAGCGACGCTTCCGCGATGGCACCGATCCTGAGGGTGCGTCGTTCGGCATCAGCGTCACCGTCGTCAGCGGCCCAGGTCGCGCTCAACGCCGTCCACGCCACTGTCCACTCAAGGAGGCTCCTCTCCGGGATGCCAGCGAGCTCCGAAATGAGGCTCACCCGTCGATCGAACCGAGACTCCGCAATGTCCTGGGCCGGGTTGCACAGAATGTTCGTGTAGTCGAAGACCCGGTTGCCCACGAGGTACTTGGGGTCGATCGCGAGCCAGCCCGAATTACCGAAGTCGAGCACGTTGTCGTGGTGAAGATCGCCGTGAAGCACCACGAGCTCGGACAGGTCACTCCCGCCGGAGATGAGGCGCCTGGCGAGTTCTGCCGAGCGCCCGTAGAACCCCCCGGTTTCGGCCTTCAGGAACAGCGAACGGAACCACGATTCGAGCGGAATCAATCCGTCCGGCCGGTCATCGAACTTCCGGCGGGACACGGAGTGGAGCCGCTCAGCGACCGAGCACAGCACGCGCGTCGCACCGTCGTCGTCACCACCGATCGCGACGTCGACGAGTGACGAACCACCCCACGCGAGCACCGCTGCCGTGTCGTCGTGCTCGAACACGCGGGCCGCTCCCGTGCCGTCCCACCAGGCGAGGAGCCGGCATCCGTTCGCTTCCTCCTCGATCCGGGCGACCTTGAGCATGGCGCGCTCTCCGCGCCTGAGCACGGGCCGGAGGTGTGACGATGGTGTGCTGAACGCGGGTCCCAGCGGTTCCAGCGCCCAGCGGGTGAGCACCTCATCGACGGATGCCGCGCGCCAGCTGGTCATCCCGCCACCCTAGCGAGGTGGTCACACCGGTGCAGCGTGACCGCTGTCGGGCCTGAGCATGGTGTGCGTAGAATCGGCACGGTGATGACGATCCGGCTGTACCGCCCCGCCGACAGGGCCGATATCTACGATGTCTGCGTGCGCACCGGCAGGACCGGCCTCGACGCCACGGGCCTGTACTCCAGCGATGACCTGCTGCCCGACATCTACGCACTGCCCTACGTCGACCGCGAACCAGAACTGGCCTTCGTCGTCGACAACGGAGAGCGCGTGGTCGGTTACGTCATCGCGACCGCCGACACCCGCGATTTCGCGCTGTGGTTCGCGGAGACCTGGTGGCCGACCGTGGCACCGAAGTACGCCGGCGCTGCTCCTGCTGAGGCACAGGTGATCGAGGGCGCCGGGAATCCTGGGCGCATGCTCATCGACGAGGTGGATGAGTACCCGGCGCACCTGCACATCGACCTCCTCCCCGAAGCGCAAGGGCAGGGACTCGGCCGACAGCTGGTCGACACGCTTCGGTCCGCCCTCGCCGAACGCGGCATTCCCGGCCTGCATCTCACGATGGGCGCGGACAACGTGAACGCCGGGGCCTTCTACGAGCGGCTGGGTTTCACCAGGCTCGCCTCGAGTACCCCGTCAGCGACGACGTACGGCATGCCGATTTCTGTTCCGGCGGATGCCAGTGGTCAGGGAAACCTGATCGGTCGACGCTCGAACCAGTAGAGCATCTCCGGGCGCGTGGTCTGGAGTTCATCGAGCGTGACCGGGTGATCGATGTGCTCAACGGGCACGGCACTCAACTGAGCGGCGATGCGGTTGATGCTGTTGCGGGTCCAGTACTCCCCGCGCATGCGGAGAACGGGCTTTCCGGACGGGTTCAGGACGAACATCTGCAGTCGCGACTGTGACGCCATGGTGCGGTGCATCTCGAGCATGATCACGCGTTCGATATCTGAGATGTTCGTGCGGGTCACCCCGCCGAAGAAGCGGACCTCGAACAGTGAGGTGGGAGTTGCCGTGATGCTCACCCGGGTATATCGGTACCCGGCAATGAGAACGGCGACGAGCACGGCGAACTGGGCGGCACCGACCCAGCCCCAGGTTCCCGCTGGAATCGTCAGCCAGTACAGCACGATCATGATCGGGACACTGAGCGCCAACAGGGCGATAATGCCCTGCGCCAGAAGACTTCGGCGAACTCTGACCGTCACCCCGGTCATATCTGTTGTCGCCGTCATTGTCTCCGCGTCCCCCGGGAGTAAGTCTCTCCTGTCGGGTGCTGCAACACTATCCACTCTTTGGGGGACACCCGGGGGGCTTTGCGAAGAGGCGCCGCGTTCTGCTAGCGAGCCTTCGCAGGTGCCCGATTCGCGAATCGACACCGTGGGGAAATGCAGAAATCGCCCGTCCTGGCGGGCGGGCGATTCTGTGTGTCTGGCGGAGAATGGGGGATTCGAACCCCCGAGGGCGTTAACCCAACACGCTTTCCAAGCGTGCGCCATAGGCCACTAGGCGAATTCTCCTTAGCCGGTGTCATCGCCGCAGCGAATCAACCTCAGCTATCCTATCGTGCCTTGGGGCGGCATCCGACCGCGTGTGGTTCAGGCGGCAAACAACACAGCCCAATGTCTGTAGAATGGGTGACGGCTCCTCGCGTGGCGCCATCCAGGCCAACTCCCCCAGGACGGAAACGTAGCAAGGGTAACCGGGCTCTGGCGGGTGCGCGAGGGGTCTTTTCTCTTTAACGGGCCCTTCGCCCGATTGGTCCTTCGCCCGATTGGTCCTTCGCCCGATTGGCCGCCGCCCCTTGCCAGCCACTCGCCGGGCCGCGAGATTCGCAGGACATCGTGCGAAGAGCAGGATGCCGAGGGCTGATCCCGTCCTGATAAACGTGCGATCTCCTGTTAAATCGCACCGCGAGGGCGGTCCGACCGCCGGTGCTGAACAACATCCGAAATTCGTATTTGTAGGTCTTGACAACAAAAGGCCCCCCGAATAGGCTTCGAGCACTTGAGCGGTTTCGACAACGTTTTCGAAAAATTCGAACTCGTGCTCGCTCACCTCACTTTCGCGCAAAGGAGCGTCATGAAAGTAAGACCCGTGTCCCGCAAAATCCTGGTGGGCGCCATCGCCGCCGGACTGCTCGTTCCTCTTCTCACGTCGCCTGCCGCGGCAGCGGAGCCTGAGACGCTCATCTCCGCCGACTTCGAGGACAGCACGCTCGGTGGCTGGGAGTCGAGCGGCTCCCCGGTTCTCACCTACGAGCCAGCCGACGGAGGCGGTACTGCCCTGCGCGTCGGCGATCGGGCGTCCGACTTCGCCGGCATCCAGACACCGGCTGGCCTGTTCGCCGACCTCGAGGCCGGGGACACCGTGACGTTCTCCATGAAGGCGCGCCTCGCTGAGCCAACCCCCGCCCCGGTCAACATCCGATTCGTGATGAAACCGGGTTACAACTGGATCGGGAACACCCCGCTCACCGCCGACGCCTGGTCGACGGTCGAGGGAACCTTCGAAATTCCGCAGGGCGCAGATGCCACGGCGCTGCAGGCGTACATCGGTACGGACGACCTCCCCGACAAGTCGAGCTACAGCTACCTCGTCGACGACATCTCTGTCTCCGCGGTGCGTGTGGACGCGCCGACCGACCCCACGCCGCCCGGCAACTCAGACCTCTCGTCGCTCAACACGGGCTTCGAGGATGGTCTTGGCGGGTGGGTTCCCCGAGCCGACGCCAGCGGCCCCGCCTCGGTGACCGTCTCGACCAGTGACGCCCACAGTGGAGCGCAGGCCGCACTGGTGTCCGGCCGCACCTCGCAGGGCCAGGGCATCGGGCACGATGTCACGGGCATCCTGCTCCCGGGCCAGACCTATGAACTCTCTGCCTGGGTGAAGTTCGCCGCGGGCGAGACACCCGGAGACGTCTGGCTGAGCCTCGCCAGGACAACGGGCGAATCCACGTCGTACGCCACGCTCGGTCAGTTCACCGGCATGTCGAACAGCACCTGGGTGCAGGTGAACCAGACCTTCCAGATGGGTGAAGCCGACTCGGCGCTGCTCTATTTCGAGACCGCGTACAACGGCGGCAACACCTCCTCCTTCCTGATCGACGACATCAGCGTCGCTGTTCCCGCGACCGGCGGCGAGGTCGAGGACCTCACCCCGATCAAGGACACCGTGAGCTTCCCCGTCGGCGCAGCGATCGACAGTCGCGAGACCACGGGCACCGCGGCTGACCTGCTCACGAGGCACTTCGACCAGGTCACCTCCGAGAACTACATGAAGCCAGAGGCCTGGTACAACGCCGACGGCGAGTTCACCCCACACGCCGAGGCCGACACCCTGATGCAGTTCGCCCAGGATGAGGACCTCGCGGTCTACGGTCACACTCTGGTCTGGCACTCACAGACTCCGGCGTGGTTCTTCCAGAACGAAGCGGGCGTCGCACTCACCACCAGCGCTGCCGACCAGCAGATCCTCCGGGACCGCATGCGCACGCACATCTTCAACGTCGCCGAACACCTCAGTGACACCTACGGCGAATTCGGCAGCGATTCCAACCCGCTCAATGCATTCGACGTCGTCAACGAGGTCGTCTCGGACGGCAACGAAAATGCAGACGGTCTCCGCCGCAGCGAGTGGTTCCGCATCCTCGGTGAGGACTTCATCGACCTGGCATTCCAGTACGCGGATGAAGCCTTCAACGATGAGTTCGCAGCCGCTGGCGCCAACCGGCCGGTGACGCTCTTCATCAACGACTACAACACCGAGCAGGACGGCAAACAGCAGCGGCTGCACGCACTCGTTGAACGGATGCTGGAGCGCGGAGTACCGGTCGACGGTGTCGGCCACCAGTTCCACGTGAGCCTCTCGACCCCGGTCGAGGCGCTCGAAACCGCCCTGTCGGCATTCACCGACCTCGGGCTCACCCAGGCGGTCACCGAACTCGATGTGACAACGGGCACCCCGGTGACCCAGGCGAAACTGGTCGACCAGGGGTACTACTACCGTGACGCGTTCCGGATCTTCCGCGCACACGCCGCTGACCTGTTCTCGGTCACGGTTTGGGGGTTGACCGACGGACGCAGCTGGCGCAACAGCTCGGGTGCGCCGCTCGTGTTCAACGACGCGTTTGCGGCCAAGCCCGCGTACTACGGCATCGTCGACGGCGAGTTGCCCGCACGGTTGCGCACAGCGAACGTGTTCCAGGGCGACGTTCCACTCGACGCTGAGGCGACGACCGCGCTCGCGTGGCAGCAACTTCCGCTGCACACCATCGAGCAGAGCGCCGGGTTCCAGTTGCGCTGGCAACCGGATCACCTGACCGTGTTCGTCCAGGTCGACGATGCGACAGCGGATGCCGCTGACGAGATCCAGTTCACGTGGGGCGAGGAGACCGCGACGTTCGGCCGCGACGGGACAGGTGACGTCGAGGGTGTCGTCATTGAGACCGATGGTGGCTACAGTATCGTGGCGCACCTTCCGCTGACAGCCGCGGAGCAGGGGGACACCGTTGCCTTCGATGTCCGGGTTCAGAACAACGGCACAGTGACCGGGTGGAACACCGCGGGAACGGTCGGGACCCTGACGCTGCTCGAGCCGCTGTCGTACCAGGAAGTCGTCGAGACCGACGCTGCTCCCACGATCGACGGCATCGTCGACGACTCGTGGAGTTCCGCCGGAACCGTCGAGACCCTCAAGCAGGTAGAGGGCACCGCGGGAGCATCCGCAGTCTTCAGCACGCTGTGGCGCGACAACATGCTGTATCTCCTCGCCGAGGTCACAGACCCGACCGTCGACGTGTCCGGATCCGACCCCTGGATCCAGGACTCGGTCGAGATCTACGTGGATCCAGGCAACCTGAAGAACGGTTCATACCGTTACGACGACACACAGATCCGCATCAGCGCAGAGAACGTTGTGTCGTTCGGAACCGGTGACGAGGCGTTCCAGCGGAACCGGGTCACATCCGCCACCGCACGGACCGAGACCGGCTACCGCGTTGAAGTCGCGGTCAGCCTGCTCGAATCCGGCGGGGCCGGGTCCTTCCAGGGACTCGACCTGCAGGTCAACGACGCCTCGAACGGCGCTCGCACCGGCATCCGCAACTGGGCAGACCCGTCAGGCGCCGGCTACCAGTCGACAGCGCGCTGGGGAGTGGCTCAGCTCGTGTCAGCGGTCGAGGGCTCACAGCCGATGATCTCGGTTTCGCCCGAGTCTGTCGTCGCCGGCAACACGGTCGACGTCGAACTCAGCGGGTTCGATCCGGGAGTCGAGGTTGCGCTCCAACTGCGGGAGCCAGCCGCACCTGAAACGGCAGGATTCTCGATTCTCGCTCTCGAGGTCCCGGCAGTCCTCGCGACGGTGACGACGGATCCCGCTGGAGAGGCATCCGCCCGGGTTACCATCCCGGTGGACACCGCTGCCGGCGCTTATGAGATCGCCGCGCTGCAGGACGGGGTGGCGCGTGCGTCCGCTCCTCTCACCGTGACCGTTGCGGCCGTTGGGCCGCAGCAGCCGGGTGCCGGACCGCAGCAACCCGGTGCTGGATCTCAGCCCGGTGCGGGCGGGCAGGGTGCAGGCGCCGACCGTGCAGGCGCTGACCGTCTCTCCCAGTCGGGAGCCGACATCGCCCCTCTGGCACTGATCGGGCTGCTGCTGCTGCTCGGAGGAGCGGCACTGGTCCGGTCGCGCCGCGCAGCCAGGTAATTCGGTCGTACGAGCCGGCGGGAGCGACTGCTCCCGCCGGCTCGTACGTTTGGCCTCGGCGTTTGGCCCCCGCGTTTGGCCCGAGGGACAGCCCCTATCGGACAGGCGTGCCCTTTCCTAGGATGACCCCATGACCTCGTCAACGGCAGACACGACAGCGGCACCCACGACAGCGGCAGGCACGACTACGGCAGAACCGACCTCGGTCAGCGAAGAGACGCTCACCCGGATCGATGCATGGTGGCGGGCGGCCAACTACCTCTCCATCGGGCAGATCTACCTCCTCGACAATCCGCTTCTTCGCGAGCCGCTGACCAAGGATCACATCAAGCCGCGGCTTCTCGGGCACTGGGGAACGACCCCTGGACTCAACTTCGTGTACGCGCACCTCAACCGCGTGATCGCCGAGCGGGACCAGTCCACCCTGTACATCACGGGCCCTGGCCACGGTGGTCCAGGAATGGTGGCGAACGCCTGGCTCGACGGCACCTACTCCGAGATCTACTCCCGTATCTCGCAGACCGAAAAAGGAATGAAGCGGCTGTTCCGCCAGTTTTCGTTCCCCGGCGGCATCCCGAGCCACGTCGCGCCGGAGACGCCCGGATCGATCCACGAGGGCGGTGAACTCGGCTATGCGCTCAGCCACGCCTACGGTGCCGCGTTCGATAACCCCGACCTGCTCGTTGCCGCTGTTGTCGGTGACGGTGAAGCCGAAACCGGACCGCTCGCAACCAGCTGGCACTCGAACAAGTTCGTGGACCCGCTCGAGGACGGCGTCGTCCTCCCGATCCTGCACCTCAACGGGTACAAAATCGCCAACCCGACGGTGCTCGCGCGTATCCCCGAGGATGAACTGCTCGCCCTCATGCGCGGCTACGGTCACAACCCGTACATCGTCTCCGGCGGGTTCGACGGTGAAGACCCGATGCTCGTGCACGCCAGGATGGCGAAAACGCTCGACACGGTCCTCGATGAGATCGCCGAGCTTAAGCGCACCGCCCAGCAGCAGCGCGACGCGGGGGAGGACGTGACCCGCCCGCGCTGGCCTATGATCATTTTGCGCACGCCCAAGGGCTGGACCTGCCCCGCCGAGATCGACGGCCTCCTGGTGGAGGACACCTGGCGCGCGCACCAGGTCCCGCTCGCCAACGCGCGCGACACGAAAGAGCACACGAAGATCCTCGAGGAGTGGCTGCGGCGATACCGCCCCGACGAACTCTTTGACGAGACCGGTCGTCCTGTCGCTGAGGTCACCTCGCTCGCCCCGGCCGGCGACCTGAGGATGAGCGCGACCCCGCACGCCAACGGTGGTGTGCTGCGCCGGGAACTCGAGCTTCCCGACTTCCGCGACTACGCCGTCGACGTCCCTGTCCCCGGCGGAACCACCGCGGAGGCGACGCGGGTGCTCGGGGTCTGGCTCGCCGACGTGATTCGCGACAATCCCGACAACTTCCGTATCTTCGGCCCGGACGAAACGGCATCCAACCGGCTCGCGCCCGCTGTCTACGAGCACACCGACAAGCAGTGGGATGCCGAGATCCTCCCGGTCGACAAGAATCTCGCGCGGGCCGGGCGGGTGATGGAGATGCTCAGCGAGCATCAGTGCCAGGGCTGGCTCGAGGGGTACCTCCTCACCGGCAGGCACGGCCTGTTCAACTGTTACGAAGCGTTCATCCACATCATCGACTCGATGTTCAACCAGCACGCCAAGTGGCTGAAGACGACGTCGGAGATTCCGTGGCGCCGGTCCATCTCGAGCCTCAATTACCTGCTCTCCAGCCACGTCTGGCGGCAGGACCACAACGGGTTCAGTCACCAGGACCCGGGCTTCATCGACCACGTCGTCAATAAGAAGGCCGACGTGGTGAGGGTGTACCTGCCACCGGATGCCAACACCCTGCTGTCGACGTATGATCACGTCCTGAAATCGGTGGACTACGTCAACGTCGTTGTCGCCGGCAAGCAGCCGCAGGCAAACTGGCTCACCATGGACCAGGCCATCGCGCACTGCGCTCGCGGCATCGGGATCTGGGACTGGGCGGGATCCGAGCAGCCAGGCACCGAACCTGACGTCGTCCTGGCGTGCGCCGGCGACGTTCCGACGCTCGAAACGCTCGCGGCGGCATCCCTTCTTCGTGAACACCTGCCGGAACTGCGCGTGCGCGTGATCAACGTCGTCGACCTGATGCGGCTGCAGAACGAGTCCGAGCACCCGCACGGGCTGAGCGACCGGGAGTTCGACTCGTTCTTCACCGTCGACAGGCCCATCGTCTTCGCGTATCACGGCTACCCGTGGCTGATCCACCGTCTCGCGTATAAGAGGAACGGCCACGAGAACATCCACGTGCGCGGGTACAAGGAAGAGGGTACGACGACGACCCCGTTCGACATGGTCATGCTCAACGACCTCGATCGGTATCGGCTCGTCATGGACGTGATCGACCGGGTTCCCGGGATCGGTACACGCTCGGCCGGGCTGCGGCAGCTGATGGAGGATGCGCGGCTCGCCGCGCGCCAGTACACGAGGGACCACGGCGAGGACATTCCCGAGGTTGCGAAGTGGCAGTGGGCAGGCGAGGGTGCCGGTGTATCGCAGGAGGACGCGCAGGAACGGGTTGACGAGACCGGGGGCGACAACAGCTGAGCGGTGGGACCTTCGCGACTACGGCCCGGCCCGCTGGGTCGTAGTCTTGGACCGTGGCCACAAGCATCTACATCACGTCCGCTGAGGGACAGACCGGCAAGTCGACTATCGCGCTCGGCACGCTCGACACCCTCTCTCACTCGGTGGAGCGCGTTGGCGTCTTCCGCCCGATCGCCCGTTCAACGGGCGAGCGCGACTACGTGGTGCAGCTGCTGCTCGGCCACAGCAGCGTCCAGCTCGACTACGACGAGTGCATCGGCGTTACCTACGACGACGTCCACTCCGACGCGGACGCTGCCCTCGCGACCATCGTGCAGCGGTACAAGGCAGTCGAAGCGCAGTGCGACGCCGTCGTGATCCTCGGGTCCGACTTCACCGACGTCGGCAGCCCGACCGAGCTCAGCTACAACGCCCGAATCGCCGCAAACCTCGGCGCTCCGGTCCTCCTCGTGCTCGGCGGCCGCAGCAGCCAGGGTTCCGGCGAGCGCCTCGGCCAGGCGGACCCCCGCACACCCGCGCAAATGAACGACCTCGCTGAACTCGCGCTCTCCGAACTCCGGCACGCCCACGCGACGCTCCTGGCGATCATCGCCAACCGCGCCGACGAGGACAAACTCGCCGAGATTACGGCCGCGATCGAGCGCACCGAGCCGGGCGTTCCGGTGTGGGCGATCCCCGAAAATCCCTACCTCATTGCCCCGAGCATGGAGTCGATCATGACGGCGACGGGCGGGACGCTCATCAAGGGCGACCCCGCGCTGCTGTCCCGCGAGGCGCTCGGTGTCGTCGTCGCCGGGATGAGCATGGTCAACGTGCTTCCCCGGCTCATCGAGGGCGCCGTCCTCGTCGTCGCCGGTGATCGCACCGAGGTCCTCCTCGCCGCGATGATGGCCCAGAGTTCGGGTACCTTCCCCTCGATCGCCGGCGTGGTGCTCAACGGCGGCTTCGAACTGCCCGAGCCGGTCGAGCGGCTGCTCGACGGCCTGCCGCAGACACTCCCGGTCATCCGCACCGGCCTCGGCACCTACGACACCATCGTCGCGATCACCCGCACCCGCGGCAGGCTCGCCGCCGATTCTCAGCGCAAGTACGATGCCGCGCTCGCTCTCTTCGAACAGCACGTCGATGCATCCGCTCTTCTGCAGCTCCTCGAGGTCAGCCGTACCGAGGTGGTCACCCCGCTGATGTTCGAGTACGGCCTGCTCGATCGGGCGCGCGCCCACCAGAAGCACATCGTGCTGCCCGAGGGTGGCGACGACCGCATCCTCCGCGCCGCGCACACCCTCCTCGCCCGGGAGGTTGCCCAGCTCACCATTCTCGGTGAGGCAGCCGAGGTGCGTGCCCGCGCCGTCGAACTCGGGCTCGATATCTCCCGCGCCGAGGTGCTCTCGCCGCATGACCCGGAACTCGGACAGAGGTTCGCCGAGGAGTACGCGCGGTTGCGAGCGCACAAGGGCGTCACCCTCGACCAGGCCCGCGACCAGGTCACCGACGTCTCGTACTTCGGCACGATGATGGTGCACCTGGGCCTCGCCGACGGCATGGTGTCCGGTGCGATGCACACGACAGCGCACACCATTCGCCCAGGGTTCGAGATCATCAAGACGAAGCCAGACGTCAACGTGGTGTCGTCGGTGTTCCTGATGGCGCTCCAGGATCGGGTGCTCGTCTACGGTGACTGTGCCGTGATTCCTGACCCGGATGCCTCGCAGCTCGCCGACATCGCCATCTCGTCCACTGAGACGGCTCTGCAGTTCGGTATCGATCCCCGCGTCGCCATGCTGTCGTATTCGACGGGCGAGTCCGGGAAGGGTGCCGATGTTGAGAAGGTGCGCGAGGCAACCGCTCTGGTCAGGTCTCGCCGGCCCGATCTCCTCGTCGAAGGTCCCATTCAGTACGATGCAGCAGCGGATGCCGCGGTCGGCGCGTCGAAGATGCCCGGTTCCGAGGTGGCTGGCCGGGCAACGGTCTTCATCTTCCCCGACCTCAATACGGGCAACAACACGTATAAGGCGGTGCAGCGCTCGGCGGGCGCCGTGGCGATTGGGCCAGTGCTTCAGGGGCTCAACAAGCCGATCAACGACCTCTCGCGCGGTGCGCTCGTGCAGGACATCGTCAATACAGTGGCGATCACGGCAATCCAGGCCCAGGGCGACACGGCAGCATGAGCACTGTCCTCGTCGTCAATTCGGGTTCATCGTCGTTCAAGTACCAGCTGATCGACATGGACACCGAGCAGATGCTCGCAAGCGGCCTGGTGGAGCGGATCGGCGAAGCGTCAGGACGCTCGGTGCACACGATCCCGTGGGATGCCGTTCCGTCGGTCGAGCGCTCGAACGCCCCGCAGACGACCGAGCGCATCCTTCCCATCGCCGATCACACGGCGGGGTTCCGGGTCATGCTCGAAGCCTTCGAAACGCACGGGCCGTCGCTCAGCCGCCACCCGCTCGGGGCAGTCGGACACCGCGTCGTGCACGGCGGCAAGCGCTTCTTCGAGGCCACTGTCGTGAACAACCTGGTGAAGATCAACATCGAGGAGCTGGCCGAACTGGCGCCGCTCCACAACCCGGCCAACCTACAGGGGATTGAGGCCGCGCAGCGTGCCTTTCCCGACGTGCCGCACGTCGCGGTCTTCGACACCGCGTTCCACCAGACCCTTCCTCCCGCCGCGTACAGCTATGCCATCGACGCCACACTCGCAGCGAGGCACCGGGTGCGGAAGTACGGTTTTCACGGCACGAGCCACAAGTTCGTCTCGGAGGAAGCAGCGAAGTTTCTGTACCGCCCGCTCGGCGAGCTGAACCAGATCGTCCTCCACCTCGGCAACGGTGCATCGGCATCCGCCATCGCGGGTGGGCGGTCGGTGGAAACCTCGATGGGACTCACTCCGCTCGAGGGACTCGTGATGGGCACCAGGTCCGGCGATCTCGACCCCGCCGTGCTCATTCACCTGCACAGGCGCACCGGTATGAGCTTCGACGAACTCGACACCCTCCTCAACCGCAAGAGCGGCATCTTCGGCATGGCTGGCGTCGGTGACATGCGTGACCTTCAGGAGCGCGCCGACGCCGGCGACGAGGTTGCCAGCGCCGCCTTCGATGTCTACACCCACCGGATCAAGGGGTATATCGGCAATTACATGGCCCAGCTCGGGCGGGTGGACGTTATCTCGTTCACCGCGGGAGTTGGTGAGAACTCGCCGGAGGTGCGCGCGGCGGCGCTCTCGGGGCTCGAGGCTTTCGGCATCCGTCTCTCTGATGACCGCAACGAGGAGCGATCGCGAGATCCCCGCCGGATCTCGAGCGACGATTCAGGGGTGGATGTGCTGGTCATCCCCACCAACGAAGAGCTTGAGATCGCACGCCAGACCCTCGCCGTTTTGTGATGAGGCCCGGCGCTCGCTGAGCTCGTGGTGCCGGGGTCAGGCGCCGAGGTAGCGACGTCGGGGGCACGATGGCGGAGACGCAGCTGACCGGTGCCTTGACATGAGGAATCCTCAGGGGTTAACTTGTGCGCAAATTTCGACGAAGGAGTCGTGCTCCATGTCAAAACTCACGAAGGTTCTGCTGACTTTTTTCGCGGCGTTCGCCCTGCTTTTTGCGGGCGCAGCCCCGGCGCTCGCCGACCACAACGCGGGGGCGGACCTCGATGAGGGCGGTGACTGTTATTACGGCCAGTTGCTGCCGGGCCCGCCCAAGGACATCCGCACGACGACGTACAAGCTGATCCGGCACGGGGAGTCCTTGCTCGTCGTCTGCTATTTCCCGTTGCCCCGTGAGATTCCCGCTGAGGATGACTGCATGGGCTGTGATGAAGAGGACTGGGTTGCCCCGACCCGGCCGCTCTACTACAACGTCCCGGGTGCCTGTGTGCCACCGGGTGCGATGAGCCCGGGCGGCGATTGGCCGAGCGGCGAGCCCACCGCGCGGTCGACGGATGCCAAGATCGTGTTCTACAAGACCCACGCGGTGATGACCTGCTTCTGGGCGGACGACCCGACGAACGACCCCGGCGCGCCCGGTGGCCCGCCGGTGACGCCGGTGCCGTAGGGGAGTGGTGCTCCGTGTCACGGCTCACGAAAGTTCTGCTGACGTTTTTCGCGGCGTTCGCTCTGCTCTTTGCGGGCGCAGCCCCGGCGCTCGCCGACCACAACGCGGGGGCGGACCTCGATGAGGGCGGCTCTTGTTACTACGGTCAGTTGCTGCCCGGCCCGCCCAAGGACATCCGCACGACGACGTACAAGCTGATCCGGAACGGGGACTCGCTGCTCGTCGCGTGCTATTTCCAGCTGCCCCGCGTCATACCGGCTGATGAGGACTGCCTGGGTTGCGGCAGCGATGTCGAAGACGACTGGGTTGCCCCGAGCCGGCCGGTCCAGTACATCGCACAACGTGCATGCGTGCCGCCGGGGGCCATGAGCCCTGGCGGAGAGTGGCCGAGCGGCGAGTCGGCGCGGTCCACTGACGCTCGGATTATCTTCTATCGGACCCATGCCGTTCTCACCTGCTACTGGGCGGACGATCCGACCAACGACCCCGGTGCGCCCGGCGGCCCTCCCGTCACGCCGGTGCCGTAGCGGCCTTCATTAAAGGGGAAATGCTGTGTCCAGAATGACCAAAGTTCTTGTGACGTTTTTCGCAGCTCTCGCGCTGGTCTTTGTGGGAGCTGCCCCGGCGCTCGCGGATCACAACGCGGGCGCTGACCTCGACGAGGGTGGTGACTGCTACTACGGGACCTACCTGCCCGCGGGCCCACCGGTCGACATTCACACGACGACCTACACGGTGGTGCGACACGGCGGGTCACTTCTCGTCGCCTGCTACTTCTCGCTGCCGGCGTTCATTCCTGTGCCCGACCCCTGCAGCGGGTGTCCCGGCGACCAGGAAGGGGACTGGACCGCCCCGAAGCGACCGGTGTTCGCGGTCGCTTCCAATGGGTGTCTTCCGCCCGGCACCCAGAGCGCGGGCGGAGATTGGCCGGGTGGAGACATGGCACGCACGACCGATGCGAAAATCGTGTTCTACCGCACCTCAGCAGTCCTGACCTGTTTCTGGGCGGACGATCCGACAGACGATCCGGGCGCGCCCGGCGGGCCGCCGCTCTAGCGCGTCGGCCTGGAGCGGATGCCGCCCCGCCCAGCGTGGGCGGCAATCCGCTCGATCGCGTCCGGGTGGCTGTGGCCGCACTTCGGTGGGTGCTGGTGTTTCGGGAGGTAAATCGAGGGTGCCAGCGCCCATACCGGCCAGAACCCGCGCATCCTCCGCCCGAAACACACGTGCTACGCACGCCGTTCCGATGGTTTGAGGGGTCGACGGGCTGACGTGTCGGCGGCCCGACCTGCCAGTCCGCCGTCTCAGCGCGCCAACCCCGCGCGGACGTGGCGCGCGGCCCACAGGTGCTCACGGCGGGAAACGTACTCGCCGATCACCGACTCGACCTCCGCCCATCGATACATCACCATGGCGTAGGTCACGCGAATGACGATGTAACCCAGTCGATGGAGCACCAAGTCGCGCTCGCGGTCTTTCGTCGCCGACTCGCCGGTGTGGAATTCCATGCCGTCGGTCTCGATGATGAGCCGATCTCCGACCAGGATGTCGACCCGGCCTACTCCGCGGATCCACACCTGCGTGCTGTAACGGATGCCGCGGCGTCGGAGTCTCAGCCGGACCTTCGTTTCGAGTCCTGACTCACACCTGCCATCGGCGCACTCGATCAGCGGCCAGTACCTCCGGGGTACCCGGGACCGCAGTTCGGGCAGGTCGGATCGTCCAATCAAGCGCCGATTGAGTGCTGAGTCGATCGCGACGATGGCGTTCTCGCTGCTCTGGCATCCGAACTGGTCGATGAGTGCGTCGAGGACCGAGACCATCGGCAGCCCGGCGGTCTGAGTGGCCGGGAGCGAGTAGTGGGTGACCAGCCCGTCGGCTCGATGGGGCCCGTGACCCGCGTTGACTGGAACAGCAAGATGAAGGGCATGGTCGTTTTCACACCACACCCCGAGCCTTCTGAGTGCACTGACGCAGGTGATCATGCCGCCGAGTGTGCTGGCCCGGAGGAGTAGTGGGTCGATGTCGGGGACCGCGTACCACCCGCGCCGCGGGCGGAGCAGTATCCCGGCGGTTACCATGCGCTGCAGATGCACGCGGCGGGCGCCGTCAGACTCCAGGACTGAGAGGTGCGCGAGTCCGCCCCGCCGGGCAAGGATGCTGAATTCGTCGGTCATGACCCGAGGGTGGCCCTTGCTCGCGGCTGGCCGCCGTCCCGCGACCAAACCGGTGGGGAACTTTCTCAGCGTCTGAGGGCTGTGGATAACGGATGCCGTCGTTTCGGGAGGAGAACCCTGGGGTGTGGGGCCGATTCGTCGACGGGGGCTGTGTTTCTCCTCCCGGGGCACGAGCGCCGGGCCCGGGGCGTCAAGCACGGCCACGGCGGCGGCGCCGCGTCGTGGGGTACGAGCGCCGGGCGCAGGCTCGAGCTCGGGGGACCGCGGACAACCGGGTGTCGTTGTTTCGGGAGGTGAACCCGGGGGTGGGGGGCCGATACGTCGACGGGGGCTGTGTTTCTCCTCCCGGGGCACGAGCGCCGGGCCTGAGGCCCGAGCCGCGGGGCCTGGGGGCGACCGGGTGCGATTGTTTCGGGAGGAGAACCCTGGGGTGTGGGGCCGATACGTCGACGGGGGCTGTGTTTCTCCTCCCGGGGCACGAGCGCCGGGCCTGAGGCCCGAGCCGCGGGGCCTGGGGGCGACCGGGTGCGATTGTTTCGGGAGGAGAACCCGGGGGTGTGGGGCCGATACGTCGACGGGGGCTGTGTTTCTCCTCCCGGGGCACGAGCGCCGGGCCCGGGGCCCGGGGCCCGGGGCATGAGGCATGGGGCGTTAGGCATGGGGCGTGAGGCATGGGGCGCGAGGCGTGCGCGGGTGGTGAGGCGCGCGCAAGGGTGCGGCCCACCGGATCGGGACGGCCACTGTGGAGAAGCTCGGCTTGTTGTCGGCGGCGGCGACTACGATAAGGGGGTGGTTACCGCCCTGTATCGCCGTTACCGGCCAGAGTCCTTTGCCGAGTTGATCGGTCAGTCTCAGGTGACCGATCCGCTCATGACTGCACTTCGCACCAACCGGGTCAACCACGCCTATCTCTTCAGCGGCCCGCGCGGCTGCGGCAAGACGACCTCGGCCCGGATCCTCGCTCGCTGCCTCAACTGCGTTGAGGGCCCGACCGATACCCCGTGCGGTGTCTGCCCGAGCTGTGTCGAACTCAGCCGTGATGGCGGTGGCTCGCTCGACGTCGTAGAGATTGACGCGGCAAGCCACAACGGCGTCGACGATGCCCGCGACCTTCGCGAGCGTGCGGTCTTCGCTCCGGCCCGCGACCGGTACAAGATCTTCATCCTCGACGAGGCGCACATGGTTACGCCGCAGGGCTTCAACGCCCTGCTCAAGATCGTCGAAGAGCCGCCGGAGCACATCAAGTTCATCTTCGCGACGACCGAGCCCGACAAAGTCATCGGCACCATCCGTTCGCGCACCCACCACTACCCGTTCCGCCTCATTCCGCCCGCGCAAATGCTCGAGTACGTGCAGTCCCTGTGCGAGAGCGAGGGGGTCAAGGTCGAAGCTGGCGTGCTGCCGTTGGTGGTTCGCGCCGGTGGCGGTTCAGCCCGAGACACGCTCTCGCTGCTCGACCAGCTCATGGCCGGCTCCGAGGGCGACACCGTCGGTTACGAGCGGGCCGTCGCGCTGCTCGGCTACACCCACTCGGCCCTGCTCGACGAGGTCATCGACGCACTGGCCATCCGTGACTCTGGCGCGGCGTTCACCGCCGTCGACCGGGTCATCCAGACCGGCCAGGATCCCCGGCGCTTCGTCGACGACCTGCTCGAGCGACTCCGTGACCTCATCGTCGTCGGCGCGACCGGAGCCGACGCATCTGCCGTGCTCCGCGGCATCCCGCAAGACGAACTCGACCACATGTCTGTGCAGGCGACGGGCTTCGGCCAGGCGGAACTCAGCAGGACAGCCGACATCGTCAACACCGCGCTGAGCGAGATGACGGGCGCCACCTCGCCCCGGCTCCACCTTGAGCTCATGGTGGCGCGCGTGCTCGTGCCGTCGATGGACGACACGGCGCGGGGCGCCCTCGCCCGAGTCGAGAGGCTCGAGCGTCGCGTCGGCATGGGTGACAGCGTTCTCGCTCCGCCCGCGCAACCGGCAGCGGTGGCCGCGGCGCCCGCGCCTCCCACGGCAACGCCAGCGGCACAGCGCCCGGTCGAAACAGCCGCCGAGCCGGCCGGGTCCGCGCCATCACGTCAGGCCCCTGCGGCGGAGGCCGCGACGCCCGCTCCGGCCGAACCGGTGACCGTCCGCCCCATCGGACCTGTCTCACTGCAGCAGCTCAAAGACGCCTGGCCGGAGATCCTGGATCGCGTGGCCAAGACCAAGCGCTCCTCCTGGCTCGTTGCGACAACGGCATCCATCCGCGGTTTCGGCGACGACCTCGTCCTGCGGCTGGCCTTCCCGAGCCAGACCGACGTCGATGACTTCAAGAAGCTCAACGCCGGCGAGGGCGTTTCGTCGCACGTGCGGCAAGCGATTCTCGACGTGCTCGGCGTCAGTGTGAAATTCATTGCCCAGGTGGCGCCTCCGGGCGATGGTCACGGTGGATCGTCAACAACGGATGCTCCGCCCGCGTCGCCCGCCGCACCCGGCATGTCGCCGACCGAAGATCGCCCAACCGACGCAGCACAGGCAAACGCAGCACAGGCAGATGCCGACTCGGCCAACGTCACCCAGGGGGTAGCCGCCGATCGCGAGACCGAGGGTGCGCCGGCTGCAGGTACGGGCCAGCAGGTCGCAGGGATGGTGTCCGCCACTGAGGCTTCGCAAGGAGGTTCAGTGCCCGCCGGTACAGCAGTCGCCGGTACAGCAGGTACCGGCACCGCAGTCGCCGAAGCCCGCGATGGGGCGTCGACCGATGCGTCCGGTGGAACGGACACTGTTCCTGCCGTTGCGTCGACCACGGCCGAGAGCGACGTCGCGCCGAAGACTCCACCAGCACCTCCGGCCTGGCCGACCGTCGTCGTCGGTCAGGTGGTCGGTGCAGACGCCGAGTCCCGCGCCGCCCGCGATGCGATCCCCACGGAGTGGGTGGTTCCGGGAGTTCCGCAGCGCTCGGCCGAGTCCGCCGCGCCAACGGCCCCCGCTGTGCCTGCAACCCCACCGGCACCACCGGCTTCGACGTCAGCTCCGGCAGCTCCGGCAGCTCCGGCCGCTCCGCCAACTCCGGCAGCACCGGCAACTCCGCCAGCTACACCGGGCCCCGTCCAGACCGACGCACCGGAACCGCAGGCAGCGCCGCTCAACGCTGATGGCGGCTGGGCCGTTGTCGCGATTCCTGGCTCAGGTGCTCCCGTCGAAGCACCCGCCGCGCCCGCACCCGCCGCTCAGCGCACCGCAGCGCCGTCCGTCCCAGCGCCGTCCACCGCAGCCCCGGCCACACGTCAGGCGCCAGCGCGCCCCGTCAGCACCGATCCGTCACTCCCCAGCGACGACGATGCACCTCCCGCAGACGACGAGCCGCCGTACCCGGACGGATATGGCGATCCATACGCGGAGCCGGTCGCGATCGGCGACGTCACGGCACGGATCGCCCCGACTGTCACGCGCCCGGCACCAGCTACGCCCGCGCCACAGCAAAAACCGCAGCAACGGGCAACGCAGCAGCAGACGGAGCCACAGTCGAGGGTCTTCACACCAGCGCACCCCAAAGCATCCACTCGCTACGGCGAATCGGTTGTGCGGGAAATCCTCGGGGCCAGTTTCATCGAGGAACAACCACACACCCCACCCACACGTTTCAACAGGGACTAAACACACATGTACGAAGGCATAGTCCAGGAACTCATCGATGAATTCGGCCGTCTCCCGGGAATCGGCCCGAAGTCCGCGCAGCGCATCGCGTTCCACATCCTGCAAACGGAGACATTCGACGTGTCGCGCCTGGCCGAACTCCTCGTCGAGGTGAGGGAGAAGGTCCACTTCTGCGAAATCTGCGGCAACGTCGCCGAACAGCCCACCTGTTCGATCTGCCGTGACCCCCGTCGCAACCCGGCGAGCATTTGCGTCGTCGAAGAGGCCAAAGATGTCGTCGCCATCGAGCGCACCCGCGAGTTCCGCGGCCTCTACCACGTGCTCGGCGGCGCCATCAGCCCCATCGACGGCATCGGTCCCGATGACCTCCGCATCCGCCAGCTCATGCAGCGCCTCGCAGACGGCGTCGTGCAGGAAGTAATCATCGCCACAGACCCCAACCTCGAGGGCGAAGCGACGGCGACCTACCTGAGCCGGCTGCTCACCGTCCTCGAGATTCGCGTCACGCGACTCGCGTCGGGCCTGCCCGTCGGCGGCGACCTCGAGTACGCGGACGAAGTCACCCTCGGCCGTGCGTTCGAGGGCCGCACTGTCGTCTCTCGCTGACCCTCGAGATGTCGCCCGCCCTGCCGTTGCAGAGGCGGTCTAGCGCGGTGAGGCACCAGCGCACGTACGCCGAGTGGATGCTGCACGGATTCCGTGAGGATTGCACCGGGGCATCCGTCACATAGCAAACCCGGCATGCGAGCGCCTTTAGGATGAGATATCGGTCTTGTCCGATCCACCCCCCAGGAGTACACGTGAGCCTTATCGTGCAAAAGTTCGGCGGATCATCCGTCGCGGATGCCGAGAGCATCAAGCGTGTCGCGAAGCGCGTCGTCGAGACGCACAAGGCCGGCAATGAAGTGGTCGTCGTCGTGAGCGCCATGGGCGACACGACGGATGAACTCCTCGACCTGGCCAGCGCCGTCTCTCCGCTCCCACCCGAGCCGCGCGAGATGGACATGCTGCTCTCGAGCGGCGAACGCATCTCGATGTCGCTGCTCGCCATGGCCATCAAAAACCTTGGCGTTGACTCGCGCTCGTTCACGGGCCTTCAGGCGGGCATGCGCACGGACAAGCACTACGGCTCTGCCCGCATCGTCGACGTCAACCCGGTCCGGGTCCGCCAGGCCCTCGACACGGGGGCAATTGTGATCGTCGCCGGCTTCCAGGGCTTCAACGACGAGACCGAAGACATCACCACCCTCGGCAGGGGCGGGTCAGACACCACAGCTGTCGCCCTCGCTGCCGCGCTTCACGCCGAGGTGTGCGAGATTTTCACGGATGTCGACGGCATCTTCACCTCGGACCCCCGCGTCGTTCCGCTGGCAAAGAAGATCGACACAATCACGAGTGAAGAAATGCTCGAACTCGCCGCAAACGGCGCGAAAGTGCTCTACATTCGCGCCGTCGAATACGCGCGTCGGCACGGCGTGAAACTGCACGTGCGATCATCGTTCAACAACAACGAGGGAACCCTCGTCATCAACCCGAAAGAGGGCGAAGAGATGGAACAGCCCATCGTCACCGGCGTCGCGATCGACCTCACGGAAGCCAAGATCACCGTTGTCGGGGTGCCCGACGTACCGGGCAAGGCCGCGCAGATCTTCAAGATCATCGCCTCGACCGAAGCCAACGTCGACATCATCGTGCAGAACGTCTCTGCCGCAGCGACCGGCCTGACCGATATCTCCTTCACGCTGCCGCAGGACGAAGCGCCACAGGTGATCGCCGCGCTGCTCGAGCGTAAGGACGACGTCGGATTCGAGTCGCTCCAGCACGACGACCAGATCGGCAAGCTCGTGCTCGTCGGAGCCGGCATGAAGGCGAACACCGGCGTGTCAGCTCGACTGTTCGAAGCGCTGCACCTCGCCGGCATCAACATCGAAATGATCTCGACCAGTGAGATCCGCATCTCGGTGATCACCCGCGCCGACAACGTCAAGGAGGCCGCTCGCGTCGTCCACGCGGCGTTCGGGCTCGACAGCGCCACTGAGGCGGTCGTCCACGGCGGAACCGGTCGCTGACCGTTCCCTGCACCCACCAGGCATCGCTCTTTCCGGCGCGGTTTGGGAGAATTGTCCTTTCGTCACACCCGGCTGAAGAAGCCGGCACGCACAGGAGAGAGAACCATGGCCAACGGAGTGAACCTCGGGATCGTCGGAGCCACCGGGCAGGTTGGCGCCGTGATGCGCAGGCTGCTTGAGGAGCGGGAGTTCCCGATTGCCAGCATCCGGTTCTTTGCGTCCGCGCGATCGGCCGGGAGCACGATAACGTTCCGTGGCGAAGACATCACGGTCGAGGATGCCGCAACCGCGGATCCGACCGGGCTCGATATCGCCCTCTTCTCGGCGGGAGCGACAGGCAGCCGCGCCCAGGCCCCGAGGTTCGCGGCCGCTGGCGCTACGGTGATCGATAACTCCAGTGCCTGGCGGATGGACCCGGATGTTCCGCTCGTGGTCTCCGAGGTGAACCCGCACGCCATCGATGAAGCGACCAAGGGAATCATCGCCAACCCGAACTGCACAACGATGGCAGCGATGCCCGTGCTCAAGGTGCTGCACGATGAGGCGGGACTCGAGCGTCTCATCGTGAGCACCTACCAGGCCGTCTCCGGTTCAGGCCTCGCCGGGGCACGCGAGCTCGCCACCCAGGTACGCACCGCGGTACAGGACGAAAACCTGCTCCAGCTCGTGCACGATGGCTCAGCGGTCACGATGCCCGCTCCGACGATCTATCAGCGCCCGATCGCATTCGACGTCGTCCCGCTCGCCGGCTCGATCGTCGATGACGGCAGCAACGAGACCGACGAGGAGAAGAAGCTCCGCAACGAGAGCCGCAAGATCCTCGAGCTGCCCGACCTGCTGGTCTCGGGCACCTGCGTTCGTGTGCCCGTCTTCACCGGCCACTCGCTGTCGATCAACGCCGAGTTCGCGCGCGAGATCACCCCGGAACGTGCGACCGAATTGTTGACGGATGCCGCGGGCGTCGAGCTCGCAGACATCCCGACGCCCCTCGAAGCAGCGGGCAAGGACCCCTCGTTCGTCGGCAGGATCCGCGCCGACCTCAGCGCACCGAAGAACAAGGGCATCGCCCTGTTCATCTCGAACGACAACCTCCGCAAGGGCGCCGCGCTCAACGCTGTGCAGATCGCCGAACTCGTCGCAGCAAAACTCGGGGATGCTGCCCGGGCCTGACCAACGCTGGTCGGCAGCCCAGACCAATGGCGGGGGCGCACCAGGGGTTCCGCATGTTCGTGTCGGGGAGCACCGCGGGAGCTTGCTAGTCTCAGAGCCATGTCACTGCCCCTGACGAAGGCTTCGCCGTCGAGCCGATGGCACCTCGAGCGTTCCGTTTTCCTGTGGCAACTCCTCCTCGCCGGCGCAGTCCTCCTGCTCGTCGGCATTGCTCTGACAATCCCCAGCACCGTTTCGAATCCCGAATTGTTCTTTCTCGGGGTCGCGTTTGTCTTCGTCACGACAGCGGGGGCGGGGGTGGTTCCGTGGGGCAGACTGGGCAAGAAGTGGACCGTCCTCGTGCCCCTGCTCGACATCGTTGCCATCGTCGTGCTGCGGGTGGCGGAACCCGCGCTCGGTGCAGGGCTTTTCCTGGTTTTCCCCGTGCTCTGGATGGCGACATACTTCGGCCTGGCCGGTGCGATCGCCGGACCGGCGATGTCCACGGTCCTGCTCATCGCCGGTCTTTTCGTCGTGCAGGACCCGTCGTCCGGCACGAGAGTGATCGGCGCTCTGATCATCCCTGTCGTGCTGATCTTCGTCTCAACGGCGACCTATATCGGCACGCGAAAGACCCAGGCGCAGCGGGTTCTTCTCCGGCAGCAGGCCGAACTCCTCGAGAGCGCGTTCGATCGGGCACGGCGCGACGAGCGGACCCTCGACCAGGTTATGAATACCGTGTCTTTCGGTGTTGTCGCAACCAACAGGTTCGGGCGTCACACCATAGTCAACCGGACCTACCGGCGCTGGCTCGATGATTTCGGGACGCCATCGTCGTCGTACTTCCCCGCCGTCGGCTATCGCGAGGACGGCGTCACACCACTCCCGGTCGGAGAGCGCCCCCTCGAACGGATGCTGCGTGGCGAGAGTTTTGAGAACCTGATCGTTTGGTACGGCGAGCCGGGGGAGAAGCGACTCGCGCTGGGGATGACCAGTCGCCCGTTCACCAACGCCGAGGGAAAACGCGAGGGCGCGGTGATGGTCTCCCGCGATCTCACCGCAGAGCTCGCCGCGATCCGCGCCCGAGACGACCTCGTTGCATCCGTCTCTCACGAATTGCGCACCCCGCTCACCTCGATCCTCGGCTATCTCGAGCTTGTGCTCGACGGTGATTCGCTGAAGGGGCAGGACAGGGAATACGTGGATGTCGCGCTCAACAACGCGGATCGGCTGCTGTCGATCGTGAGCGACCTTTTGCGCGCCTCACAGAACGAGAACGCCGGGTTCCTCCTGAACTTCGCGCCGACCGACCTGGCGGTTCTCGCCAAGCAGTCAATCCAATCGCTCAAGCCGATGGCGGACGAGCGGCGGATTTCGCTGCTGCTCACCTCCATCGGCTCACCGATCGTCTACGCCGACGAGTTCCGCGTCCGCCAGGTCATCGACAACCTGCTGTCGAACGCCGTCAAGTACAACCACCCGGGAGGCCGCGTGAGCGTGGCGGTCATCGGGGATGACGACGAGGTGGAGATCTTCGTGTCTGACACAGGCAGCGGGATGACGGCCGAGGAGCAGAAGAGTCTGTTCCAGCGGTTCTACCGCGCGGAGTCGGTGCGTAACTCGAGTATTCATGGAACCGGGCTCGGGCTGGCCATCAGCCAGGAAATCGTTGAGGCACACGACGGGAACATACGGATGTCTGCGTCGAGCCCTGCCGGAACCACGATGGTCATCACGCTTCCCCGCGTACCGTCGGAGGCCGAGTGATGCGCGCGTTCATGGGCGGTCCGGTCTCCCTCGACCTGCCGACGCTCCTGTTGGCGACTGGCCTCGTCGTCACACTGTGCGGCACGATCTTCATCCTCAGCACGGTGATGCAGCACAACGATGTTGCCAGCCGGTTATGGTCCGCGGCGTTCATTCTGGGCGTCACGACGATGACGTCCTACGCCGTCTGGGCGGTGGTCCCCGATGCGATGATTTCGGTCGGTATCGGAAACGGTGCCCTGGCCATGTCCATGGGGTTCGTCTGGTCGGGGAGCAGAGCTTTCAACGGCCGAAGGCCCCTGTACGTTGTGAGCATCGCCGGCGGCCTCGTCGTTGTCATCGCTGCCTGGGTCGACGCGGCCGCGGGCGGCTGGGCCGGCGGTCTGGTGTTCCTTCTCGGCGTCACGGTATTTGCCCTGCTCGCCGCTGTCGAGTCGTTCTCGGGCCGGATGCGACGGAGCCTCAACGCACGGATGCTCGCGGTGGTCATGTCGGTGGTTGGCGGTTTTTATGCCGTCCGCGCCGTCGTGTTTGCCTCGAGCGGGCCAGACAGTTTCGTGTTCCGCACGTATCTCGACTCTGATGTGACGACTTTCGTGACTATTCTCTTCGTCATCACGGCGTCGACCTCCATGGCTGTGCTCCGGACCGAAGGCACTCAAACGCGGCGAGCACACCCCGACGCCCCCCGCGAGTTGGGCAGCTTCGCGTCCCCTGACCAGTTTGCCAGCGTCGCTGATGACCGCCTCGAGCGTCTCGAGAGTCCGGGTGAAACCTGCGTGCTCGTGCGGATCGAGATCGACAACCTGGCGGAGATGAACACGGCGTTCGGGCACTCATTCACCGCCACAGCCGCACGTCTGGTCGGCTCGACGCTCCGGGCCGTCGCCCCGGCATCCGCTCTTCTCGGCCACACAACCCGTGCGGGCTTCGACGGTCTCCTGTTTGACGACCTCGACCGTTCCCTGGAGCGAGCACAGCAGATCCGTTCGTTGCTCGTCGATACTCCCATCGATGAATCCCAGGGCCTCAGAGCGAGCGTGACGATCGCGCTCGCTGTTCCGGAGCCAGGTGAGCGGTTCGCCAGTCTGGCCCGGCGAGTGTCGCTGCTCATCGACGAAGGGCGCGCGGCGGGCGGCAACGTGATCGTCGGTCACCCCGAGGAGTACTCCCGTGCATGATGCAGTAATCGTGGTCAGCGTTGCCGTTGTGCTGGCGATTGGTGCCGCGGCCATGCTCAACGTGGCTATGACCTCCAAGGTGAGGCTCATGCAGGCGTGGAGCATGATGTATGTCTTCGCCGCGTTGTGCGTTGTCGCCGCCGCGTTCGCCCCGTGGCTCAGCCCGGAGTCCGCGCTCAACATCGTGCCGAACGTGGCCGCGGTCGGTGCCGTCGGCGGACTCTGGAGCGGGTGCATGGCCTTCAACGCGCGTCGCCCCCGACTTCTCGTCGTCGGCGTGTTCTTCCTGGCGACCGGGGTCGTCACCGCCATTGAGGTCCCCGAGCTCGGCGAATGGGCCGGCGCCTCTGTGACGATGGCGGCCATCATCCTGCTGGCCATCGCCAGCGGCATCGAGAGCCTCAGGGGAGACCTGGCGAAGCGGGTGAACGGCCGTGTCATCACCATCGTGTGCTCGATCGGGGCTGCCTGGACCGCGGCGAGGCTCGCAACATTTGCGATCGCCGGCCCTGATCACCCCGTGTTCGTTGAGTACTTCAACGCGACGACGACGGCGCTCGTCTGCCTCGTCACCTACACGATCGTCGCGTTCACGACGGCCATGCTGGCGGCGGCGCGGATGGGGAATGCGGCTCTTCGAAGCGCAGTCACGACCTTCGCGATGGGGGTCCTGGACTGGCGAGCGTTCGTCCCCGGCGCTCGTGACCGCGTCGCCCGCGTGAAAAACTACGGCGAGAACTCAGCGGTGCTCGTGGTGGAGATCAACGGCCTCGAGGAGATCAACATCACCTATGGCGCCGCGTTCGGGGATGACGTCATCAGGGCACTCGCCGATTTCCTCCGAGAGCAGCTCTATCCAACGACGCTCATCGGGTACCGGGGGGCCGGACGCTTTGCGCTCGTCGGAATCTCTCCCAAGCCACAGGACGGCGAGCGACGTGCACTCGAACTGCTCGACGCTCTCGTCGGTGTGACCGTGGCGGGCAAGAAGGGATTTCGGCTTGGCGTCAGCATCGGCACGAGCGACTCCTTCTCCGAGGAGCACAATTTCGATGCGCTGCTCGAGGCTGCGACCGCTGCCTGCGCTCGAGCGCGTGCTGCCGCGGGCTCGCGGGTCGCGACCTCCGCCGCGAGCAGCGCCTCGTCGTAGCCAGCTGAGGGGGAGGCTGCTCACAAGGAAACCCGAGTGAGGATCAACCGACGTTTGCGACCCCCTCCATGATCAGGCCGGCCCCTCCGAGTATGAGGCCAGCGGCGAGAACAGCCGCCCCGATGAAGAGAAGCACGACAAACCGGTTCGGCTTCTTCGGATCATCGCCGATCGCGGAGAGGAAGAATCCGGCGGGCATCAGGATGGCCGCGGAAAGCACGAGGGTCGGGGCCCACACCACAGGTCCGCTTGCGCCGCTTCCGTCGACGAGGAGGAGCGTGACGAGCCCGAGGATCACGAGAACGCCGGCGTGAGCGTGGCCGGCCCGGTAAAAGCTCTTCTGCAGGTCGTTCGCGCGTTGTCGTCCTCCCACCACCCTGAGGAGGAACACGCCTCCGGATTCGATGGCAACCACGGTGAGGAGGACGATTCCGGCGTTAATGAGGTTTGCTGCGTGCACGGTAGACTCCAAGAGGGATAGTAGGGGTATCCATTTTTGGATACTGAAGCAATCCAACACAAGGGGGAACGTGAAAATTTCTGCTCTCGTTGAGCGAACCGGTGTGCCACGCGCGACAGTGAAGTTCTACCTCCGCGAGGGACTCCTGCCCGCCGGAATCTCCACCGGTGCTACGCAGGCTCAGTACACCGAGGACCATGTGCGGCGCCTGCGGGTGATCAAGGCACTGACCTCGGTTGCGGGTCTTCCCCTGTCCAAAGTGAAAATAGTTCTGGACCTCATCGACAACCCGGGCGACGACCTCTTTTCGTCCCTCGGTCGCGCGGTTGGCAGCCTGCCTCCCTACCGCGATCAGACGGGTCCCGATTATCCCCGGGCACGGGCCGTGCTTGAGCGCCTCGGCCAGGTCTACGACCCGGAGTACGCCGCGACGGCGCAGCTTGAGTACGCGCTCGAGGCTGCGGAAGAGGCCGGGGTAGGGCTGAGCGATGAGCGGCTCGACCTGTACGCCCGGCAGGTCAGGGGTATTGCCGAGTTCGACATGGCGGGTATGGGCGGGAGCGACCTGAGTCCGATCGAGTACGCGGTGCTCGGCACGGCGCTCCACGAACCGGTGATTATTGCCATGCGGCGGCTCGCCCACCAGGACATCGCTGCGAAGCGGTTCGGTCAGGCGCCGGAAGAATCGGGGTAAAGCGCATTCGTCGCATCCGTTCGCGTGTGCCGCGCGTGGCCAGTGGGCCCGCGCTGCCGCCTAAACTAGAAGCATGACTTCCTCCGCCTCGGTCGATGTCGCCCTCATCGGTGGCGGCATCATGAGCGCTACTCTCGCTTCCCTCATTCAGCAGATCCAGCCGGACTGGAAGGTCGTGATTTTCGAGCGACTCGGCGAGGTCGCCCAGGAGAGCTCGAACCCGTGGAACAACGCCGGTACCGGCCACGCCGCGCTGTGCGAGCTCAACTACATGCCGGAGTCGAAAGACGGCTCGATCGACCCGTCCAAGGCGATCAGCATCAACGAGCAGTTCCAGCTGAGCCGGCAGTTCTGGTCTTCGCTCGTCAGGAAGGGCGTGCTCCGGGAGCCGAAGACCTTCATCAACTCCACCCCGCACATGACCTTCGTGCGCGGTGAGAAGGACGTGAACTTCCTCCGCCGCCGCTACGAGGTACTCAAGAAGCAGCCGCTTTTCGAGGACATCGAGTACTCCGAAGACTCGCGGGTCATCCACCAGTGGGCACCCCTGCTCATGAAGAAGCGGCTCAAGGGTGAGCCGTTCGCGGCAACGCGCACGGTGTCAGGGACCGACGTCGACTTCGGAGCGCTCACGTCCCAGCTCTTCGAGTCGGTGACGGATGCCGGGGCGAGACTTCGGCTCAATACCGAGGTGCGCTCTCTGAAGAAGCAGAAGGACGGAACGTGGCTGATCCGTCACCGCGAACTCGTCGGCCGAACCCCCGGACAAACGAGCGCCCGCTTCGTCTTCGTCGGTGCCGGTGGCTGGGCGCTCAAGCTTCTGCAGAAGTCGGGGATCCCGGAAATCAAGGGCTACGGCGTCTTCCCGATCTCGGGCCAGTTCCTGCGCACGGACAACCCTGCGATCGTCGCTGAGCACAAGGCAAAGGTCTACAGCCAGGCCGCCGTCGGCGCGCCGCCGATGTCCGTGCCCCACCTCGACACGCGGGTTGTCGACGGAGACGCCAGCCTCCTCTTCGGCCCATACGCGGGATTCAGCCCGAAGTTCCTCAAGAACGGGTCCATCCTCGACATCGTCACGCAGGTTCGCCCGTCGAACCTCATCCCGATGCTCGCCGTCGCCAAAGACAACCCCAGCCTCATCAGCTACCTCGTCGGCGAGCTCGTCGCGAGCAAGTCGAAGAAGTTCCAGGCGCTGCGTACCTTCATGCCGACCGCGAACCCGAAGGACTGGTACCTCATCACGGCGGGCCAGCGGGCCCAGGTGATGAAAAAGGACGCGAAAAAGGGTGGCGTCCTCCAGTTCGGCACCGAGGTCATCGCCTCGAAAGACGGCACCATCGCCGGACTCCTCGGTGCGTCCCCCGGTGCGTCGACAGCGGTCCCGATCATGCTCGATGTGCTCAAGACCTGCTTCCCCGATGACTTCGAACGGTGGGAGCCGCAGCTCAGGTCGATGATCCCGAGCTACGGTGTCACTCTCAACGACAAGCCTGAGCGCGCGGAAGAAGTCCTCGCCGCAACGGCAGCGGTTCTCGAGCTGACCCGCTAGCCGCAGCCGGGGATCGCTTCGATGTCCTCGAGCGCGCCGGCGTAGCGCGCGTTCGCGGCGACGATGGCCTGCCTGGTCACGTCGATCGACGCACCCGCGTCATATGCGCCGAGTGCGCTGTCCATATCGTTGCGGGCGGCCGCAATCTCGGTGACGGCATCCGTTATCGCCTGCCGTGAACCCTGGCAGTCCTCGAGGGTCTGCGCCGCGGCGGCCAACTGCACGGTGAGCGCCTCGATCTCTTGTTCGAGGGCGTCCTCCCTGCTGCTGGCAGTGAAGACGGATGCCGTCACGACGCTCGCCACGATGGCCGTCGCGAGGCCAGTGACAAGGAGTGTGCCAAGGGAGAACCGCCGTGTGGTTCGGCTGCCCTCTGCGCCGCCGCGCTCCGTCGGCGCTGGCGTTGGCGTTGTCTGGCCGAGCGCATTGCGCGCGTGCGTATCTGGAGCCACCATTCGAGTTCCCCCTCTGACACCTGACAATACCGCGCAACACCGGCGACCTCACGTACCCCGGATGTTTCGGTCAGGTGAAGTTCCGACCGGAGAATGTGACAAATCCTCACTGCGCGCTATGTTGGTAGCGGGCGTGAGTTCTCATCGCCATCAGGCATTCAGAGGAGGATTGTGAACGGGTTGACTGCGCTCACGGCACTGCAGCGAATACGCGACGCTCTGTTCAGCCTCACCGTCCGCTCCGGGTTCCACAGCTTTGGGCGCCGGAGCCGTATTCTCCTGCCGTTCCGGGTGGCGCACGGTGAGAAGATCGCGATCGGTGATGGCTGCCTGATCGGCTCCAACTCGTGGTTCATGATCCCCGTCGAGGACTCGCCGTCCCCGACGATCGTCATCGGCGACAGGGTCCGCATGAACCAGACGCAGATCTCTGCCGTGTCGAGCGTCGTCATCGAGGATGGTGTGGCGATCGCGCGCGGGGTGTATATCTCCGACCACAGCCACGGCTTCGAGCTGCCCGACGTCTTCATCCGTGACCAGCCGCTCGACCGGGTCGCCCCCGTCCGCATCAAGCGGGGCGCCTGGATCGGTCAGAACGCGATAATCATGCCTGGCGTCACCATCGGAGAAGGGGCCGTCGTCGGTGCCCTCAGCGTTGTGCGCACCGACGTTCCAGCGCGAACCGTTGTCGCAGGCATCCCCGCCCGCATCATCCGCTCCCTGCCGGGGGCCGTCACGGCGACGGAGTACAGCTCGTGAGCACAGCGCCGCACGACGTCGTCTTCACCTTCAGCTATGAGACCTGGACGGATGCCGTCAGTCGCGGCATGATGCGTCCCCCCGACCGGCTGCTGTCCCGGTTGCTCGAGAGCCCGGCGGTCGACAGGCTTCTCGTAGCCAACCCGTACCGATGGTTGCCATCGCACGCGGTGAGGGCTCTGTCGCGCTCGCAGTCTCCGTTTCCCGCGACACCGAAGCGCATGCTGCAGTCCCCCGTGCGACTGCGGCGCGCCGATGGGATCTCGATCCCCAGCCTCGAGCGCGACTACCGCGCCTACGACCGGGTGCTGCGGCGTGCTTCCGCCCAGCTCGGCCAGTCGGCGCCCGTGACCATTTCAGCGAACCCCATCATCGCCGGTTTCGCGCCGCTCGAGTGGGCGTCCGGCGTCACCTTCTACGCCAGGGATGACTGGCTGAGCTCGCCGGCACGCCAGGAGTACTGGCCCGCGTACCGGGAGGCCTACCGCCGGATCGCCGAGCGCGGTCTGGGGGTGGCGGCCGTGTCGGAAGAGGTGCTCGAGCGGATCAACCCCCGAGGCCCTGGCGTCGTCGTCCCCAACGCGGTCGAGCCGGCTGAGTGGGAGGGGCCTGTTCCCCCGGAGCCGGAGTGGCTGTCCGGGATCCCCGGGCCGCGTGCACTGTACGTCGGAACGCTCGACACGCGCCTCGATGTCGAGGGTCTGGCCGCGCTGGCTCGCCGCCGCCCTGACCTGTCGATCATCCTCCTCGGGCCGTTGCCCGATCCGGGGTACCTGGCCGCGATCGATGGCATCCGTTCGATTACCGTGCGTCCGAAGGTGGGCAGAACCGAGCTCGTTGCCACCATGCGCAACGTTGACGTGTGCCTGCTCGCTCACCGCGTGACGAGGCTCACTGAAGCGATGAGCCCGCTCAAGGTGTACGAGTATTTGGCGGCAGGCAGTCCGGTGCTGGCCGTTGACTTGCCGCCGGTGCGTCACATCGACGAGCGTGTGCTGCTCACCAGCTCGGTCGCCGATTTCGCCGATCGGCTTGATGAGGCGCTGGCGCTCGGGGCCGCGTCAGCGACAGAGCGACAGCGGTTCCTCAGCGAGAACTCGTGGCAGTCGAGGCACGAAACCATCCTTACGACGGCGTGGGCGGCGGCGGGGCTGACGTACCCGGCGATCCATTTCGGCAGGTCGGGGTCTGCCTCCGCAGCGCCAAGGGGACAGCGGTGACGGTCGAGGTCGTTCACTGGAACCCGCGCCGTCCTGTCTTCCGCGGACGTTTGGGCAGGCTTGTGCCCGTGAAGCGGGCCGTGGGTAACTTTGGTGACCTGCTCGGCCCGATGGTCGTGGAACGGATGCGGGAACGCCTCGGTCTCGATATCCATGCCGGGCTTCCCGACCGCCGGTTGCTGACGGTGGGTTCGATCCTGCACTACGCGAGGAATTCCGACGTCGTGTGGGGGAGTGGGATCAACGGCAAGGTCGACCCGTCGTGGGCGACCCTCCACTCCCTCGACATCCGGGCGGTCCGTGGGCCGCGCACTCGCGCCCGGCTGCTCGAGCACGGGTTCGCCGTGCCGGAGGTGTACGGCGACCCTGCGCTGCTTCTGCCGACTCTCTTTCCCGAGTTGTCCGACTGGGCAAGCGAGCCCAGGCGGTACGGCGTCACCGTCATTCCCAACCTGCATGACCTCCGCGATCTGGCGGGGCGGGCGAACGTCGTGTCGCCCCGGGCACCCGCCTGGCGCGTTCTGGAGCGGATAGCCCGCAGCGAACTTGTTGTCGGTTCGAGCCTGCACGGCATCATCGTCGCTGAATCGCTCGGTATTCCGGCGCGGCTCGTGGCCCCGGCGAAGGAGAACCTCTTCAAGTACCGGGATTACTTCGAGGCGACGGGCCGCACTGAGCTGCCCCTGGCGCCGACGGTGGACGTCGCGATCGAAGCCGGCGGCGCCCCGGGGGCGACCTGGGACCCGCTGCCGTTGATGAACTCGTTCCCCGCCGAATTGTGGCCTCGCGTGCTCTGACGCTGCTTGATGTGCGACCCCAGATGTCGGGTTCGTAAACACGAAAGAACGTTGGGTTACACCTCCCCGAAAAAACCTGACGAAACCTCACTTTTGCGCTAGCGTGAGAAACAGTTCTCGATGCGGCCCTGAACCGCGTCATCTTTGCCCACGATGATTGGTTCTCACTCATGCGCAGTACGTTTGCGACGACTCGGAAAAGTGCGCTGGTCGCGCCGGAACGGTCGATCGACGCTGTCGCAGAAGAGGTGCGCCCCGCCGACCGGACACGGGGGGAAGTCCGGCCGGATGGGGGACCGGCTGAGGACACGGCCCCGCGCGTTTTGCCACAGCCGCTCAAGCTTCGCTGGCCGACCCGGTATCTCCTCGCGACCACTCTCACCGACGCCGTTGCGGTCCTCGCGGCACTCCTGCTCGCCCAGCTCGTGAGGTTCGGCCCCGACAGTCTCCGGATCTCCGAGGGCGGGATCGAGTACGGCGTGATCGCCGTCGTTGTGGCCCTGGTGTGGCTCATCGCCCTGTCGGCGACTCGCTCACGCGCCCCGCGCCTCATCGGTGTCGGGCTCGCTGAATACCAGCGCGTCGCCAACGCCACTCTCATCACGCTCGCCCTTCTTGCCACTGTCGCGTTCCTGTTCCAGATCGACCTGGCCCGCGGCTACCTGGCGGTCGCCCTGCCCGCTGGCCTCGTCCTGCTCCTCGCCGGGCGAAAGTTCTGGCGGGTGCGGTTGACGAAGCTGAGGCGCAGAGGCCGCTGCCTGACCGGCGCTCTCGTTGTGGGGTCGACGAGGGACGTACGCGAGGTGATCGACCAGCTCCGCGCTACCCTCACGGCTGGGTATCGACCAATCGGAGTTGTGATCACCGACAGGACGGCATCCGTTTTTGAGGGATTGCCCGTCATCCCGCTCGACGCTCTTGCGGAAACGTCCCGCTCGTCGCGCACCAAGGCGGTGATGGTCGCCGGGAACCTGCCGGGCGGCAGCGACCAGTTGCGACGGATCGGGTGGTCACTCGAGAACTCGCGCACCGAACTGATCCTCGTCTCAAGCCTCACCGACGTCGCCGGCCCGCGCATCCACATGCGCCGCGTCGAGGGACTGCCGATGGTGCACGTGCAGCTGCCCAGGTACACGGGCTTCAACCACTGGATGAAGCGCCTGATCGATGTCGTCGTTGCGGGTATCGCCACGGTGCTTCTGCTGCCGGTGTTCGCCGCAATCGCGCTCGCCGTGTACCTCGAGGACGGCGCTCCTGTGCTCTTCCGCCAGCGTCGCGTCGGTGTGGGCGGGTCGTCGTTCACAATGCTGAAGTTCCGGTCGATGGTGCCGGATGCTGACGCCAGGCGTGCCGAGATCTCGCACCTCGACGAGGGCAACGGTGTGCTCTTCAAGGTGCGAAGCGACCCGCGCGTCACCCGGGTCGGGTCGTTCATCCGACGATTTTCACTCGACGAGCTGCCCCAACTGGTCAACGTGCTGCGCGGGGAGATGAGCCTCATCGGGCCCCGCCCACCGTTGCCGGCCGAGGTGGACCGGTACGAAGACGCCGCCGCGCGTCGCCTGCTCATCAAGCCAGGGATCACTGGGCTGTGGCAGGTATCCGGGCGCTCGAACCTGAGCTGGGAGGAGAGCGTGAAGCTCGACCTCTATTACGTGGAGAACTGGTCAGTGACCGGGGATTTGATGATCCTGCTCCGCACCGTCCGTGCCGTTTTGAGGAGGGAGGGCGCGTACTAGCAATGTCCGTTTTCAGTTGTGCTCATTCGGGAGGTCGCAATGTCTCAATATCTGTTCGTCTGTTCGGGCGGAGGGCACCTTAAACAGCTCCACACCCTTGCCCGCCGTATCGGTATCCCACCGGAGGACCAGTTCTGGTTCACCTTCGATAATGGGCTCAGCCGTACTCTCACCGACGGCACCGACCGGGTCTTCGCCAGGTTCGCTGCCCCGCGTGACGGATTCAACATCCTGAGGAACGCTGTGCTCGCCGCGAAGGTCATGGCGCAGAGGGACTTCGCCGCGGTGATCAGCACCGGCTCGTCGCCCGCGGTCTCAACGTTCCCCGTTGCCCTTGCCCGCGGCATCCCGTGCCACTACATCGAGAGCGCGGCGCGAGCGGAGGGGCCATCGCTCAGTGGACGGATTGTGGCCAGGATGCCAGGGGTCAAGACGTATTCGCAGTACCCCGTCTGGGCGAGCGACAGTGAATGGGCGTACCGCGGCAGCATCTTTGACGAGTTTGCGCCTGGCCCTAACCGTCCGGAACGGCCCATCCGGAGGGCGGTGGTGTCGCTCGGCACCCAGGAGTCATACGGGTTCGACCGGTTGTTCCAGAAGCTGGTGCCGCTCCTCGACGGGTGTGAGGTGCTGTGGCAGGTCGGCGCAGCGGATGTCTCGGCGTACGGAATCGACGGGCGGGCGAGCGTGCTGCACTCGGAGCTCGCTAGGGCGGTCGCCGAGGCCGATGTAGTCGTTGCCCACGCCGGAACCGGCGCGGCGCTGACCGCTATTGAGGCGGGCAAGGTCCCGGTGCTTGTGCCGCGGCTGGCGCGCTTCGGGGAGCACGTGGACGACCACCAGATTCAGATCGCGGCCGAACTCTCGCGGCGTGGCCTCGCTATCGATTGCCCGCCCGAGCGACTTGACTTCGCGACGCTGGTCGCGGCATCCGTGCGCACGGCGCAGCGGGTGGAACCGCCGAGCTTCGACCTCGATGGACTGGTGCCGGCGGCGATGGCAGTTCTGTAGGACCAATCCTGCCGGTCGGGCGTCGTGTGCGTTCCGGCCGGAGGGGCAGGCGGCCCGGACCATCCCGAAGGCCGGGCCGCCGTCCACCCCCTCGTCCATCCTCCTTCGTCCCCCGCGCCGCGGGAGGCGGTGCCGCCTTGCCGCGCGCCGTGCTGCGGCCCGCCGACGCGATTCTGGCGCTCGGGTGACACGTGATGTGGGTGTCGCGACGGCGCACCCGCACAAACTGTCACTCCACCCAGCTCGCCGTCCGTCTGGCGGCCCTGCCGTTGCCGGTGTCGGCACTTGGGTGACACGTGATGTGGGTGTTGCGACCGCGCACCCACACGAACTGTCACTCCAACCGGCCCGTGCTTCCGGTGGCGGCACTTGGGCGACACTTGATGTGGGTGTCGCGGCCGCGCACCCACACAAACTGTCACTCCAACCGGGTTGCCCGTCCACAGCGGTGTCGGCGCTCGGGTGACACTTGACGTGGGTGTCGCGGCCGCGCACCCACAGCATCCGTCACTCCAACGGTCAGGAGCGGGACAAGCCCGAAGAGGCCGCCGCGTCCGCGGCTGTTTCTCGCCTGTGGATAACCCTCACGCGGCTGTCGCGAGTGCGCGACCATCGACGCATGACGAGAAGGCAACCACTTCCGGCGGCCGCGAGCACCGGCCCTGTCAGCGTGAAGGCGGCCCGGGAGCTCGGGGTCTCGCCAGGCAGGCTGAGGGCTTCGGACCTTGAGTCTCCCTTTCGGGGAGTGCGGGTGCCAGCGCCCATGGTCGCCGAGCCACTGGCGCGGGCGAAAGCACTAGCCACTGTCCTCGAGAACGGCCAGTTCTTCAGCCATCAGACGGCCGCTCTCATTTGGGGGATGCCGTTGCCGTGGGCTCTCGGCGCGGCTCCGGTAGTGCACGTCTCCGCGTTCAAACCGAATCGACCGACACGGCGCGCGGGCACCGTCGGGCACCACCTCAAACCAGGAACCGCAACGACGAGAGAGTGGCTCGGCCTGCCGGTGGCCTCGCCGGCAACGACCTGGACGCAACTGGCGAGCGCCTTAACCACTTACGAACTTGTCGCGGTCGGCGATTTCATCCTCCGCGGTGTGGATCCGCTCGAGAAGTACGGGTACCGACCCGTGTACACCCCGCTCGCCACCCGGGCGGAGCTCGAGACAGCCACCAGTTGGTGCCGTCGCCGCGGGGCCGCGAAGCTTCGGGAGGCACTGGATCGCATCAGAGACGGAGTCGAGTCACCGAAGGAGACGGTACTGCGCCTCACGCTCGTGGATGCCGGCCTCCCGGAGCCGGAGATCAACGCGAACATCTATACGGCCGGCGGGACGTTCCTCGGACGGGCGGACCTCGCCTATCCCGAGTACAAGGTCATCGTCGAGTTCGACGGTGAGCAGCATAGGGAGAGTCGGTACCAGTTCGATCGGGACATCGACCGCATCGACCGGTTCGTGGAGCACGGATGGCGCTTCATTCGCGTTCGGGATTCGTTGCTCGGCTCGAATCCGACAGAGGTCGTGCGCCGCGTGAGAGTCGCGCTCATCGCGCGCGGCTGGTCGCCGGATGCCTGAACCCGCCTGAGACTATCGGGCCGGCACGGATGCGTGTGGCGCGCGCTCCTGCTGTCACGCGGGCGCCGCGACGTTCGGGTGACAGTTGTGGTGGGTGCTGGGGCGGCCCACCCGCGGGAAGTGTCACTTGGGCGGCCGGCTCGGGGCGGCGGGGAGGCGGTGTCGACGTTCGAGTGACAGTTGTGGTGGGTGTCGGGGTGGCGCACCCACAGGAAGTGTCACTCGAGCGGGCGGCTCGGGGCGGAGTGGAGGCGGTGTCGCCGTTCGAGTGACAGTTGTGGTGGGTGCTGGGGCGGCGCACCCACAGGAAGTGTCACTCGAGCGGGCGGCCCGGGGTGGTGGGGTCACTTGCGCGGGCGGGCGGCTCGGGACGGAGGGGAGGCGGTGTCGACGTTCGAGTGACAGTTGTGGTGGCTGCTGGACCCGCGCACCCGCGGGAAGTGTCACTTGAGCGGGCGGCTCGGGGTGGTGGGGTCACTTGGGTGGGCGGCCGGCTCGGGGTGGTGGGGACGTGGTGTCGACGTTCGAGTGACGGTTGTTGTGGGTGCTGGGGCGGCGCACCCACAGGAAGTGTCACTCGAGCAACCCGGAACGCCGCGCTGCGAAGACTCCCGGCTACCCCGCCGCCCCCGCCACCTCAGCGGGGAGCGGTCGCCCGTCGATATCGGCCCTCGCCGGCACGTGGGGGCCGGCCGGGCTGATCGCCGCACTGCCCGCATCCCGAAGGTGCAGGTCGCCGGCTTCTTCATCCACATAGAGCACATCCCCGGTGCGGTTTCCTCCGGCGCCGACGGCATCCGGTTCTGCACACGACTTCTCATTCCACTTCTCGACAATCGAGTTCGTCATCGGGCTCGCACAGTCGGCGAGGTACGCCACAACATTGCGATCGAACACAAGCCCGGGCAGCGCGTCGAGCCGCAGCGATCCACCCGAGAACGAGTTGTTGCGCACGACCAGGTTCTTCGTCTTGGCGTAGCGCAGGTCGGCAGCAGACCCGCCCTGGCAGTCAGCGGTCTTCACGATGCACCCCTGCACAAAGTTCGACTCGATCAGGATGTTCTTCATCCCGGTGCCCTTGCCCGACGACAGGATGATGCCGGCGTTGTAGCAATTGCTGAGCTTGTTGGCCCGAAGCGTCACATTCGCGCTGTCGAAAATCTGCACGCAATCCGCGTGCAGCCCGTTGTCCTTGTTCTGGTCGAAGTCGCGCACCTCGTTGTTCTCGATCAGAACATCGGATGCTCCGCCCACCTGGATTCCATCAACGCTCGATCCACCCTCGAAGAGGCTGTCGCTGACGGTGACATGCTGCGACCGGACGAACAACCCGGTTCCAGAGAGGTGCACGTTCTCGAGCCGGGTGTCGACGGCCGGCTTGTTCACGAACATCACACCGGTGACGGTGATGCCGCGCCAGGTCACCGACGGGATCCCCACCTCGAGCCTGTCGAATGTGGGCGTCGCGCCCGCGGCAGGAGCGACGACCACAGCGGAACCGAGCGACGCGAGGTTGTCGATGCCCGTGAGGTTCTTGCTGCCGTAATTACCGTCGGCCAGGGTGATGACGCTGCCGGCGCCGGCCTTGCCAAGCGCTGTCTCGAGGGAGCACGGTGACCCGGTCGAGCACGCCGATCCCGATCCCTTCGGCGCGGCGGCCAAAGCACTCGAGCTGTCGAGCCTTCCGGTCGATGCCAGGCGCGATCCCGTCGCGCCCGGCGGGTCGAGAACGGTGCTCGACGCGTCGACCGCGCCGCCGTCGACGCCGGTGCCCGAAGACGCGGCGAGCTCACCCGAACTGGTGATCACGTCCCACGCCACGGCGGCAAGCTTCTGCTGCCCGAGCGTCGATGGGTGGAAGAAGTCGATCGACGAGACGTCGTCGCCGGTGAATTCGAGTTCGAATGCAGCGTCGCCATCCCAGATGCAATGCGGATGCGTGGCGCACGCGTCGGCGAGTACGCCGTTGAATTTCTCGATGAGGGCGGAGATCGACGCTCGGCGGTCGACGTCGGCCGGTTCGCTGCTTGTCGCGTTGAACAACAGCGAGCGGCACTGCGCGATCTTCTTCCAGGTGGCGACAGCTGTCGGGTCGTCCTTCTTGGCATCGATGAGACGGACGAGGTTCGGCAGCGAAGACACATACACGCGTGCATCGGGGAGCCCGGCGGAGAGGGTGTCGAATGCCGCCGTGACGTTCTCAGCGAACGCGGCCTCCGGTGTCATGTCGTCGTACGACGGGGCACAGACATCGTTGGCGCCGATGAGTACGGTGACCAGGTCGGGGCCCAGCTCCACGGCTCTGGCCGCCTGGTCCGGCAGGCTTTCGACGCCGGCGCCGTCACCGGCGAGAATCTCGGTGGTGGGAACGGCACCGCTGGTCTCCGCCACTCTGGAGGCGAGTGACTGCACCATCGGGTCGGTTCCCGTCGCCCACGACGCTTCCGGGCAGTGGCCGCCGCCGTCGCAGGCGTTCACGCCGAGGCTCATGGAATCGCCGAGCGACGCGATTGCCGAAATCTCGAACGGTGCGGATGCCGTGGACGGTGGCGGAGTCGGCGCTGGTGCCGGTGCCGAACATCCCGCGAGCACGAGAGCCGCTGCGATGCCGACCACCAGCATCCGAACGGCTGGAATCCTTGATGGTTGTCTCACGCTGACGTCCCCCGATCCTTCGCCGATGTCGCAGGCGTTGTAGCCTGCGCTGCCACCGGCGAAACCTGTGGTGTCCCCGCGGGTCGGCGCTCATCGTCGTCGCGGCCGGTGTCGTCAACGCTATCCGCGGACTCCGCCGGGGGCTGTGGTTTGCGGGTTTTCTTCACGAACTCGATGATCTGCGCCAGGTCGCGCCGATAGGCGGGGATGACCATGGCGAGACCGAGCGGAACCAGCCCAGCCACGCCGCCAACCAGCACCTGGAGGATCGCCGGAAGCGCGAGCAGCGTCGTCGCCCACGCCGCTCCGAAGGCGAACGGCACGAGCAGGGCGGGTCGAAGCACGGGCAGGACGACGTCCCGCCCGGTAACGAAGGTGCCGCGGATCGCCCAGGCGAACCCGGGAACGAGAACCGCGAGCGACACGAGACCGTACGCGAGGGCGAGCCCGTCGACCCCGTTCCACCACAGCCCGACGAAGAACGAGGCGATGATGATCGGCCGCGAGACGATGTAGTAGACCAGTTGCCGGTGCGCGCGACCGAGCGAGATATAGATCCAGCCCTGCACGTTGCCGATGGCCTGCGCAACGCCGGCGATGGTGAGCAGGGCGAAAATCGACGCCGTGGCATCCCACTGCGGACCGAGAAGCAGAAGGACCAGCGGATGCGCCAGCGCGGCGGCGATCGCGAACGCGGGCAGCGTGAGGTAGGCGATCACCATCAGCGAGGCGCGGACGTACCGCCGGTAGCGCGGTCCGTCATCCTGCAAACGGCTCAGCACGGGCAGCGCGACGCGGCCAAGCGGTCCGTTGAGCTGCTGGAGCGGGAGCATGAAGAGTGCATATGCCCGCGAATACTGGCCGAGTACGTCCGAGCCGAGCTGGCGGCCGATCACGACATTGTCGACGTTGCGCGCCAGGTAATTGAGCAATTGCACGCCGAAGATCGAGCCACCCGTGGTGAGGAGGGGAAGTACCTCGCGGTCGACGTGCGGTCGTCCCCAGTGGGGGCGGGCCGCGACCCACAGGGCAATCAGTCGATACACGCTCGCCGCTCCGGTGAAAACGACGAGCGACCAGACACCCCAGCCGGCGAGGGCAGCGGCGATGGAGAGTGCGACGCCAAGCGCCATGGAGATTACGTCGATGCGCGCGAGCACGCCGAACTTGAGGTCGCGCTGAACCTTCGCCTGCAACGGCATCGCGAGGCCGTTGATCAGGAGGGTCGGTGCGACGGCGATGCTCAGCAGCACGAGTCGTTGCTCGTCGTAGATCGACGCGATCAGGGGAGCCGCGAGGGCGATGAGCGCGGTGCCGATCACGCCGACTCCGGCGCTGAGCCAGAGCACACTCGACCAGGTCCTGTCGTTGAGCTTCTTCGCCTGGATGATGGCACCGGTCATGCCGAAGTCCCGGACGAGGTCGGCGATGCCGACGATGGCCATGATCATGGCGATGAGTCCGAAGTCGGACGGATCGAGGAGTCGCGCGAGGACGACGGTGGACACGGTCTGCAGGATGGTCTTCGACCAGGTTCCGCCCATCGTTACGAGGACGCCGCGGCTGGCCTGGTGGCCGAGCCGGTCATTCGCTGACGCCGATGTTCCCGAGGACGCCGGCGCCTCAACGACGGGCGCCGACGCCGGAGCCGGAGCCGTTGGTGCGCGGGGCGGCCTCATGCGCGGCTCGTTTCGTCTCGGTTCCAGCCGGGCAGCCGGCCGCGTCGTTCCGACAGCGCGGCAAGAACGAGGGGGACGCCGTAGCCGACGCAATAGACGAGGAACGACGGCCACAGGGCCGGGCGAACGGCGACCCGAGCCAGGAGGTGGCGGTAGCTCCCTGCGGCGGCGGGTTTCGGGAGGTGGATCGGGGGGTCCGGTGGGTATGGGTGGCCGGGTGCCGGGTTTTTCCTCCCGAAACGTCCTCCGGGCGCCAGGGTGGACGCCGGTGTAGCGCCGGTCTGTGCCGCGTCGGAGGCGCCCGCTGCGGCGCCCGTCTGTGTCGCGTCGGAGGCGCCCGCTGTGGCGCCGGGCACCGGGTCGGCGGCGGGTTTCGGGAGGTGGATCGGGGGGTCCGGTGGGTATGGGTGGCCGGGTGCCGGGTTTTTCCTCCCGAAACGTCCTCCGGGCGCCGCGGTGGACGCCGGTGTAGCGCCGGTCTGTGCCTGGGCGGTGGTCGGTGCAGCGCCCGTCTGTGTCGGAGCGGAGGCCGGCGCTGCGGCGCCCGGCACTCCCGCGATCCGCGCCACCTCGGCGCGGCGGCGCAACTGTCGGTTGCCCGCGGCGATGCGTGTTGCCCTGCGGATGTGAGCCCGCAGCGTTGCGGGCGCGCGAACGACGAACATCTCGTCGAGGGTCAGCCGCTCCGACGGTGCGAACAGTTGCTGGACGAACCTGTCGTCGGCGATGACATCGGGGAAGGCGCCGAAGCGCGCCCGTCCCTCGCCCGACAGGGCGTAGATGCCGGATCCGACGTGACCGGCCAGGCGGTAATCGCTGAGTTCCCAGATCCGGTAGTGGGCGCGGGCAGCCCAGCTCGCCGCCGACGTGTCGACCGTGAGCGTCGGTGCCGCGACGAGGGGACCGCCCGGGGCGCTGAGGGCAGCCGCGAGGGCGTGCAGCGTCGCGGCGGAGACGACGACGTCCGCGTCGACATAGGCACGCGGATAGTGGTCGCCGGCAATCGCGTCACCGGCGTTCAACGCAACAGTCTTCGAGGGCTCAGCGGTCTCGACCACGCGCACATCATCACCGCCTGCCGCCCGCGCCACAGCGACGGTGTCGTCGGAGCACGCATTGGCGGAGACAATGACGCGAAGGTCGGCATCCGCTCGGAGTTCGCGGAGCAGCCGGGGGAGGACCGCCGCTTCATTGTGTGCCGGGATGATGACGCTCATCCCGGCACCGGACGCCCGCGGCGCGCTCACGCGAGCTCCCGCCGCCGTCGCCGTAGCCCGTCGAGAGGGCGTGACCGGGCCGGCACCTGCCCCGATGCCGACCCGGCCACAGTGGTTCGCGTCGGTGCTTCCGTGAGCACCCACGCGCCGACCCCAAGCAGCATGAACAGCAGCATGAAGGTCTGGAAGAATCCGAACGCGTCGTAGAAGAACATCGCCGTGCCGTAGCCGGCAATCGAGATGGCGAGCGCGAGAGCGAGCGCCGCGTACTGCGGCGAGTGCGCTGGTCTGAACGCGTATGCGACAAGCCGTGACGCCGGAATGAGGAGCAGGGCCAGCACGCCGATCACACCGAGCGCTCCCACCTCCATGAGCGTTCCGAGCCACTGGTTGTCGAGGATGAACGAGTTCGCCGTGTCGCCGATGACGATCCGCGAGCCCAGTCCCGAGCCGAAGAACGGCTGTTGCGAGACGATCTCGAGCGCGGGGTCGAGGTCGGCGAGGCGGCCGGCCCCCGTGAACCCCGGCGATGTTTTTTGAGAGGCGATGAGGCTCTCCGGGTCGAGGAACCCGCCGAACATGGCTTCGAACGGTTTCGGGATGATGGCGGCCGCGACCACGACGGCGGGCAGGGCGAAGCTCGCGAGCACAATCCCGAGGATCGGCCTCGTGATCAGGATGATCAGGAACATGACCGCGAGCGTGACAACGGCGGTGCGCGAGACGGCTGCGGCGATCCCGAACAGCTGGAGCGCAACGATACCGCCGAAGAAGATCTTGCGGTTGTAGATGTTGTGTGGCCAGGCCGCGTACTTCGCCAGGTAGAGCGCGAGGGGAATGAGCATGCACAGCATGACGCTCAGCGCGATCGGATGTTGCGCTGACGCATACGCGCGAGCCCCGCCAGCGCGCAATGCCTCTCCTCCGTCACGCAGCAGCTCGAGCGGCAGGACGCTCGAGAGCTTCATGAACACGTTCTCCCTCGTGACCTTCTCGACGAGAGCGAAGAAGCCAACGATCCCCGAGAAGATGACGAGAGCGGTGAGCAGTGTGTTCACGGTCCGGGCAGAGCGCAGCAGCTGGCGGGTCAGGTAGAGCAGCGCGACGACGATCGCGTAGTTGCCGAGGGCACCGATCGCTCCGGATGCCAGGCCCTCTTCGGTCAGGATCGTCGCGTTGACGGCGACAGAAACGATCATGGTGATGAGCCAGATGAGGAGCGGAGCGCCAAAGGCGATCGGACGCCAGGTAAAGCGCGGGTCGATGAGGAGGGCGACGCCGACAGCGACGATGAGCAGCACGATCACGGCCCGATAGGGCTCGAGGGCGAACGACAGCGGGATCGGGATCGCGTACCGTCGAACGGGAATGAACAGGACAACGGCAGCGAGCACGGTGAGCGCAATTCCTGAGCGGCTCGGCCGGAAGCTCAGGACGGCGTCCCTCACACGCTCGCCGATCAGCGCCATCTGGCCCGCATCGTTCGCGGGGGTCGGCAGTTGCGGCACGCCACGATCGCCGCGCTCTGCCGGTGTCGGAGGGGCGCCTGGCCCAGGGAGGGTCGTCGTCATGACGGCCTAAACGTATGCGTGAGTGTCGTCGGACCGCTTGTGCTCGTCGTGATCCGGGTCTCCATCACCGACAGGCTGCCCGGCGCCGTCGGCGCCCGTTGGCGTCGATGTTCCCCTCGCCCCTGCGGTCACCGATGATCCCGTGTCGATCGACGACGAATCGCTGTCGTCATTCTTTCCTGCGGCGCTCACTGCCTGGGACCGGCGGGATGCTGCGCGTCGTTTCTCGCGGCTGATCCGGATGTTGTACAGCACGAAGATCAACACGACCACGAGGATCAGGACGCCGAAAGCGGTGAGCACGACCGGGATCAGCGGATTGCTACCTTCAACCTCGGTCGCTTCGCTCTCGCGCAGTGTCTGCAGCTGAACCCGCTCGCCCTCCGGCACCGCGGTGGTGTCCTGCTCGGCTCGCACGTACTCCTGGAAGACCGTATTGGCCGCCCGTGAGATCTCCTCGGCACGGCCGGGGGAATTCGCGGAGCCGACGATGTCGAGGATCGGCAGCGTGAGGCGGCCGGGGAACTGTTCGTCTCCGGCCGGCTGGGTCGTGCGTCGAACCGCTGTGACCTGTTCTTCGTCGGAAAGCGGCCCGACGACATCCTCGACCATGGCACGGATCTCCGAGCCGGACACGATATACGCGTAGACCACCGTGGTGGAGACGAGGTCGCGGGTGACATCCGGAGCGACTCCCTCCTGCACGGGGGCACCGGGAATCACCGACTGGTAGAGCGGCTGCTGCGGGCTGCCGACCAGAACCGTCGTCGATGCCCTGTAAGTCTGGACGGCGCGCGGCTGCAGCTGCCCGTCAACGTAGCTGTATCCGACGATCCCGCCCACAAAGCCGGCGACGATCAGCCCAACGAGGAGCAACCACTTGTAGCTCCAGAGGACTCGAAGGTAGAGAGGAACATCCATGCTTATCGACTTTCTGCTTGGTGGGACACGGATGTCCCGCGGGTGGGCGAACCGCTGTGTCCTCTTCCATCGTGGACGCGCGTTGTAAAATTGAGGAACCCTCAGTATTACGAGTATATTAACAATCGATCGGCCACGGTCAAACACGCCATCAGTGCTTGTAAATTTCGTGACAGATACTCACGTCCCCTCCTGGGATGCGAAGAGCGCACCTGGCCCGAGCGGGGAGGAACATGACGAGGCAGACCGATGGTCAACGCCCCGCGCCGCAACGCGGTGGTGACGCGCTCCGTGTGCTGTACAGCTTCCCGCACGCCATCGGCAGCCAGGGCATCGGTGAAACCGCGTGGAATCAGGTGAATGAACTCATTCGTGCCGGGCACCACGTCACCCTCGTGACCGCGAGCGTTGCCCGTCCCATTCTCCGGTTGACGGCGCTCGAGCAGACCCTCATCGTCGGTGGGCGGCGCGTACCGCACCGGGCAATCGGTCGAATGCGGGCGTTCGGATGGCACGATCTTCTCGCGGCGCGCCTGTTGCAGCGCGGAACCTTCGACGCCGTCCACGCCTGGCCGCTGGCATCCTCCCGTACCCTGCACGCCGCACGTGCCAAGGGCGTTGCCGGACTCAGGGAGGTGCCGAACACGCACACGGCACACGCGTACGACATCGTTGGACGCGAATACGCGAGACTCGGACTCTCCGTCCCGAACGGCTGGTCGCACCAGTTCGACGGTGAGCGGCTCGTCATCGAAGACCGCGAGTATGCCGCGGCACACGGGTTGCTCGTGCCGTCGGATGCCGTCGCAGACACCTTTCTGTCCAGGGGATTCGACGCATCGCGGCTTGTGCGCCACCGTTACGGGTTCGATCCCGCCACGATCCGGGTTCCGGCCCGTGACGAGACGGCGAGGCCATTCACCGCGGTCTTCCTCGGCAGGTGCGAACCCCGCAAGGGGCTCCACTACGCGCTCGACGCGTGGCTTTCCTCGAGGGCAAGCGAGTCGGGGAAGTTCCTCATCTTCGGCGACTTTGTGCCGGGTTATCGGGAGTTGCTCGCGCAACGACTGGCTCACCCATCGGTTGAGGTGAGGGGGTTCACCGACAGGCCGGCCAGGGCATACGCGCACGCGGATGTTCTGTTGTTGCCGTCGGTCGAGGAGGGCAGCGCGCTCGTCACTTACGAGGCGCAGGGAGCCGGGGTGATTCCGCTGGTCTCGCAGGCGAGCGGCGCGGTCGTCCAGCACGCGGTCAACGGGCTGATCCACCGGGCAGGCGACGTGAGCGCGCTCGGCTCACAGATCGACCTCGTCTATGGCAGCCAGCGCTGGCGCCGAGCGCTCCGTAGTGGCGTTCTCTCCCAGGCGCCGAGCCTCACCTGGCAGGCCGCGAACGCGGTGCTGGTCGACGGCTACCGTCGGGTGATCGACGGGCTCCGCCCCGGCGGATATCGCGGCAGGCCCTCAGAACTTCACCCGGGAACGGGCGAGTACCCCGACCTCGATGAGGGATTCACGAACACCCGTGAGGCGACCGGAACCGCGCCATGTGCGCGATCGGGATCCCCGTGGCTGCCGAGTCGAGGGGGCAGGGTGCATGGTGCTTCCGGCTGACGTCACTCTCGTTATCTGCTCGCGTCAACGGCCTGAGCTGCTGAGGGACGCGCTCGTCTCCATCGCGGCCGCGACGCCGCCCGATGTCGATGTTCTCGTTGTCGATTCAGGATCGACGACGGATGCCACGGGGCAGGTGGCAGCGGATGCCGGCGTTCGCAGCGTGCGCACCGACGTGAAGGGGCTGAGCATCGCCCGCAACCTGGGCCTCGAGGCATCCGATCGCGAAATCGTGGTCTACACGGATGACGACTGCGTTGCGACCCCCGGCTGGATCGACGCCATGCTGCAGCATTTCGATACACCAGACATCGGAGTCGTGACCGGGCGCATGCTCGATCACACCAAGGTGGGGTCGGACGAGGTGTATCGGCACAAGCTGGAGTTCTCCGACGTCGCCGGCGGTCTCGACGCGGGGCACGGTGCGCTGATGGCCTTTCGGCGGGCGTCGATTCTCGCGATCGGCGGCTTCGACGACGTCCTGGGCGCAGGGAGGGATCTCGCCGGAGCCGAAGATCTCGACGCGTTCTGCCGGATGATCGATGCGGGCTGGAAGGTCGTGCACGAGCCGGAGAGCGTCGTGCACCACACCTTCACCCGGGTGGGGGAGAACTATCGGGAGCTGCTTCACGGCTACGGCCTCGGTATGGGCGCGCTCGTCAACAAGTGGCTGAGGCTCGACAGTGCGGTGGGACTCGTGATGCTGCCCACTGTCCTCTCCCGCCAGCTCAGGAAGGCTGCTCGGGCGTTCCCGCGGAACCGGGCGAGAGCGAGGGCCGAACTGGCGATGTTCACCGGCATTCTGCGCGGGTTCGCCCTGGCGGCGCGCCTTCCGCTCGATGGGAAGCTGTTCGTCGACACCACCCGTCCAGAGCCGATCGTGCTGCCCGAGGCCGTCGCCGACGGCGGGCGCACAGACCGCTCCGTCGCGACCTCCACCGGTGTCGCCGCGTCGACCTCAGCGCAAGGAGAGATCGATGGCTCCTGACGTTGTCGTGCAACCCCTGAGGGTGCTCGACGAGAAATTTCTCGTCAACGAGGTGGCGTTCCGGCTGGCCCGACCTGCCCTCACCATGATTCTCGACGGGGCCGGGCTGCGGCGAGACGACGGCACCATCGATGCCGATCTCGTTCGCGCGATTGTCGCCGAGCGCATTCCGGCGGAGCCGGCCATGCTGCAGCGGTTGATGCGTGTGGCGTTCGGCCTGGCCACCCCGGCGTGGGTGCCGGCGGGGAGCGTCGACCTCAACTGGCACGTCACGATCCTGCCGGGGACATACCCGAGCGGACCGGACGCGAGCCTCCTCGCGGGTGCCGCCAACAGGCTCGACCTCTCCCGGCCGCTCTGGTCGTTCACGGTCGCCGACCTCGACGACGGCACGATCGCGATCGTCGGGGTCATCCACCACAGTGTCGGCGATGGAATCCAGGGCGTGCGCATGGTCTCGAGCCTGCTCGCCGACCAACCGGCAATGCCCGCCGGTGTGCGGGACGCGGACGGCACGGTATCCGGTGCCGTCGTCGGCCGGGCGCCCCGAACGCAACTCGAACTGGTGAGGGGACACTACGCCGCCTGGCGGTCCCAGCATGCAACGGTGGGCGATGCGTGGCGTGACTTCCGCCGCAAGCCGGTCGCCAAACGGCTCAAACGCACCGCCGGACGCCTGACCCGCCCGCTCAAGAATCTCTACCTGGTGCGGTCGGGACGGGCGGAGCAACTCATCCCGCCACGGCAGTTCCGTATGTTCGTGGTGCCGGCCCCGGTCGTGAAGACGCTGGCGTCCCGGTTCGGAGTGTCACCGACCGCGCTCACGGTTTCCGCGGCGTTCTCCGCGCTCGCCGCCGTCGAACCGGAGCGGGAGGGCTATGCGCTGTCCGTGCCGCTGTCGCTCCAACGGGAGGCCTCCGCACGAAACCACATCTCGATGGTGAGGATTGACGTGGGCGAGGTGACGGATTTCGCCGGTGTCGTGGCATCCGTCTCCGACTCCCTCAGCTCGGCGGTGAGGACGCCGGGGAGCACCGGCAGGACCACCGCGATGTCGCCAGTCGATGAGGCCGGGTACGCGTCCCACCTGCCGATGCACCCGCGCCGCCAGTACTTCGGCCCGGCGGAGGTGACGTCGATCACCCTCTGGCCGGTGCTCGACCTCGACGACCGGATGGCGGTATTCACCACGAGCTACGCCGCGAGCTTTGCCGTCGCCGTTGTGACGACGGCGGCAACAGACATCGATCGGGTGACGGATGCCCTGGCTCGCGTCTTCGATCCGTCCGAGGTTCCAGCCGGGGCGTCAGTTCCCGTCGAACGAACAGAGGTGGTGCCAGGTGGCGTCTAAGGGAATACGTGGTGTGTTGCGGTCCGTGCTCGACCCGCGGACCGCGCTGCATCTCATCAGGGTTGCGCATTTTTACGGGTACAGCCATGTGCAGCAGGTGCGGAAGCTGAACCGGGGAGACGCCGTGTCGTTCGCCCCGACCGTGTCGTTCCGCAACGCTGAGCGCATCTTCCTGGGTTCCGGCACGCACATCGGCGAGGGCAGCGTGATCTGGGCGGGCAACTCCCGGTCGCGCGTGATCCTCGGGGAGAAGTGCCTGCTTGCGCCGCACGTGACGATCACCGCGTCGAACTACGGCATCGTCGAGGGAACGCCGGTGATGGACCAGGCGAAAATCGAGAAGGACATCGTGATCGGGCCGGGCGCCTGGCTCGGCGCGAACGTTGTCGTCACGGCCGGCGTCACCATCGGCGCTGGCGCGATCGTCGGCGCTGGCGCGATCGTCACACGTGATCTTCCGGCGAACTGCATCGCGGGAGGCGTTCCGGCGAAAGTGCTCGGGCACCGTCCCCGGTCGGATGAGCGTGAAGCGACGGATGTCGTCCAGCCGGAAGGCGAATCGGCGCCAGCACGCCACGCCCTCAGTGCGGACCGGGCGGGGATCTCATGACCGGCCAGCCGACCGTCTCCGTGATCATCGTGAACTACAACACCCGTGATGCCACGCTCGAGTGCATCGAGTCGGTCTTCGCTGAAACCGTCGCAGCGACCGGGGCAGACCCTGCTCTTCCACCCCCACTCGACGGGCTCACGGTGATTGTCGTCGACAACGGCTCCGTTGACGGCAGCGCTGATGCGATCAGGGAGCGGTTTCCCGCAACGGTCGTCATCGAAGCGGGGGAGAACCTGGGCTTCGCCCGCGGCGTCAACCGCGGAGTCGCCGCGTCGACGGATGACTACGTGTTGCTGCTCAACCCCGATACCGTCGTTCTTCCCGGTTCCCTTCGCGCGCTCGTGTCGTTCGCCGTCGAGCATCCGGAGTACGGACTTTTCGGCGGGCGCACACTCCGAACGGATGGGGTCGTCGACCCCAGTTCCTGCTGGGGTGAACCGACCCTGTGGTCGCTGACCTCGTTCGCGCTCGGGCTGTCGACGGCGTTCAAGCACTCGCTCCTCTTCGATCCGGAATCGCTCGGGACGTGGAAGCGTGACAGCGTTCGCGAAGTGCCCATCGTCACCGGGTGTCTCGCCCTGATCCTCAGGGAGCAGTTCCTGGCGATCGGCGGGATGGACGAACGGTTCTTCCTCTACGGCGAAGACGCCGAGTTCTCGGTGCGCGCACGCCGGGCCGGCCTCCGCCCGGTGATCGTCCCGACGGCCGTCATCGTGCACGACGTCGGCGGGTCGACCGGCGACTCCGGCCGAAAAATGAGCCTCGTCATGGCGGGCAAAGCGACACTGCTGCGCACCTCCTGGACGCCGGCCCGCGCTCGGGCTGGAATCGCGCTGCTGCAGGTCGGGGCCCTCGTTCGCGGAGCGCTCGAGGTAGTGACCCGGAGCCCCAAAAAAACCTGGCTCACCGTGTGGCGGTCGCGGACGAAATGGCGCCAGGGCTACCCGGAGGCCGAGGCGACCCTGTTCGGACGGACACCGCAGGACAACGTCGGGGCAATGCCCGATACCGCGTCCGCTGGCACGCCCGCTGGCACGCCTCCTGGCACGGCCCGTTCCCGGTGGCGCGCCGACCGTCCGCTGCGGGTCGAAGCTGAACCCGCGTTCCGGACTCGGCACGCCAACCCGTACAACGCGGCGCTCTACTCGGCCATGTCACCGGACGATGCCGAGGTGCGCGATCTCAGCTACCTGCGTCTGCTGGTCGGCAGGACCGACATCGTGCACCTGCACTGGCCCGATCTCACCTTCCTTTCCGGTCCCCGCCGGTGGCGGCAGGTCGCCAGGCTCGTGCTCTTCTTCACTTTTCTCCGGGTCGCGCGGCTGCGTGGCACCAAGCTGGTCTGGACCGTGCACAACGTGTCGTCGCACGAGAGCCGGTCCACCCCGCGTATCCGTGCCTGGTACTCGAGGCTGCTGGTCGGGAACGTCGACGGGATCATCGCCCTGACGAGCGAGGGCATCAGCGCGGCGAGGAACGGCTACCCCGAACTCGGTCGCGTTCCGGCGTTCGTCACACCGCACGGGCACTACCGCGACAGCTACGACCTGTCGGCGACCCGGGAAGAGGCCCGCGCGGCGCTCGGTCTGCCGCCCGAGTCGATCGACGCCACCGTGTTGCTCAGTGTCGGTCAGATCCGGCACTACAAGAACGTGCCGCATCTCGTCGACGTGTTCTCCCGCCGCGGTGTCCGGGTTCTGGCCGGCGCGGAGTCCGACGCCAGCCAGAGGGAGATCCTCGCCATCGCGGGGAAACCGGCGGATGACGCGTTGCGGGCCGCGATCACGGCATCCGCCTCGAACGACGTGGTTCTCGATCTCGAGTTCCTCCGGGACGACCGCCTTGCGACCTGGCTGCGCGCCGCCGATGTGGTTGTGCTGCCGTACTCGAAGATTCAGAACTCGGGTTCGGCGATTCTTGCGCTCAGTGCGGACCGACCGGTCGTTGTTCCCGCGCTCGGGGGGATGGCTGAGCTGCGGGACCAGGTCGGCACCGACTGGGTCTATACCTTTGAGGGCGAGCTCACCGCTGACGTACTCGACGATGTCTTTCTCTGGCTGCGCGACACCGACCGCGGCGAGAGCCCTGACCTGTCAGCCCTGGACTGGTCCGCCGTCGCCGGCCAGACCCTCGCGGCCTATCGCGCGGTGCGGGGCGCATCCGCCCGGCACCGCCCACCCACCCGATTCGGCCCACCCTTTCCGACAAAGACCACCCTCACTGACGAACACCACCCTCACTGACGAAGGACCAGCTCTCATGTCACGTTCACAACCGGCTGGAGGTACCAGGTCGCGCCGTGCGGCATCCGTTGCCATCGGCATTCTTGCGCTCAGCATCCCACTCACCGTCGCTACGCCCGCGTGGGGTGCTGAGACGATCCCTTCCGTGATCGCGTCCCACGAGGCGGACAAGCCACCCGTCTCGGCGGGGTCGGCGAACCGGCCCTGGGATGGACCAGCCGTCGCCGTGATCGACAGCGGCGTGAGCGTGCATACCGACCTCAACGTCGCCGCGCAGATCAACTGCACGGGGTCGGGAACGGCGGCGGATGCCAACGGCCATGGAACAGGCGTGTCCGGGTTCATCGGCGCCATCGACGACGACAAGGGGATCGTCGGCGTCGCTCCCGGGGTACCGATCTACTCGATCCGGATTCTCGACGCGAAGAACAGGGGGACGCCAGACATGTTCGTCTGCGCGACCAACTGGCTGAAGGCGAACGCGGCGCGGTACAACATCCGGGTGGCGAACCTCAGCATCGGGTTCCCTGGTTCGGATGACGGCAACTGCGGCCGCACCAACAACGACGTTGCACACCAGGAGATCTGCGACCTTACCGCGGCGGGGATTGTCGTGGTCGCCGGTGCCGGCAACAGCGCAACCGACCTTGCATCGACCATCCCTGCCGCGTACGACGAGGTGCTTGCGGCGACAAACGTCGTTAATTACGACGGCAAGCCCGGCGGCCTCGGCTCACCTCCCTGCTCGGGAGTGACCGCGCCCGACGATAAACCCGCCTCGAAGAGCAACTACGCCGTCTCCACCGCAGACAGGGCGCACACGATAGCGGCCAACGGCACCTGCCCGTATACGACGAAAAAGGGCAACGGATACGACTTCATCCAGTCGGGCACGAGCATGTCGAGCGCAGCGGTGACCGGCGTTGTGCTCAATTGCCTCAGGCCCGGCGGCGCCTGTGTCGGAAAGTCAGTGCCTGAGGTGCGACAGACGGTCATCGCACAGGCGCGGGCCGCCGCGGTCAATCGTGGGCGGGTATTCGCCGGCGATCCGCTGAGCCAGGTGGGCAACAAGTACTTCGGATACTTCGCATCGACAGTGCCCGCCGGATCTGTGCCGACACCCACGCCGACACCCACGCCGACGCCGACACCGACCCCAACCCCGACACCGACTCCAACACCCACGCCGACGCCGACGCCGACACCGAGTCCGACGCCCACGCCGACGCCGGACACGACCAAACCCTCCGTGACCATCACGTCGCCGGCATCCGGTGCGACAGTCTCGGGCACGGTTCTCGTCAGGGCGCAGGCCAGTGACAACGTCCGCGTGACGGGCGTCACCTTCTGGGTCGGTACGGTGCGGGTGGCCACCGGAGTGCAGGTCGCCCCCGGTATCTGGGAAGCCACGATCTCCTCGGGAGCGTACGCCAACGGAAGCTACAAGGCGACCGCGAAGGCAACGGATGCCGCAGGCAATGTCGGTGTCAGCCCGGCCCTGTCCTTCAAGGTGGTGAACTGACGCAGTGCGCCCGCCGGCCCCACGGCATCCGGGACCGTCGCCGACCTCTCGCCACTAAACTGAGGCCGTGGCAAAACTCTACTTCCGGTACGGCGCGATGAACTCGGGCAAAAGCACGGCTCTCCTTCAGGCGGCGTTCAACTACGAAGAGCGCGGCCACCAGGTCCTCCTCGCCAAGCCCGCCGTCGACACCAAGGGCAACAACAACATTGAGAGCCGGCTCGGCGTCGCTCGTCCCGTCGACTTCATCATCGAACCGGATGCTGACGCGTACGCCCTGTTCGCGCTGCACCGGGCGCGCGCGCTGGCCGAGTCGGCCACCGACATTTCCTGCCTGCTCGTCGACGAAGCACAGTTCCTCAGCGACGCACAGGTGGACGATCTCCTCCGCATCGCGCTGCTCGAGGGGATACCGGTGATGGCTTACGGCATCCGTACCGACTTTCTGACCATGGCGTTTCCTGGAAGCCGCCGCCTGCTCGAGGTCGCACACAGCCTCGAGGAGCTCAAGACGATCTGCCGCTGTGGCCGAAAGGCGATCTTCAACGGCCGACGGGTCGGTGACCGGTTCATCTTCTCGGGTGACCAGGTTGCGATCGACGGCGTTGAGGTGGAGTACGAGTCGCTCTGCGGTGCGTGCTACCTGCAGGAGTCCGGCGGAAAGCTCGCGCCGCGCCCGTCACGGTAACGCGCGAGCGGGTTTTCGCGCCACAAAGTGTTCGTGGGCCGTGCACCGGATCAGCGGTGCACGGCCCACGCGTCTGTCTGAGACCGCGGTCGACCGAGAGCTAGACGTGAACGCTCGACGGCGACTGTGCGCCGCTGTTGAACCGCGGCTCCTTGCCCCGAAGCCGACCGATCAGCAGGATCAGGCCGACAATGACCAGGCCAAGCACGAGGCCGGCGATGAAGGAGACGAGGGTGTCGCCGAGCCAGACGACCACGGCGCCGAGGGGTGCGAGGGCATGCTCGATGCCGTGGATGAAGTCACCGATGAGGGGGACGCCAACCTCGCTGAGGTTCTCGAGGATCAGGTGGCCTCCGACCCAGAGCATGGCGACGGTCCCGACGATGCTGATGATGCGGAACACGGCGGGCATCGAGCGGACGATCCGGACACCGGTGTGCCTGACGCGCTTGTCCTGGTTCTTCACCATGCTCAAGCCGATGTCGTCGATCTTCACCAGCAGGGCAACGGCGCCGTAGACGACGGCGGTCATCATGAGCGCGATCACGGCGAGGACGCCGAGGGTCGCCCAGATTCCCATGTCGGGGTCGAGGCTCGCGAGCGAGATCAGCATGATCTCGGTGGAGAGGATCAGGTCGGTGCGCACAGCGCCGCCGACCAGCTTCTTCTCGTCGCGCGCACCCTCGTCGGCATGGCCGTGGTGCAGGCCGAACCACTCGAGCACCTTCTCAGCGCCTTCAAAGCAGAGGTATGCGCCGCCGATGATCAGCAGATACGGCAGGACCCAGGGCGCGAACGCCGTCAGCAGGAGGGCGATCGGGATGATGATGATGAACTTGTTCCGCAGGGACCCAAGCGCGATCTTCCCGACGACCGGCAGCTCTCGCGCTGGCGTGAGTCCCTGCACGTACTGGGGGGTCACGGCGGCGTCATCGATCACAACGCCGGCCGTTTTTGCTGACGCCTTGAGTGCGGCGGTCAGAATGTCATCGACGACGGCGAGCAAGCCTACCGACATGGGTCTCCTTCAAATGGTGGGAGGACAACTCTACCGACCGTTATCCGGCGTTTCCTGCAAGGGCAGGGGGCTCCCGCGCCGCTACCTCTGTGTGATAGCGGCGACAGCGTCGCGCCCGGGCAGAGGAATCGCCGCGGTGTGTCAAGTCCCTGCCGGCGTCCTCTTTCTCGGCGTAACTTTCTTCGGACATTTCACCTTCGAAGGAGACACTTCCATGCCAAGTCGCAACACTGTAGTCCGCAGCATGCACGACATCGGCCTCGCCGCGTGGTTCGGCGGGTCGCTGATGGGGGCCGTCGGCCTCAACGGCGCCACGGCGAAAGCCAGTTCGTCGGCCGAGGGCCTGAGGCTCGCTTCCATCGGCTGGGCGCGTTGGGCTCCCGTCGAGATCGCCGCGATAGTGATGCACGGCATCGGCGGCATCGGTCTCATCGGCGGCAACAAGGAACGCCTCAAGAACCAGGAGGAGAGCCGGACCAACACGGCGGTGAAGCTGGGAATCACGATTGCCGCCGGTGCGGCATCCGTGATCTCCGGGATTCTGGGCGGCATTATCGCGAAGCACGCAGACGAGGGCGCCGAGGGGATCACCGAACCGGCGCCGGAGGCATCCGACAGCCTGCAGACCGCGCAGCGGGTGCAGAAGGTATTGCAGTGGGTGACGCCGGCCCTCACGCTCGTGATGATCGTGCTCGGTGCCCAGCAGGGGGAGCAGCAGCGACCGGTGAAGGGTCTCTACGAGACGACCGCGAGGATGTTCCGGCGCTAGGCGTCGCGGGGCGCTCAGGTCGTCGGGCGTGGCGGCCGACTCATCGCTCGCCACGCCCGGGGCTACCTCGACGTCGAATAAAGCTGGACATTAGATAGGTTAGGCATGCCATACTTAGGCAATGCTTACCACCACGGATGTCCCGGTCGCCGCGTCGGCCCGTGTCGCACCTTCACGGGTGCGGACCAGCGCGACGACGGCGGCGGGTGGCGTCCCGGTGCGCGCGGTGAAGCCGGCCGCGCGCCCGTATGCCGTCACCGTCACCGGCATCGAGGAACTCACGCCAACGTTCCGCCGGGTGACGTTCACCGGGGCGCAACTCCACGAGTTCGGCACTGACGGCCTCGACCAGAGGGTCAAGGTCATGCTGCCTCTCCCCGGGATCGGTTTCACCCCGCTGGACGCGAACAACTGGTACGGCGCCTGGCGCGAACTGCCCGACGAGAAGCGCAACCCGCTCCGTACATACACGGTCCGCGCCGTTCGCCCCGAACTCCGCGAGATCGACATCGACTTCGTCGCGCACGGCGATTCGGGTCCGGCCTCCCGCTGGGTCACTCACGCCCAGCCCGGTGACGAGCTCATCGTCGTCGGCCCCACCGTGCGTACAGACGGACTGGTTTCCGGCGTCGAATGGAAGCCCGGCGACGCCACGAGCGTCCTGCTCGCCGGTGATGAGACCGCCGCGCCCGCCATCTGCTCGATCGTCTCGTCCCTTCCGCGCGACGCCAGAGGTTGTGCCTTCATCGAGGTGCCGACGATTGCGGATGCTCTCCCGATCGACGCCCCCGACGGCATCCACGTGACCTGGCTGGCCCGCGGCGACGCTGCCCACGGCTCGGCACTCGACCCGGCCGTCCGGGCCTGGACCGACAACTTCATTACAGACGGTCATCGGGGCGAACGCCTCGCCGATGTCGACATCGATAACGGGATCCTCTGGGAGGTCCCTGATCCGGCAAGCCACTCCGGTGGACTGTACGCCTGGCTCGCCGGTGAAGCCGGCGTGATCAAGACACTCCGCCGGTTCCTGGTCTCCGAGACCGGACTCGACAGGCACCAGGTCGCCTTCATGGGCTACTGGCGCGTCGGGCGGGCCGAAAGCTAACCACAGCTGACCAGCGCGCAGCGCCCACTCAGCTCCATCAACCCCCCTTTCCTGACGGTCCTGCCGCACGGCATCCGTCTCGATTCCACCCGCATCTTTCGAAAGGAAACACCGATGCGCACCACCCCATTCACGCGAGGCGCAGCCGTTCTCGCAGCGGCAACCGCGAGCGTGCTTGTACTCTCCGGCTGTGCGACAGGCGGAGACGAGAAGAAGGATGCCACTGCATCCGACAGTTCAGCCTTCCCCGTCACGATCGAAAGCGCGCTCGGCGACGCTGTCATCGAAAGCGCACCAGAGAACGTGGTCACCATCGGCTGGGGTTCCGCCGACACTGCGATCGCTCTCGGCACGACACCGGTGGGTGTCGAGGCCGCTACCTGGGGTGGCGACGAGGACCTGTACTTCCCGTGGGTTCGTGAAGCGATCGAGGAAAAGGGCGACGAGCTGCCGGCGACGTTCAACGTCTACCCGGAGATCGACGTCGAGGCAGTGCTCGAACTCGCTCCCGACCTGATTCTCGCGCCGCAGTCCGGCATCTCCGAGGACGAGTTCGCGACGCTCAGTGAGATCGCTCCTGTCGTGGCATACCCGGACGCCGCGTGGCGCACCACCTGGGATGAGCAGATCGAGATCATCGGCAAGGCGCTCGGCAAGAGCGACGAGGCAGCCGACCTCATCACCGGTATCGAAGACGACATCGCCGAGGCCGCCGCTGAGCACCCCGAGTTCGCCGACGTGAGCTTCGCCTACGTCTACACCGCCGAGCCCGGCGCACTCTCGCTCTACCAGGCGGGCGACTCGCGCGTCGACCTCATTTCCGGCCTCGGCCTGACGATGGACGAGACGGTCGCCGAGGTTCCGCTCACGGAGGGCAGCTTCAGCTCCACCGTCGGCCTCGAACGCGCCGACCTGCTCGACAACGTCGACGTGCTCTTCACCTGGTTCAACGACGAGGAGAACCAGAAGCTCATCGAGGCGCAGCCGCTCTTCGCGCAGATTCCCGCTTTCCAGAGCGGTGCATACGTGCCGAGCGTCGACAACCAGCTGGGCATGGCGTCGAGCATGATCACGCCGCTGAGCGTGCCGTGGGCTCTCGACAAGTACATTCCCTTCATTGAGGATGCTGTCACCAAGGTCGCCAAGTAACCTCACGTTGCTCCTGAGATGACCGCGACGGTTGCGCCGACGAGCGCCGGGCTGACCCCCGGCGCTCGTCGGCGTACACCGAAGCTCGCAACCGGGCTGGTCATCGCTCTCGTCGCGCTCGTGCTCATCGCCATGCTGAGCCTCGCCGTCGGCAACAAGTACGTTCCGCTGCCCGACGTCTGGGACGCCCTGTTCGCGCCGGGCGACACCTACGCAGACACCGTCGTCGCCAGCCGGATTCCGCGCACGATCCTCGGCCTGCTCGTCGGCGCCGCTCTCGCGGTTGCCGGCGGTGTGATGCAGGGCCTCACCCGCAACCCGCTTGCGGACCCCGGGCTGTTCGGCGTCAACACCGGTGCCGCAGCGGCCATCGTCACCGCGACTGCTCTCGGTGTGAGCGGTGCGATGAGCGTGTGGATCGCTCTGCCGGGCGCGTTCATCGCCGTCGTCATCGTCTACCTCATCGGCACCGGCCGTGGCCGTGGGACACCGGTACGGCTCGTACTCGCCGGAGTGGTCGTGTCGAGCGTGCTGGCCGCGTACATCCAGGCGGTGTCGCTCAGCCTCCCCCGGGTATTCGACACCTACCGCTTCTGGGTGATCGGCTCGCTCGCCGGTCGCGATCCCGATGTCATTTTGGATGTCCTGCCGTTCATCGTCGTCGGGCTCGTCCTCGCGATCGCACTGTGCGGCTCGCTCAACGCGCTCGCTCTCGGCGATGACACCGCGCGGGCGCTCGGCGCCCACGTCGGGCGGACCCGGCTCCTCGGCGCTGTCGCGACGACGCTGCTGTGCGCGGCGGCGACGGCGGCGGTCGGCCCGATCTCGTTCGTCGGACTCGCCGTGCCGCACATCGTTCGCAGCTTCACGGGGGCCGACCACCGCTGGCTGCTGCCGTACTGCCTCGTCGCCGGCCCAGCGCTGCTGCTCGCCGCCGACATCCTCGGCCGCATCATCGTCAGTCCTGCCGAGTTGATGGTCGGCGTGATTACCGCGTTCGTCGGCGGGCCGATCTTGCTGCTCGCGGTGCGCCGGATGAAGGCCGCCGTATGACCCGGGCGTGGGCGGCCGGTCGCCGCGACACTTCGGCTTCAGGTGACACTTCGGGTGGGTCGCGGGGCGCGGCACCCGCAGCAAGTGTCACTCGAGCCGCCACCCGAGCGGATGCCGCACCCAGCGCCTGCGCGAGCGTCACGGCAAGCGCGACCAGCGCCGCGCGCGGAGCCCGCTCTTCGGGTGACACTTTGTGTGGGTCGCGGGGCGCGGCACCCGCAGCAAGTGTCACTCGAGCCAGCGCTGCGCGCCGGCCCCGGAATTCAGGTGACACTTCGTGTGGGTCGCGGGGCACAACACCCGCAGCAATTGCCACTCGAGCCGTCACCCGAGCGGATGCCGCACCCCGCGCACGTGCCACCGACCCGGCGCGCCCGCACGCGGAGGTGACCGCATGACCGGGGCGTCGCTCACCGGTGAGGCACGGGTCGCGACCCGCAGCACGCCCTTGCCGGCGCTCCGGGTGGGCACCTGGCTGAGCCTCGCGGTGCGGCCGCGCTCTCTCGCGCTTGGCGGCATCCTGATCGTGGCGATTCTCGTCACCGGGCTGCTCACGCTCACCCTTGGCAAACTCGGGATCGCGTTCGGCGACCTCGTGCCGACGCTGCTCGGCGAGGGCGAGCGGCGCGATGAGGTCGTGCTCACCGCATTCCGCGGGCCACGGCTGATCGTCGGCATCGCCGCCGGCGCGGCCCTCGCCGTTTCGGGCGCGCTGTTCCAGACCGTCACGCGCAACCCGCTCGGCAGCCCCGACGTGATCGGACTCACCGCGGGCGCCTCCGCGGGCGCCGCCGCCTTCGGCCTGCTCTGGCAAGGCATCCTGCCGCTGCCCGTCGGCGCCCTCGTCGGTGCCTTCGCCGCGATGGCCCTCGTCTTCTTCGGCACGGGCACCGGCTTCTCCTCACCCTCGAGGATGCTCCTGATCGGCATCGGCGTCTCCGCCATGTCGCTCGCGTTCGTGCAATGGGTGCTCGTCCGTGCCGGCCGTGAGCAGGCGACGGTGCTCGCCACCTACCTCAACGGGAGCCTCGCAGCCCGCGACTGGGACCACGCCGCGACCATCTGGGTCGCCATCGTCGTGCTGATCCCGTGCGCGCTCCTGCTCAGCCGCCGACTGCAGCTGGTCGAGATGGGCGATGAGCAGGCGGATGCCCTCGGCGCACGTTCCACCTCTGCGAGAGCGCTGTCGATCCTGGTCGCCATCGGCCTCGCGACAGCGGCGGTCAGTGTCGCAGGACCGATCTCCTTCATCGCACTGGTCGCTCCGCAGATCGCCAGGCGGCTCAGCCGCAGCGCCGGCCCGAACATTCTCGCGAGCGCGCTCATGGGCGCGTTCCTGCTGAGTCTCGCCGACCTGCTGACGCAGCAGCTGCCCATCCCCGTGACCCTGCCGGTCGGGGTGCTCACGGCGGTTCTCGGCGGTATCTATCTCGGCTACCTCCTGGTGGCACAGTGGCGGAAGGGAACGATCTGATGCGGATGCTGGTGCGTCGTGCTGAGAGAGAATCCGGACAGATTGCAAACGTGGACAAGGGGACAGGCTGATGGCATCCGCTGCACTGATTAACGCGCGGGAGGGCGAAAGCCGACTTGCCGCGCGGAACCTTCGCCTCGCGTACGACAAGCGGGTCGTCGTCGAGGATCTCTCGATCGACCTGCCCGACGGCGGGTTCACGATCATCGTCGGGCCCAACGCCTGTGGAAAGTCGACGCTGCTCAAGGCGCTCGCGAGGACACTGGCTCCGGAGTCAGGCACGGTGTTGCTCGGCGGCAAGCCGATTACCTCGTATCGGAGCAAGGCCGTCGCGCGTGAACTCGCGATGCTGCCGCAGAGCCCGATCGCGCCTGAGGCGATCACCGTGCGCGACCTCGTCGGGCGCGGGCGCTACCCGCACCAGGGGTTGCTTCAGCAGTGGTCGCACGCCGACGAGCGTGCCGTGGCCGATGCGCTCGAATCGACAGGGTGTGCCGACCTGGCGGAGCGCTACGTATCCGAGCTCTCCGGTGGTCAGCGGCAGCGGGTCTGGATCGCGATGGTGCTTGCCCAGCAGGCTGAACTGTTGCTGCTCGATGAGCCGACGACGTTCCTCGACATCGCACACCAGTACGAGGTGCTCGAGCTGTGCGCGGCGCTCCACAGCGAGGGACGCACCCTCGTCGCCGTGCTGCACGATCTGAACCAGGCCGCCCGGTACGCCACCAATCTCGTGGTGATGAAGGACGGCGGCATTGTGGCGTCCGGCGATCCCGGCGAGATCCTGACGGCGGAGCTCGTGCACGACGTGTTCGGTCTCTCCTGTGTCATCATCGCCGACCCGGTGACCGGCACCCCCATGGTGGTGCCACAGGCGGGACGCGCCCAGGCGTAACCCCCGGACCGGTGTCTGCCCGGCCGGTTCCGGTCGCGGTAGTCTGGCTCGGTGAGCGCACCTCGGCGTCGCTCGCGCTCGACGGGGGAGGGGACCGGTGACCGGCATATTCGATGGCGACAGGCCACAGCCTGCACGCGGCGAACCACGGCAGACCCCGCGCGGAGAAGCGCAGCGACCGCTCGCAGGTGACGCGGCGGCATTCGCGCGACCGCTCGAACCCCGGCTTCCGTCGACGCTCGCCACCAGGGAGGCCCGTCGCGCGAACGCCGAACTCAGCCCGACGCGGCCGCACGGAGTGACCGGAAAGAAGCCAAAGCCGGCCAGGCCGGCGAAGGCTCCGAAGCAGGCTCGGCCGGGGAAGGCGTCGAGAGCGTCCGCCGCCGCGGCGTCTCCGAAACCGTCCAGGTCCGAGAAACCGTCGAAGCTCGGGAAAGCGTCGAGGCCCGCTGCCGGGAGCGGGAGCGGAATCGGCACCGGTAAACGGCCCACGGGCAGGAAGAGCCGCGGGCCCGGCCGGTTCGACGGGAACCGCGCGTTGACCGTGAGCGTCGCGAGCCTCGCCGTCCTCTCGCTGATCGTGGTCGGCATCCTGCTGTGGACGAAGAACCAGAACCCGACTCTCGAGCGATCGATGTTCGAGGCATACCAGTCCCAGCAGCGCGAGCTGGATTCGATTGCCGGCGCTGCGGCATCCGATATCGAATCGTTCGCCGAACTCCATGGCGAGGCTTCCGCTCTCAACGCGGCGGCCACAACCGCCCTGACCGCCGTGACGGGATTCGCGGACGAGCCAGCGCGACTCACCGCCGAGACGGCCCGGGTTGCGTTCGAGTCGAGCATCGCAGCCCAGTCGCCGACGCGGCAGGCAGGCGACACCGACACCGATGCCGACGAGGCACTCGACGCCGAATCGAGTGTGGAGGACCTGGCCCGCGGCATCAACACGCTCAACGCCGAGGCCTTGCTTCTCGAGTCAGAGGCCGAGACCGCTGCCACGGCGCTCACGAGCCTCACCACAGCCCGCGACACGTTCGTCGCGGCGATGACCGCCTTCGGTTCGACCATTCCCGAGGCCGCCGACGGCGTCATCGACGCGAATGCGGATGCTGATTCCGCCCTCGCGGATGCCGTCACCACGGCGGTCACCGCATTGACCGCGGCACTGGAAGCCGGGCAACCCGGTGTGGCGGAGCTGCAGGCGTACGCGAACGCGGCGACCGCGCTGCAGGCCGAGCAGGTTCGTCTCGATTCGGAGGCGGTGACCGAGGAGGTGGACCCGGACGCCGAGGTTGATGCCGAACCCACTCCTCGCGTCGCCCCGCGAACGCCGAGCCGCCCCCGGTCGACGACGCCTCCCGTAACTCCGCCGCCCGCAACCGCGCCACCGGTCGACGACTCGACCCCTCCCGCTGACGAGGGTGGGACCGGCGGGGACCCAGCCCCAGACCCAGACCCGAGCGAACCACAAGCCTGACCGGGCAGCATCCCCGCTTATACCACCACCAGCGCAATCAATCAACGGTGCTCGACCGGCGCGATCGAGGAGTAAGCAGGGGTAACAGGCGCAGGTTGGGGGTGGATGTCATGGACCGGTCACGTTCCTCCGCATTCATCGATCTGATGCCTGCTCGCTTCGACGGGTCGCGCGGCATACGTGGTCTGTCCTGGCGGGGTGGCATCCAATTCGGCCAGAGCGGATGAGAAGAACAGGCTGCTCGGCGGAGTGGTTGATGGCGTGATATTCCACCGTTGACTCTCCGCTGGGCGGTAGCGACAGGGCGGCATCCGTTGCGCTTTCGTGTGTATCGCGCCGGGCGTCGTATGGATTCCGTGAGAGTCGACGTCTGCCGCCTCGGCGCGGGCTACTACTGAGTCATGACCACTTTTACCGGCCCGTTAACCGGGCCAATCGAACACCCCGCCGCTGCAGGCGTCGCATGACCCTCACCTCGATTCTCCCGACCCTGCGGCGGTCCATTCCCGACCCGCTGAGGGTCGACGCATGGCCGCAGCACACCAGCGCAACCGTCACCGACCTTACGGTCGCCGGGGTGTCGATGGTCCGCCTCGTCGAACTCTGCCAGACGCCCTGCGTGCACACCGGGGTTGCTGTGCTTCCCGGCACGAACGGTAAGGCCAACCCGAAACGGGATGCCGCCGTGATCGTCGTGCGCGTCACCGCAGTCCTGACGAACTGGGACGCAGAACGCGTTGTGCTTATCGACGCCTGCCTCGATTCGGTCCCCGTCCTGTGGGCGGAGATGCGGCTGATCGGCCGGGTGTCGACCGTGAAGGATGCCTCGGCTGTGGTGCTGGCCGGTGAGGCGCACCAGAGTCCCTGCCTTGGCCGCAGAGTGATCGCACTGCCCGGCGACCTCCGGGAAGGCGACCTGCTCGCTGTGCCGTGCGCTGGCATCCTGACCCGTCGTGACATCCGTCCGGTCGAGGGGGCCGAGGCGGAGTTCGGTGACCGGCCGGACTGGCTGGCGGCGCTGGAATGAGCGGGCGGGCGGCATTGATGGGGCGGGCAGCGTTGACGGGGCGGGCGACGACGGGCTGGGGCGTGGATGGGGACGGGCAGGGGTGACACTCATGCAGAGCATCTCAGCGAGCTGGAGCCTCGCCCGTCGATCGGCCGTGCTCGCGTGCTGGCCCGAGGGCACAGTTCATACCGTGACGGATGTGATCGTCAACAGGTCGTCCCTCGTCCACGCTGCGGCGTGCGCTCCCACTCCGCTCGTGAGGATCGGAGCGGCAGGAGGGTGGGGGCCAGCACCGGGAACGCCGCAACGCTTTGTCACTGTGCTGCTCACACGGGTCGAGCAGTTCGATCTGACCCACGGTAACCGGCGACTCGCGATCCGGGTCGACGCTGACCTCGATCGGTGTCACCCGAACTTCGGGGCAGCTCGCCTGCTCGGCCGAGAGACCGCGGTGCGCCGACGGCGTGTGGCCGTGTATTCCGCTTCGTCTGTCGAACTCGGATGCGTTCGACTTCCGGTCGACCTCGACGTTGGCGACCTGCTCGCCCTGCCGTGTGAGGGCGCATTCCCCCTGAGCGATGCGCGGCATCCCGCATTCTCCACTGACGAGACCTTCTCCAGCGACACGTCAGACGAGGAGCGGCGGCTTCGTCCGGGAGACGAAGATCCTGGCGTGCCTCCCTGCCTGAAGTGATACCGGTCACCGGGGAAACCTGCAGGCCGGCACCGTGGGGGAGCACTGACTACCGGCCTGCAGGTGCGGCCATTACAGCTCGGCGGCCTGCTCAGCGTGGTGGCAGGCGACCGCCCGGTCCGCCCCGTGGGGGAAGACGCGGCGTTCCGGGTATTCGACGCGGCACTCGTCGGTCGCGAGCCAGCAGCGCGGGTTGAACCGGCAGCCGGTGGGCGGGTTGAGTGGCGATGGGGGCTCGCCGCCGAGCACGCGGCGTCGGCCAAGTCGACCGCGTTCGGCCCGATCGACGGTGGGTGAGGCGGAGAGCAGGGCCTGCGTGTACGGGTGCGCCGGGTTGTCGTAGACGGTCGTCGTCTCACCGTTCTCGACGATCCGGCCGAGGTACATGACGGCGACCTGGTCGGCAATGTGCCGCACGACCGAGAGGTCGTGCGCGATGAAGAGTATTGAGACGCCGAGGCGCTTCTGCAGGTCGCGGAGGAGGTTGATCACCTGCGCCTGGACCGAAACGTCGAGGGCAGACACAGGCTCATCGCAGACCAGCACCTCAGGATCGAGGGCGAGTGCCCGGGCGATCCCGATCCGCTGGCGCTGGCCGCCGGAGAACTGGTGCGGGTAGCGACCCATCATCTGCGGCGAGAGACCCACCATTTCGAGCAGCTCTGCCACCCGGGCGCGACGCTCAGCCGCTGTGCCGGTTCGGGTCGCTGCGAGCGGCTCGGCGATGAGATCGGCCACGGTCATTCGCGGGTCGAGCGACGTGTAGGGATCCTGGAAGATCATCTGCACCCCACGGCGCAGGAGACGGCGATCACGGGCCCGGCCGGCGGTGACATCCTCACCGTGGTAGGACAGGGTGCCTGAGTCCGGGCGTTCGAGGCCGACAAGCATGCGGGCGAGGGTTGATTTGCCGCAACCCGATTCGCCGACGATGCCGAGGGTTTCTCCCGCGCGGAGCGTGAGGCTTACCCGGTCGACCGCGGAGACGGTCTTCGGTTTGAGCCTCGACCCGCCGGTGAAGGTGCGGACGAGGTCGCGCGCTTCGAGCACGACCTTCGCTTCGGTGCGGGTGGGGCCGAGTGTGAGCGGTGTGGTCATGAGATGGCTCCGGTGAGGACCTCGTGTGCGCGGTGGCACGCAGCCTGGCGCTCAGGCGCAACGAGCTCGAGTGGGGGGCGTTCCGTCCGGCAGATATCGATGGCGAACTGGCAGCGGGTGTGGAAGGAGCAGCCCGGCGGAACCTGGCCGGGGCTGGGTGGCGAGCCGGGAATTGTCAGCAACTCGCCACCCCGGAGGCTCGCCTGCGGCACAGACCTGAGCAGGGCGCGGGTATACGGGTGGGCCGGGTTGGCCAGGACCGTGTCTGCGTCGCCGCGCTCGACGATGCGGCCGGCGTACATCACGGCCAGGCGGTCGGCCACCTCGGTCACGACTCCGAGGTCGTGGGTGATCAGAAGGATGCCCATGCCTAGTTGTGACCGGAGTCCGTCGAGCAGCTCGAGGATCTGCGCCTGAACCGTGACGTCGAGAGCGGTGGTTGGTTCGTCAGCGATGAGGAACTCGGGTTCGAGCGCGATGGCCATGGCGATGAGGATGCGCTGGCGCATGCCGCCCGAGAACTGGTGCGGGTAGTCGTTCACCCGGTTCTTCGGGTCGGGGATGCCGACGAGCGCCAACAGCTCTGCGGCCTGTGCGAGAGCATCCTTGCGTTTGGCACCGCGGTGAACCCTGAACAGTTCTCCGATCTGGTCACCGATCGACAGCACGGGGTTGAGCGCAGACAGGGCGTCCTGCAGCACGAGGCTCATCCGCTCGCCGCGAAGGCGTCGCTTCGCGTCGTCGCTGAGGGAGAGGAGGTCGGTATCGCCGAGTGCCAGGGCGTTCGCCGTGATCGTCGTGTACTCATCGGTGAGGCCCATGAGGGCGCGCGCGGTGACCGACTTGCCTGAGCCGGACTCGCCGAGGAGCGCGACTACTTCGCCGCGCTTGACGTCGAAGCTCACGTCGCGGACGGCGGGAATCGGAGCTTCGCCACCCGTGAAGGTGACGGATAGCCCTGAGACGCGCATGGCGGGCATGGGCTCGGAGGATCGTTCGGTGTTCACAGAAACATCCTTGCACGCAATTCGCGCCGATATGTTTCAAATTTGTAAACATCCTGCCGAAATTATCTATTTGGTTTGACATGGGCACCGATCATCCGCGAGATTGTGATGTATCGCGCCGCCGAAGGCTGGTGCGCACCGCGCACTGCGGTGACGGAACGACGAAGGAGATCACGCGTGCTTGAACCCGCAGAGCGCTACACCGGCTACAAGGCATATGACTACCTCGAGGCAGGCAAGGACTATCGAGAGTTCGCCTACTCGGAGCAGATCGGGCGGGTTCCCGCCTATGCCGGACTCGACCTCAGCGACGCAGAGGAGGAGCGCACGCGGCGCCTGCTCAGTCAGGAGACCGTCATCTCCCTGCATGACCACGTCCAGGTGTTCCCCGAAGACATGACCCAGCTGCGCGACCACATCCGCCAGGGTCGCGAACCAACGGGCTACGAGGGGCTTTCCCGCTCGGGCCTCACCGCCGTCTTCGACAACGGAATGGACGGCACCTGCTGCATCTCGAGCGACGCAGGCTGGAAGTACCAGGACGTGCTCTTCGACCTCGGTGTGCGCATGGCAGACCTCGCTCACCAGGACTTCGTCATCAAGGGCGAGACCGTGAAGGACATCGAGTACGCGGCAGAGACGGGCCGCATCGCCCACATCTTCGCGCTCGAGGCAGCCACGATGATCGAGAATGAGGTCGACCGGCTCGACGTCCTCTACGGATTCGGTGTTCGCCAGATGGGCATCGCGTACTCCGAGGCCAACACCCTCGGCTCCGGGCTCAAGGAGCGCGGCGACGGTGGACTCACCTACTTCGGCGAGCGCGCCGTCGAGCGGATGAACAAGCTCGGCATCGCCATTGACGTGTCGCACTCGGGTGACCGCACCTCGGTCGACGTGATCAAGGCATCCACGAAGCCCGTCTTCATCACCCACGCGGGAGCCCGCGCGGTCTGGCCCACCAACCGGATGAAGACCGACGAGACGATCGTCGAGTGCGCGAAGCGTGGCGGAGTGATCGGCCTCGAGGCCGCACCGCACACGACCCTGTCGCCGAAGCACCCCCGTCACTCGCTCGAGTCCGTGATGGACCACTTCGAGTACTGCGTCGACCTGGTTGGCCTCGAGCACGTCAGCTTCGGCCCCGACACCCTCTTCGGTGACCACGTCGGGCTGCACGACGCCTTCAGCTCAAACCTCTCACTCGGCCAGGCCCACGGCACCGTCGAGTACGAAAAGGTCGAGTACGTCGACGGCCTCGAGAACCCCGCAGAGGAGTTCTTCAACATCATTGGCTGGCTCGTGAAGCACGGCTATTCCGACGACGAAATCCGCGCCGTTGTCGGCGGAAACACCCTGCGCGTCCTGAAAGAGGTATGGGTTTAATGTTACGGAAACGACTCGCAGCGGTAGGCATAGTCCTCACCGCCGGGCTCGCACTCAGCGCCTGCGCTCCGAGTGCCCCCGCCGAAACCGAAGCGACGGCCGGCAGCGAAACGCTGACCATCGCGACGACCACTGACGTGGTGAATTTCAATCCGGTCATCGGCAACAGCCGGAGCGACCGCTGGATCACCAGTCTCATGTACCCGAACCTGCTGTCGATCGCGAACGACGGCTCCAAGGAAGCCCACGTCGCGACGGACTGGGGCTACGTCGACGACATGACAGGCTTCTACGAGATTCGTGATGACCTTGAGTGGAGCGACGGCGAGAAGCTCACGGCAGAAGACGTCGCCTGGACTATGAACGCGGTCAAGAAGGACCAGCCGTCAGGCACCTTCTATGGGCAGCTCGCGAACTTCGAGTCGGCCGAAGCGGTGTCAGACACCCGTGTCGAGATCGCCCTCGCGACGAGCGATTCCTCGATCGTTGACGAGATCGGATTCTGGGGCAACGTCCTGCCGAAGCACATCTTCGAGAAGGCGGATTCCGTCGCGAACTTCCCGAACGACGGATCGGACGGCGGCTGGGTCAGCGCAGGGCCGTACGTCCTCACCGACGTTCAGGTCGGCCAGAGCTACACGATGGAACGCGTGGAGGACTACCCACTCGTCGACGGTGGAACACCGTTCGCGGCGAAGGTCGTGTACCGGGTGTTCCCCGACGTGAACACCGAGATCCTCGCGCTGCAGAGCGGCGAGGTCGATGTGATCGCGAACGCACTGCCGCCAGCGCAGGTCGAGACGCTCCGAAACACCCCGGGCATTGAGGTCGCTGAGTCTGTCGGTCTCGGCTACGCGCACATGACGTACAACATGACCAAGCCGGACCTGGCCAAGCTCGAGGTGCGCCAGGCGCTTGCCCACGCTGTCGATTACGAGACCATCCGTGAAGTCGTTCTTCAGGGCCAGGCAGTGTCGACGGGGTCAAGCCCGCTCATGCCCGTGCTCGAGAAGTACTACGACGAGTCGATCGAAGAGTACGAGTTCGACACCGACCTGTCACGGTCGCTGATGGAGAAGGCCGGATACACGGCAGGGGCCGACGGTATGTTCCCCGTCAGCTTCCGTCTCATCTACTCGCTCCAGGACTCGGTGACGAGCCAGTGGGCGACACTCGTGAAGGACAGTGCCGCTGAGGCCGGAATCACCATCGAGCTGCAGGGCACGGAGCGCAACACCTACCTGGCTCAGACGGACGCCGGTGACTTCGACATCTACGCGGGCAACTTCGCCATCATGGACGACCCGGTCACCAACATGGCCCTGTCGTACCTGCCCGACGGAGCGATCAACTACACCTACGTCGATGACCCCGAGCTGAACGAGACCATCATGGCCGCGATGGGAACCACCGATGAGGACACCAAGATCGACCTCATGCGGGATGCCGCGGCGATCGTGAACGAGAACGTGTACGACAACATCATGTACACGCAGAACCTCTACTTCGCCCACAGCGACAAGTGGACGGGCTTCGAGAGCAAACCAAGTGAGCTGCTCTCGATCGTCCATCCCGTGTCGGTCGCAAGCGCCCACCTCAAGTAGAAAGAAAAGGGCCGCGCGTGTCTCTCTCTTCATTCATTGTTCGTCGCCTCGGGCGGGGAATACTCACGATCTGGTTCGCCGTGACCGTGACGTTCCTCCTGCTGCGCCTGCTTCCCGGTGACCCGGCGCTCGCGGTGGCGAGCCCGAACATGACGGAAGAGGCCCGCGCGGCCCTGCTCGTCCAGTACGGCCTTGATCAGCCACTCTTCGTCCAGTACGGGCTGTATCTCTGGCAACTGGTCCAGGGCAACCTCGGTGTATCTTTCACACAGTCAATCCCCGTGCTTGACGTGCTGATGCAGCGGTTGCCCTGGACCCTCCTCCTCACCGGAACTGCCCTCGTCTTCACGGTGATCGTCGGCGTCCCGCTCGGCGTTCTCGCAGCGGCCAAACGAGGCAGGTTCGCAGACCGACTGGTACAGGTCATCGGGGTCACCGGCCAGTCCCTCTTTGTGCCGAGCGTCGGCGTTCTGCTCCTCTACACCTTCGGTCTCGTGCTCGGCTGGTTCCCGATCGGTGGCGCGTACACGAACGGTACATACGGTGGCGAGTGGTACCTCAGCGTGCTCAGCCACCTGGTGCTTCCCGCCGTCTCGCTCGTTCTCATCCAGCTCGGCTCCTACGTGCTGACCATGCGCTCGACCCTGATCGAAGCCCTCGGCGAGGATTACACCACCCTCGCCCAGGCCAATGGCGTTCCGCCGCGGAGGGTGCTGTGGAAGCACGCCCTTCGCAACGCGCTCCTGCCGACGACCACCCTCATCGGCCTTCAGCTCGGGTTCCTCGTCGGCGGCGCGGTGCTCACCGAGACCGTCTTCGCATACCCAGGCATCGGCCGTGGCATCTTCGAGGCGGTCACCCAACTCGACTTCCCGGTGCTCCAGGGTGCCTTCCTGATGCTGGCGGTCACCGTCGTCGTCATCAACATGATCACCGACATCGTCTACGGACTCCTCGACCCCCGGGTGAAAACAGCATGAGCATAGACAAAGCCGTTGGCGTCCCGATCCCCGACGTCGGCTCCGAACCCGTTGCAACCGAATCCGGCCGCGCCGGTGCTGCCACCTGGCGGGCGTTCCGCAAGGAACCGCTCGGCATCATCGCCGCCGTGGTCATGCTCGTGCTGCTTTTCGTCGCCGTTGCTGCGCCTCTCCTCGCCCCATACCCCGCCAGCTACGGCACCGCGGTGCTCAAGCCGCCGAGCGCCGAGAACTGGTTCGGCACCGACCCGCTCGGGCGGGACGTCTTCGGCGAGGTGATCTGGGGTACGCAGCAGAGCCTGCTCGTCGCCGTCGCCGCGAGCGTTATCGCGATCGCCGTCGGAACGCTCGTCGCCGTCATCGGCGCGTACTTCCGTCGCCTCGACGGTGCGATCAGCGTCTTCGTCGACCTGATGCTCTCGCTGCCGGTGCTGCCCCTGATGATCCTCATCGCCGCGCTGGTCGGGCCGAGCACGACCACGATCATCCTCGTGGTCGCCGCGTTCAGCTGGCCGGAGGTCACGAGGCTCGTACGCTCGCAGGCACTGACCGTCGTGAACCTGCCGTACATCGACGCGGCCCGGCTCATGACGACCTCGCCGGTCTGGATCATCACGAAACACGTGATCCCCGCCGTGACGCCGGTCATCGTCGTCTCGGTCGTTGTTACGGCGTCACGCGCCGTCCTCTCCGCGGCAGGCCTCGCCTTCCTCGGCCTCGGCGACCCGACCACCTGGTCGTGGGGCCGGATCCTCTACGAAGCACAGCAGTCCGGTGCGATGTCGAGTGCGTGGTGGCTCACCCTCTTCCCCTCGATCGCCATTTTCGCGCTCGTGCTCTCCGCGACGCTGCTCTCAATCGCGTACAACGACGCCCGCAACCCCAAGTCGCGGCGCAGGTAAGGAAACCATGACGGAACCCTCTCTCGGACTCTTCTCGCAACGGCTCGACGCGAGCTTCTTCGACGCGGTGCAGTCCGATGTGATCGGACGGATGCGTGACGCAGGGCTCGATGCGATCTTCACCGTCGATCCCGAAGACGTCGCCTACCTGACCGGCTTCTTCCACCACCCATGCGAGCGGCCCGTAGCGGTCTGGCTCGAAGCGACGGGGCGGTGCCTGCTGCTGGTTCCCGTGCTCGAACGCGACCACGCCGAGTCACAGAACGCCCACGCAGACATCGTTGACTATGCCGAGTTTCCGGGGCTGGAGAGCCCGTATGCGGTGCTCGCACGTGTGATCGATCCCGCTGTGCGCCGGGCAGGGCACTCGACGACGATCTCGTACGAACGCCTGGCGGCAGCAACCGAAACGCTTGAGGACGTCACCCTGATCCCCACTGGCCTCATCATGGAGGCAAGGTACATCAAGCATCCGGGCGAGGTCGCGCTCCATCAGGAGGCGGCACGCATCACGGATGCCATGATCGTCGCCGGGGTCGAACTCATCACCGGTGCCATTGCCGACGGCTCTGAGCTGCCGAGCGAGGCAGAACTCGCTGCCCACGTCGGCAGTGTCGGGACGGGCATGATGTACGCCCAGCACCGCGATGTCGTCGTCGTGTCGTTCATGGCTGGCGGCCTGGTCTATGCCGGTGCGAACAGCTCGCTTCCGCACGGCCTTCCGTCGAGCTACCGGCTGTCGAAGGGTGACACCTTCATGCTGTCGCTGGGCTGCGCCGTCGGCGGGAGGTTCGTCGAGGGTGAGCGCACCTTTGTGCTTGGCGAACCGACGCCGGAGCAGCGCCTGTTTCACGACACCATCCGCGATGCACAGCAGAGGGGGCTGGACACCATCCGTCCCGGTGTCGAGTGCCGCGAGGCCAACGCGGCCTGCCTCGACGTGATCCGCGAGGCCGGGTTCGGCGATTTCATCCTGCACCGTCAGGGACACGGCATCGGGCTCGGCATGCACGAGGCGCCGTGGCTCGAAGCCGGCGACGCCACCGTGCTCCGCGAGGGCATGGTCGTCTCCAACGAACCGGGCATCTACGTCCCGGGCCACGCCGGTTACCGCATCAGTGACAGCATGCTCGTCACAGCTGACGGGGCCAGGTCCCTCACCAGTTATCCGCGGAGTCTCGCGGACTGCACGATCCCGATCTAGCCGCCCAACGGCATCCGTTCGATTATGTATAGAGAGAGAAGACGCCCATGAGTAACGAGACAGTATCGCCCGAGTTCGCCAGGGCAACGACCGAAGCCGAGATGGTGGAGATCAACGGCAACAAGCTCGCCGTCGAGGTCCTTGGCCCCGAGGGTGCACCGGTGATCATCACCCACCACGGCGCACCCGGGCTGGGCTCGCGCGCTGAGCCTCGCGCGAGTTTCGGACGGCTTGCCGACGAATACCGGGTTGTCGTTTTCGATGCACGCGGGTCAGGCCAGAGCGAGGGTGCTGGTCCGTACACGCACGAGCAGTGGGCCGCAGACATCGAAGGACTGCGCGAGTGGATCGGCGCGGAGAAGATCGTCATGGCCGGCGGCTCGTACGGTGGCTTCATGGCGATGGAGTACGCGATCCGATACCCGGACAGGGTCTCAGCGCTCGTCTTGCGTGACACTGCCGCCGACAACAGCCACAGCGAGCTTGCGCGCGAAAACGCGCTCGCCACCGATCGAGTGACGATCGACATGGAGAAGTTCGACCGCATTGACTTTGGCCAGGTCCGCGACAACGACGACCTCCGTGACTGCTGGCGCGAAATCCTGCCGCTGTACGACTTCGACTACGACCCCGCGGCAGTCGAGCGCAAGGTCGAGGCGACCCCGTACCGGTTCGAGGCGCACAACTTCGCCTTTGCCCATAACCTGCCCGGATGGGACATCAAGCCGGACCTGGTAAAAATCACGGCGCCGACACTGATCACCGTTGGCCGCACTGACTGGATTACGCCAGTATCGTGTAGCGAGACCATTGACAATCTGATTCCCGACTCCACGCTTGTAATCTTCGAGAAGTCGGGCCATTCGCCCCAGATCGAGGAAGCAGAAGCATGGACGACGCACGTGCGGAACTTCCTGCACCGAGTCTTTCCGGCGACGGGAACGCCGACAACAGCCTCGTGAGCGTCAAGCTGCTCGATGAACTGAGCGATCTCGACCGGCGCATCATCGTTGCACTCCAGCACGACGGCCGCGCGAGCTGGCGTGCCATCGCTGAGATGGTCGACGGAACAGTGCCGACCGTGACCCGGAGGGGGCAGCACTTGCTCTCCTCCGGGGTGGTGAAGATCGTCGTGATGCCCACTCTCGGCAGCAGCGGCGCCGTTGACTCCTTCCTGGTGCGCATCAACTGCGCGCCTGGCACCCAGTTGCAGGTGGCAGAGGAACTGGCCGGCAACCGCGACGTGCGGTTCCTGACCATCGTCACCGGTGGGTACGACGTCATTGCTGAACTCGTCGTTCACGGTGGCGCCGCCCATTACCCACAGCTCATTCAGCAGCTGCAGTCCATCCGCGGCGTCGAGCGCTGGCGAAGCGACCTCATCATGCACGTCTACAAGGTGAGCTTCGATTGGAGCCGCCAGCTGTTCGACCGCACCATGCACCTTCCCGCCCAGCCGATTGAGACTCACGCTGCAGGGATAGGCAAGGGGTGCGCGCCCGACCACTTCGACGACCAGGACCGCAAGATCCTCGACTTCCTCAAACAGGACGGACGGATGGCGTTCAAGTCGGTTGCCGACGGTCTCGGGATGAACGAGTCGAGTGTGCGGCGTCGCTTCGAGCGTCTCCGGCAGAACGGGTGCGTCGACACGCTGGCGCTCGTCCCCGCATCCGCTCTGGGGATGGGGGCTGAAACCCTGCTCACCGTCGACGTTGACCCCGAGCGGCTCGAGTCGGTGGCACAGGAACTCGCGACCTACCCTGCGGTGCGCTACGTGGCGGCGACCCTTGACCGTAATTCGTTGTTCTGCGAGATCATCACCGCGTCGACCGATGATCTGCACCGCTTTATGACGTCGACGGTGTCGCCACTCGTCGGTGTGCGTGGCTGGACCGCGGCGATGGAGTTGCTCGTGCTCAAGCGCGGGTTCGTGGAGACGCCGTGGTGGCGCGCGCAGGTCGGAAAGCCGCAGGTGTAGGGCCGCGCATTCAGGGCCGGGGACCGGGGTGCGCTGTCGCGCCTCGAGCTAGCTTGGCTCTGAGCGGTTTAGAGCAGCGACCAGGCGACGATGAGCCCGTTGTAGGTGATGTGCGCGATGATGGCTGCACCGAGCCGACCCGTCGTCGCGGCGAGGATGCCGGTGCCGATTCCGACGACGAGCGTCGAGATTCCGACCACAGCGCCCTCCAGCCCGCCGTCGGTCTGCAACATGTGGACGCCGGCGAACACGAGGGCCGTCACACCGATGGCGACGATGACCGGGACCCGGGCGGCATTAGCCCTCGGTGAGAGCGCGCGGGCGGATGCTCGCACTAGCGCCCGTTGCATCAGCCCGCGGAAGAACAGCTCCTCGATGACCGGTGCGGCCAGCACCGGCGCGAGAATGGCGAACAGGAACCACCAGACGTCGTAGACGACGGGGCCGAACGTTGCCCCGCCGCTCGCGACCCGGCCGTAGAGAAGAATCTCGATCAGTGTCGTCGCCGCGCGCATCATGCCGCCGACGACGAGGCCGAAGAACAGGTCGATCCACTCGAACCGCAAACCGAAGTCGCGCGCGAGCGACCGGCGGCCCCGCAGGTACGAGGCGGCGACGACCGCACCGATCAGCGGGACCCACGCGGCGAGGTAACTCAGCGCGGTGCGGAGTTCCGGCGACGCCGGCCAGCCGCGGAGCGCAGCCCAGCCAACGGCCCACACGAGAACAACGGCGAGCCCAACGCCGACGGTCGCGTCGTTGAGCCCCCATCTCACCGGGCGGTCGTCGGCTGTGCCGGGGACAGTCGTACTCATACCCCAACGATAGGGCGCGCGCTGACGGTCGGGGATCAGGCGGGCGGACGGATCGCTTACCGGTCGGTCGCCACGGTCACGCGCCGCGCGAGGCCGGGGTAGTCGACGACCCATCCGTGTGAGTCGTACCGAATGTCTGCGCCGGTCGCCCCGTCGCCGAACCGGACGATACGCTCACCGAGGGCCGTATACGTCTGTGCGGATGCCACCACTTCAAGCGTTGGAGGTAAGACCCACGCGCTGACGAGGCTGGCGTGAGAGCCGCGCGGTGCGTTGAGGAGCCCGAGGCGGTTCACCGGCAGGGCGTTAGTGAGTGGCGACCCACCGATGTCGAGGTCGACCGCGGAGGACAGGGATTCCTGGTCCGAAATACCGGGCGGTGCCGGGGTTCGCAGACCGCTGCCGTCAAACGATGCCAGAGCGGGCGCCCCGTCGGTCTCTCCCAGAGCGGTCCACTTCGAGCCGGTGCGAGAGAGCTCCAGATCGCGAGTCCATCCCGCCCCCTCCGCGTGCGCGACCAACCGCATGGCCGACCAGGTGGCATCCGTCCAGAGTTCGTAGCTCAGTCGATAGGGCAGCGGATCGACCGCGTGTTGCGAACCACGCGCGTAGAGCCCGGTCGATGTGTCGAGTGTGACGACCTCGGACCCGGGAACATCGGTGCGCACCCACATCAGCACAACCGGCGGCGTTCGGCGATGCGCGGGCGACATCGGTCAGCCCTGGAGCTCCGCGGGCACGGCCTTGCCCTCGATGTCAGTGGTCAGCCGATCGATCCGACCGAGGATCTCATCGAGTTGCCGCACGGTTTCCCACAGCACCGGATGCTGTTCGCGAACGTCGTCGAGCGATTCGCCGCCCGAGGTAAGGGAGCCGAGATCGAAACTCATGTTGGTGCGCGCTCCGGCGACGGCCGCCCGGAGCGCCCCGCACGCGACGGCGACGTCGGCGACGAGAGCGGGGTTACCGTGCCTGGCGAGCCACTCCAGGTCGCCGACCGCGTCTGCGCCGGTGCGGCCCAGGTTGGCGGAGGTTTCGGCGGCGTTGACGGATGCCTCGCGGATGGCGTTCTCCCGCTCCTCGCCCGGTTCGAGACGGAACGCGCTGCCGAACGACTTCGAGGCGGCGGCATCCTCGTCGGCCAGGCGCAGGGCGGCGCGGCGGCCGGCGGTCGCGCGGTCCTTCAGGGCGTCGAGCTCCTGCTCGAGCGGACCGTCGACTGCGGTGTATCCGGCGACCATCGAGGTGAGTGCGTACGCCATGGCGAGCATGACGCCCGAGGCGGCCCCGCCCCCTGGTGAGCCGGTGGCGCGGGCGAGCGCATCCGTCCAGTCTTCGATGGTGGAGGCGGTGGCAGAGACTTTCGCTCGGTCATTCATGGGTCAAGTCTGGTCCCTCAGGCCTCGGAGCGCACGGCCCACCCACCCCGCCCCACCCAACCCGCCGAGCGCTCCACATCCATGCCCGCGCTGCAGAAGCTTCTGTAGCGCGAACATGGATGTGCAGCGGTGGATGCAGGTGCCCCCTCACGCAAGCTCCGTTCGCGCTTGAGTCCGCTCGCGCTTGAGCTCCGGTTGCGCTCAACGCGCCCGTGGCACGCGAAAAGGCCCCCTGCTCAGCAGGGGGCCTTTCACAGTAACGCTGTGTGTTAAGTCAGTGAGACTTAGCGACGAGCGTCGGTGTTGTTGGCGTCGCGGTCGTAGAACTCGCGGCTTCCGGACTTGGCGAGTCCGCGGCTGATCATGTAGCCGATGGTGAGGAGCGTTGCGTAAAGCCAAACGCTCTGAGCGCCGAAGCCCTGTCCGTCTTCGCCGTTGTCGACCATCGCGGAAGCGATGAACATCGAGATCAGGATGACGACGTAAGCGATGAACTCAGTGGTCTTGAATGCAGCCTTGGTCTCGGTGGAGAGGCGCGAGACGCGGCCGTTCGTGGTGGTGTTGCTCATGATGTCCCTCTTTCATGTGACGATCGTGGCGCACTTGCGCCTGAGCTATGTAAGCAGCCGGTGGGCAAGATGTGTGAATTGCCTGTTGCCCCTTGACATCGACGGGTGTATAAGCCATTCGCGTACGCGGGGGACTGTCTGCGTACGCGGGAGGGCGGCCCAGCGCGGCAGTTCCATGCCCGCGCTACAGAAGCTTCTGCAGCGCGGGCATGGATGTGCAGCGCCCGGCGCGGCGGGGCGGGCGCGGATGCGGGCGCGCACGGATGAGGGCGCGCACGGATACCGCGGCCGGGGCGGGGCGGATGCCCGGGGAGGCTACCGCCGCGCGGTCGCCACCACGCGCACCCCGCCAGCCGGAACCACCGAACCGGCCGACACCGGTTCACCCGTGACGACGTCTGTGCCCTCGATCGAAACCGGAGCAGCGGCATCCGCGTGGTTGATGAAGAAGGTGAAGCTCTCGGAATTGCTCGAGCGCGTGACGACCTCGAGGCCAGCGCGGGGCGCGTCGACCGCGACGCCGCTGTCGTCGAGCACCGCGGTTACGAACCCGCGCAGGTCGGAGCCGGTGAGCTTCGTCGAGACGTACCAGGCGGTGCCCGATCCGCGGGCGTTTCGGGTCATCGCGGGCTTGCCGGCGGCGGGGCCGTCGACGTAGGTCGCGACAGTCGTGGCCGTGTCGAGCACGATGTCGTCCGCCCACGCGCTGCCCGTCGACCCGTCGCTGAGCGCAACGGACTGCTCGGCGTAGAGCGGAAGGAACTCCTCGATCGACAGGCCGAGCACGTCGCGCAGCGCTCCCGGCGACGCACCGGCAGGGACCTCGTCGTTCTCCCCGACGATGCCGGAGAAGTACGAGACGACGAGTGTGCCGCCGCTCGATACGTAGCTGTCGATGTTCGCAGCGTCTGCCTCAGCGAGGAGGTAGAGGTTCGGCGCGAAGACCACGTCGTACCCCGACAGGTCCGAGCTCGGGTGCACGAAGTCGACGGTGACGCCCAAGCCCCACAGCGCGCCGTAGAACGCCTCGATGCGCTCGCGGTGTCCGAGTTCGACGGAGGGCCGCCACTCCAGGTCGAGCGCCCAGAACGACTCGATGCTCCAGACGATGGCAACGGATGCCGTCACCCGCGATCCGGCGACAGGCTCAAGTGCCCGGAGGTCGGAGCCCAGCTGCACGACCTCCTTCCAGATGCGCGTGCCGGTGCCGCCGTGGGGCAGCATCGCCGAGTGGAACTTCTCGGCGCCGAACCGGCTCGCACGGAACTGGAAGAACATCACGGCATCCGACCCTCTCGCCACGTGGGAGAGGCTGTTGCGGGCCATTTCGCCGGCGCGCTTGGCGATGTTGCGCGGCTGCCAGTTGACCGCCGAGGTGGAGTGCTCCATCAGGATCCAGGGCCTGGACCCGGCGAGCGAACGCGTGAAGTCGGCATCCATCGCCAGCAGCACGTGGTTGTCGGTGCGCTCGGCAACGAGGTAGTGGTCGTTCGCGACGATGTCGACCTCCTTCGCCCACTTCCAGTAGTCGATGGACGGGCAGTTCGTTGCCATGAAGTTCGTCGTGATCGGTGCGTCGGTGAATGCCCGGATCGCGTTGCGCTCGCCGATGAAGCAGGCGAGCAGGGCGTCGGAGGTGAATCGCTGGAAGTCGAGTCGCTGGGCCTGGTTCGACGTGCTCGCTGAGACCCGCGGCGCGTCGATCTCGTCCCACTCGCCGTAGGACTGGCCCCAGAACCGCGTTCCCCAGGCGCGGTTGAGCGCGTCGAGCGTGCCGTAGCGGGCCTGCAACCAGTCCCGGAATGCGGCCACCGAGTAATCGTCGTAGCTGTCGCTGATCGGCGCACCGTATTCGTTGTGCACGTGCCACATCACGACGGCCGGATGCTGCGCGTAGCGTTCGGCGAGTTTTGTCGCGATCGCAACGCTCGCGCGCCGGTACTCGGGTGAGCTCGGACTCACCATTCCTCGCGAACCGAAGCCGAGCGTGCGGCCGTCGCGGGTGACCGGGTGGGCGGACGGGTACTTCTTCCAGAACCAGGCCGGGGGAGCGGCAGTCGGGGTTCCGAGGTCGACGTCGATACCGGCATCCGCGAGGAGGCCGATGATGTCGTCGAGGAAGCTGAAGTGGTATTCGCCCTCACGCGGCTCGAGTACCACCCAGGAGAAGATGCCGATGCTGACGAGGTTGACGCCCGCCTCTTTCATGAGTGCGATGTCTTCGAGCCAGGTCTCGCGGTCCCACTGTTCGGGGTTGTAGTCGCCACCGTAACGAAGGCCTTTTGAACCGGGAATCCACGACATGTACTGATCTCCTTTGACACACGCACCCACTGTGCGCGCTCCCAGTTCTATCACAGCATATATCGCGGCCAATGACGCAGACAAGCTGTTTGACAACTCGATCGGCTGTGTGCCTTACTAGAACCGCTCACAGGTACAGTGCCGTTCTCCGCTCGAAGTCAACGATCCGACTTCGCAGGCTGCAGCACGCGCTGCACCGCCCCTGCACAACATCACAGCCACAAGGAGAACGACATGCGTTCATCAGTCCGCATGGGAGCGCTGGCATCCGTAGCCGCCGCAACCATGCTCTTCACCGGATGCTCCGCCGGAGGCGACTCCGCTGGCGGAGGCTCCGGTCCGGTCGAGCTCACCTACTGGGCCTGGGCCCCCAACCTCGACAAGGTCGTCGACATCTGGAACGAAGACAACCCCGACATTCAGGTCACCGTCAACAAGCAGGACGGCGGCGACCCCGCGATCACGAAGCTGCTCACCGCGATCAAGGCGGGCAGCGGCGCTCCCGACCTGATCCAGGCCGAGTACCAGAAGATCCCGACACTCGTGGCATCAGATGCTCTCGCTGACCTTTCCGAGAGCGGCGCAAGTGACGTTGCCGACCAGTTCCCGGCATCCGTCTGGGATTCCGTCACCCTCGGCTCCGACGCCGTGTACGCGATCCCGCAGGACACCGGCCCCATGATGGCGTACTACCGCGAGGACATCCTCGCCCAGCACGGCCTCAGCATCCCGACCACGTGGGAGGAGTACGCCGAAACCGCCCGTGCGCTGCACGCCGCAGACCCGACGAAGTACCTCGGCACGTTCTCGGCCAACGACGCGGGCTGGTTCACCGGACTCGCGCAGCAGGCCGGCGCCTCCTGGTGGTCCATTGACGGTGAGAGCTGGGGCGTCGAGATCGACGAAGAGCCCACGCAGAAGGTCGCTGAGTACTGGGGCGGTCTCGTCGAAGAGGGCGTCATCGACAACAAGCCGATGTATACCCCCGAGTGGAACGCCGGTCTCAACGACGGAACGCAGGCCGGCTGGGTCAGCTCCGTCTGGGGACCGGGCGTACTCGGGGGCAACGCGACCGACACCGCCGGCAAGTGGGTCGCCGCCGAGCTGCCGAACTGGGAGTCCGGTGAGGCATCCAACGGCAACTGGGGCGGCTCGTCGACCGCAGTGACCACGCAGTCGAAGCACCCGGAGCAGGCGATGGAGTTCATCGAGTGGCTGAACACGGACCCTGAGGCCATCCAGGCCCTCATCGACACGTCGGGCATCTATCCGGCGGCGACCGAGGCCGCGGCCGAAGCGCTGACCGAATCACCTGAATTCTTCAGCAACCAGGCCGACTTCTACGATGTCGCCGCCAAGGCAGCCGAGAGCGTATCCCCGTTCAGCTATGGACCGAACGTCAACGTGACGTTCAGCGCATATAACGACGAGTTCGCGAAGGCTGCCGAGTCGAAGAGCATCACGGCTTTCCTCGACGCGGTCGCTGCCATGCAGAAGATCACCACGGACGACCTCACGAAGAGCGGCTTCACCGTCAAATAGGTCGCCCGCACTAACACCCGCCACCGGGGCGCCTCAAGCGCCCCGGTGGCCTCAACCCCCGGAGATCTCCGTGACATCCCTCGCTGAACCCGCGCCGAAGAAGGCGCCATCCGCACCCGGAAAGAGCCGGCGAACGGATGCCGCCCGAAAGCGGCCGGGAAACTTCCGCACGCGGGTGCTCACCCCGTATCTCATGCTCGCGCCGGGCATCCTGCTGTTCACCCTGTTCATGCTCGCGCCGATCGTGTACACACTCTTCCTCAGCTTCCAGAAGAAGAAGGTCGTCGGCCTCGGTCTCGGTTCCGGTGGACAGACCCGCGTCTTCGCCGGTTTCGAGAACTACATCAGCACCTTCACCAACCCCGAGTTCGCGGCCAGCGTCGGCCGGGTCCTGCTCTACGGGGTCGTGCTCATCCCGACGATGCTCGCGCTCGCCCTGCTGTTCGCATTGCTGCTCGACTCGAAGCGCACCCGGGCAGCCGGGTTCTCCCGCATCTCGATCTTCCTGCCGTACGCGGTGCCCGCCGTAATCAGTTCGCTGCTCTGGGGCTTCCTCTACCTGCCGGCGGTCAGCCCGTTCTACTACATCTTCGACTTGCTCGGCTGGGACGTGCCGAGCATGCTGTCGAGTGGCCTCGTGCTCTTCGGCATCGCGAATATCGCGTTGTGGGGCGGCGTCGGCTTCAACATGATCGTCATCTACACGTCGCTCAAGGCCGTGCCAACCGAGATCTACGAAGCCGCGAAGATCGACGGTGCGAGCGAGGTGCAGATCGCGCTCCGCATCAAGATCCCGATTATCGCGCCCGCCCTGGTGATGACCGGTCTGTTCTCGATGATCGCCACGCTCCAGGTGTTCAGCGAGCCGACGATCCTCCGTCCGCTGTCGAACAGCCTCTCAACAAGCTGGTCACCGCTCATGCTCGTCTATCGTGACGCGTTCACCCGCGACGACATCTACTCGGCGGCAGCGACCTCGATGGTGATCGCGATCGCGACCTTCGCGCTCTCGTTCCTATTCCTCCGCATCGTCCAGAAGCGCGCTTTCGGACAGGAAGACTGACATGACCACTCTCTCCGCATCCCGGGTCCGGTCGACCGGCGCCGCGCCCCACGCGAAGGCCAAACGCGAGCCGATCAGTTTCGTCTCGACCGGCATCCTGATTCTTGGCGCCCTCTATTGCCTCTTCCCGGTGCTCTGGGTCGTCATGGCGTCGACGAAGAACGGCGCAGAGCTGTTCTCCACGTTCACCCTGATGCCGAGCACCCACCTGTGGGAGAACATCGTCGAGCTGACGCAGTATCGCGACGGCCTGTTCTGGCGCTGGATGCTGAACACCGCGTTGTACGCTGGCGTCGGTGCGCTCATCAGCACCTGGGTGTCGGCACTGTCCGGGTACGTGCTCGCGAAGTTCACCTTCCCGGGCAAGTCGATGGTGTTCAAGATCCTGCTCATGGGTGTGCTGGTCCCCGGCGTGATCCTCGCGATTCCGCAGTACTTCCTCATGGCGCAAGTGGGGCTGACGAACACCTACTGGGCCGTGTTGCTGCCGCAGCTCATCAGCCCGTACGGCATCTACCTGGCCAGGATCTACGCCGCGGCATCCGTACCCACCGACGTGATCGAAGCCGCACGCACCGAGGGTGCGGGGGAGATGGGGATCTTCGCGAAGATCGCCACACCGATGATGCTGCCCGGGCTCGTCACGATCTTCCTGTTCCAGTTCGTCGCTGTGTGGAACAACTTCATGCTGCCGTACATCATGCTCGGAAACGACAACCTGTTCCCGATCACCGTTGGGCTCAGCGGTCTGCTCAACCAGGGTGCGACGGCGCCTGCGCTCTACACGCTTGTGATCACCGGGGCGCTGCTCTCCGTCATCCCGCTCATCCTCCTGTTCCTGCTGCTGCAGCGCTTCTGGAAGGTGGACCTCGCCGCTGGCGCGGTGAAGGCGTGACGAACCGGGTCACCTATGCTGGGGGCGTGAGCACCCAGGGACCGCGTCGCAGGCCGACGATCGACGACGTCGCCGTTGAAGCCGGGGTGTCCCGCGGCACGGTGTCGCGCGTACTCAACGGCGGGCACTGGGTCAGCCCGGACTCGCTGTCGGCGGTGAATGCTGCGATCAAGAAGACCGGCTACCGGATCAACCCGCACGCGCGGAGCCTGGCGACGAGCAGGGCGAACTCGGTGGCGTTCCTGTTGACCGAACCGCATGAGCGATTGTTCGAAGACCCGAACTTCTCGCTGCTGATGCGCGGTGCAGCGCAGGCGCTCGAGCAGCGCGACATACCCCTCGTGTTGCTCATGGCCGGGACCGAGGCGGAGCAACGCCGGGTCACCGACTTCATCACCGCCGGGCACGTTGACGGGGTGTTGCTCGTCTCCTCGCACGCCGGTCGGCAGGGGTTTCTGTCGGAGCTCGTGCGGTCGAAGGTGCCGGCGATCGCCTGTGGCATCCCGCTGGGCTTTGAACGCAAGATCGGCTACGTCGCCGCCGACGATCAGCACGGGGCGCAGACCGCCGTTGAGTACCTGCAGGACCTCGGGCGCACGAGGATTGCGACGATCACCGGACCGCAGGACACATCGGGCGGGATCGGCCGGCTTGCTGGGTATCGCGACCAGCTCGGTGACGCGGTAGACGAGTCGCTCATTGCCATTGGCGACTACTCGCGGGCGAGCGGGGTGCGCGGGATGCGCGAGCTGCTCGAGCGTGACCCGTCGATCGATGCGGTGTTCGCGGGCAATGACCTGATGGCTGCGGGCGCGCTCGATGTGCTGGCAGAAGCGGGGCGGCGGGTGCCGGAGGATGTCGCGGTCGTCGGTTTCGATGACTCTCCTGTCGCCACCCAGACGAACCCGCAGCTCACGACGATGAAACAGCCGTTCGACCGGATCAGCTCGGAGATGGTGCGGCTCCTGCTCGAGGTGATCGACGGGAACCCGGCTGCAGCGATGACGCTGCCGACCCAGATGGTGCGGCGCGGCTCGGCGTAGGGCGCGCGTACGCGGTCTCCGTCGCGCGAGCGCGGCAGTTCCATGCCCGCGCTACAGAAGCTTCTGCAGCGCGGGCATGGATGTGCAGCGCCGGCGGATGAGCGCGCGGATGCGGGCGGGTGCGAGCGGATGCCGGGGGCGCGGGGCTTCAGGCCGCCACAACGTGCACATCGACACCGGCAGCGCGAATTGCAGCGACGGCGTCTGCGTCAGCGGAGGCATCCGTCACCAGCAGGTTGATGTCGGTGATGGGCGCGACCTCGGCGAGGGCGAGCCTGCCAACCTTCGACCCGTCGGCGACGACGATGGCGAACTGCGCGTTCTGAATCATCGCGTTGTTCGTGCGCGCCTCGGTCTCGTTGTGCGTCGTCACTCCACCGGATGCCGAGATTCCGTCGGCCCCGAGAATGGCGGTGCCCACATTCATGGCGTTGAACGTACGCTCGGCGAGCACACCGACGAGTTCGAGTGATTCGGCCCGGAGCGTTCCGCCCGTCATCACCACGCTCAGCTGTGGGTAGGTCGTGATGAGTCCCGCGATGGTGAGCGAGTTGGTGACGATCGTGAGTTCGCGGTGGTTTGAGAGAGCGTGGGCAACGGCAGACGTCGTTGAGCCGCCACAGAGCGCGACCGCGTGGCGACCGCCATTCGGGATGAGGCCCGCGACGTGCGCTGCGATCGTGCGCTTGGCCTCGTGGAATTTCGAGTCGCGAAGGGGAACGGGAAGCTCCGGATGAGACTCGATTGCGGCCGCTCCTCCGTGGGTGCGCAGCAAGAGTCTCTGCGCCTCAAGTTCCGCGAGATCGCGCCGAGCAGTCGCGGCTGAGACATCGAGCGTCTCAGCAAGATCGCTCAAACTAATCGTTCCGCGCTCCGACACGACCTCGAGGATGGCAAGCATGCGCTCCGATCGCTTGCCTGAGGCGGCTCGCAGCCGCGGAGTTCCGGTCCAGGGCAGTGTCACGGGAACCTCCGGCGGGTCGATGAGCGAGCAGTATGGTTGTTCACTTTAGCCATTTTTCGCTCAATTGGTTGCACGATTCGCGCAAGGCGGGCCAGACTCTCGGCATGCCTCGAATTGTTTTCATCGGCGCGGGAAGCGTCGTCTTCACCCGCCAGCTCCTCAACGACCTGTTGCGTTTCGATGACCTGCCGACGCTCAACATCGTGCTGCACGACATCGACGCCGAGCGCCTGGCTGTCGCCGAGGGCACAGCGCGTCAGGTCGCGCGCCGGCGCGGCAGGGCGCTCGACCTTGAGGTCACGGAGGATCGTCGAGCTGCGCTTGCCGGTGCGGACTTCGTCGTGAACATGATTCAGGTCGGAGGCGTCGCCGCCACGAAGGTCGATCTCGAGATCCCGGCGAAGCACGGCCTGCTCCAGACAATCGGCGACACGACGGGCGTCGGCGGAGTGTTCCGCGCGTTGCGCACGTTCCCCGTGCTCAGCGGGATTGCCCGCGACATGCAGGACCTGTGCCCTGACGCCTGGTTCCTCAACTACACGAACCCGATGGCGATGAACGTCTGGTGGACGTCGGTGGTCGCGCCGAACATCAAAACGCTCGGCCTCTGCCACAGCGTCTACTGGACCGTCAACGATCTCTGCGATCTCGTCGGTGTTCCGCTCGAGGAAACCCACTACCGCGCGGCCGGGGTTAACCACCAGTCCTGGCTCTACGAGTGGTCGCACAACGGTGAAGACCTCTATCCACGACTCCGTGCGCTCATCGAGTCGGACCCCGAGCTGCAGCGCCGGGTGCGCGCCGAGATCTTCCGGCGCATCGGCTTCTATCCGACCGAGACGAGTGAGCACTCGTCCGAATACCTGTCGTGGTTCCTGCGCGATCCGGCACAGATCGAACACTTCCGGATCGAACCGCTGCAGTACATCGGCATCAGCGACGATAACGTCGCGGAGTTCCACGCCGCCCGCGAGGCGCTCGACTCCGGCGCTGATCTCGAACTCGATGACGGAGCGGCCGAGTACGCGCCACAGGTGATCCACTCGATCCTCACAGGGACCGAGCGGGTCATCCACGTCAACGTCGTCAACGCTGGGCTCATCGACAACCTGCCCGAGGGTGCCGTAGTCGAGGTGCCCGCGCTCGTGAACGCGGAAGGGGTGCACCCGATCGCGGTCGGTTCGATCGCCGAGCAGGGGGCCGCACTCAACCGCACCTACCTCTCCGTCGCTGCCCTGGCAATCGAGGCCGCGCGCCACGGCGATCCGGAGCGGGTGCGGCAGGCGGTCCTCATCGATCCCAACGCCTCCTCGACGCTCACCCCGGCGCAGATATGGGCGCTGTGCGACGAGCTCACCGCGGCGCACGCGCAATACCTGCCTCGTGAACTCGGAGGCACCCTCGACCACGACCTGACGTCGGTCGGAGCGTAACCGACTTCACATTGTCGGAAGCGTCATCCCCCTCCACGATCGATCGATCGAGGAAGGGGAGGCGCCGTTTGTCGCGCCCGTTTCGCCCGCCGAAACCTCCTTGTAACAATCAATCACTCGAAATGATTAACTCAGACATTTTTCTTGTCAGGTGAGCAGTTCTCCCCGAGACTGTGTGACAACCCAACGACGGGTCGAGGACGCTCTCTCCCTCGCTCGACGGATCGCTCCCTCGACCATCGGACTCTCTATGACGATCACCCAGCTCGAGATCTCCAGTCAGCCCGCCACGTGGCGGGAAGCCCTCGGCGGCCTCGACGCGGCGCGCAATGCGCTCTGCCGCCGGGGAGAGAATGTTCTCGTCATCGGGTGCGGCACGTCGGCGTACGTCGCCGAGTCGTTTGCGGCACTGCGTGAGCAGGGCGGCTGGGGGCGAACGGATGCCGCATACGCGTCAGAACCGCGGGCATGGCGGGATTACGACACCGTGATTGCGCTGACCCGCTCGGGCACCACGACCGAAGTACTCGACGCTCTGCGCGAGGTTCCGTCCGGTGTCCACCGCATTGCGGTCACGGGGGTCTCGGAGTCCCCGGTCACCGAGCTCGCTGACAGCGTGCTCGGCCTTGATTTCGCCGACGAGCAATCCATCGTCCAGACCAGATTCCCGACGACATTCCTCCTTCTGGCACGGGCCGCGCTCGGGTACGACATCTCCGGGGTTGTCGAGCAGGCCGAGGCCGCATTGAGCGCACCTCTTCCGGTCAGCATCGAAGGAAAGAGCCACTTCGTCTACCTCGGGAGCGGCTGGACCTACGGCCTCGCCCAGGAGGCCGCGCTCAAGATCCGTGAGGCCGCACAGGCCTGGTCGGAGTCGTATCCCGTTCTCGACTTCCGTCACGGTCCTCTGGCCGTCGCGAGCGAGGCATCCGTCGTCTGGATCTTCAGTGACACCGATCCTGCGCTCGTCGAGCAGATCGAAGCGACCGGCGCGCACGTCGTCACCTCCGTCGCGGACCCACTTGTCGAACTCGTTCAGGCCCAGCGACTGGCCGTTGCGCTCGCCGAATCACGCGGCCTCAACCCCGACGCTCCCCGTCATCTCACCCGTTCAATCGTGCTCACCTGAGCTGCCCCGCTCGTTACCCCAAACGCCAACCCACCAGGAACAGAGGACACCATGAGGATCGGACGCCACACACGCACTGCCCGGAGTATCGGGCGCGTCTCCGCTATATTCGGCACCGTCGCGGTTCTGATCGGAGTGACAGCCTGCGGCGGATCTTCCCAGGGCGCGACGACGCTCGATGAGGACGCTGACGTCACGATCACGATGTGGAGCGGACAGACCGACGACGCCCAGAAGATCCTGGAGTCCCTGGCCGAGGAGTTCGAGGAAGAACACCCGAACGTGACCATCGATCTGTCGCCCGGCGCCTCGTCCACCGAGGACCTGCTCCAGAAGCTGTCCGCGGGGTTCGCCGGCGGGTCATACCCCGATATCTCCTACGCCTTCGGGTCGTGGGCGAGCCAGCTCGAACGCTCGAACCGCACCCTCGACATCACCGACCAGGTCGCTGAGGCCGACGTCGAGTGGGACGACTTCTCTGACGCCGCGCGCAAGACGGTGCAGCCGACGGGGGAGAAGACGATCGGGTTCCCCGCCATCGTCGACAACCTCTCGCTCATCTACAACAAGACGGTGTTCGACGCTGCCGGTGTCGCGTATCCGACCGCCGACTGGACGTGGGAGGACTTCCGTGCGGCGGCTGCTGAATTGACGGATGCCGCGACCAACACTTATGGATACGCCTACTCCGTCTCCGGATCGGAGGAGACCACCTGGCAGTTCTGGCCGCACCTGTGGCAGCGCGGTGGTGCAATCCTCAGCGACGACGAGAAGACCGCGGAGTTCGCATCCGATGCAGGAGTAGAGGCACTGACCTTCCTGCAGGGCATGGCGGTCGATGACAAGAGCGTCTACCTCGACCAGACCGACACGAAGTTCGCGCAGCTCTTCGCAACCGACCGGATCGCGATGATGACCTCGGGCCCGTGGCAGCTGTACGACCTCAACACCGCCGGCACGAACTACGGCGTGACCGTTCTGCCGGGAACCGATGGCGACCACACCACAGTCTCGGGACCGGACATTTGGGCGCTGTTTGACCACAAGGACAAGAACCGCGAGTACTGGGCGTTCGAGTTCACCAAGTGGCTCACGTCGGCGGAGCAGGATGAGCGCTGGAACGTCGAGGTCGGCAACCTCCCGATCCGGGCCTCGTCAGCGGATTCTGAGGCGTTTGCCGCCCAAGTCGAGAACTATCCCGGACTCGACATCATGGCCGAGAACAACGCCAACGCGAAGCAGGCGCGACCGACCGTTCCGGGTTACGTCGGCCTGTCGGAAGCGATCGCGGATGCCATCGCCGAAGTGCTTCAGGGGCAGGGCGAACCGCAGGCCGCTCTCGAGGAAGCGGCTGAGCGCGCGAACTCCGCGCTGAGCGAAGAGTAATAATGACGGCGTCTCTGTCCACCGGTAAGGACAGTCGCAGGCGCGCCGGCAAGACCGGTGCGCCTGCGCTCACCTTCACGGTGCCGACAGCCCAGCGGCAACAAGCGCAACGCAAAGCCAGCCGTCGGCGTGCACTCGACGGCTGGACCTTTGTCGGGCCGGCGACCCTCATCATTCTCGGGCTGTCGATCTTCCCGGCCGTGTGGGCGTTCGTGCTGTCGCTGCAAAAGTGGGACGGCTTCAGCGATCCGCAGTTTGTCGGGACCACGAACTACGAGCGGCTCGTCAGCGACGACAAGTTCTTCGACGCGATCACCCACACGGGGCTGTACACGATCCTCTTCGTCCCGATGTCGGTGCTCGGTGGGCTGTTTCTCGCGGTCGCACTGAACCGGAACATCCGTTTCATCGGGCTGTATCGCACGGCCATCTTCGTGCCGTTCGTCGCGTCGGCCGCAGCAACCGGCATCCTGTCCACCTACCTGTTCAACCCGCAGTACGGAATCGTCAACAACGTGCTTCGGATGCTTGGGCTCCCGCAGCAGGGATGGCTTGAAGACCCGGCCCAGGCCATGGTCGTCATCGCGATCATGTCGCTCTGGGGGCAGGCCGCATTCACGACGGTCATCTACCTCGCGGCGTTGCAGGACATCCCGCCTGAACTGCTTGAGGCCGCCCGCATTGACGGGGCCAGTCGCTGGCAGGCCTTCTGGCATGTGGTGTGGCCGCAACTCGCTCCGGTCACTGTCTTCGTCGCCATCTGGCAGGTCATCGGCGCGATCCAGCTCTTCGACCTTGTCTATACGACGACCAGGGGCGGGCCGCTCGACGCGACGAAAACAATCGTGTACTTCCTCTGGGAGCGCGCCTTCCGCGGGCTCGAGTTCGGCTACGGCTCGGCCGTTGCGTATGCCCTCTTCGCCCTCACTCTCGTGATCACCCTGTTCGTCGTCTGGTACTCGCGGCGCCGCAACCTGGAGGCCTTCTGATGAGCACGTCCCTGCTGAACCCGGCAGTTGAGCTCGCGACGCCGAAGAAACGAGGTCGCGGCTTCAGTGGCTGGCACTTCTTCCTCGCCCCGGTCGCACTGCTGTTCCTCCTGCCGTTCGCGCAAATGTTCCTCGCCGCGCTGTCTCCTGCTGAGGAACTCGTGAGCTTCCCGCCGCCGCTCATCCCGTCGCGGCTCACCCTCGACGGGTTTGCTGGTCTGTTCGCGGACTCGGACATTCTGCTGTGGCTCGGCAACACGGTGATTGTCTCGAGCGCCGCGATTCTGTCGCACATCGTCCTGTGTTCCCTGGCCGGGTACGGCTTCGCCCGGATGAAGTTCGCCGGTCGCGGCCTCGGCTTCTTCCTGATCCTCGGCACGATCATGATCCCGACCCAGCTTCTGATGATCCCGACCTACATTCTGTTCGCCCGGCTCGGTCTGATCGACGGCCTCGGTGCGGCGATCGTGCCGTGGCTGGCATCCGCTTTCGGGATCTTCCTGATGCGCCAGTTCTTCCTCTCCCTCCCAGCAGAACTCGAGGAAGCAGCGATCATCGACGGTTGCAGCAAATGGCAGGTGTTCTTCCGGGTCGTCCTCCCACTCGCGAAGCCGGCGATCGCCACCCTCGCGATCTTTACCCTCCTGAGTTCGTGGAACGACCTGGTCTGGCCCCTCATCGCGATCAACAACGAGAACGCGTTCACGCTGCAGCTCGGCATCGCCAACTTCCAGGGCACCCGCCGCACCCAGTGGGACCTCCTCATGGCCGGCAACGTCATCGCGACGCTTCCGCTGATTCTGTTCTTTCTGGTCGCGCAGCGGCAGTTCATCGCGACGATGTCGTTCTCCGGAATGAAGGGTTGATGGGAGGCGAACGGATGCCGTCAGCTGGCGACTCCCCGGACGGCTCGGTTGACGTGCTGGTCGTCGGCGACGCCAACCCGGACCTTGTGCTCCGGGGCGACGTCGTTCCCCGGTTCGGCCAGGCCGAGCAGTTGCTCGACGCCGCCGACCTGGTGATGGGCGGCAGCGCCACGATCGCGGCGTGCGGACTGGCCCGGCTCGGGGTCTCGACCGCCGTCTCCGCCGTTGTCGGCGACGACGTGTTCGGCCGATTCACCGTCGGATTGCTCCGGGATGCCGGACTCGACGTGTCGGGCATCCGGGTGGACCCGGTCATCCCGACCGGGTTGAGTGTCATCCTCTCGAGCGCGTCCGATCGTTCGATCCTCACCCTTCCCGGAACGATTCCGGCGCTCACCGCAGCCGATATCGATGCGGCGGTGGCTCGTCTCCGTCCCCAGCACGTCCACGTGGCATCCTTCTTCCTCCAGCCGGGTCTTGCCGCCGAGCTGCCCGCGCTGCTGGGGCGCATTCGCGCTACCGGGGCATCGGTCAGCCTCGACACCAACTGGGATCCGGCCGGGCGGTGGGAGGGTCTCGCCGAGGTGCTTCCCCTCGTCGACGTGCTGCTGCCCAACACCGAAGAGGTGCTCGCGATCGCTGAGGCTCTTCCCGGTGCCGGTTCTGCAGCGGGTGACGATCCGGTCGCGCTCGCAGCGGCGCAGATTTCAGCGTTCGGTCCCGTCGTTGCGGTCAAGTCGGGCAAGGCGGGCGGCCGGGCGTTCTCGCCGGACGGCCATGAATTCGCCGCGCCAGGGCTGACGCTCGAGGTTGTCGACACGACCGGTGCCGGTGACAGCTTCGATGCCGGTTACCTCGCGGCGCTGATCGCCGGGGTTTCGGACGAGACCGAGCGGGTGCGCTGGGCCGCGGTTGCCGGGTCGCTCTCCGTCCGTGCGGCCGGTGGCACCGGCGCGCAGGCGACGCGGGCCGAGTTGAACGCACATCTCGGCACTCGCCGCGGCGCGCACTTCGGTACGGTGAGGTCCTGAAACGGATGCCACGACGACGGGAGATCGCATGGCGAACGCCGATCGAGACGGGCGGCCCGCCCGTTCCCGGCTTCTGCCGCGCCGTGTGGCTGCGTTTGTCTCTCTCGTTGCGGTCACCCTCGTGACGGCGTGCGCGAGCCCGGTCCCGGCTGCCTCGACGCCGCCGGCCCCTCCGGCCCCGAACGCGGACGGGCCAGCATTTGAGTTTCTCGATTCGGGAAACGGCGTCGAGATTCGACCGGGCGACGACTGGAGCCTGCCGGCATCCGCACGACCGGCGCCGAATTCCGGGTTCTTCTCGGAGGAGGCATCCGTTTCGGACCACGTGTTCGTTCGATCCGTCGATGTCAGCTGGCGGCAGATCCAGCCGCGGCAGGGAGACCTCGACCGCGGCGCGAGTGGAGAGGCACAGGGCCTGAGTTTCGACTCGCTCGACGCGCAGCTGGCCGGACCCGACCGGTTCTGGATGCGCATCTTCGCGAGCGGTGAGAGCTGGGCGCCGGAGTGGGTGGCCGAGGAGTGCGGTGTCTCGACCTACGGGCCGGATTACGACGGCGAGAGGCACCTGCCGATCTGGGATGAGTGCGTGTGGGGTCATTTGCTCGACACCTACCGGCGGGTCTTTGTCGACGGCGGTCTCGCCGCCGATCCGCGCCTGTCGTTCGTTTACGTTCCCGGCGCGTTCACCTGGGCCGAGTTCGACTACGAAATGGTGACCGCCGCCGTCGAGGCTGGCGACCTCGATCTCGAGACCTACCTCGCCTGGTACGACCACGCCTGGACCGACCTTGCCGAGTTGTTCGGCGAGAACGCGAACAAGCTCGTCTTCACCGGCGAGGACTACCCCTTCGGTCCGTTCGGGGCCGACGACGACCTGCTCGCGGCGCAGGCGGTCGACGCGGGTCTCGGCATCCGTACCGGCATCACCGAGCTGTCGAACTTTCACCTGAGCGAGGCGCCGGCGTACGGGTCGCACATCCTGCCGAATGGGCACCTCGCGCTCGACGACTCTCTGCCGGTGCACGACGGCACGCGCGTCGTCGCCACCGAGAACGAGTGCTACAACGACTGCGGCTATGAGACCGACGACCCGTACTACGCCGTTCGGCAGTCGAACCTCAAGGCGCTGCAGTTGCGCACGAACTGGATCTACGTCGTGCCAGGCCCGTCGTACTTCGCCGAGTATCCGGAGCACTGGGACTGGGTGCGGCTGTCGATGGGCGCGACGGCGGCGACGTCGGCGGATGCCTGGGCCGCGTTGCGCGATGCCGAAGACACCTACTGGGCGGGCGACGAGGTCGGGCCGTTTGGTGACGGCTCCGAGTCGTGGACCAGCCGCCCGTGGGTGCGCAACCTGGAACGCTGGCTCGTGCAGGTCGATGAACCGGGTTCGGTCGCGCACCGCTCGGACGACGACGTGCATGTGGAGGTCTTCGAACCCGACAACGGGACTGCTCACGAGGGCTTGCGAACGGATGCCGCTGGCGGCGACACCGGATTCGTCTTCGAGCTCGATTCCCGATTCACGGCGGCATCCGAGGCGTGCGTGGTCAAGGTGACGTACCTCGACTCGGGGACCGGCGCGTTCACCGTGGATGTGGGGGACTGGTCGTCGCCACCGGTCGAGCGCACCGGGGATGGTGTCTGGAAAACCGCGACAGTGGCGGTTCCGTCGGGAGCCCTCGCGGAGCATCCGTCGTTCAGGGTTTCGCTCGCGGCCGACGCCGATGACCTGACGGCGCGGTTCGTGCGGGTGGTGCGGTCCTCGTGACGAGCGCGGCACTTCCATGCTCGCGCCGCAGATACTTCTGTAGCGCGGGCATGGGTCTGCAGCGGTGGGTGCTGGCCTGCGCTCAGGGCCGGTCGGCGTCCGGTTCGTGGGGGAATGAAACGGATGCCGCGGGTCGACGTGGCGGACGGCGACGACCGCACGGTGCGGTTCGTGCGGGTGGTGCGGTCCTCGTGACGAGCGCGGCACTTCCATGCTCGCGCTGCAGATACTTCTGTAGCGCGGGCATGGATCTGCAGCGGTGGGTGCTGGCCTGCGCTCAGGGCCGGTCGGTGTCCGGCTCGTGGGTGAGTGAAACGGATGCCGCACGTCGACGTGGCGGACGGCGACGACCTCACGGCGCGGTTCGTGCGGGTGGTGCGGTCCTCGTGACGAGCGCTGTACTTGCATGTTCGGGCTGCAGATACTTCTGTAGCGCGAGCATGGATCTGCAGCGGTGGATGCTGTGAGTACGGAGGAGACGCGCTCGGAGCTGCGTGCGACGACGCCGTTCCCCGTGGTGCCGCTCGTGGCCCTCGCCGTCGCCGTGTTCGTCAGTGTGACGACGGAGTTTCTGCCGACCGCCGTGCTGACGCCGATGGCGCGGGACTTGCACGTCGATCCCGCAGCGCTGCCCCTCCTCGTCACGGTGTTTGCGGTCGCCGTTGTGGCGCTCACCCCGTTGCTCGTGCGGCTGACCCTGCGTTTTGAACGCCGCAGCCTCCTCATGATCGCGCTCGCCGTGATGGCGCTCGCGAACCTGGGCGCCGCTGCAGCGGGAGGGATGCCGATGATCGTGCTCGCGCGCATCGTGGCCGGCGCGGCGCACGGGCTGTTCTGGGCGGTGACCGGCAGCTACACCGCCCAGCTCGTGCCGGGGCATCGCCTGGCGCAGGCTGTGGCGATCACCGGTGCCGGCGTCAGCGCGGCGTTCGTGCTCGGTGTGCCAGCGGGAGCGGCGCTCGCCGACGGGTTCGGCTGGCGGATGCCGTTTGTCGTCGTCGCGGCTGCCCTGCTCCTCGTCGTTGGGATGCTGCGGCTGGTGCTTCCGCGGGTTCCCGGGGTTGAGCACGGTCCGACCGCCGGCGGAACCGGGGGAGCGGACCGCTCACGCGGCCGGGTGCTCGCGCTCTGTGGCATCGTCGTTCTCGTGATGGGGTCGCAGTACGCGCTGTTCTCACTCGTGAGCCCCTACCTGCTCGACGTCGTCGGCATCGCACCCGCCGCGCTCCCGATGGTGCTCGTCGTCTACGGCGTGCTCGGCATCGGCGGGCTCATCGGTGCGGGAGTGGCGGGCACGCGCTGGCCGCACGCGACACCGGTCGCACTCGTCGCCGGACTCGCGGTCGGGGTCGCGCTGCTTGCGCTCGCCGCGGATCGGCCTGTACTCGGTGTCGTGGGAGTCGGGGTGTGGGGGATCGCCTTCGGCGGTGTGCCCGCCATTCTGCAATTCGCGGTGCTGGCTGCGGCATCCGAGGAGCTTCGCCCGCGGGCATCCGCCTGGCTCACCAGCACGTTCAACGCGGCGATCGGTGGCGGCGCGGCGGCCGGGGCCGCGATTGCGTCGCTGGCGGGAGCTGGGGTGCTGGCGTGGGCCGCCCTTCCCGGGCTCGTGTTCGCGGTGGTGGGGCTGTTGCTGCTCGCCCGCTCGCGTGAGGCGCGTTGATTGAGACGTGCTGGGCGATTCGGCGTCGAGCGCGGCAGTTCCATGCCCGCGCTACAGAAGCTTCTGCAGCGCGGGCATGGATGTGCAGCGTTGAGAGAGGGTGCGGGTGGCGGTGAGGGATGAGAGCGCGTGCGGATGCCGGGGTGCGGCTAGCCACGATGGGGGCATCACACCCGCAGAGCGGATCGATCGCACGGCGTCAGCCCCGGCCCGCAGGCATCCGTTTTCAGCAGAGCGGATCGATCTCACGGGGCCAGCCGCGGCCCGCAGGCATCCGTTTCTGCAGCGCTGAGCGAGGGTGCGGGTGGCGGCGAGGGATAAAGGCGCGTACGGATGCCGGGGCGCGGGGATTCAGGTAGCCACGATGTGCGCATCACACCCGCAGAGCGGATCGATCTCACGGCGCCAGCCGCGGCCCGCAGGCATCCGTTTCTGCAGAGCGGATCGATCGCACGGCGTCAGCCCCGGCCCGCAGGCATCCGTTCGCGTGTTAAATCTCGGCGGGAGTCTTCTCTGCCGTGGGCTGGGCGTGGTTGCGGCTCGCGCGTCGTTCGCGACGGGACGGGGTGGTTCGGGACAGCGGGTACTTCTCGTCGAGGTGGGGTTCGAGGTAGAGCCGGCGAAGCGCGAGCAGGATCATCGTGCCGCCCACCCAGTAGCCGAGGAACAACACCATGCCCTGGGCGAAAGTGAAGCTGACCAGGGTGAGGACGATGCCGATCCCGAGATAGAGCCAGCGCCAGGCGCCGGTGATCCGGTCGCGCGCGGCCTGCTGGTGCGCGGTGCGGTCCTCGAGTGAGTCCACCCGGCTGTTCAGTTCCGCGTCGTCGATCGCTGAGAAGAGGTCGCGCACCGAAACTCGGAGGGCGTCCGCCACCAGGGACAGGGTTTCCAGACTTGCGTCCTCGCCCGCCTCCAGACGCTGAACCGTCCTGAGTCCGATTCCGCTCTCGGTCGCGAGTCGCTCCTGGGTCCAGCCCTGTGCCTGTCGAAGCTCAATAATTCGTGTCTTATTCATAGAACCCATGCTCGCTCCGCCCGGTTCGGTGGCACCACGCCAGGAGGACGCCAGTGTGCCGCCACCTGCCCGCCAGCGTACCGCCACCGGATTGTGCAGGGGACGGGCTCGTCCGTGAGCGGGTGGTCGGTCGGTGCGCGAGCGCTGGATAGTGAGCGAGCGCTGCACTTCCATGCCCGCGCTACAGAAGCTTCTGCAGCGCGGGCATGGATCTGCAGCGCTGGGCGCGAGGTGGGCCAGCGAGCAGGGCGAGCGGCTGCCGGCGCGGGCACGGGCGACGGCGAGGGAGAGCGGGGAGCGGGGAGCGACCAGGGTCAGCGGGCGACTGCCAAGGTCAGCGGGCGCCTGGCAGGGTGCAGGTCGACGCACGCGTCATGGGCGCCGCTTCGACGAGGGCAGCCCGTCGAACGTGAGCCTGTCGTAGAGCCGGCGCGGCGGATAGAGGTCCCGCGGCTCCCAGCGCGAGAGGCGGCCGACCACCTGGCGCAGCTCGTTCTCGCGGTTCTTCTCGTCGATGACGGCCTTCTCGGGTGTGCGTCCGTGAAGGTAGCGGGGATCCGTGTATTTGGCTCGCCCGTCGCACTCCCCGGCGTGATCGAAGTCGTTCCAGTAAAAGTCCGGCCTGGCTGTGCGTCCGCTCGGGAGGCGGAACTCGACCTGAAGCAATGGAGGGGGAAAACCGAGAAGGTGGATCCACACACGGCTGTGCGACTCCTCCGGTGAATCCGATTGGCTCGTCGCGAAAGCCGCCGCCGCGTGCGCCTTGCGGTAGCCCCGTTGACCGGATGCCGCTTCGACGCAGCGGGTGATGGCATCCGTCGTGGTCAGGGCACCAGCGTGGCGCGCCTCGTGCAGTGCGGAGTCCATCGCCACGACGCCGTCGGCAAACGGCAGGTCGCGCGCGAGATCGACGACCGTCTGGGCGGGAGTGGTCAGGAACAGGCCGTCGAGCTCAACGATCTCAACAGACGTGAGCGGGCGGCAGTGGCGCTTCACCGCACCGGATGAGCGGCCGCCGCGCGATTGGTCGGTCGTCACGTCGATTCTCTCCGGCCAGGAACCCAGAATCCGGATGCCCCAGAGGGCGGCGGCTGCGTAATGGGAGTACAGCACTGTGCCTCGCGCTCGACCCGCGGCCTCCAGAACCTTGAGTCGGTGCTGCTCGTGGCGCGCGAGGCCGCCCCAGAACGCCGAGGGGGCGTACGAGCCGTGGGCGATGCGCACTATCGCGCCGTTGCGGGACGATCGGCGAAGTGTCGAGTCGTTGGCCCCCGTGGCCAGCTCCTCGTGTCTGCGGATGATGAAATCGGGCACCCCTCAACTGTCGGCCGCTTCGAGGGGTGGCGGGCGGCATCCGTTCGATGGGGGATAGACGAACGAATGCACGCTGCTGTGAAGGAGTCGCGGCCCGGTGTTGGGTGCCCGGGCGCGGATGGGAACGATGGCATCCCCCCGGGCGTCGAGCGCGGCACTTCCATGCTTGCGCTGCAGTTACTTCTGCCGCTTGGGCATGGATGTGCAGCGCTCGCGGGGGAGGGGTAGTCGAGTTGCAGCGCTCGGATGAGAGATGGTCGGGGACGCCCGCGGGCACACTGGCGCGCGGAGGGGCGGCCCCGTGCTGAGCGCGGCACTCCCATGCTCGCGCTCCAGTTACTTCTGCCGCTTGGGCATGGATGTGCAGCGCTCGGCAAAAGGCGGGACGGATGTGAGCCCGCGAGGCCCGGATGTGCAGCGCTCGGACGGTTAGGGAGGGCCGGCGCCGCCGCTACCGCGCGTCGGCCCCTCGCTTCGCGTCGTTCGCGTCGGCCCCTCGCTTCGCGTCGTTCGCGTCGGCCCCTCGCTTCGCGTCGTTCGCGTCGGCCCCTCGCTTCGCGGCGTCCGTAGCACTCGTAGCACCCGTAGCACCCGTAGCACCCGCGGCACCCGCGGCGTCCGCGTCGCCCGCCGCGTCCGCGGCACCCGCGTCGCCCGCGGCGTCCGCCCCGTCCGCGGAACGCCCACCCGCCGGACGCTGCGCCCGAGCCGCCGCAATCGCCGCCCGCCCCGACGGCAGCAACACGGCCACCGCCATCACGAGAATCGTCACGATTCCGGCGATGACGAGGAGTATCTGCACGCTGATCACGTCGGCCAGCGGCCCGAACACCGTCATGCCGATCGGGGTCGCCAGCGCCATCACGATGCCGACGTAACTGAACACCCGCCCGTGCATCTCGGGTTCCACCGTCTCCTGCACGAGGGTCATGAACGGCGCGGAGAACAGCGGAACGAGCAGCCCGAACGCAAACATGAAGGCGTAGAACAGCCACAGGTCGGGCGCGAGCCCGAGCGCGATGGTGAAGGCGGCGAAACCGAACGTCGCGAACAGGATGAGCGGCATCCGGCCGAATTTCGCCAGCACCGTCGCCACCAGAACCCCTCCGAGGATCATGCCAACGCTGAACGCGACCTCGAGCACCGTCACCATCCAGACCTCGGTACCGAAGGTGCGCGCGATCAGAAGTGGCGTGATGAACGACGGCGCAACGGTCAGCAGGAAGATGATGGCGAACACGCCGAGCAGCCAGCGAACCACCCGGTGCTGCCAGATGTACCGCATTCCCTCGACCAGGTCCTCGCGGTAACTCGTGGTCTTCGACGCAATCGACGCGAGCGTCGGCACCGAGACGAAGGCGAGGAAACCGACACCGATCACGGCGGTGACGACGTCGATAAAGAACACGGGCACGATGCCCCACAGCCCGAAGACGGCACCAGCGGCAGCGGGCGCGAGCAGCGCCATCGCCGACTGAATCGACCCGAACAGCCCGTTCACCCGCATCAGGTTCTCCGCCGGCACGATCTGCGGGATCATCGCCTGCACTGCCGGGGTCTGGAACCCCGCCCCGATCGATCTTGCTCCCACAGCGAGCAAAATCACCCAGAGGTCGGTGATGCCGTTGAACATCGCGATCGCGAGCACCAGCGTCACCGCCGCGATCGTGCTGTCGGCAATGATCACGAGCACACGCCGGTTCATCCGGTCAGCGACGACACCGCCAAAGATCGACACAACGCCCTGCGGAAGGAACGCGGCGAGGGCATAGAGCGCGATCGCAAAGCCCGACTGGGTCGCGAAAGTGACGTACCACATCACCGCGTACTGCACGATCATCGACCCGAACAGCGAGATGGTCTGGCCGCTGAGAAAGAGCGCGACGTTCCGTTTCCAGTGCGGGGGCACAGCGGATGCCTCGGCGCCGGTCGCGAGGATGCCGTCAGCGGATATGTCGTCAGTAGACGATGAGGCTGGCTCAGAACTCACCGGTTAAGGCTACGGGTCGCCGCTGACATGGGCCACCCGCCGCGGCTGCCATCAAAGCCCGACTTCGCGCCAAGTTCCCCACCTCATACTGGAAATGATCGATATGGTCAGACTTGATCAATTTCAATCACGTCGTGTCGGATGTGATGACAGCGTGAGAAGGAGGGTCGCCGTGATTCAACAGGGCCGCCTCAATGTCGTACTCGAACTCGTCGGTGAACGGGGCAATGTGTCGATCGCCGAGGTCAGCCAGGCGCTCGGCGTCTCAACGGCCACGGTACGCCGCGACCTCAACGCGCTCGCCGAGCAGGGACTCGTGACCCGCACCCACGGCGGGGCGTCCGCGCTCGGCTCGGCATACGAGCTCCCGCTGCAATACAAGATCGCGCGCCAGGCCGAGGCCAAGGTCGCGATCGCCAGGGCCGTCGCCGACCTCATCAATCCGGGGGAGTCCGTCGGCCTGAACGGCGGCACGACGACGAGCGAGGTCGCACGGATGCTCGGACGGAGCGAGCGACTCCGCGTCGGTCCCGACAAGGTCGGCGTCACGATCGTCACCAACGCCCTCAACATCGCCTACGAGATGTCGGTGCGCGACCACATCAAAATCGTGGTCACGGGCGGTTTCCCGCGCCGTCAGTCGTACGAACTGGTCGGCCCGCTCGTCGGTGCGGCCCTGCGCGGCTTCAGCCTCGACACCGCAGTGCTCGGCGTCGACGGGCTCAGCGCCGCATTCGGCGCGACCACCATTCACGAGGGAGAAGCGGATGCCAGCAGCGAGATCGCCGGCGTCGCCCAGCGTGTGATCGTGGCTGCGGACTCCACCAAACTCGGGCGCAGTACCTTCGCCCGCATCTGCCCGCTGAACGCGATCGACATCCTCGTCACCGATGCCGAGGTGTCGCCCGGGTTTGCCGCTGACCTCGCCGCGGCTGGCGTCGAACTCGTCGTGGCCGCACCCGCTGAGGCGGGCGACACGGATGGAGCCGGCCCGACGACGAGAGCCGCGGACTGACCCGGCCGGAGCGGCGGCGCAGAGCCCCGCCCCCGGCATCCACTGAAGTCCCAGCACTGCACCGGCGCAGTGTTACGGCCAGGTAAATAAGCGAAACCGATCCTTCCCTACCGAGGGTGAGCAGCATTAGTGTGCTGTTTTGTGATCATTTCTATATCAAACGTGACAAACTCGCGCAACATGGTGCAAGATGGCAGAAGACACAACGAAGTGGAATCCAGCAGATGAATCTCAGTTCAACTCGCGGCACCAGCGACGCCGGTGACGGGCACGGCGCAGGCACCGGCAACGGCAGCAGCACGGGCACCGGCAACGGCAGCAACGGCAGGGCCGCGGCGCCATCCCTGGCCGTCGCCGTCATCGGAACCGGCGCCCGCAGCGTGATCGCGCACCACGTCGCCGAGGCACGTCCCGGCGCACGGGTCGTCGCTGCCGTCGACACCACCGAACCCGGCCGCGACCGGGCACGCTCCCTTTTTCCTGACGCGACGGTCTACGAGTCGCTCGACGAGCTCATCGCCGCCGGCGGAATCGACGCGGCGATCGTCACCACCCCCGATCACACCCACGAGAACATCGCTGTCGCCCTGCTCGAGGCCGGCATCGCCGTCTACCTCGAGAAGCCACTCGCCATCTCCCTCGAGGGTGCCGATCGGGTGCTCACGACAGCGGCCGAGACGGGCACCCCGCTGTACGTCGGCCACAACTTCCGACACTCCGGCGTGGTCCGCGTGATGCGCGAGATCATCGAACGCGGCGAGATCGGCGAGGTCAAGGCCGTCTGGGTCCGCCACTTCGTCGGCAACGGCGGCGACTACTACTTCAAGGACTGGCACGCCGACCGATCCAAGACAGGCACCCTCCTGCTGCAGAAGGCCAGCCACGACATCGACATCGTGCACTATCTCGCCTCCGGGTACACCCGCCGCGTCGTCGGCATGGGCGACCTCATGGTCTACGGCGACATCACCGACCGCCGCGAGCGCCCGGGTGAGGTCATGGAGGACTGGTTCTCCTACGACAACTGGCCGCCGGCCGCGCAGACCGGACTCAACCCCGTCGTCGACGTCGAAGACGTCTCGATGATGCTGATGACCCTCGACAACGGCGTGCAGGCGAGCTACCAGCAGTGCCACTTCACCCCCGATTACTGGCGCAACTACACGGTCATCGGCACCGAGGGTCGCCTGGAAAACTTCGGCGACACCGCTGGCGGCACCGTCAGGGTCTGGAACCGCCGCCACGAGTGGCAGGAATCGGGAGACGCCGAGTACCCGATCGAGGGCGTCGCGAGCGGGCACGCGGATGCCGATTTGCTCACGATGACAGAATTCCTGGCCCACGTGCTCGACGGCGCCCCCACTATCGTGTCGCCCATCGCCGCACGCGAAGCCGTCGCTGCCGGGTCGCTCGCCGCGGCATCCCTCCGTGCCGGTTCCACCCCCATGACCGTCCCGGACCTGGCGCCGGCGGTTCTCTCCCACTTCACCTCCCGTACTGCCCCCTTGCACCACCCGACAATCACAACAGACGCGCTACCCAGTGAAAGGACCACCTCATGACCTCGTCCACCCCCTCCGCCCGGCGGTTGACCGCCGGAGTGGCCGCAGCCATGGGCCTCATGCTCGCGGTCAGCGGCTGCAGCTCGGATGCCGGAACCAGCGACAGCGGCGAATACGGCGCCCCCGATAAAGACCTGAAGGCATCCATCACCTACGGGCTGTGGGACAAGAACCAGGTGTCCGCGATCGAAGAGAACATCGACGCGTTCAACGAGCTCTACCCGAACATCGAAGTGAACGTCAACGTGACGCCGTACTCCGAGTACTGGACCAAGCTGCAGACGCAGGGTTCGAGCAAGACGCTTCCCGACGTGTTCTGGATGAACGGCCCGAACATCGGCCTGTACGCGTCCAACGGCCTGCTCGAGCCGATCGCCGACGCGGTTGACGCCGGCGACATCGAGCTGTCGAACTATCCGGAGTCGCTCGTCGACCTCTACAACGTCGGTGACGAGCAGTACGGCGTTCCGAAGGACTTCGACACGATCGGCGTCTGGACCAACAAGGCACTGTTCGAACAGGCCGGGGTCGAACTGCCGAGCGAGGACTGGACCTGGGACGACTTCCAGACCGCGGCCACCGACATCTCCACCGCACTCGCGGCTGAGGGAATCTATGGCGGCGCCGGCGGCATGGACGGCCAGACCACCTACTACAACACGATCTTCCAGGCCGGCGGCTCGGTCATCGACGGTGACACCTCCGGGTACGCTTCGGAAGGATCACAGGCCGGCATCCAGTTCTGGAGCGACCTCATCGCGAGCGGCGGGTCACCGTCCATCCAGCAGCTGACCGACACCACGGCAGACCAGTGGTTCACCTCCGGCAAGCTCGCCATGTACTGGGGCGGCAGCTGGTTCCGCTCGGCGCTGACCGACCTCCCGTTCGCCGGTGACATCACGGCGCTTCCGCTGCCCACGGGCGAGGAGCAGGCCACCGTCATCCACGGTGTCTCGAACGTCGTCTCCGCTGACTCCAAGAACAAGCAGGCCGCCCAGGCGTTCCAGGTCTTCCTCGCCAGCGAAGAAGCCCAGCAGCAGCAGGGTGACGCCGGCGCGATGATCCCGGCATTCACCGGAACACAGGATGCCTTCACCCAGTCGATGCCTGACGCCAACCTGCAGATCTTCCTCGACGCTGTCGAGTACTCGAAGCCCCTCCCGGTGAGCAACAACTCTGCCGTCTGGAACGCATTCGAGACCGAACTGCTGCCGCAGGCGTTCTCGGGTGAGCGCCCGACCGCTGAGGTCACCGCGGAACTCGCCGAGCAGATGGATGCGGCTCTCGCCGAGGAGTAACCAGTGACAACCGAAACGCACACTCCCGGCTCGCCCGCCCCGACCCGCACGGGTCGGGCGGCGCGAGCCGGGAGCGGCGCCCCGCCCCAGACACCGCGGCGTCGCTTCGCCGGTGACGGCATCTGGCCGTGGCTCTTCCTCGCACCACTGGTCGGCGGGATCTCGGTGTTCTACTTCTGGCCGATCCTCCAGACCGCGTTCTACTCCCTTACGGACTGGGGAGCATTCGGCGGGTGGGACTTCGCCGGATTCGAGAACTACGTCGCCCTGTTCGCCGACCCGGCGCTCTACCTCTCCTTCGGCAACACCCTGCTCTACACGGCAATCGTGCTGCTCGGCATCCCGATCGCCGTCTTCCTCGCCAGCCTGCTGAACCTGCCTGGCCTCCGTTTCGCGTCGCTCTACCGGGTGCTGTTCTTCCTCCCGTACGTGGCGATGCCGACGGCGGTAGCCATGGTCTGGCGCATCATTTTCAACGGCGACTTTGGACTCTTGAACTATGGGCTCGGTTTTCTCGGCATCGACGGACCGTACTGGATCAGCACCCCCGGTGCCGCAACAGTCGCCGTCGCGATCGTCGGCCTCTGGTCGTCGCTTGGGTTCGCGATGATCGTGCTCGCCGCCGGACTCAAGAGCATCCCGCCCGAAATGTATGAGGCATCCGAACTCGACGGAGCAACCAGGTGGCGGCAGTTTCGTTCGATCACCGTCCCGCTGCTCACGCCGAGCATCTTCTTCATCTCCATCGTCACGATCATCTCGAGCTTCCAGGTCTTCGACCTGCTCTACGCAATCCTCGGCAGCTCCAACCCGGTGCTGCCCAAGAGCATGTCGCTCGTCTACTTCTTCTATCGCGAGGGTTTCGTGAACAACGACAAGGGTTACGCGGCGGCGATCGCCATGGTGATCTTCGTCATCATCGGAATCGTGACCGCGATCCAGTTCCGCTTGCAGAAACGGTGGGTCCAGGTTGACTGAGGCAGTGGCATCCGTTCGGGTTCCTCCCGCAGCGAGGAAACCGACCCCGCGTCGCCGAGCCCCGCGTCGCGGCGGGTCGCACGTGTTCGCGCACATCATCCTCGGCGGAGGCGGGCTGCTGATGGCCTTCCCGTTCGTGTGGCAGATCATCATGTCGCTGTCGACGAACGCAGAGGTGCAGAGCGTCACGCCCGTGTTCTGGCCGGCCGAACTGCAGTGGCAGAACTACGCCGCCGTGTTCACCCGCCTGCCGTTCCTGGAACAGCTGACGACGTCGGTGGTGATCACGGTGATCCGCACGGTCGCCCAGATCCTGTTCTGCACCCTCGCCGGGTATGCGTTCGCGCGCATGCGGTTCCGGGGCAGGGGCATCCTGCTCGCGCTCGTGCTCTCCATCCTGATGGTGCCGTCGCAGGTGTACCTGCTGTCGCAGTACCAGATCGTGCAGAACCTCGGCCTGCTCAACACGCTCGGCGGCCTGGTGCTGCCCGGCCTGTTCAGCGCGTTCGGCACCTTCCTGATGCGCACCGCGTTCCTCGCGATGCCGGTCGAGCTCGAAGAAGCGGCCCGCCTCGACGGTGCGAACCCTTTCCAGGTCTTCTGGAAGGTCATGCTCCCGCTGGCCGGCCCGACGATCAGCGTGCTCGCGATCACCACAGTGCTGTGGTCGTGGAACGAGCTGCTCTGGCCGCTCGTTGTCACCACATTCAGCGATCGGATGCCGTTATCGGCGGGGCTCGCAACGCTCATTGGTGACCGCACCACCGACTACCCGGTTGTGATGGCAGCGAGCCTGCTCGCCATGGCACCCGTGTTGATCATGTTCGTTGTTTTGCAACGTCGGGTCATCGACGGCCTCGCTTCCAGCGGGCTGAAGTAACCGGCATCCAGTACGCAATTTTCCGTTCCACACAAAGCATCATCCGACTCAAAGGAGATCCACCGTGCACCAAAGGAAACATCACAAGAGATTCGTACCGATCGGAATCGCACTGGCGGGGATTGCGGCGTTGGCCATCCCGTCCGCCGCGATCGCCGCGCCGGGGGACGTCACCGTTCAATATGAAGAAAGTGCGGGGGTCATCGCCAACCCCGAGCGCGGGTTCTATGACCACACCGAAACGCACTACCGGGCTGACGGTTCCGGTTATGTGCCGCTTGTCCGTGCGGAAATCGAGGCGTTCCGCACCGAGGGTGTCACCCAGATCCTCCGGGTGTTCTACCTGGAGAAGTTCGTCAACACCCCGACGCTTGACCCCGAGTTCCTCGCCCTCGTCCAGGCCGACTACGACACGGCGCGCGAGGCTGGCATTTCCGTGATCACCCGGTTCGCCTACGTGCAGGGCGGCGCCTGGCCATACGAGCCGCCGCACGGTGACGCACCGCTCGACATCGTTCTCGCACACATCGAGCAGCTCACGCCGATTCTCCGGGCGAACGCGGATGTCATTCCCGTCGTTCAGAACGGACTGATCGGCCTTTGGGGCGAGGGCTACTACACCGACCACTTCGTCGCAGACCCCGCCAACCCCGGTGTCGTCACGGAGGAGGACTGGGCCAACCGGTCAGCGGTGACCGATGCGCTGCTCGAGGCGCTTCCCGAAGACCGTTCGGTTCAGGTGCGTACGATGCTCTCGAAGCAGGAACTCTTCGACGTGCCCACCGGCGCGGCGGGCGCCATCACGCCCGCCCAGGCGCACGACGGCAGCGACATCTCCCGCGTCGGTCACCACAACGACTGCTTCCTCGCGGCGCCCGATGACTGGGGAACGTTCCTGTCCGACCCGATCGAACTCGACCAGGAGTACCTCGAGGCGGACAGCAAGTACGTGCCCATCGGTGGTGAGACCTGCAACGTCAACCCGCCGCGCTCCGAGTGGGCGAGCGCATCGGCAGAGATGGCGCGCTACAACTACAGCTACCTCAACCGTGACTACAACCAGGCGGTCCTCAACACCTGGGGTGCCGAGGGCATCGAAGAGACAGCGCAGCGACTGGGCTACCGCTTCGTGATGACCGAGAGCACTGTCTCGGCGGATGCCGACGGCGCGACCCAGCTCACCCTCGGGGTGCGCAATGACGGTTGGGCAGCTCCGTACAACCCGAGGACCGCCGTTCTGGTGCTCGAGGGTGACGCCGGCAGCTTCGAAGTGCCGTTCACCGACAACGACGATGCGCGCATGTGGATGCCGGGTACGACCACAACGCTCACCGCATCGTTCGCGGGTGTCCCCGACGGGGAGTACCAGGCGTACCTCGCTCTTCCAGCGGGAGATGCCGGCACGAGTGTGGACGCCCCCCTGGCCGGTCAGGCCGTGAGCGACGACCCGCGGTTCGCCATTCAGGCCGCGAACGTCGGCACCTGGGATGCGACCACCGGTCTCAACGCGCTCGGCCAGACGGTGACGATCGGCGCCGCGGCTCCGGTGATCACGCCGGCTCCCGTTGACCCCGCGGATCCCGCACCTGAAGTGCCGGCCCCGGCCGCGCCGGGCGCTGCTCCTGGCACCGTCGCTCCGGTCGTGACCGGTGACGGGACGACGGATGCCCGCGACCGGCTCGTGAACACCGGTACCGAGACCAGCCCGCTTGGCCTCGCCGTCGCTGCGGCGGTTGCGATGCTGATCGGCACCGGTGCGCTCGTCGCGCTCCGTCGCCGACAGAGCCAGCTCAGCTAGGCCGGCGCTCGCCGAAACGCCGAACGGGCACCGGATGTCGTCATCCGGTGCCCGTTCGCGTGTGTCACGCCAGGTCAGCGGTCCGTGACCGGTCCGCTGATCGATGAGACGTTTAGACGGTGGTGTAGCCGCCGTCGACCAGCACGTACGCGCCGGTCATGAAGCTTGCCTTGTCTGACAGCAGGAACGCTGCGACGTTGGCGATTTCCTCGGGACGGCCGAGGCGTCCGAGCGGGTGCTTGCCCTTGAGGCCCTCGAGCATCTCAGCGGGAGCGGCTTCGAGCAGCGGGGTGTCGATGTAGCCGGGGCCGACGGCGTTGATGCGCAGGCCCTGTGCTCCGTACTCCGCAGCGGCGTTCTTGGTGAGGCCGACGACCGCGTGCTTTGACGCGGTGTACGCCGACGAGCCGAGGGCTGCGACGGTGCCGTGGATCGAGGCCATGTTGACGATGCCGCCTTCGGCCGCACCGGACTCGAGGATGGCGGGGATCTGGTACCGCATACCGAACAGCACACCGTTGAGGTTGATGCCGATGACGCGTTCCCAGTTCTCGAGGTCGGTGTCACCGGTCAGGGCGGGGGCGCCACCGATGCCGGCGTTGTTCACCGCGTAGTTGAGGGCGCCGAAGGTCTCGACGGCGAAGTCGACGGCCTTCTTGCTGTCTTCAGCGATCATGGTGTTCGACTGGAACGGAACAGCGGTTCCGCCAGCGGCGGTAATCTCGTCGGCGACGCGGGTCGCGCTCTCGAGGTTGATGTCAGCGACGACGACCTTGGCGCCGTTGCTGGCGAGTTCCTTGCTGATCGCTTCGCCGATGCCTGAGCCGCCACCGGTGACGAGTGCGGTCTTTCCTTCAAAGTTGCCCATTGTGTTTCCTTGCTCGGGACAGAGTCCCGCGTTTCTGGATAGGGGCGGTTCTTCCGAACCGTCTAGAGGCATAACGGCCTCCGAGCCCAGCCTATTTCATCACTCTGCATAGACTTCCCCGCCAAACCTGAGCAAAGCTTCCGTTCGGGTGGCGTCGTGCGCTGATCGGCAGCTGGCCGCGTGTCATCCGCCTCTGGCTGATCACCGGCAACGGCACTGTCATGGTGCCGACGCCGAGTGCGTTGCCACATCACCAGGAGGCGACAATGACGAACCCCCCAGCCAGTACCCCTGCGGCACAGTCGGCGACCGCTGCCCGCGACACCGGGCTGGTGGCCGCGCTTCTCGTCCTGTCGATATCCACCGGCATCCTCGATGGCGTGAGCTATCAGGCGCTCGATCAGGTCTTCACCGGCAACATGACGGGCAACGTGCTGTTTCTCGGATTCGCACTCGGTGGGCAGCAGGAACTCCCCGTCGTCAATCTGCTCGTCGCCCTCGGAGTCTTCTTCCTCGGTGCGGTCACCGCGGCCCGAGTCCTTCGGATCAGGCCGACACACGATCGGGTCCCGCTCGCGACGACCGCGACCCTCGCGTGTGGCGCCGTCGTGACCCTGGGCGTCGGTGTCGGGTGGGCGGTGATCGGGCCGCCGAACGACGCCGCGATCGTCGTGATCACGGGGGTGCTCGCCTTCGCCCTCGGCGCCCAGGCCTCGGCCCTCAAGCCGGTGGGCATCAGAGACATCAGCACTGTAGTCGTCACCATGACCATGGTGAACCTGGCCCACGACGGCTGGCTCTCCGGCAAGCACGACCCGCACTGGCTGCGCAAGCTTCTCGCGATTCTCGCTATGGGGCTCGGCGCCTTCCTCGGTTCGGCGCTCTACTTCTCCTTCGGCGCCCCGGTCGCGACGTGCGCCGGCGCCGTCGTGATGGGGTGCGGAGCCGTGGTGCTCAGGGTGGTGTCGAACCGGGTGTCGGCATCCGGAGCACGGTTGTAACGCCGTCGCCCGATTGAGCCAGCCCTCGAAACCCCGGCGTTACACCCCCGCAACACGGGGCTGTGAGCATCGGAATCACGCCGCAGAATGCGTCGTCACGCCGCGCTCTGCGCGTCGATTCCTTGCCTGCCCCGAGAGGAACACCTTGAGTCAGCCACCACGGCACCGATTCCGAAAATTCGTTCTGCTGCCGGGAGCGATGGTCGCAGTCGCGGCCACCAGCCTCGGCGGCCTCACCGTCGCCACTGCGGCACCGTCAGACACCACGGGACTGAACTTTCTCGCTCCCTTCTATATAGAGGCAGATCTCACCGGAGACGACGCTGTCGATGAGGTCGATATCGCCCAGCTCATGGCGGCGCTCGGCAGCACGAACGCCGACCCGACCTGGGCGGGCGTGAGGGTGGCCGACTTCGACGGCAACGGAACGATCACCGTCACCGATGTCGCGCAGCTGAGCCAGCGTGCGCTCTACGACGACGGTCCGTTCTCCGCGGTCGAGGCGAGCACGATCGACGCACAGAAGGCGATGAACGCCGGTGTGATCAGCGCCGTGTCACTGACGAAGATGTACCTCGACCGAATCGCCGCATACGACGACCAGGGCGAGAAGCTCAACTCGATCATCTCGGTCAACGAGCACGCGTTGGAGATCGCTGCCCAGCTGGATGCGGAACGCGCCGCGGGCGGTCCCCGCAGCATGCTCCACGGCATCCCGGTAATCGCAAAAGACAACTACAACACTGTCGATATGCCGACGACCGCCGGGTGCACCTGCCTGAAGAACAACCAGACGGATGCCGACAGCCAGATGGTCGAACAGATGCGCGCTGACGGGGCGGTCATTTTGGCGAAGGCCAACCTCGACGAGTTCGCATTCAACCTCACCACCGACAGCTCGCTCGGAGGACCGACGATGAGCCCGTACGTCCGCAACCAGAACGCGGGCGGATCCAGCGGAGGAACCGGCGCATCCATCGCCGCCAACCTCGGCATCATCGGACTCGGCACAGACACCGGCGGATCGATCCGGGTGCCGTCGTCGTTCAACCAGCTCGTTGGCGTTCGGCCGACGGTTGGCCTCGCCAGCCGTGACGGCATCATCCCGCTCGCACTGTCGCAGGACACCGGTGGCCCGATGACCCGCACGGTTGCCGATGCGGCGATTGCGCTCGACTCGGTCGTCGGGTTCGACTCCGAAGACCCGATCACCGCAGAGTCCAACGGCAACATCCCGGGCACGTACACGTCCAGCCTCGACGACTCAAGCCTCGAGGGTGCGCGGATCGGTTACGTTCCGTCCATCGTCGGCTCGAACCCAGCGGTGTTGCGCCTGTTCAACCAGGCGAAGGCGGACCTCGAGGCGCAGGGCGCGACCGTCGTCGAGATGGTGATCCCCGACCTCGCCACAGTGCAGGGCTACTCGAGCGGAAGCACCAACGAGTTCAAGCACGACCTCAACGAGTACCTCGCCAAGTTCGTCACCGACCCCGACGTGCCGTACGAGACGCTCACCGAGATCATCGCTGCCAACGACTACCAGTACCCGTCGCGCACCAACACGTACAACGCCAGGGAGCGGGTGACCGAGGAGCAGTACCAGGCCTGGATCACGCAGCACAACGCCGAAATTGCCAATGGCGAGTCGATCCTCACCGGGGCGATGAACACGTACAACGTGTCGGCGATGATCTATCCGACGACGACCGGCCAGTACAGCGCCGGCGCCAACAACCGCCTCAGCCCGTATGGCGGGATGCCGGCCGTCACCGTTCCGATGGGGATGTCGTCGACCGCGATCGACGGAAGCGCGATCGACGGAGCGCCATCGAACATCGAGTTCCTCGGCCGGTCATACGCCGAGTCGACGCTGCTCGGGTTCGCGTACGACTACGAGCAGGCCACGAAGCACCGCACCTCACCGTCCCTCTTCCCGGAACTGGTGGGTTAAACCATGGCGACGATACGGCGAGTGCAACAGCAGACAGAACTGAAAGGTAACGAGTCCATGTCATCAGCGGGGAGCATCCGTCGACGAGTAACATTCGCGGGCCCGGTGTTCGCCGCGATGGTCGGCGGCCTGGTGCTGGCCGCACCGCTGTCGGCAACGGCGGTTCCGAGCGTCGCGACCTTTGCGGTTGCGGTGTCGGATGCCACGGTGCAGGTCGGCGAGACTGTGGACGTCACGGTGTCGGTCACGGGTGCGGTCGACGTGTACGCGTATGAGCTCGCGCTGGGCTTCGACCCGGACGTGCTCGAGTATGTCGACGGCAGCGCGCAGACCCCGGTGTCGGGAGTCGGGGCCGCGACCGTGGAGGGCAGTGAGCTGCAGTATGTGCACACCAAGCTCGGTACGTCGCCCAGCGCGACCGGTGACCTGACGCTCGCGACCCTGTCGTTCGAGGCGATCGGCGCGGGCGATGTGACGCTCGCTCTCGACGCAGAACTGGTCGGGGCGGATGCCGTGTCGCTGGTCGTCGCGGATGCCGCGTCGGCCGACGTCGAGGTGCTGGCGCCGGCGGCGCCGGTGACTTCGCCGTCGGCCGCTCCGGCGGCTCCCGTAACGCCGGGTGGATCCGCGGGGGAGGACGCCGACCCGGTTTCCGGACCGGGCCGTGACATCCTGTCGGGCACCGGCACGGACCTGGCGGCGTGGCCGTTCGTCGGTGCGGGTGCTGCGCTCCTGTTCGGGGCGCTGCTCGCGTTCGGGGCGCGGCGGAAGCGGGCCAGCCAGGCCTGGTAAGGACCCTTCCTTCATAGAGGAGGTACAAGTGGCGGCTGGAGCACCGTGCCGGCCGCCACTTTCGCTTCTCGGATCGCCTGTGCGGCAATGCCACGCGAGAGGATCGCCACCATGTTCTCGATCGCGGAGGTCGACAAGGCTCGGTCAAGGGCGGCGCCCGCACGACGCGGAAGTTGATGCCTAGGCCAATGTCAACGGCGCCGTTCTCGCACTTGCACTGCAGCAGGCCGGTCTCGGCGTCCTGTTGACCATCCTTCCCAGCCGTACTTGAGTGAGATCTTGTTGAAACCCAATCCGTTACTCTGGCAACACCGCCATAGGCTGCTTGTTGTCGACCTCCAGTGCCGACACGAGAGTCCGTGGAACAAGAAGTATTAGGGGGAAGATTTGTCTGGGGTAATCGTCCATGAATGGCTTGCGAAACACGGGGGCTCGGAAAATGTTGTTGTGGAAATGGCGAGAACATTCCCTGACGCACCCATTCAATGTCTCTGGGACGACTCTCCGGAGCGCTTCGCGCCTGGTCGGGTAAGAGACACGTGGCTTGCTCGGACGCCGCTGAGAAATCACAAGAGCGCCGCGCTCCCTTTCATGCCAGCCACATGGCGGGCGCTGCCCAAGACCGACGTCGACTGGCTCCTGTGCAGTTCGCATTTGTTCGCGCATCACGCGAGATTTGGTGGGCTGGCGTCGAAAGCGCCCAAGTTTGTCTACGCGTACACGCCCGCTCGCTACATCTGGACGCCTGAGTTAGACCGACGGGGTTCTTCCTTCTCCGCGCGCGTAGGTTCCGCGGTGCTGAAGCCCCTTGATCGTCACCGCGCTCAAGAAGCCCACTCCGTCGCGGCGATCAGCAACTTCGTCGCAGACAGGATCAGAGAGCACTGGGGCGTCGAAAGCACCGTCATCTACCCTCCGGTGGACGTTTCTGCGTTCGTGGAGTCCTCAGCCGCCGATCTCACGGACGAAGAGCGGGACATCTTGTCCGCGTTGCCAACCACCTTCGTGCTTGGAGCATCCCGCTTTATTCCTTACAAGCAGCTCGAACTGGTAATCAGTCTCGGGTTGGCCGCTGACGTGCACGTTGTGTTGGCTGGAGATGGCCCTTCCCTGCCTTACCTTCGCGCTCAGGCGGACGAGCGACCGGGGCTGGTCACGTTCGTCCCGCGCCCGTCTCACGCCATGCTGAATGAGCTCTATAGGCGAGCACTCGTGTATATGTTTCCGCCGGTGGAGGACTTTGGCATTATGCCCGTCGAAGCCATGGCGACGGGGACACCCGTGATTGCCCGGAGTTGGGGCGGAGCCGCAGAAACAGTTGTGGACAACCAGACGGGGGCGTTGTTCCAGTCGGAGGACCCCGCATCCCTTGTGGATGCGCTCGAGAGAGCTGTGAAGGCCAACTCGGCGGACTGCATCGCACGCGCGTGGGAGTTCGACGCGACTTTGTTTCGCGGTCACCTCGAGCGCTGGGTGACCCTGTGATGAGTTGAGTGGATCTGGATCGCTTCCGAAAACATCGGAAGGCCAGAGGCGCACCGTTGGGCATTATCGCCGGCCTGGCAGCCTGGCAGCCTGGCAGGTCGGCAGCGAGCGCCTCTAGCGCCGTAGCGGCTGACCGCTTGATTCTCCGAAGAAATTCGCCGAAGCGTACCTTTCTGTTCGGTCGCCACTGCTGCTCAAGAGCAGTTTCCCGTTGAGCACATCCACTCGCCGTGCAGATACCGTGCGGTACGGTGTCGCTCGAGTTGTCTCCGTGTGGGAACATGGAGGGCGGGCTGCCGGAGTCCCGCCCTCGACCGATGGAAGGCCGCACACGTGGAGCTTCGCGACTATATTCGACTGCTGCTCAAGAGCTGGATTTTGATCGTCACGCTCACTGTGGTTGGTGTAGCAGGCGCGGGTGCATATTCCGTAATTCAGACGCCGGAATATGCGGCAACATCCAAGGTGTTTGTTTCGACTTCATCCGGTCAAACGACGCAAGATCTAGTTCAAGGCAACAGTTTTACCGTGCAGCGAGTTAAGACATACTCTGACCTTGCCACCACACCGATCGTCCTCCTCCCCGTCATAGCGGAGTTGGATCTATCCGTCACGGCGGGCCGGCTGGCGGAACAGGTGTCCGTCTCCGCAGCGCTGGACACGACGATCATAGAAATATCCGCGACTGACTCTGATCCTGTAACAGCTGCGGAAATAGCCAACGCCATTTCGGCCAGCTTGGCATCTGCGGTCGAGCGCATCGAGGCTCCATCGGCAGGGGAGTCAGTATCACCGGTCAAACTCACGCGCATCCAACAGGCTGATGTACCGGGAGCCCCGGTAAGTCCGCAGCTGCCCGTGAACCTCGCGATGGGCGGTCTCATCGGATTAGCCCTTGGCGTCGGCATCGCAGTGCTCAGGGACAGATTAGACAACAGGATACGCAGCGAACGTGATGTCGAAGCAATCACCGATGCCCCCATTATCGGCGGGATGGCATTCGACGCGAAGGCTAAGGTCAACCCGCTTATCGTCCAGGTGGACCCACGCAGCCCCCGGGCTGAGTCTTTCCGGACACTTCGCACAAACCTCTCGTTCTTAGATGTGGGCGACCGAGGTCGAACTTTCGTCGTTACTTCGTCAGTTGAAAGCGAAGGCAAGAGCACGACCGCGACGAACCTCGCCATATCCTTGGCGGATTCAGGTGCGCGGGTTTTGCTAGTTGATGCGGACCTCCGTCGACCCCGGATCGCGGAGTACATGGGCATTGAAGGTTCGGTGGGGGTAACCGATGTGTTGATCGGAAAAGCGGAACTGCTGGATGTGGTGCAGCCATGGGGCCGGTCGAAATTGTTTGTGCTGCCAGCAGGGCGGATCCCACCGAATCCCAGCGAACTGTTGGCCTCAAGAGCTATGGCTGAATTGATTGCCGTTTTCACAAGGGAGTTCGACGCTGTGATTTTTGACGCGCCGCCTTTATTGCCGGTCACCGACGCCGCAATTCTCGCAAAGGGAGTCGGCGGCGCAATTCTGGTTGTGGCAGCTGGGCGAACCCACAAGAATCAGCTCAAGGGCGCTGTGAGCGCTCTGGCGAATATCGGCGCTCCGCTTTCCGGAATCGTTCTAACAATGTTGCCGAAGAAGGGGCCAGACGCCTACGGATACGGGGCATATGGTGGCCTCTATGGCTATGACAGCGTGGAAGTCGAGCCCAGCAAGGCTCGATGAGCGCTCTTGTGCCCGGGCTTGCCTAGGCCCGTGTAGTTCGGAAGACAGTCAGTGCGCCTAAGCCGGATACTCCGTGTTTGTTCAAAACCCCGACGCTAGGTGAGCACAAATCAGGCGAAGTCGGGCAATCAGCGAGCTTACGTGCAAACTCGGTCTTAGAACGCTCCCTTTCGAATGCGGTGCATCGGGTGCTGAGGCGGCGGCCACCTGGGCGCCTATCGTGCGCTCGAGTGCCAACTGCGCCAGTCGACTACAGCAGCGAGCGATAGAGACTCTCCACTTTTCGCGCCTGTGATCGCAGGTCAAATTCACGCACGACAAATTGACGCGCCGTTTTGCCGAGTCGCGCGGCGAACTTGTCGGAAGCGAGGATCTCCACCAACGCCTCGGCTAACTCCCCGACGCTTCTTTCTGGGACGAGTATGCCCGTTTCGCCATCGAGAACCCCGTCGGTGATTCCGCCATGAACCGTCGCAACGACAGGACGTCCGATTGCTCCGGCCTCAAGCAAAACCTGCCCTAGGCCCTCTTGGTCACCGGACTTGGCCGTGACGCTCGGGAGGCATAGTACCCGTGCGCTTGCGATCGCGTCGAGAACCTCCGCGTGCGATTTGGGCCCCCGAAAGTCGACTCTGTGGTCGATCTGGAGGTCGGCCGCGAGGGATTTGAGGGCTGGGAGGAGCGGACCCGTTCCAACGATGTTTAGCCGTGCCTCGGGGACTTTGGACAACACGACCGCGAACGCCCGAAGAAGAACTTCTGTGCCCTTCTTTTCCACGAGTCGGGCAACATGGACGATGGTCGGCGCTTCAGGCAATGAAGAGAAGGCAATATGGCGTGTGTCTACACCCGTTCCGATGACGAAGGTTTTTTCTGGGTTCGCCCCCAAAGCAATCGCCAATCGCTGCACGTGAGACGACACGCACACAAGAGCGCTTCCAGACCTCATGAGCTGTGCCCGTTTGGCGCTGTAGTACTCCCATGCGGGTTTCATAGACCGCCGGAGTGCCCGCGGCGAGAGCGAAACGTCGAACCCGTGCAGAGTTACCACGTGAGGAATGTCGGTCCTCGCTGCGGCTGCGCGCGAGTACATCCCCTCGACTCCGAAATGAGCGTGAAGCACCTCCACCCTCTCCTGTAGCACCACGCGCGTGAGCGGACCTGGATCCATGAGCAGCGTGTGCCTGAGCACTGCAGTCCTGCCCTGGCTGCTCAGGCTCACGCCCCTCAGCCGATCGTCCGCGTTGACGATTTCGTCTCGCGCAAACATCGTGACGTTCGTCTTCTCGAGCGCCGCTGCTTGATCCGGTATGAATCGCTCGGAGGGCAAATAGAGCGTGTGCCTAAATATGCCTGCGGAAACTGCGCTCGGTGACAAACGGTTCATGGGCATCCTTCTTTGTTCACTCCTTGGCGACGTTGCGGTTTGCGTGGCTTGTTCAGGCAGCCACACTCTAGTGGCCGCTATTCTTTCGAAACCGCGCTTCGAGCCAGCGCCAGATGGGGCCGGCCTGCGCTGCCAGTGGTCGACGCAGAATCGGGGCTGCGAGAATGTTTGCAGTCCACGCAGCTAATACGGTCGCGATACTGAGAAGGTAGTTGTCGGCGACAACGAGCGCTATGGCGGTAACAAGAATCGCAGGCGTGGCGGCGAGGCACTGGAGCCCGATTTTCCCAAGCACTCCGAGCGCGTGGGCACACCCGACGGTGAGTAGCACCCCAAAGACAGAGGGCCCGAGTCCGATCGCTAGTGACCCGATGGTAAATATGCCAATTCCTTGGACCCCAACCTGCCCCACTAACGCGATGGATGTGTACTTGAGCACTGCGGAGTTCTTGCCGTTTGCGGTTAGCGCTCGGGAGAGCGAATACCCGAGCACTTGGAAAGCAAGGCCGAGCGACAGTCCGGTGAGAACTTGGCTGGTCAATCGCGCTGCCTCAGCGTCAAATTGCCCGCGTGCGTACAATGCAGTCACTATGGGTAGAGCAGAGACAGCCACGATCGCTGAGACCGGCAGCATGGCCGCAACGACAACGCTAGTCATGGTGGACACCGCCGACGAGTACCGCTCCGAGGTGAGGGCACTCAACTTAGTAAGACCGAGTACGCCTAATGGGACAGCCACCAAAGACATCAGGGAGTCCGACACCGTGCGCGCGTAATCGACCGCAGCTATCAGCCCCGGTTCGCCGAAAGAAGCGAACGCTCGTTCCGCGATTATGGAAGCTTGGATCGCAAACGTGAGTACAAAAAGTGGAGCGACTAGGCGGGCACCATCGACTATAAAAACCCAGCTTCTCAAGAGCTCACCGACCCGAGGTGGAGGCAGCAGGCCGGAACGCACCACCAGCGCGATAGTGAAAGCCGTGTAAACAGCCCAGGCGCTAACGAAACCTACTGCCAGCCAAGGAATCCAGCCGGTGAGGATCGCAAGAAAGGTGCCGAGAAGCAGCCCGACGCTTTGAATTAGCGGGCGTAGTGACGTGGCAGCATAGCGACCGTGGGCCCCGAGAGCGTAAGAAAGCACCGCTGAGAGCCCGTACAGGGGCATCGTCCAAGAGAGGATACCTAGTAGCGCTGCCGCCTGATTGCGGAGCTCCGAGCCTCCGCCCGGAACGATCCACGTAACTATGGCTTCGCGACCAACGAACACGACCAAAGCGACAACGATCAGGAGCGTCGTCAACCAAATCGAGTAGCCCCACAATTGCGATGCAGCCCTTCGTGGGTCGCGCTTGCACTCGAGCGCGTAGGAAGGCACAAACGCGGCTGATAAGAGGTCGCCGGCCACGAGGTTGGCAGGGACGATAGATGCCGTTTGAGCCACGCGAAACCCTGAAGCCACAGAGCCGACGCCGAAGGCCCCAGCGAACACGATCTCTCGAGCGAGCGCCACTAGCTTGCCGAGTAGGTTACCGCCGGCGAGGACGGCAAATCCTCTTCGGAACCCACTCATGCGTTGCTAGTTCGCCTTCTCTTGTTCCGGCGGCGTCGTGCAGCGTCCTCTATATTCCGCGCCAGCTCGAGATACGATTTCGCAGCGGACGCCCACCCGTGCTCGGCGACCGTGGACCGTATCTGCAGACGGTGGCCGGGAAGAAGGCTCAACGAAGCTGCCTTCAGAACTGCGCCCGAAATATCTGAAGGATTGTGCCCGGTCAACTCGCCGTTGACGCCGGGCTGTAGTAGTTCGGCCGCAGGGCATTCAGCGGTGAGAACTGCTGGTCTCCCGGAGGCCCAAGCTTCTAACGCCACCAGTGGCATGGTCTCGTAATAGCTCGGGAGGCAAAAAACCGAGCTAGCACGAATAAAAGGACGTACATCTCCGTGCTCACCGGCGAACAGCACGCGGTCGCTGATGCCTAGGTTGCGCGCAAGAGCCGCGTACTTCGCCGCGTCCTGGGACATTCCACCCACAACCATCAAAGTGAATTTGCTCGGGAGGTGGCTGAGCGCGCCCATGAGGTCATCAAGTCCCTTACGGGCGTACTCATGTCCGATGAACAATACTTGAATCGCCATCGGGTTCTGTGCCAACCAGTTTCTTAGAATATCCGGGTCCGAGACCGGAGGATCAAGGCGGAAGGTTTCGAGGTCTACGCCGTTCGGAATCGTCGTCGTCCGTGCTCGCGATCCAAGCGCCGCAACGTCGGGCTGGGCCGCTGGGGACACCGCTACGAGTTTGCGCCCGAATGGCTTAGCGGACAGCGTAAGTTCCTTGGCTATTCTCATCAGTCGGACCGGGTTAGCCATTGCCTTGATTACGCCCGGAATGCCCAGTTGTCGTCTCTTTAGTTCTGCAGAAAAGACGTTGTGCATAACCAGGACTTGTCCCACAAGTGACTCGCAGTTGTGGTTGAAAATGACCGCATGTTGCAACCTGTAGCGGATCGCGACGAGACTCGAGAAGACGGTGAAAGTTGAGATCTGCAACGCATGGCGAAGTACCCAACCGGCCCTGGACTTAGGCTTCCATTTGAGAAGACGCGGGCCAAGAAATGTTTGCCGGACCTGAACCGCGCTGCCCAAATCGACGCCCGGCGTGTCAGTGATTATGACCACCCGCGCGCCATACTCCGCCATATAGCGGGAGACTTGTTTTGCCACCTCGCCGCCACCACTCGCCATGATGTCGCGCGCGATGTGGCAAACGAATATACCGCGGTATCTCTCCCGAAGCTCGGTCGCTGAGTCGATCACAGCGAAGCGCCAGTTATTCCCGACAAGCCTTCGAGGATCAACTCCCGGGCGTCTTGCCCGCGCTGCGTCCAAGAATGCAATTCCGCCAATGCAACTCGTTGCTCCGCCAAGGACGACCCATCCTCGAGTAACCTGGCTGTCACCAATTCTATGAAATCGTCCACGTCTGCAGCCCTGGCGACGTGCCGTTCGTCTGCGGATACTCCAGGCAAGGCCGTTGCGACAACGGACAAGCCGGCCGCGAGATATTCATACGTTTTGAGGGGGCTCACGCCCAGTGTGTAGGAATTCAGCTGGTACGGGATTAGACCCACTTTGCAACGGAGCATCAGCGACGTGAGCGATGACAGATCGAGGACACCATGATAGTGCGCGCCAGCCTCGATGAGGCGTTTGACTGCAGCTTCGCTTTCGCCGCCGCCCTCGGCGATAGGCCCCGCCAAATGAAGCTCCACTCCGTCGGCAACCAGTCGCGAAAGGATATCGAAATCGACCTTCTTTTCGCTCAAGTTGCCGGAAAAGATGACTCCGGACCGCGGCCTCTCCCTGGAACCTTGGGCGGTTGCCCTAATGGTTTCGGTGTCCGCGACGTTTGGCCAGTACAGCACGTGCCGAAAGCCTTGGCGCTCGAGGTGCTTTACAACGACGTGGCTGCTCCCGATGGCGATGACGTCCTTTAGCGCCAGTTCTCGTTCCGCCCGGTCGATGAGCTCGCCATCGATGCCGGGGAACTCGCCATACAAGTCCACGCAATGATAGACGCGTAGGTCCCCGTGATCCTCGAAACCATAAGTAACCGGCGAGTAGGTCCAATAGACGCGGGGACCCTCGCCATCGAGCCACTTGTGAAGAGTTTTGTTCAAGATGAGCCGGTTGAGAACGGTCCATGGCTTCTTGTGAAGGGGGATGACCTTCGGCGACAGGACCGAAACGCTAGGTGATTGGGGCCGCCTCGAAGCGCCTGGAGACACTCGCGGGGACAGGCGCTGGAAGGCGCGTTTCATGTCGCGTGAGGTGAACTCAGGCCTGCGCAGGCCTAGAGAAGCGACAAACGTTACCTGAAATGCTTTTCCAAGTTCTCGAACCATGTAGTGCTGATTGGTAGCGATCGGTTGATCCCACTCGGCCGTTCCCTGAACAAGAATCTTGCAGTGGTTAGGTGTTACTTGACTCAATGCTGTGTCGCTCCATTCGATGAAATCCAGGCTTCGAGCCATTGAGCAAATGGCCCCTCGCCGAAGACTGGATTGGCGCGGCGTGCTACTTCGCGCGTGTCCCAATTCAAGGCAGGCTCGACGCCGGGTTTCAGGGCGTCGGCGCTGAAACTATCGGGTACCATTCCGCCGTCGGGAGCCTCAAACCACTCATGAGTTGTGAGACCCGCCATCAGTGGGCGCTCTCCCCTGGAAGTGTGACAGCCTTCAAAGTCCGCCACAGGATTATCAGGTCGCCAGTCATCGACCAGTTCTCTACGTAATAGAGGTCTAGACGGATCGCGTCCTCCCACGATAGCGAAGAGCGCCCGCTCACTTGCCAAAGTCCGCTCATACCTGGCTTCAAGAGGAGTCGCCGGTATGCAGCTTTGTCGTAAAGCGCCACTTCCCCGTCACGTTGTGGTCTGGGTCCCACGAGGCTCATTTCACCGCGCAGCACGTTGATTAGCTGGGGGAATTCATCGAGTGAGTACTTCCGTAGGATCTTTCCGACCGGCGTGACTCGTGGGTCGTTCTGGACCTTGAAAAGCGGTGTTTCTGCTTTGCCTTGCTGGCTCAGTAGTTGCTGAAGCTTGTCATCGGAACCGACCTCCATCGAGCGAAATTTCAACATGTCGAAATGTTGGCCGTTGATCCCTACGCGTTCTTGTCGGAAGAAGACCGGCCCTTCGCTTGTGAGCTTAATCACTGCGGCGACAAGCAGGAATACCGGTGCCAGGAGAACAACGAAGAGGCCTGCACCAACAACATCGAAGGCTCGCTTTGCGAACAGTTTGCCCCCTTCGTAGCGCGGTGTCTCTACGTGAATCAGTGGTAGGCCTGCGACGGGACGCGTGTGGATCCGGGGGCCACCTATACCAGTAAGGCTGGGGGCAACGATCAGATGCTGTCGACCAGGCTCGAGGCTCCAGCTCAACTCCCGGATCTTCTGTGGTGTGAGTTCTTCCGAGCTTGTAATGGCCACTGTGTCCGCACCGGCGGTCTGCATAGCTTCAATCACCGAGTCGACATTCCCTACAACGGGGATGGTGGTCCCGGCCAGGTAACTTCCCGGCGATCGGCTCGATAAGCACGCACCGACAATTTGATAGCCGGATTCCACGAAGCGAGACAGCTCTTTCGCAATATGTGCCGCAGAGACTTCGGAGCCGACTAGCAGAACTCGCGAGGCATATCCGCCCTGCTGCCGCTGTACCCCCAGCCACTGGCGCCATAGCCACCTTGAAAAGCAGAGCACTAATATCCCGCAAGGGAAGGCCAGCAGAATATATCCGCGGGCGAGATCGATTTTCAGTAAGAACGCAGCGATGGCGACTAATCCAAATACCCGAACGCTTGCGTCAGTCACCAGTTTGTACTCGGCAGCACCCGTCCCAATGACACGAAAATCGCGAGTTCCCGTTATCAAGAGGGTAGCCATCCAACCCCCAACTATCGCGACCGATATAACGGTGTAGCTGAGCGCCAGGTCTTCAGGCGTTCCCGCGACATCTGCAGAGCCAGATTCGAAACCAAGCCACGCAAACTGCACGCCGAACACAACCCAGACAACGACTAGAAGGTCGGTGAGCGCCAATCGTCGCGCAAACGCGGACCTCCAGTCGCCGACGCGTCTACGGTCGTCCAAAGGACGAATGCTGCGCGTGATGCTACTCATGGATCCCCCCCACGGCTCAGACTGGCACCGGACCCCGTTGTTCCTATTGCATGCTAGCTGACAGCCGCGGCACCCCGCACCGCTCATCCCGTTGTACCTGTGTATGTAGGACCGGGTCCGCTCTTACCTGCTCAGGGTGCTGACAAGATCGCGGGAAGTGGCACATGGTGCGGTTTTGTGTGAGCGGTCCGTGCTGGTTGGATGAGGGCATGACAGCCGCACTCTCGCCCAGGCACCGACATCGCCGCGTCAAGCGTGTGCCGAGACTCTGGCGTGCCGCGTTGATTGCAGGCGTTTTCTTCGTGGTTGCGTTGTCGACTTGGGTTGGCGTCCGCGGCTTTCTTGCTAAAGGCGAGATGGACTCCGCGGTCCCCCTGTCGATCGACTTAAAGGAACAGATCCTTGCTCAGGATCCAAAGGCGGCGAAATCAACAGCATTGGCGCTCGACGGGCACGTCCAGAAGGCGGCCACATTGACCAGCGACGCAGGCTGGCGACTGGTGGAGTTCGTGCCCTTGGTTGGCCCGAATCTCACCGCGTTCCGCGAGCTGGTCGCCGTAGTCGACGCGCTGTCTGACGATGCCGTGGGACCGTTGGCTGAATTAGCCCAGTCAGTCGATGGGACAGCTTTTAGACCTGCGGATGGCCAAGTTAACCTGCAACCCATCATCGAAGCGCGACCGGTGGTACAGCACGCCGCGGACGCCCTCGAGCGCGCGGAGCGATCTATAGCTGCGATCAACACCGCCGCGACTGTCCCAGCGATTCGCGAGGCGCATGAAGCAATCAGTAATCAGCTCTCGGCTGTCGCTGGTCCTGTGCGGGCAATTCGCACTGCCACTACACTCGTTCCCGACATGCTAGGTGGGTCGGAACCGCGCGACTTCTTGTTGCTAGTTCAGAACCCGGCGGAGCTGCGCGCCACCGGTGGGATTTCGGGTGCAATGGCCCTCCTGCGTGCCGACAACGGCCGGATAGCTCTTGTCCAGCAAGCTTCTTCCGGCGATTTCCCGCGCTTTGAGAAACCAGTGCTCTCGCTTGATAGGGACACCCGGAGCCTCTACAACGACATCACAGGACAGTACATTCAAAACGTCAACCTGACGCCGAGATTCCCCTTGACCGCTGAGATATCGCGCCAGATGTGGAAAGAACGATTTGGTACGGAAGTCAGCGGCGTGCTCTCGATTGATCCGGTCGCATTGAGCTACCTGCTTGACGCAACCGGTCCCATCGAACTGCCGACTGGCGATGTGTTGTCCGCCGAGAACGCGGTCTCCCTATTGCTGCGCGATGTGTACGTTCGTTACAACGCCCCTGCTCAGCAGGACGTGTTTTTCGCCGCTGCGGCATCGGCGGTTTTTGAGAAAGTGGCTAACGGCAATCTTGACTCTTCAAAGCTGATCGACGCGCTCGCGAAATCGGGAGACGAGCGTCGGATCAGCGTATGGAGCTCGGTCGAGCTTGAACAACAGGAGTTGCAATCAACGACCCTGGCTGGGACGCTGCCGGAGAAGACCCAAAAGGGTCAACCTTTCGGCGTCTACCTGAATGACGCCACTGCATCGAAGATGGACTTCTACCTCGACGTGCACATAGCAGCGGCTCAAGTCACGTGCAGAAAAGACGGGCGCCCCAATTTCGGAATAGTGGTGACGTTACGCAATACCGCACCTCTTGACGCAGCGTCGACGTTTCCGGATTATGTCACCGGCGGAGGGAGCTTCGGTGTGACGCCTGGAAATATCAAAACGTTGGTAAACGTGTACGGCACCCCCGAGTTACAGAACCTCGGTGTTGTGCGGGATGGCCAGGCAGTTCCTTACCTCCCGGCCACCGACCTCGGGTACCAGGTCAGCCAGGTTGCAGTGGAACTCGCCCCCGGCGACGAGGCCACGCTTCATTTCGGTTTCCTTGGAGATGCTCCGTTCGCAGGTGACATCGTTATTCGGCAGACCCCCGTAATTAATCTTCACGAAACAAAAAAGCTGGCGCTCACCTGTGAGTCTCCCCTATGGTAGGAGTCGTGTCATTTGAGGCACGTATTTTGTCGGATCGACAAACCATAGTCCTGGGGGTCTATAAAAATGTTCAAGAAATCACTTGCGGCGCTTGCGCTCGCAGTCATGGCAATCTTTGCTGTCCCGGCGGCTGCGACCGCTTACGGACCGCAGGCGGACGGAACGGTCGTCGGAGACGTCGTTGCCGGCGGTAACGTCACCATCAACTTTGGCCCGGGTGCTTTCGCCGGAGCCGAGAACGTCACCTTCATCATTGAGGGTAATGGCGCAGTAACCATCGCGGCATTCAAGGCGGCGACGGACAACGCGGTGAAGACCGCAGCAGCAGACGGATCGGTCAGCGCTGTTGCTTCCCTTCCGGCTGACGCTTCGGGTACCTACAACGTAACCGCCACCGGACAGACCTCCGGAACCATCGGCACCGCGACGCTCACTGTTGCAGCTGCTGATGCCGGATCAAACGGCGGATCGGACACCGACGGCAACGGACTGCCCGACACTGGTGCAGAGGTACCCGTCCTCGCACTCTGGACTGCCGGCGGAGCCCTCGCTCTCGGTGCAGCTCTCATTGCTGTCATGACGATCGTTCGTCGTCAGCGTCTCTCACAGGACTAGGACTCGCAACCCGACATTTGCGAGGCTCTAAGAAAATCACCGAAGAAGGTCCCAAGCTCCGGCTTGGGGCCTTCTTCGCGTCTTGGCCACGAATAGCGAACCTCTAGGCTGGAGCACTATGAAGATATCGGTTATCGGCTGCGGATACCTCGGAGCCGTTCACGCGGCCTCTATGGCTCAGCTCGGGCACGACGTCGTTGGCATTGATGTCGACAAACCCAAGATCGAGGCGCTCAGCCAGGGGCGTGCTCCCTTCTTCGAACCGGGGTTGCCAGAATTGCTCGTCGAGGGCGTTCAGGCCGGGTCGCTCCGATTCAGTACGGACATGTCTGACGCTGCCGATGCCGTGACCCACTTCGTCGCGGTAGGAACACCCCAGCAGAAGAACGGTTCGGGCGCTGACCTCACCTACGTGGACGGCGCCATCGATGCCCTTCTGCCATATCTCAAGCCGGGCGACCTCGTCGTGGGTAAATCGACGGTTCCCGTCGGAACCGCCGAACGCCTGGCTGCTCTCGTCGAACCCACTGGAGCGCAGCTCGCCTGGAACCCCGAGTTCCTCCGCGAGGGTTTCGCGGTAAGAGATACGATCGCGCCCGACCGCTTGGTGTACGGAGTGCGGCAGGGTTCCGGGCCTGAGGAGACGGACGGGCCCCGCAACGCGGTCGACATCCTCAACGAGGTCTACGCTCAGGCCATCGCAAACGAAACTCCGCTCGTCGTCACCGACTACGCCACGGCCGAACTCGTCAAGGTGGCGGCGAACGCCTTCCTCGCGACGAAAATCTCCTTCATCAATGCGATGGCAGAAATCGCCGAGGTCGCCGGTGCCGACGTCACTGAGCTCGCGGACGCGATTGGGTATGACGTCCGGATTGGACGCAAATTCCTCAACGCCGGCGTCGGTTTTGGTGGGGGATGCCTGCCCAAGGACATCCGGGCGTTCACCGCTCGTGCCGAGGAGCTCGGCCGGGGGGAGTCCGTTGCCTTCCTTAAAGAGGTCGACGCTATCAACCTCCGACGCCGGGACCGCGTAGTTGAACTCGTGGTCGACGCTCTTGGAGGGAGCGCGTACCAAAAGAAGGTCGCCGTGCTCGGTCTGGCATTCAAGCCCGACAGCGACGACATCCGAGACTCTCCAGCGCTCGATGTGGCCGTCCGACTCCACGGTCTAGGCGCTTACGTCGTCGCGACAGACCCCGAGGCGATCGCGAACTCCCACGTCAAGCACCCGCAACTAACCTTCGGGTCGACCGCTGAGGCTCTCGACGGCGCTGACATTGTCGTCGTCCTGACCGAGTGGAAAACGTACCGGGCGCTGGATCCGGTGGAAACAAAGTCGGCCGTCAACCAGCCGATCCTGGTCGACGGGCGCAACTGTCTCGATGCCTCCGCCTGGCGGGCGGCGGGCTGGCGCTACATCGGGCTTGGGCGTCGCTAACATTCAGCGCGCGATGACGCTCGACGAATCGTTCGATCCCCGGCGGAACTCGCTAAACGCCCTGCGCCTGGTGATGGCGTCCCTTGTGGTCGTCTCACACTCGTGGCTGCTCAGCGGGTCCGGCCCGCAGCCGGAACTCGGTGGTATTGCACTGGGCAGCTGGGCGGTAATCGGGTTCTTCGCGCTCTCGGGCTTCCTGATCACGCGCAGTCGGCTCTCGAGCGATTCGGCCGCGGCTTACTATCGAAATCGCCTTCTCCGGATCGGGCCGGCATTTCTGGTGTGCATCCTCGCCGTCGCATTCCTTTTCGCCCCCGCATCGGTCTTACTGGGCGCGGACACCTCTTATTCCGTGGGAAGTGCCCTGAGCTATGTGGTCACGAACCTGCCGTTGGGTGCCCAGTTCGTCGCGAACGTGGGTGTTGAGAGGACCTTGCAGGGGCTACCGGTCACCGGCGTCTGGAACGGTCCGCTGTGGACACTGTTCTGGGAAGCCTGTTGTTACGTGATCATTGGCGTCGCGGTCAGCGTCATCGGCCGCCGCGCGCTGCTCGCGGCCGTAACGGTTTTGTTCCTGGGGGCAACAGTTATTGGCGTTCTCATCACGGCCGGTGGGCTCCAACTCGATCCCACACTCGAGCCGGTAGCTCCACTGTTCATCGCCTTCTTTGCGGGTAGCCTGACCTATCTACTCCGAACGCGGATTGATGCTTCCTGGCCAACAATGGTGGCCTACGTGCTGGGTGTCGTTGCGGTGGTTCTTGTGGGGCAAGCGGCGGTCCTGGTGGCGCTGCCCGTCGCCATCCTGTTGATTCGGTTGGGCGCTCTACTGCCTCTGCATCGGGTGGGAAGTCGTTTTGATATTTCCTATGGCATGTACATCTATGGCTGGCCGGTTCAACAGATCATCGCCCTCGTCACTTTCGGCACGGGCCTTCATATCGGATGGTTTGTCGCCCTGAGCTTGGGGCTCACGATTCCTCTTGCGCTGCTGAGTTGTGTTCTCGTCGAGAGGCCGGCGCTTCGGTTCAAGTCGTTGGTTCCCGCGGCATCTGCCGCGCGCTGACGGCCAGACGCCAAGAGAGGGTTCCAGGTTAGACCTGGAACCCTCTCTTGCTCTTTGCAGTCAGTCCTGGGGGGATTTTCTACTCAGAGGTCGGGAAAACCCGATGTGGATAGCGTACACCATTTATTGAGGGGTGCTCACGTTATTTTCTTAGTGGTTTCCTGCGTGTGCTAACTTGCGGGCCGGACCGTCGTGACTGTTGCCTGTGTCGAGGGCGTCGACGCCCCGTAGACCGCCTTCCCCAACCGAGGTGGCGGAGTGTGGAAAGCTGGGCGTAGCGCCGGAAACCAGCACGGCGGGTAGTGGAGTGACCGTGGGCGACTTTTCCATCCTGACCGTGTGCTCGGGCAACATCTGCCGGTCGCCGATGGCGGAGCAGCTTCTGCGCGCCGGTCTCGCCGCGCATCCCGAGATACGCGTGTCGAGTGCGGGAACCGTTGGCCTCGTCGGGCACCCGATGGACACACAGGCCGCGGCCCTTGCAGCCCAGCTGGGAGTGACTGACACGGGAGGGCACGTCGCCCGCGAACTCGATGCGTCCCTGGTCGGCGACGCGCACCTGGTCTTCGCGATGGCGCGTGAGCACCGTCGCGCGGTCGTCGAGTTCGAGCCGAGAGCAGCGCGCCGCACATTCACCATCCGTGAATTCGCCCGGATCGCCGCCGAGATCACCGATGAGGATCTGGCTGATGTGGCTGCTCTGCCCGCGTCGGACGTTGCAGGGCGATTGTCCGCGGCGGTAGCGGTCGTCGCCTCGATGCGCGGGATGGTCGACCGCCCGGCTATGCCGGACGACGATGACGTCGTTGACCCGTATAGACGGCCCACCGAGGTGTACGAACGCTCGGCAGCTGAGCTGGTCCCCGCTGTCGATGGCGTGGTGAGGTTCTTCCGCCGAGTGACGTGATAGTAGATAGTGATCACCCGGCGGCCCGTCCAAACATGGTCTTCAGGGCGAGGCTATGTGTGTTGGATAGTGGCGTTCTTGGCACCGGTATGCTGGCCCGCATGGGGATTCGTATGGCACTGCTCAATTCACTCGGAGCGTCACATTTGACGCACTTTCGCGTCCGCACACTACTGCTCAAGGCGGCTGGGGTGAAAGCCGACCTGCGAGGCAAAGTCAGCCCCGGCGTAATAATCCGAACGAACAAGCTCACAATTGGGCGACGCTCCACGATCAATTACAAGACCGTCGTAGACAACCGCGCTCACGTCACCATCGGTGCGAACGTTGGTGTCGCCATTGGTGTGCGCCTAATTACCAGTTCCCACGATATGAGCGACCCAGCCGTTCGCGCCGGTGCATCGGTGCTTGAACCCATCACGATCGGTGACGGCGCATGGATCGGCTCTGGTGCGACTATCCTCCCCGGCGTGACCATCGGCCCCGGAGCGGTAGTAGCAGCCGGGGCGGTAGTCAATCGGGATGTTCCAGCAAACGAGCTGCACGGCGGCATACCCGCCCGCCTGATACGCTCCCTGGTCCCTCCGGTGTGAAGTTCGTACCCGCATAACGGTCTTTCCAGACGCCTGCCCCGAGTGGAAGCAGATTTGTTGGATAGTGGCGCATACAAGTAGGGTCGCGTGATGCCTTCGACTTTGGTCACAGCGCCCGCGGCTAACGCTGCCTCTGGTGGCGGCGGTTGCGCGGACTGCGGCCACGGGGAGAGTGGCATCGAGTTTGCGCGATGGGTGAACAAGAAGCGCGCGATGGTGGGCCAGCCGCCGATGTACGCAATCTGCGCGGTGCTGCTACACGATTAGGGGTTCGGGGACGCCGAGGAATGTTCCTGCGGCAACCCGACCCACTATCGCACCAGCCAAAGAACTAGGAGCCCCGCGCGGGCTTGCGCCAGCTGGTAGTAGCCCGCACCCGTTCGGGTGAACCCTGTCACTAGCGACGAACGTGACGGCCGAAGCGGTAGCCAGCCCTCCGAGCGTGCCTCATGTCCAGTACCGGCACCTCCTACTGCTCGGATAGTGGCGTTGTCATCCACGCCGAACAGGGCGTGTCCCCATATGGCGGGAACGCGCCTGTATGGGCCGCAGCCACTAGCATGGGGGCATGGGCGAGCGAACAGGGCGCAAGAGCCGTCGGTATTGCACTATCGGTTGCCTCGCAGGAATTGGCCTCTACGTCTGGGGAGGCCAAGCGTTCGACGAGGGTGGCGGGCTTACGATAGACAACTCGCTAGGTATTTTCACCAGCCTGCTGTACTTGGCTGGGGTCGTCCTACTGGCTTGGAACCTACTCCCACTTCTCCGGAATCCTAACTGATGCCGGACAACTTGCTCATCGTCGCAGTCGGCATCGTTTTCGTCTTTCTTGCAATTATCGTGTGCGTTCAGATGACCCCCCTGCAACGACTCTCGGTTGCTTCGTTCCTTGCGGTGCCGCAGTTTTTCTTCCCTGGTATCCCGATTTCCCTGGCCGATGCCTGGATCGTTCTCATGTTTGGAACGGCGTGCGCTGACAGCAGGGTTCGGCTGCGTCAGAAGAAATTCTTGTATCCGGTGTTTGTGCTGGCGGGGATCTACGTAATCGCGCAGCTCTGGTCAGAAGAGCCGTTCTCGCAGACAAGTACGTTGGTGGTCTTCCGCCTACTGTGCTTCGCTCTCCTGGCCGTCTACGCGCTTTCTGTCGCCGAAGAAGGCACCAGCGCTCTGCTGAAATGCTTTCGGTGGGCGGTGCCGTGGGTTCTCCTGCAGGCTGCTCTCGTGATCGCTTTCAAGCTCAGCCCCGCGCTGGAAATGCGATTCTTGACGTCAGGGTTCGCGGATGTTCTCGTCGGGCCTTCCGCCGCCGGGCTCTTCACCGGCTTCGCCAATAACGTTCTTGACCCGGCGAAGGCCGGAGGGCTTTTCGTCAATGGGAACGTTGCCTCGATGTTCTTGGGTGTCACGTTCTTCCTGCTGTTGGCGGCCATTCGGGCGAGCGCGTCGCGTTGGTACTACCTGTTTGCCCTTATTGTTTGGGCCGCAGTATGGGCCACAGGCTCCAAGACGGGCGTTGCACTTGCGATGGTACTTCCCGTGGCGGCTTTCCTGATTCCGCGCCTCGCTCGGGGAAAGTCCCGACTTCTTCTCTTATCCGTCGCGCTCGTGATGGGCCCTGTTGCGGTGGCCCTCCCCGCCCTCATCGAGACAGTCGCGCCGCAATACGCAGATAATTCCGCGGTGTCGCTCGGTTCCCGCGGTGTTCTTTGGGAGGCCGCCGCGTTTTTGTTCTCACGGGACCCTTGGCTTGGTCTGGGCTTCGACGGATGGAGCGCAAACATCGGCGCCGTGGTGGGATACAGCAACCTCCCCCCGCACAACATGGTCATTGCTGCGTGGGCAAACGCAGGGATACTCGCCGCTGGCGCCATTATCGCTTTCATTATGGTCGTGGGAATGTCGTTCCTGACACGAATATTCAACGAGGGAACCCTGCGAACTCGTCAGACCCTCACATGCGCTCTGCTTGCACTCGCGTGGGTATTCATTCACGGGATGGGCGATAACACGACCTTCTACGGAGAGTTCCGGTCGGCGTCGTTCGTTGCGCTGGCGTTAGGGTTCTATCTGGCTGCAGCCGCCGGAACTCAAGAAGAGATTCCGACCCCGGTACCGGCTAAAGAACCGTTGCGACAACTTCATCCACCCACGCCGAGCCATCTAGATCCACGTTCACGAACGTGAGGCGCAGAAAGCTGCCCCTACCGGCACCATGTACTGCGCCTGATAAGGGGTCCACTCTTGTATTGCATTGCAACGCCTGACGCGCACCCCGATGGTGTCGTTTTGTGGTGAGTCCCGGCGGCCCGGTAGCCTTCACCGCATGAAGGTTCTTGTAGCGACTCGCGCCATCCCTATGCATCCCACGTCGGGCGGGATGGAGCGAGCCGCGTGGGATCTCGCCGTCTCCATGGCTCGAACAGACGATGTCACGGTCCTCACTACAACTGTGCCAGGGGAAGACTCATCATTCAGCCACGAGGGCGTGCGCGTGCGAACCGTCGCCGGGACTCGGCCCGGACGCTACTCCCTGCGATGGTGGCGCTCCACAGCGCGAATGCCCGTAACCGAGTTCGACGCCGTTCTATCGGTGAGCGCCGGGGCCACCGCAATGATTTGGCTGCGCCGAGGTCCGATGTACGTGTTCCAGGCGCACGGAACGGCAAGCAAAGAGTTCGTGACCGTGCTGAAATCGCGGCCGCGCCTGTGGCCGCTCAAGGCGCTGCGATTCGCGTACTGGACCGTCCTCGACAAGGGTACATATCGACGCGCAGACGCAGTGGTTCCCATCGGCCCGGCCGTCACAGAGACGCTGCGCGGTCGGCTCTATGAAGGCTCATTCAGGCGCAATCAGCTGCACCAGATCGCTAACGGCATCAACGTGAAACGGCTCGCACCGATGGGCGACCAGCAGTCCGCCGCACGCTCGCGTTTCGGATACACCGGGGCCGGAATTCTCGCCGTCGCCGTTGCTCGCCTCGCCGCCCAGAAGGGCATTGACATCGCTATCGACGCGGTGGCACTTACCGACGCGAGCCTGTTGGTCGTAGGGGTGGGTGATGCCGAATCTGCTCTGCGACGCCATGCGGAGAAAGCCGGAGTCGCGGATCGCGTTCAGTTCGTGGGCGAACTAGACCGGGACGGAGTGCGTGATGCGCTGCACGCCGCAGACGTGTTCCTGTTTACGCCTCGAAACTTGGGACGCGAGGGCCTGCCTCTCTCGGTCCTCGAATCTCTCGCCGCGAGGCTCCCGGTAATTGCCCCAGACGGCCCTCTATGGCCAGAGAACATCCGCTCTCAGCTCACCATCGTTGATTCTAGAAATGCGAGAGAGATAGCCGACGCAATTGCTCGCGCTCACCAACTACCCCTCCCACATCTCGCTGACGAATACTCCATCGATGCTGTTGCTCAGCAATACCGTGACTTGATGGGGGATATCAGCAAGGCCCGACTCTGACCAACGCCGGGACCGGTAACCGAAGCGTTGTAGAGACTCTTCCACTCGCTCCCGTTCGAGAAGACAGGTCCGGCGCCCACGACAGCCCTGCGTTCGTGGTGAACGCCCGCGTCGGCGGGTGAAGGTTTCAGCCGCGACACACCGGCCTCGGTCGTCAGAGTCGGGCTGCGAACCACCTCATTGCCGCGACCGCAAGCCTGTTCACACAGTACCCGCGGATCGCGTCGGGGTCATTCGCCCGATCAAGCGGGCGCTCAGGCTGAGTCTGCAGGCGACAACCGACACATGCCTCCAACCCGAGAGTTCCCCACCACCCGCAGCGTGCCGAAATTCGTCAATGGAGAGCGTCGGGGTGGAACAGAACATCGAAACCATACAGAGGTTCGCCGGAAACGTTACCGACACACGGGGGCAATAGGTTTCGGGAGTGCCCACCTCCGGAGACACATTCCTTCGCAGAAACAGGACGCATGTCAGTCGACCCTCGTTCCACTCAGCCCCCTCGTGCCCACAGCGCGCGACCATCTCGCTCAGGCCCCGCTCTTCGTCGAGCCGCCGCCGCCGTTGCCGCTGGCGCGCTCGTCGCCGGCGTTCTCCTCCCAGTGTCGAGCGCCACCGCTGTCACCAGCACGACGGCCGCCAACGGAGCGGTCTGGCAGATCCACGACGCCGCACCTCCCGGCCTCGACACCGGAAGCATCCGCACGGTCAGCCAGTCGCGCGCCGACGGCTTCGGCAATATCTTCGTGCAGGTCACCGGCGCCGAAGACCCGCGCTTCAACGGAGAGATGATGCGAGGCTTCGGTCTCACCGCGACGCCCGACGCGACGGAGTACGCCACTACGCAGGCGGTCGAACTCGGCGGCATCGAGATCACGCGCGACATCGCGATCGGCAGCACCGACGGCACCGCCCGCTTCTTCGACACGTTCACCAACACAACGGATGCCGCCGTCACGGTCGACGTCTCGTTCGGTGGTTCGCTCGGATACGGAACCACCACCAACCAGGGTCTCGTCCGCGCCACTTCCGATGGTGACACCGCAATCACCCCGGCGGATGCGTGGGCCCTCGTCGCCACCACCCAGGCCACCCAGCGGCCGGTCGGTGTCGTGCTCGGCAGCCCGGCTCCCTTCGCCGGCGCGATGTCGAAGACCGGAAACCAGCAGCGCAGCCCGTTCGTCAACCCGATGGCGACGACCGGAAACGAGGCGAACTTCTACGGTTTCATCAACACCGTCACCGTGAAGCCCGGTGAGACCCGGTCGTTGGCCCGCTTCGCCCACGTTGGTGCTGCCGGACCCGATGCCGCGGCATCCCAGGCTCAGGCCGCAACCCTGCTCAACACGCTCGCCGTCACGCCCAACTTCGCCGGACTCACGATCGACGAGCTGTGCACCGTGAGCAACTGGGACCTCAGCACACTCTCGGGCTTCGACGCCACCGCGTGCGCGCCAACGACCCGGCTGACCATTCCGGCCTCTCCGGACGCCGTTGACCCGGTCACCACCTCCCGCTATGACGTCGTCAACAAGACGATCGTCGAGATGCAGGCTGACATGACCGCCGGGCGGACGACCTCGGCCGCCATTGTTCAGGCGTACCTCGACCGGATCAACGTCTACGACGGCGGACAGTTCGGATTCAATGCCTACCTTCACGTGGCATCCGACGCCCTCGACCAGGCGAAGGCAGCTGACGCCGCTCGCGCCGCCGGGGCGACGGGCGACCTGCTGGGCGTGCCGATCGCACTGAAAGACCTCTTCGACACCAAAGACCAACCGACTACCGGCGGAACTCGTGCGCTCGAGGGCTGGCAGCCCGACAGCGACGCCTTCCAGGTAGAGAAGTTGCGCGCCGCCGGGGCTGTGCTCATCGGCAAGACTAATCTGTCGGAGTTCGCTAACTCGGGCAGCAACAGCGAGTCTGGTTGGGGCCAGGTCTGGAACGGGCTCCATGGCTCGAAGACCTCGTATGGCTCGAGTGGTGGATCAGCCGTCGCGGTCGCCACGAGCATGGCAGCCGGTGCGATGGGCACGCAGACCGGAGTGTCGCTGTATGCACCGACCACCGGTGCGAGCCTCACGACGTTCCGCGGAACCGACGGAATGGCATCCACCCGGGGTGTCATGCCGCTGACCTGGGGCCAGGACTACGCAGGCCCCATCGCTCGCACGGTCAGTGACCTCGCGGTGCTCCTCAACGCGACGACCGGCACCGACCCGCTCGACATGCTCACGGCCGAGGCCGATGCCCACAAGCCGGCCGACTGGAAGACCTCGCTGGACGCGTCGTCACTGCAGGGCAAGCGGATCGGGTACCTGCCGTCATCGTTCGTCTCCACATTCGCCGACGACGGCACCGGCGAAGCCGCTCTCGCGCACCTCGCCGATCTTCGTGCGGCTGGCGCGACCGTGGTCGAGATGACCGCTGCACCCAGCGGTGGTCGTAACCCGGCGCAGAATGTATCGCAGGAAGGGTGGGCCCGTTACATCGACGAGCAGACCGGATTCCCGTACGCCGACGGAAACGCGCTGCTCGCCTCACCCAAGGTGCTGCCGTACAACCAGCGCGCCACCCCGTCGACGGCCCCGCGAATGACGCAGCAGAACATTGACGAGTACATCGCCTACCGCACCAACTACAAGGTGACGATTGATGCGTGGATGGCGGCGGCTGGCGTCGACGCGGTGGTTTACCCCGGATTCATCAGCGACATGTTCAACAACGACGCGTCGAGCTCTCAGCTGAGCTCGGACCGTGCAACGGGAGTGCTGACCTCAACGGTCGGCCTGCCCACGGTCGTCGTTCCGGTCGGCGTGAACCCGCACGGGTACTCGATGTCGATGCAGTTGGTCGGCCCGTCGTGGAGCGATGCGTCAGTGCTCGGCATGGGCTTTGCGCTCGAGCAGCAGACGAAGGCTCAGGTGCTTTCGACCCTCGCTCCGGCGCTGGCCGTCGACCCGAGTGCGCCGGCCCTGCCGGGTGAACCGACCCTCCCCGGCGCCCCCGTTGAGCCCGGCACCCCGGTCGACCCGGGTACTCCGGTTGAGCCCGGAACCCCGGCCGACCCGGGTACTCCTGCTGTTCCCGCGCCGGTAGAGTCCGCGGCGCCAGTTGCGGACAGCCCGTCAGGGAACGTCAGCGCGAAACCGCGGGGTTCCCTCTCGGAGACCGGTGGTGAGTTGAGTCCCTGGCTCGCGCTCGCCGGTGCGCTGATGCTCGGGGGAGCGTCACTGACGTTCGTCCGGCGGCGACGTCGGACTGCTACCGAATAGGTCGCAGCTCGCAGAAGACGGCGAGACGGGACGGGTTCGTTGCGACCCGCCCCGTCTTCCGTTTGTTTGGCCTGCGTTGGCGGATTAGCCGCTGGCGCTTGATGCGCCCGAGATCGTCACGTCAGCTCTGGACCGGGACGGCTCGATCAACGCAGCGTTCGACCCGTCGACCGTCCTCGCCCAGGCTTCTGCAGCCTCGGGGGAGCGACCATGGCGTTCGTGCCGGTCGATCAGCCGCCGCAGTCGTTCCTGTTCGGGTGTCTCGCAGAACCACGCTTCGGCAAGAAGGCCGCGAATGTCTGCCCAGGGCGCCTGATCGATCAACAGGTAGTTGCCCTCGGCGACCACGATGCGAGCCGACGGAGGAATCGCGATCTCACCGGCGATGCCCTCGTCGACATTCCTGTCGAAGCTCGGCGCGTACACGGTGTGGTCGGTCTCGTCGAGAAGCCTGCGCAGCAGGGCGACGAACCCCCAGCCGTCGAACGTGTCGATGGCGCCCTTCCTGTCGCGGAGGCCAAGACGATCGAGCGTCGAGTTCGCCAGGTGGTACCCGTCCATCGGCAGGTATACGGCAACAGGCTCGTGCTCGCCGCCCGGGTCGAGCAGCCCATTGATCCGGGCCACGAGCTCGCGTGCGATGGTGGTCTTGCCCGCGCCCGGGCTGCCCGTGATCCCGAGGATCACACGCTGGTCCTGCTGCATCAGCGCGATCGCGCGTCGGGCAAGCTCATCGCCTGCTGTCATCACGGGGCCCACGGCATCCACTCTATGTGTCGATGTGGTTCGCGTCGCTGGGGTGCTGCGGAGTCGAGCGAGGATCTAATGAACGGATGCTCCGGCATCCGTTGGCCGCGACTCACGGGGGAGCGGGATGCCGGTTCCGGCGGTGCGCTGCCGTCTCGCGGTGACCCGGTGGATGCCGAGCAGCAGCAGCGCCCCGAGGGCGGCGCCCACAACCGTGCCCGCTGTGTTGGCGAGCACGTCGTTCAGCATGGCGAACCGCGCGCTCAGGAACAGGTGCTGGCCGAGTTCGATCACACAGGAAAGAGCGGCCCCGATCACGAGCGTGAGCCACCAGCGCTTCGCCCCGAGAACCAGGACCAGCAGAAAACCGACGGGCACGAACAATGCGACGTTCCCCATCGACTCGATGAAGGGGTAGGTCACCACCTCGGCACCGTGCGACTGCGACCAGTCGACCGCCCGATGAATCGGCTTCTCGACCGGCCGGTCGACGGGCGTCGGCCAGAACGCAATGAGCGCCAACGCTGTGGCGTAGAGAGCGGATGCCGCGAGAGCGAGGCTGCGAAGTCGGGGTGGGGTGCGCATTTGATCTCCTGTCGAGTCGGGGAGATCGGCAATGACCGTGCTCGAAAGTGTAACCCCGCCACCTGAGCGCGTATAGAGGGCGGGGCGCCCGCGGGCAGTGACCGACCGTTTGCCAAAATTGGCTCGCTACTCGGGTATCTGACTCCGAGTGGGCCCCCTTTTTGGTAAATCGAGCCGCCCGCTCATCGAGAATGGCTGTCGGAGAGAACTCGCCGGGGGAATGTTGGCGCACCGGCTGGCCGCGGCGCAACCCCTGCTTCGACGACGAGGCCGACGCGTATGGTGGGCAGACCAGCGACGACGCTGCCCGACTCGAAAGGACACACCATGTCGAACACCGAACCAATGAGCTTCGAGCCGAACCCCGAGCCGACCGTGATGAACCCGACCGACGTCGACTATGTCGGCGAGGAAGAGCCCGAGGTCGACGAGCGCGAGGTCGACTCACGCGACGCCGACGTCATCGAGTAGGACTCGTCGTAGCCGTTGCGGCCCCCAGCGCTCAGGCGCCGGGGGCCGCTCCTTTTGTGGAGGATCGACAGCCCTTGCCGTGAACCGTGCGGGAACTGTCTAGTCTGGCTGGGTGAATCTTCTCTGGCGCACCATCCTGCACTTCTGGCTGTCGAAGCGCGCGCACCGGCGCGACACCGACGGCCTCCACCCCTACGACGTGTTCTCCACCTCGTATCGGGTGCTCCCGACGGACATCGACATCCTCGGCCACCTCAACAATGGGCGCTACCTCTCGATCGCCGACCTCGGCCGGTTCGACATGCTCGTCCGCAGCGGCCTGTGGGCTGAAATGCAACGGCTGGGCTGGTACCCGGTGGTGCAGAGCCTCACCATCAGCTACCGGAAGTCACTCCTGCCGTGGAAGAAGTTCGACGTCGAGACACGGTTCATCGGCTTCGACGAGCGCGCGGTCTACGTGGAACAGCGCTTCGTCTATGAGGGCGAGATCTACGCCCGCCTCCACATGAAGGGTCGCTTCCTCAAGCGTGCCGGCGGCCATGTCTCGGTGGAGGAGATCCGCCAGCTCGCCGGTGACCCCCAGAACGACTCCGAAATCGAGGGCTGGATTCACTCCTGGGCCTCCGATGTGGCATTGCCATCCGTGAAAAGCCCCGCACCCAGCATCTGGGACAACAGCGACCGTCCCGTGCACCGGCGCTGATCCCCAACGCACCCGGCGCGACCAGCGCTGTGTCGTGCGTCGCGGCATCCGGTGGATGAGGTGAGGGCCGCCGTACTTGCCCGGGCAGTGGGCAAGCGCGGCGACCCTGTGTGCTGGCACCCCCGCACCAGCACTGGCGGCTCGGACGCCGACTCCCTGTGAGCAGGGCCCCCGTCGGTATCCGAGCGCGCCGCTTAGGCGAACGTATGAACGTCCGAGTACAGTGGCGATTCGCCGACGGCGCGAACCTCCCAGGTTGTCACCGGGGGCCGTGAAACGACCGCCGAGTGTGAAGCGAGCAGGGCGACGCGGCGGCGAAGATCGCCGACCACAGAGTCGCTCACGACATCGCGAACGAGGGTCGGTTCGCTCTCAAAGAGCATCCCGGCGCTGGGCACCAACAGGAGTTCGACCCGCCCGGCTGAGCCGTCGCGGCGGGAGATGGGTACCTCGACCACGTCGGACATGTTCGTCTCGACGAGGGCATGAGCGTAAGCGATGAGCGCGCGAGCGATGGCATCACCGGTGACGAACGTTGCGCCCGCGTAGTGAATTCTTTTCATGGTCGATGTCCTCCCAGATCAGCCCATCGGTGTGGGCATCATCCCGGGGTCCGGGGGACAATCAACGCATCGGGTGCGCTCTCGCTCACCGTACGCTGCAAACCGGCATAACGGAAGAGCCAGCCGGAAATAGGAACTCTGCGGGAGGTCAGATGACGAGAGTGCGGTCCACAACCTGCTGAGCGACCGACGAAAGAAGCATGCCCTTGCTTCTCGCATAGGACCTCAGCTTCAGGAAGGCCTCGTCGGTTGACGAGTCGTTAAGGAAAGCCAGCACGCCCTTCGCCTGCTCGATCAGCACACGAGAATTCAACGCGGCCTGCAACTGTGACCTCACCGCGTCGCTCTCGCTCAGCATCCGTTCGTGAAGGATGCCGATGGTCGCGACATCCGCCAGCGCCTGCGCGGCGCGAACTTCTCGTTCGTCGAGGGCGCCCTCGTCGCTACGCAGCAGGTTGAGCGCGCCGATACGGTTCTCCCGGAGGCGCATCGGCAGGGCGACGACGCCCTTGAAGCCCTGTTCGGCGGCGCTGTCGATGAACCGCCGCCACTTCTCCGGTCCCTCGCTGATCTTGGTGAGCGACATCACTTCGCCCGTCCTGAACGCGTCAATGCACGGGCCTGCGTTGGCCGAGAGCTGCATCAGTTCAACGATGCTCGTCGCTTCACTCGTTGATGCAACGAGTTCAAGGTTCTCGGCGGTATCCCCGAGCAGGATGCCTGCGGCCGTGACGTCGAAGGAGGTCTGGCAGCTCTCCACGAGCGTTTGCATCAGCCCGATGGCGTCGTAGTCGCTGACGAGTGTGTCTGCGAGGCTCGCGAAAGCTTCAACGAACTCGTCCCCGCGTAGTGTCTTAGTCATGAGGTCTCCCCGGGCTGTGTTGATGTGGAAAGGTCCAGCGTGCGGGCGAGGATGTCTTCGGCAACCTCCTGGACCGGGCGTCCCGCGGCGAAGGCGTGAGCCTGGATAACCAGTCGGGCGTCATCGGGAGAGAGGTTGAGTTGGGCGAGCACCATTCCAGTGGCCTGGTGGAGAGTGCGCCGAAAGAAGGGGTTGTGCGGCTCCTGCGTGTCTGGCTGGTCGAACTTGTCCAGGGCCTGGCGGAGGACGAGGCGGCTCACCACGGCGGCAAGGGCCACCGATCGACGCGCATCGGCGGCGCTGAGTGCTCCCGGTGAGGCGCGGTAAAGGTCGATCGCTCCGAGGCGCAGCGATCCGACGAGCATCGGAAAGGCGAAAATCGCCCCGACATCTTCCCGGCGGAGTGCCTCTGAAAACGCCGGCCAGGACCTCACAGGGTTATTGCGCACGTCGGGCTCCAGCACCGGGCGTGCCGATGAGAGTGCATCCCAGCACGGACCTTCGCCGAGATCGAACTGCAGTTCGTCGAGCCTCGCGGCGTGGTGGCTGGTCGCCGAGACGGTCTCGGTGCCGAGCAACGAGCCGAGCGTGGAGACCGCAGCGCTCTCGACGGGCAGGCTGTCGACAAACGGCTGCGCCAGGTCGGCGTTGTGGCCGTTGTCGCGGGTGAGCGATTCCATCGCAAGGGCGAAGACGTCACGCATGACAAACACCGCCGCTGGGGTACTCACGCCATGTGGCGGGGGCGTCCGATCGAATTCTCATAGTCGAACCACGTTACCCGTCTTCCGGTCGGTTGAGTAGTGCGCACTCCGAGGGCAGCGGCATCCGTCAGCGTCTTTCAGCGGCGACGATCCTGCCGCGCCGTCAAGCCCTTTCGAGAGACCGCGCCGCACCGTAGGGTTGGGAAACCAACCGAGAGGAGACAACCATGTCTGACAACACTGGTGACCTGGGGCCTGACTCGACAATCCCGGACCACAAGACCGGCCTCGCAGCTGGATACACCGGCGAACCATCGAGCTTCGAGCCCGAAGAAGACCCGGAACACCACTCCGACGACGCCGACACGGATGCCGACCCTGACGCTGGCGCAGATCCTGCGGCTGGCATCCAGACCGGTGACAAGCGGATCGAGAGCTGAGTCATGACGTACACCTTCTCCGGCTGGCTTGCCAAGCAGAGCGACCGCGATGACGTGGTCGGCGAACTCGCCCGCAGCGTACAGAACGACGGGCTCTTTCCCAAGCACGGTGACAAGGCCATCTTCGACGGGTATTTCAGCGCCGACAACACGGTGGCCGAAACACGTCAGGCGTTCGAACGCGCCTGGGACGAGTTCGAAGGGCTCCCCGGGTAGATGCGCGTCGTCGTTGTAGGGGCTACGGGCAATATCGGCAGCGCCGTTCTGACCCGTTTGCGTGAAGAACCGTCCGTCACCGAGATCGTCGGGGTCGCACGGCGCTCGCCGACGGCATCCGTCGCCCCCTACAGCGGGGTCTACTGGCACCAGCTCGATATCGGTGAGTCGACGGCGCCTGCACAGCTTGCCGGGATCTTTGCCGGTGCGGATGCCGTGATCCACCTGGCCTGGGCGCTCCAGCCGAATCACGACGAAGAGCTGCTCTGGCGCACGAACGTGACCGGCACGAAGAACGTGCTCGCGGCCGCCGCCGCGGCACGGGTCGGGCAGGTTGCGTACCCGTCGTCTGTTGCCGCGTACAGCCCCGGCCCCAAGACGCGTCGCGTGGATGAGAGCTGGCCGACCGGGGGAGTGCCGTCGTCGCACTACTCGCGCCACAAGGCGATCAACGAGCGCGCGCTCGACCGGTTCGAGGAAGAGAACCCGGCCATCGTGGTGACGCGGCTGCGACCGGGATTCGTGTTCAGCCGTGACGCGGCCACCGAGATCGCCGGCCTGTTCGTCGGCAAAGTGGTTCCGCTCGGCTGGCTCAAGTTCGTGCCTGTGCCGTTCGTGCCGCTGCCGCCGCAATTCGTTGCGCAGATCGTGCACTCGAGCGACGTCGCCGACGCGTTCTGGCGTGCCATCGACCGCCGGGCGGCCGGCGCCTTCAACCTGGCTGCCGAGCCGGTGATCAACGGTGAGGTCGTCGCATCCGTTCTCGACGCCAAGTGGGTGCGGATCCGGCTGCGTGTCGCCCGGGCTGTTGCCTCGCTGACCTGGAAGTTGCGGCTGCAAAACTCTGACCCGGGCTGGATCGACCTGGGCGCTCTCGTGCCCGTGATGTCGACCGAGCGGGCACGGCGCGAGCTGGACTGGCAGCCCACCGTGTCGTCGACGGAGGCGCTCGCCGAGATCCTCGAGGGTGTTGCCGAACACTCACGGGTGGAGGCATCACCGCAGCTGCGCGGCGTGTAAACCCGGCCTGCGCTGGATGTGGGCCCGCGCCGGATGTGACCTGGCCGCTGCTAACCGACGAGGTTGGCGGCGGCCTCATCCATGTGCTCGATGATTGTGGTGCGCGCCGTCGCGGCGTCGCCGGTCTCGATGGCGTCGACGATGTCGCTGTGCCGGTCGACCTGCATGTTCGAGATCGCGCGGTCGGCCCCGGCGAACATGATCGACATCCGGACGGTGCCCTCGAGCGCCTGCCACGACCGCATCAGCGTCTCGTTGTCGGTGAGTCGGCACAGTGTGCGGTGGAAGTTGAGGTCGGACTCGATCCGGTCTTCGAGGCCGTCTTTGGCCGCTCGCGCCATGCCCTCGATGGCGTCGCGGAGTTCGGCAATGACGGCGGAGCGATCGGGCAGTCCGCTCAGGGTTCTGGCCGCGAGGGACTCAAGCACCGCACGCACGGCGAAGACGTCGCGGATCTCCTTGTCGCTCAGGCTGCGCACGCTGAGCCGCCCCCTGGCGCCGGCGGAGACGAGGCCTTCCTGCTGCAGTTCGCGCAGGGCCTCGCGCAGTGTGCCCCGGCTGATCTTCAGCGTCTCAGACAGTTCGGTCTCGACCAGGTGTGTTCCGGGTGGCAGTTCGCCGGTGGAGATGGCGCGCCGCAGGGCATCGAGCGCCTGCTGCCTGAGGCTCGTGCGCTCAAGCCCGAGGAGGGATGCCGGTGCCACCATGAGGTGTTCCTTTGGTCAGTTGTCGACATTAAGAAGTTGACATTGATGCTAGCAAAGCGTGTGGCGCTCAAGCGGTGTAAAACCGTTCGAGCGCCACACGTCCCCCTTTGGCCGCATTCAATCGAGTTCGGAGAGGACTGTTGCGACGATTTTGTCGACCGACAGTCCGTAACGGTCGTGCAGTGTGGGCAGCGCGCCAGCGGCGAGGAACTCGTCGGGAAGCCCGATCGGCACCACCCGCTTGCCGAGTCCCGCCCGCACCGTTGCGCTCGCGACGGTCTCGAACAGCCCGCCAATCACCGAGTGGTTCTCGAGCGTCACGGCCAGGCGGTTGGTGTTGATCGCCCTGAGCACCGTCTCGCTGTCGAACGGCTTGATCGTCGGGGTGTGCACGACCGCAACGTCCACTTTGTGTTTCGCGAGAGCATCCGCCGCCTGAAGCGCACGCATCGTCATCAGCCCGCTGGAGATGAAGACGACGTCGGTGCCGCCACGCAGTTCCTTGGCCTTGCCGAGTTCGAACGTGTAGTCGTACTCGTCGAGCACCGTCGGCACCTTGCCGCGCAACAGGCGCAGGTAGGTGGGGCCGTCACTCGCCGCGAGCTGCGGCACCGCCTGCTCGATGTCGACCGAGTCGCACGGGTCGACGATGGTGAGATTCGGCATGCCGCGGAAGATCGCCATGTCCTCGGTGGCCTGGTGGCTCGGCCCGTAGCCGGTGGTGAGGCCGGGCAAACCGCCGACCACGTTGACATTGAGGTTCGGCTCGGCGATGTCGAGGCAGAGGAAGTCGTACGCCCGCCTCGCGGCGAACACCGAGTAGGTGGAGGCGAACGGCACGAGTCCGGTCTCGGCGAACCCCGCGGCGGCGCCGAACAGCAACTGCTCGGCCATGCCCATCTGGAAGAACCGCTCCGGGAACGCCTGGGCGAAGATGTGCATGTCGGTGTACTTGCCGAGGTCGGCGGTGAGGCCGACGATCCTGTCGTTCTCCTCGGCCGCCTTCACCAGCGCGTGCCCGAACGGGGTCGGTGCTGTCTTCTGGCCGGGGTCGGCGAACGAAGCGATCATCGCCGAGGTCTTGAGTTTCGGCGTTGAGGTTGTCGTGCTCATGAGCGAGCCGTCCCTTCGTGTGCTGCGGCTTCGAAGCCCGCTGTCAGCTGGTCGCGGCAGATCTGCCACTCGCTCTCGTCGATGCGCATGAAGTGCGCCTTCTCCCGGTTCTCGAGCAGCGGCACTCCACGGCCGACGAGCGTGTCGCAGAGGATCATCGACGGGCGACCGGTGGCGGATGCCTGCTCGCTCGCGTTCGAGAACGCCCGGACGAGCTGCTCAGGGTTATTGCCGTCCACCCGCTGCGTGAACCAGCCGAACGCTTCCCACTTCTCGGTGAGCGGTTCCGTGCGGAGTACGGTGTCGGTCTTGCCGTCGGCCTGAAGCGCGTTGACGTCGACCATGGCGGTGAGGTTGCCGAGCTGGTGGTGGGACGCGGCCATCGCGGCTTCCCAGGTGGAGCCCTCATCGACCTCACCGTCGGAGAGGAAGTTGAACACCCGGGCGTCGGAACCCTGGAAGCGGAGGCCGAGCGCGATGCCGACGGCGACGCCGAGTCCGTGGCCGAGTGACCCGCCCGAGATCTCCATCCCTGGCGTGTAAGTGGCCATGCCCGACATCGGCAGTCGCGAGTCGTCGGACCCGTAGGTCTCGAGCTCCTCGACCGGGATGATGCCCGCTTCGGCCAGCGCCGCGTAGTGGCCGATGGCGTAGTGCCCGGTCGACAGCAGGAACCGGTCCCTTCCCTCCCACTCGGGCTCGTCCGGCCGGAACCGCAACTGGTCGGCGTAGACCGCGGCCATGATGTCGGCGGAGCCGAGCGCCTGGCCGACGTACCCCTGGCCCTGCACCTCTCCCATGTTCAGTGCGTAGTGGCGCATCCGGTATGCGGCTGTGGCGACCCGGTCGACGCGATCCTCGAGCGAGGTGGTGGCGGCCGATGGCTGCTCGTGTGTGAGCTGGCTCATGTCAGGACACTCCTTCGTGGCTGGTGGGGGTGACGCGTGTGGCATCCGTTTTCTCCGACGAATCCGCCCGGCGAGCGGCGTGCGAGTGCCGTGCGGCGCTCGACCCCTCGGTGGACACTGCCCGGTGCGCGACGTCGGCGGTCGTGGCCTCGTCGGCCAGTCGGCGTTCGCGCTTGCCCCAGGTCTCCCGGGTGGCGAGTGCGGCCCAGAGGCCGATCGCCGCGTAGAAGCTGAACAGCAGTGCCGGTCCGACCCAGCCCATCCCGATGAAAAGGAGGGTGGTGACGAACGGGGTGAAGCCCGCGACCATGGCCGAGATCTGGTAGGCGAGCGATGCGCCCGACGACCGCGTGTTCGCGTTGAACAGCTCGGGGAACCAGGCGCCCTGTGCGCCGGCGAGCGAGTTCTGGCAGATCGCGTACGAGATCACCATCGTGGCGATGATGAGCGGGAAGAGGCCGGTGTTGACCATCAGGAACATCGGGATGCCGTAGAGCAGGGCGAACAGGCACGACCAGATGTAGACCGGCCGGCGGCCGACGCGGTCGGTGAGCCTGCCCCAGGCCATGGTGGCGAAGATGCCGATTCCGGATGCCACGACGAGGCCGATGAGAGTCTCCGACTTGTCTGCGAGCTCTGTGGTGTGCAGGTAGGAGATCATGTACGTGATCGACACCGCGTAGCCCGCGGTCTCGGCGATCCGCAGGCCGATGCCGCGGACGATGTTGCGCCAGTCGGTCTTGATGACCTCGATGATCGGGTTCTTGACGATCTGGCCGTGTTCCTTGACGTCTTCGAAGACGGGGGACTCGGGGACCTTCGCCCTAATGATGAGTCCGACGGCGACCAGCACAATGCTCGCGAGGAACGGGACCCGCCAGGCCCAGTCGCCACCGAGCGATCCGCTGGCGAGGAAGACGAGGTTGGCGAGCAGGAGTCCGACCGGGAAACCGGCCTGGACGATGCTCGTGTACTTGCCCTTCTGCTTCCACGGCGCGTGCTCGTAGCTCATCAGGATCGCGCCGCCCCACTCGGCACCGAACGCGAGGCCCTGGATGATGCGCACGAGCACCAGCAGGATCGGGGCGATGATGCCCGCCGTCTGGTAGGTCGGCAGGAGCCCGATCGCGAACGTCGCGAGGCCCATCAGGATGAGGGATGCCACAAGCACCGGCTTGCGGCCCAGCTTGTCGCCGAGGTGACCGCCGATGATGCCGCCGATCGGGCGGGCCGCGAAGCCGACACCCAGCGTGGCGAACGCCGCGAGGGTGCCGGTGACCGGGTCCCCGCCGGGGAAGAAGGCGGTGCCGAAGTAGAGGGCAGCCGCCGTGCCGAAGCCGATGAAGTCGTAGGTCTCGATGACTGCGCCCACCCCGGAGCCGATGGCCACTTTTCGGGCATCTTTCGTTCCCGAGACTGGTCCGCGCATTGTCAGAGCGTCGTTGCTCATTGAAATACCTTTCAATCGCTGTGACTGTCGACCACCGACAGCATCACGTTCAGGACAGTCTGAGCTTCTTGATCGAGCTTGTCAACAGGCAACATAAAACTGCTAGCCGTTGACTGTTGACAGTGAAATCCGTAGTCTCGATTTACCGCGGTTGTCACGCACCGCAGACACTCAGAGGATCACAATGACGTTTCACCCTCGCCTCGGCTGCTCGACGATCAGCTTCCGGCACCAGCACCTGGCCGACGCCCTCAGCACCATTCGTGCGGCAGGTTTCGAGGAGATCGACCTCGGCGCGTTGCCCGGCGTCTGCGACCACGTCCCCTTTGTTCTCGATGCGGATGCCGTCGGCGCGGTCGCCGAGACGGTCCTCGCGTCAGGGCTGCGCGTGCGTTCGGTCAACGGCGACATCGGCGATCTGAACCGGGTGCTCTCAGCCGATGAGCGGTCGACTCGGCTGGAGCACCTCGAGATGTTGCTCACGCTGACCCGGGCCATCGGTGCCCGGGCGCTCGTGCTGCCGTGCGGTGCGCTCGACCACGAACCTCTCCGCAGCCTCGACGAGGACCTCGACGCGGTCGCCGCCGAGTTGATCGCCGCATCGGAGCGGGCCAGTGCCGTCGGGGTTGAGCTCTGGACCGAGTCGCTCCACTACTTCCGCCTGTGCTGGAACATCGACCGCGCGGCCCAGCTCACCGACCGGCTCGCGGGTACCGACGTGGGCATCGTCATGGATTTCAGCCACATCACGGCATCCGGCGGCTCGCCGATCGACTTCGTCGACCGTTTCGGGCCGGCCATCAGGCACGTCCACCTGCGTGACGCCGTGCCGGGCAACATCCGTCTCAGCATCGGCAACGGTGTCGCGGACTTCGCGGGTGGGCTGCGGGCGCTCGCCGAGTCGGGTTATCGCGGCCACTTCTCACTCGAGTTAGAGACCGGGGACGTGACGGATGCCGAGCGGCCGGCGGCGGCCGTCGCGGCGGCATCCGTTATCTCGCCCCTTCTCGCTGGCGCCGATCCAGCCCTTCACTCTCTACTTTCCTGACTGCCCAACCGATCTCAAGGAGACATCATGACCGACACCATCCAGCGCACCGCGGTTCTCACGGGTGCTACCTCCGAACGCGGAATCGGTGTGACCACCGCCAGGCGTTATGCCCGCGAGGGGTGGGCGATCGTCATTCTCGATCTCGACGGGGAGAAGTCTGCGGCGGTCGCGGCGGAGATCGGCGCGGAGTTCGGGGTGCCGGCGTTCGGGCATCAGGTCGATGTGGCTGACGAGGCGTCGGTGCTCGCGGCGCAGGAAGCCGTGGCCGGGGAGGTGTCGGCCGGGCGGCTGCCCGCGGTCGGAGCGCTCGCGAACATCGCGGGCATCACGTCGCCGGTGCCGTTCCTGGAGACCACGCTCGAGCTGTGGAACAAGGTGATGGCGGTCAACGCGACGGGCACCTATCTCGTGACGAAGGCGTTCCTGCCGGCGATGATCGAGAACCAGTGGGGGCGCATCGTCAACATGTCGTCGGTGTCGGCGCAGCGTGGTGGCGGCGTGTTCGGCAAGGTGCCGTACTCGGCGGCGAAGGCGGCGATCCTCGGGTTCACGAAGGCGCTCGCGCGGGAGGTCGGCGACAACGGGGTGACCGTGAACGCTGTGACGCCCGGTGCGGTTGACACGAACATCCGCGTGGGCAGCACGCCGGAGCAGGAGGAGGCGATTGCGGCGGGGATTCCGCTCGGGCGTACGGCGACTGCCGAGGAGGTGGCGGCCGTGATCACGTTCCTGTCGTCGCAGGACGCGGGGTACGTCACCGGGACGACGGTCGACATCAACGGGGGGAGCCACATCCACTAGGGGGCGCGGGTCCTCCCCGTCGCGCCATCTACTCGAGCGCTGCACTTCCATGCTCGGGCTGCAGATACTTCTGCAGCGTGGACATGGATGTGCCGCGCTCGGAGCGCACGCGTGGTGGGTGCGGGCCGCGCGCACCCACATTAACTGTCACTTTGTCTGCGGGTGCCGCCCGCCGGCATCCGTTCGGGTGACAGTTGTGGTGGGTGCCGGAATTCGAGTGACACCTGTGGTGGGTGCGGGCCGCGCGCACCCACGTTAACTGTCGCTTTGTGTGCGGATGCCGCCCGCCGGCATCCGTTCGGGTGACGGTTGTGGTGGGTGTGCGGTGACGGCACCCACCGAAAGTGTCACTTGATCGAAAGTGTTGCCAGGACTCGCGACCGCCCCGACCGCCCGCCGACTCGCCCCCCCCGCTCTGACCTGCCCCATGGTTCGAGTGACACCTGCGGTGGGTGCGGGGCGCGCACACCCACGTTAACTGTCACTTTGTCTGCGGATGCCGGTCGGCGGCTTCGGTTCAAGTGACACCTGTGGTGGGTGTGGGCCACGCGCACCCACGTTAACTGTCACTTTGTCTGCGGGTGCCGCCCGCCGGCATCCGTTCGGGTGACGGTTGTGGTGGGTGTGCGGTGCGAGAACCCGCCGAAAGTGTCGCTCGAGTCGAAAGTGTCAGCAGGGCACGCGACCGCTCGACACCCCGCCGACTCGACCCCCCGCTATGGCCCGTCCCGCGGTTCGAGTGACACTTGTGGTGGGTGTGGGGCGCGCGCAACCACGTTAACTGTCACTTTGTCTGCGGATGCCGCCCGCCGGCATCCGTTCGGGTGACGGTTGTGGTGGGTGTGCGGCGTGAAAACCCGCCGAAAGTGTCACTTAAGCCGAAGAGTCAGCGGGGTCGCCGCCCAGCCCGGCGGCCCGCCGATCCGACACCCGCTATGACCCGTCCCGCGGCTCGAGTGATACCTGTGGTGGATGTGGCACGCGCGCACCCACATTAACTGTCACCTTGCCTGCGTTTGCCCGACCGGCGGCATCCATTCAGGTGACAGTTGTGGTGGTGGCGGAATTCGAGTGACACCTGCGGTGTGTGCGGGGCGCGCACACCCACGCTAACTGTCACTTTGAACGCGGATGCCGTCGGCGGCGTCCCATGGGGAGCCCCGGCCGGCTGCGACGAACGGTCACCCCCGGTTCGTGGCCCGTTCACGCGGAGTTTGCCCGCGCCCGCTTGGGTGGGAGCGTCCGCCACTCGACGGACGCGAGACTCTCACAGGGGAACAACCAACAATGCATGCACCTGACACCGTGCGCCGGCGCCGAATCGTGACGTCCGTGGCATCCGCGATGCTGATCGCGGGGATCAGCATCGCCTCTCCGCTCGCCGCCTTCGCGGCGCCCGACGACAATGGCGGCGCAGCGCGCAACGACTCGGACCAGACCGAGGCGCTCCGCAAATCGATCCTCGACAGCGATGCGAAGAACGTCATCCTGCTCATCGGCGATGGGATGGGCGACAGCGAGATCACCGTCGCGCGCAACTATGCCGAGGGGGCCGGGGGTGAGTTCGCCGGAATCGACGCGCTTCCGCTGACCGGCCAGTACACGACCTACGCGCTGAACAAGGACGGCACCCCCAACTACGCGTCCGAGTCGGCGTCGACGGCATCCGGCTGGTCGACGGGCACCAAGACCTACAACGGGGCGCTCTCGGTCGACATCGCGGGCGAGGCCCAGTCGACGCTGCTCGAACTCGCCAAGGCGAACGGCCTGAAGACGGGCAACGTGTCGACGGCGGAGATTCAGGATGCCACGCCTGGCGCGGAGATCGCGCATGTGTCCGCGCGGTCCTGCTACGGGCCGACGGCCACCACGAAGACCTGCCCCGAGGCGGCGCTGGAGAACGGCGGGCTCGGCTCGATCTCGGAGCAGCTGCTCAATGTGCGCCCCGACGTGACGCTCGGTGGTGGCTCCAAGACCTTCACCGAAACGGCGGTTGCCGGGCCGTGGCAGGGAAAGACGCTGTTCGAGCAGGCCGAGGACCGCGGCTACCAGCTCGTGAACGACGCCGCTTCGCTCGCCGCGGTGTCGGCGGCCGACGCGACGGCACCGGTGCTCGGCCTCTTCACCGAGGGCAACTTCCCGACGCGCTGGATCGGTCCGGAAGCCACGGTGGGCGGCGGAGACCTGCCCGCCGTCAGCTGCACCGAGAACCCGGCGCGGCTCGACACCGGACTCTCCCTCGGATCGTTGACCAGCAAGGCCATCGACCTGCTGGCATCCGACGACCAGGGCTTCTTCCTCCAGGTCGAGGGCGCGAGCATCGACAAGCGTGACCACGCAGCGGATGCCTGCGGCCAGATCGGTGAGACCGTCGACCTGGATGAGGCGGTACAGGAAGCGCTCGAGTTCGCGAAGGCCGACGGAGACACCCTCGTCGTCGTGACTGCTGACCACGCGCACACAAGCCAGATCGTCGGATCGACGCCTCCCGGCCTCAGCGCGCACCTGATCACCGAGGAGGGCCAGCCGATGATCGTTGGCTACGGCACGGCTGAGGCCGGCGGGTCGCAGCAGCACACGGGTTCGCAGGTGCGCATCGCCGGGTACGGACCGGGCGCGGCCAATGTCGTTGGGCTCACCGACCAGACCGACCTGTTCTTCACCTCGGCGAACTCGCTGTCGTTGAACCGCGACCTGGCCTCACTGAGTGCGGATGCGACGCTGTCGCTGTCCGCGTCGGCCGTGAAGCCCGGTGAGGAGTTCACGGCCACGGTCACGGGTCTTGACGCCGACTGGCAGGTGGGTGGCGTGCTCGAATCCGACCCGGTCGACCTCGGCCAGGTCGACGTTCTGCGGGGTGACGCATCGTTCACGGTGACGGCGCCCGCCGAGTTGGGGGAGCACACAGTGACCCTCACCGGGGTGCAGACGGGGACGGTGCTGACGGCATCCGTCGTTGTCACTGCAGACCCGGCGTCGGTGCCTGTGCCTGTGCCGTCGGCGTCGGCTGATCCTGCGGCGGGGGCTGGTTCGGCTGCCGGGGGTGGTTCGGGCCTGGGTGGTTCGGGCGTGCTCGGCTCGACGGGTGCGGTGGTCGGTCCGCTGGCGGCGCTCGCCGCGCTGCTGATGGCGGCCGGTACGGTGCTGGCGCTGCGCTACCGGCGGAGGCACGGGCTGCTCGCGTAGTTCTGCGCTTGCAGTTGCAGTTGCAGGGGCCGGCGGTCACTTCGGTGGCTGTCGGCCCCTTTTTGTCGTTCTCCCTATTCGAGCGCTGCACGTCCATGTTCGCGCTGCAGATACTTCTGCAGCGCGAACAAGGATCTGCCGCGCTCGGCGGGCAACCTGCGCTGGGCGCTCACCCGCGCTGGGCGCTCGCCCGCGCTCGGCACCCACGCTCAGCGCACGCCCGCGCGACCGCCGGCATCCGTTGTGCGGGGATGCGGTCACGACATCGACTCGGGCGCTGCACTTCCATGTTGGGGCTGCAGATACTTCTGCAGCGCGAACAAGGATCTGCCGCGCTGGGCGCTCACCCGCGCTGGGCGCTCACCCGCGCTGGGCTCACCCGCGCTGGGCGCTCACCCGCGCTGGGCACCCACGCTCAGTGCGCACCCGCGCGACCGCCGGCATCCGTTTTGCGGGGATGCGAGCACGTCGTCGGCTCGAGCGCTGCACTTCCATGTTGGGGCTGCAGATACTTCTGCAGCGCGAACAAGGATCTGCCGCGCTCGGCGCGCCGTTCAGAGCGAGCCCTGGATCTCGTTGCCGGCCGGGAGCGGCTCGAGGCGGGTGACCTCGACGGGGCGCGCGAGCTTGCCCTCGAGCGACGCGTTGAGTGCGGCGACGGCTTCGCCCGCGCCATGGGCGTCGAGAAGCTCGGCGGATTCCCACTTCTCGATCATCATGATCGTGTTCTCGGGCGTCCGGTGGATCGCGTACAGAATGCACCCGGGTTCCTCGTGCACGGCAGCGATGGCCGGGAGGAGCGCCTCGTGGACAGCATCGAACTGGCCGTCGACGGGAACGAAATGGGCGGTGACAACAATCGGCTGGGTCATGTTGCCCGATGTTACCGGTCGTGGCTGGTCGACTGGGTTCCACGCCTGGGAGGGCGTGCTCGGTCAAGGGGCGTCGGCCGCGATTCAGGCGACAGTTATTGTGCGTGTGCGCCGGTGGCACCCACAAGAAGTGTCACTTGAACGTCAGGGCGTGGTGTCGGGGTCCGGCACTGGCGTGGGAGGTGAGGCGTGGGGCGTCGATGTCAGGTTCAGGTGACAGTTACTGTGCGTGCGCGCCGGTGGCACCCGCAACAAGTGTCACTTGAACGTCAGGGCGTGGGGCACCGGGGTGAGTGGTGTGGGAAGTGGGGTCAGGGGCGTGCGGCGCTGCACCAGGGGCGCTACCCAACGGGGTGCGGGCCGCCCACCAGCACATAGCCGGCCGCATCGAGGGCCGCACCGACGGCATCCGGGTCGAGGTCCGTCGCGCTGGTCACCGTGACGCGCGAGATCCCGCCGCTGTTGAGGTCGACGTCGACTGAGTCGACGCCCGTGATCCGTTCCAGCCCGTTCATGACCGTGGCGATGCAGCGGCCGCGGGTCATGCCGCCGACGTCGAGCACTGACCTGACGCGGGGGCGAGATCCTGACACCCTCGGCGCGCCGATTACGGAGTCGGAGCGAACGGTCGGCGCGGGCGCCGCGGACTGGCAGGCGCACCCACCGGCGCTTCCGCAACCGCCGGAGCTGGCGGCGTTAGTGCTGCTGCCTCCGCCGCAGATGCCGCCGCAACCGCCGTCCCCGCATGCACCCGAGGCGCAGCCACCAGCACCGCCGCCATCGCCGCACGCACCCGAATCGCAGCCACCAGCACCGCACCCACCCGCGCCGTCACCGCCACCGCAGCATCCGTCGTCGGATGGAGCGCCGCTGCGCTTCTCGGTCAACCCGAGGTCGTGAAGGGGCCCTGTGGCCATGGGATGCTCCTGTGTCGGGACGTGAAGTTCGGTGGCGGGTGAGGAGCGCGCGAACCTGCCGGTCCGCGCGTGCCCTGGGCGGGAGTGGGTAGCTTAGTCCGCGGCGAGCGGCGCGCTCACCAGCGCGTAGCCGGCCTCTTCGATGGCCGCGGCGACGTGGGCCTTGTCGAGCGGAGCCTCGCTCATCACGACGACGGACGAAACGCCCTCCGGGTTGAGCGTGATGTCGACACCGTTCACGCCATAAATCTCAGCAAGCTCCTCCGTGACGCTCTTCACGCAGTGCTCGCAGGTCATGCCCGACACGGAGAGTTCGGTGACGACACTGCCCGCCGGTACGGATGCCGTGCCCCGGCTGACATTGACGCCGTGACCAGCACCGCGGCCGGCTCCTGCGCCGTGGCCTCCGCACATGCATCCGCCGCCGCCGTGGCCGCATCCGCAACCGCCGCCCGTGCCGCCGCTCCCGTGAACGTCGGTCAGGCCGAGGTCACGAATGGGGCGCGAGTCGCCGCGCGCGGTCAGGCCGAGGTCGGTGTGGTCGGTCATGAAGTCTCCTTGGGGATGGAAAAAGTGGTGGTCAGGATCGAACGAGGCGGGCAATCGCGGCCGACGCCTCGCGGATCTTCTCTTCGGCGACAAGGCCACCCTCGCGGGTCGCCTCCGCGACGCAGTGGTTGAGGTGATCGTCGAGCAACTGGAGCGCAACGGTCTCGAGCGCCTTCGTCGCGGCGGACACCTGCGTGAGGATATCGATGCAATAGACATCGTCTTCGACCATACGCTGGATGCCGCGAACCTGGCCCTCCGCCCGGCGAAGCCGCTTCACGAGATCGGCCTTGTTGTCGACATACCCATGCATGATGACCTCCGTTTGCTCCCTCCAATATACCCGGCAGGGGTATTGAGGACAATCGAACGGATGCTGCTCGCGGAGGACTAAGCCTCTTGTCTTAATACCCCTAGGGGGTATATCTTGCCCGGTATGAAACACCATGAAACTCCGGATGCCGGTGCGTCGCGGTCGGATCGCCAATTACCGGTTTCCCGCAGCGAGGAGTCGCCACACGAGGCGGGTACCGCGAGCCAGGTGGCGGGGCACGCCGGGACAGAGAACGCTGTCACCGGGCACGCTGAGACTCGGCGCGCCGGGACCGGGCACGCCGCGGTGGGGCACGGCGATGCGGGGCAGGGTGAAGAGCGGCGCGCAGGTGAGGCTTGGACGAGTCGCGCGCGCCACCCGGGGATAAATGATGCTGACCACGCCACTCACCCCGGGATGGATCACGACGCCATGAGTCACGGTGTCGGGCAGGGTGTTGCCGGCGAGCAGGGCGGCCACACGGGTGGCGGGCACGCGAACCACGGTGGCGGGCACGAGAACCACACGGGGATGAGCGATGCTGACCACGCCACTCACCCCGGGATGGATCACGACGCCATGAGTCACGGTGTCGGGCAGGGTGTTGCCGGCGAGCAGGGTAGCCACACGGGTGCCGGGCACGCGAACCACGGTGGCGGGCACGAGAACCACACCGGGATGGACCACGCGGCCACGGGCCACGGTGGGATGGATCACTCGGCCATGGGTCACGGTGGGATGGATCACTCGGCCATGGGTCACGGTGGGATGGATCACTCGGCCATGGGTCACGGTGGGATGGATCACTCGGCCATGGGCCACGCCGGAATGGATCACTCGGCCATGGGCCACGGCGGAATGGACCACAGCGGCCATGGCGACCACAGCGGAATGGACCACAGCGGCCATGGCGACCACGTCGCCCAGTTCCGCCACCTGTTTTGGGTGATGCTCGTGATCGCGATCCCCGTCGTGGCCTTCAGCAGCATGTTCGCGTCTATCCTCGGGTACTCGCTCCCCGACATCCGCTGGCTCAGCTGGATCTCACCGGTCCTCGGCACCGTGATGTTCGTCTGGGGTGGCAGGCCGTTCCTCACCGGGGCGGTCGCCGAGATCAAGGCCCGCCAGCCGGGCATGATGCTGCTCATCGGCCTTGCCATTTCGGTGGCGTTTGTCGCATCCTGGGGCGCGAGCCTCGGCATCCTCGACCATCAACTGGACTTCTGGTGGGAACTCGCCCTCCTCATCGTGATCATGCTGCTCGGGCACTGGATCGAGATGCGGTCGCTCGCGCAGACGTCGTCGGCGCTCGACTCGCTCGCGGCCCTCATTCCGGACGAAGCCGAGCGCGTCGACGGCACCAGCATCACCGTCGTGCCGCCGGCCGAACTTCGGGTGGGCGACCTCGTCATCGTGCGGCCGGGAGGCCGGGTCCCCGCCGACGGACGCGTGGACGACGGCACCGCCGACGTCGACGAGTCGATGATCACCGGTGAGTCGATGCCGGTCCGGCGGGGGCCGGGCGACCCCGTCGTCGCCGGAACCGTGGCCACCGATTCGGCGCTGAGGGTGCGCGTGACGGCGGTCGGTGAGGATACGGCGCTTGCCGGCATCCGTCGACTGGTGAGCGACGCGCAGAACTCGACCTCCCGGGCGCAACGCCTGGCGGACAAGGCCGCGGGCTGGCTGTTCTGGTACGCGCTCGGTGCTGCCGCGATCACCGCTGTGGCGTGGACTCTCCTCGGCACGCCGGATGAGGCGATCATCCGCACGATCACCGTTCTGGTGATTGCCTGCCCGCATGCGCTCGGCCTGGCGATTCCGCTCGTTGTCTCGATCTCGACCGAACGGGCCGCGCGCGCCGGCGTACTCGTCAAGGATCGGCTCGCGCTCGAGAGCATGCGCACCGTCGATACCGTGTTGTTCGACAAAACCGGGACCCTCACCCGCGGCGAACCTGCCCTGGCTGGCGTCACTCCGGCCGACGGCTGGACCGCAGATGAGGTGCTCTCCCTCGCGGCAGCCGCCGAAGCCGACAGCGAGCATCCGCTGGCGCGCGCCCTCGTCGCGGCGGCGGCGGGTCGCGGGGTGGCGCTCGCGGCGGCATCCGATTTTCGGTCATCGCCCGCGGTGGGCGTTGAGGCGATGGTGGACGGTCGCCGGGTGGAAGTGGGCGGCCCCGGCCTGCTCGAGCGTACGGGCGTTCCGCCGTTGCCCGCCACTTCCGAGTGGAGCGGCCAGGGTGCGACGGTGCTGCACGCTCTGGTCGACGGGCGGGTCGCCGGGGCGTTTGCGTTGCGCGATGAGATCCGGCCTGAATCTCGGGATGCCGTCAGCGCGCTTCACGCCCGCCAGGTCCAGGTGGTGATGATTACCGGTGACGCCGAGGCTGTCGCGCGGTCGGTGGCGGGTGAGCTGGGCATCGATCGTGTCTTCGCCGGCGTTCGCCCGGGGGACAAGGCGGCGAAGGTCGCCGAGTTGCAGGCCGAGGGGCGCAGGGTCGCGATGGTCGGCGACGGCGTGAACGACGCCCCCGCCCTCGCGCAGGCGCATGTGGGGCTCGCGATCGGGGCCGGGACCGACGTCGCCATCGCCTCCGCCGGCGTCATTCTGGCCAGCGATGACCCGCGCGCCGTGCTCTCGGTGATCGAGCTGTCGCGCGCGAGCTACCGCAAGATGCAGCAGAACCTCTGGTGGGCGGCCGGCTACAACCTCGTCTCGGTGCCGCTCGCCGCCGGGGTGCTCGCGCCGGTCGGTTTCGTGCTGCCGATGGCGGTCGGCGCCGTGCTCATGAGCCTGTCGACGGTCATCGTGGCGCTCAACGCCCAGTTGCTGCGGCGGCTCGATCTGCGGCCAGCTGCCGTGGTGTCGTCGGTGCGGGCGGATGCCGTCGCCGCGAGATAAGGCCGGGTTACGGCTGTGGCGGCTTGCCGGGCGACGTGGGCCCGAGTGGGCGCATCGGCGAGAACGGATGCCGTCGCCCGAGATAAGGACATCGGCGCGAGACAAGGATGCCCGGGCCGGTTTTGTCCTTGCCTGGGCGCTTTGTCCTTGTGTCGCGGCGGCCCGGCAGCCTGCCGACCCGCACCGCGGCATCCGCTCGCCCGATGTGCAGGAGATCGCACGTTTATCAGGATCGAATCGCTGGGATCGTCCTGATAAGCGTGCGATCACCTGTTAAACCGTCGCTGCTGTGCTGCCGAGGCGGTGCAGGCCCGCGATAGCGCCCGGTGGCGGATGCTGTTGGCCCGAGATAAGGACATCGGCGCGAGACAAGGATGCCCGGGCCGGTTTTGTCCTTGCCTGGGCGCTTTGTCCTTGTGTCGCGGCGGCCCGGCAGCCTGCCGACCCGTGCCGCGGCATCCGCTGGCCTGATGTGCAGGAGATCGCACGCTTATCAGGATCAAATCGCCGGGATCGTCCTGATAAGCGTGCGATCACCTGTTAATCCGTCGCTGCTGTGCCGCCGCGCCAGACCCGTCGCGCGACAACCACCGCGAGTTGCTGACTTTGCACCGGTTACGGCACCGCAGACCCGTGCAAACCCAGCAACTCGCGACGCGCGCTACGGCGCCTTAAACCCGATCGCCTTGTGTGTCCCGTCGCAGAACGGCTTGATCGCCGACACCCCGCACCGGCACAGCGCGACGGTCTTGCGGGTGCGCTCGATCGGCTGCCCGTCGGGCGTGGTGAGATCCATCTCGCCGCGCACGAGCAGCGGCCCGTTCGGGCAGGCGATGATCTGGGTGGGCTCGGGCTTTCCAGCCATGCTCGTCACGCTGCGGTCCCGGATGTCGTTGCTCGCGGCATCCGCAATGCTGATGCGTCCGCGGTCCATGCGTCGAGCATGACCTGGCCGGCCCAGCCGTCGACGACGAGGCACGCGGCCGCACCGAAGAGGATGTCGGGGAGCAGTGCAGGTTCGTCTTCGGCGAGTGCGCCCGCGAGGTCGCGGCCCGCGATCTGCTCGTGGACGGCATCCGCTTCAACATGCTCGTCGAAGTACCAGCACACGTCGTCGTCGAAACCGTTGCGGCGGAATCCGCGCGCGTACAGCCCGTTCGGGATCGATGAGGTCATCTCAAACGCGGCGAGGTGCCCGGCGATCGCACCGCGAAGGCGCCGGTTGAGCCCGAACATCGACATCATGTTCTGCGACGCCAGTGTCACAGCCGGCACGAAGTTGAGGTACGCGCCGTAGGTGGCGTCGAGGCCGAGCCCGCGCATGGTGCCGGCGAAAATGGCGGCGTGCATGCGGTCGGGGCGACCTCCGCCGTACTCGTCCGCCTGGATCTCCACGAGGGCAGCCTTGGGCCGGCCGGAGAGGCGGGGGATCGCCCAGGAGTGCGGGTCCGCTTCCTTGAGCGTGTAAATGGAGCGGTGGATGAGGAACTCCTCGAGCTGCTCCCGGTTGGCCTTCGACGCGATGAAGCGCGACAGGCTCGGCCCGCCACTCTCGGCACCGGTCAGGGTGAAGAGCGCGTCGGCGACGGCAGCCATGGTGGGCTCGGGCGCGTCCGGCACCGGAATGTCGCGCCGCAGCTGCGCCTCGAACGCGGCCTCGATCACGCGTCGGGCGGCGATGAGGTGCGGATGCCATTCCCATCCGTCGTGCGCACCGGCGAGCGACCCGTAGTGCAGGCCATAAAGAAGGAAGAGCGCGAGTTGGACGTCCTCGTCGTTCACGAGGTCGACGGACGCGGCGACAGCGGCTGCGGCATCCGCGGCGAGGTCGGCGGTGCCGTCGAGGGAGTCGTCACCCGTCGGCGTGGTCAGGACCAGCGCCAGGATGCGACCGCTGAGCGGGCCCCTCGCGATGAGGGTCGGCTGTGCGGGGCTCGCGGTGGCGCTCGTCGCGTTGGTCGCGTTGGTCGGGTCGTTGGGCGTGCTCGAGTCGCTCGGGTAAGAGTTGCTCGATGCCGAGTCCGCGGTGACGTCGTCGGTGCCGGTCTGGGGGTAATCATGGGGGTGCGTCAATGACATAACTCAACTCTGATCAAGCGCGGCCGCACTCGCAACCCACACTGCCCGATGCGCAAACTTAGCGATTTGCTGCTATGTGCGCTGTGCGGTGCTGTGCGGTGCGGCCCGGCGGGCTGGTGTGCTGTGTGGCCCGGTGGGGTGGGTGGTGTGCGGTGCGGCCCGGTGCGGTGACGTGCTGTGCGGCCCGGTGCGGCGACGGTGACTCGACCGGTTTGCAGGAGATCGCAGGTTTAGCAGGCCCGGGTTGGCGATCTCGTCCTGTAAATCGTGCGATCTCCTGCGCATCGCGGCGAGCGGATGCCCGCGACCGGCAGCATCCGTCCCGCGGAATATGACGGCGTGAGACACGCAACCGGACACGCGGGAGGAGGTCGTTCTAGGGTGAAAGCAGATCCCGACGATGACAAGGACGTGCACCATGACAGGCATCCCCACTGTGGAGCTCGGCGACGGTCTCGCCACCTCGGCGCAGGGCCTCGGGGGCATGGCCCTTACCGACGTTTATGGTGCCGCCGACCCCGAGGCATCCGTTGCCACGATCAACCACGCGATCGACATCGGCGTGACCTTTCTCGATACCGCGAACGTGTACGGGCAGGGCGCCAACGAGGAGCTCTTCGCCCGCGTGCTCAGGCACCGCCGCGCGGAGGTCGTGCTCGCGACCAAGTTCGGCATCCTGCCGACGCCGGACGACGGCGGGTTCCGGGCGAGGGGCGACGCTGCCTACGTGCACGAGTCGATCGACGCGAGCCTGAAACGGCTCGGCACCGACAGCGTTGACCTCTACTACTACCACCGCGTCGACTCACGGGTGCCCATCGAGGAGACTGTTGGCGCGCTCGCCGAGCTGGTCACCGCGGGCAAGGTGCGGCATATCGGCCTCTCGGAGGTCACCGCCCTCGAACTCGAGCGCGCCCACGCGGTGCACCCGATCGCCGCTGTGCAGAGTGAGTGGTCGCTCTGGAGCCGCGACGTCGAGGACTACGTCATCCCCACGGCGGCACGGCTCGGCATCGGGTTCGTCGCCTACTCTCCGCTCGGTCGCGGATTCCTCACCGGCGGGGTGACGGATGCCACGGCGCTGGGTGAGAAGGACGCCCGCCGCAACTTCCCCCGCTTCAACGACGAGAACTTCGCTGCCAACGTCGCAGCGGTCGAGGTTGTGCGGCAGGTGGCGGCGGCCGAGGAGTTGACTCCAGCGCAGGTCGCGCTCGCCTGGGTCTACGCCTCGGGCCGGCGGCTCGGCGTCCCCGTGGTGCCGATCCCTGGCACCCGCAAAGCGCACCGGGTCGACGAGAACGCTGCGGCTGTCGACGCGACGCTCAGCGACGAAAGCCTCGCCCGTCTCGACGGCATCTACGCCGGCATCGAGGGCGAACGGGCCAGCGATCCGCTCTACATCTCGCGCGGCAGAGAGCAACGGGAGCATGAGCACGAGCACGAGCACGAGCACGAGCACGAGCACGAGCACGACCAGACGAACGGGCACCCGCACGCGGCGGGCCACGAACCCGACCACAGCGCACCGGAAAAAGAAGGACCCCGATGACCGAGCCCAAGAAACTCATCGTCAACCTCTTCGAGATGAACTGTGTCAGCCACATCTCGCACGGATTGTGGGTGCTGCCGGGCAACAACCGGCACCGGTTCAACGACATCGACTACTGGACCGAACTCGCCCAGCTCCTCGAGGCCGGTGGCTTCGACGGCATCTTCCTCGCCGATGTGGTCGGTGCGTACGACGTGTTCCGCGACGGTCCGGAGACGGCGTTGCGCGAGGGCGTGCAGATCCCGAACAACGATCCGCTGCTGGTGATCCCGGCGATGGCCGCCGTCACCAAACACCTGGGCTTCGGCGTCACGTTCTCGACCACTTACGAGCCACCGTTCGCCTTCGCGCGCCGGATGAGCACGCTCGACCACCTCACCAAGGGCCGCATCGGCTGGAACGTCGTCACCTCGTACCTGCCCAACGCCGCGCGCAACTTCGGCCTGGACGGTGAGATGCCCAAAGCGACCCGGTACGAGCGCGCCGACGAGTACCTCGATGTGCTCTACAAACTGTGGGAGGGCTCCTGGGATGACGACGCGGTGCTCAACGACCGCGACAACCGGGTCTACACCGACCCGGACAAGGTCCGCTACATCAACCACGAGGGTGAGCACTTCAAGGTCGCCGGGCCGCACCTGAGCGAGCCGTCGCTGCAGCGCACCCCGGTCATCTACCAGGCCACCGGCTCGCCCGAGGGCATCGAGTTCGCCGGGCGTCACGCCGAGGTGGTGTTCACCGGCGGTCGCACCGTCGAGGACTTCCAGAAGAACGCGAACGAGATGCGGGATGCCGCGGTCCGGCAGGGGCGCGACGGTGACGACATCCGTTTCATCGTCCAGGCGGGCGTTGTGGTCGGTCGCACCGACGAGGAGGTCGCGGCGAAACTGCAGAGCTACCGCGAGAATACGAGCGTCGACGGCATCCTCGCGCATGGCAGCTTGCCGTTCGACCTGACAGCGTACCCGTCAGACGCGACCATCGCCACGGTGATCGACGACGTCGGACCGCACCCGATGCTCTCGAGCATGGGCGCAGAGACCACCGTCGAGGACGCCCTCGCGCGCATCACCGCGGGCAGGGAGGGGCGCTTCTTCGTGGCGGGGACGCCGCTCGAGGTCGCCGACCAGATTGAGAGCTGGCTCGACGATGACGGCATCGACGGCATCAACCTGCGCCAGTACCACTCGTTCGAGACGGCGCGTGATTTCATCGAGCTCGTCGTTCCCGAGCTGCGCAAGCGCGGGCGGATGCGCGAGAGTTACCCCGAGGGTGAGACCCTCCGCGAGCGGCTGTTCGGCGAGGGCAACGCCCGCCTGCCCGAGCGCCACGTCGCGGCGCGGTACCGCGGGGGAGCGAACCTCGATGTGCCGGTGGAGCCGATCCGCTACCACTGACGCGAGGGCATCCGGATGCCGCGGCGTCGGCACAAGGACAAAGCGCCGAGATAAGGATGGGATAGGGCGAGCCGTCCTTGCCTCCGCGCTATTTCCTTATCTCGGCTCGCTCGAGTTGTTTACCGCGCTCGAGCGGGACGCGAGCGGGCAGAGCGCCTGGCGCAGCGGCATCCGCCCGCCGGGTTTGCAGGTGATCGCACGCTTATCACGACACAATCGCTGGGATCGTCCTGATAAGCGTGCGATGTCCTGTTTTGCGGGCGGCGCGAGAGCGGCGGAGTGCAACGGCGAGCGGCGGCGGGCGACGCGAGACTCGCGGCCGGCGACGCTGGAGCGGCGGCGGGCAACGGCGAACCAGCGAACGGATGCCGTGGCGTCGGCACAAGGAGAAAGCGCCGAGATAAGGATGGGATGAGGCCATCCGTCCTTGCCTCGGCGTTATTTCCTTAGCTCGGCGCCACCGCAGCCTCGCGCAGTTCCTTCCACGCGGCGTTGGGCGCCCGATCGTTGAGGAAGAACTCGCCGACCGTGCGCTTCTTGTAGATCACCGGGTTGTGTGACGACACCGTGCGGGCGTTCCGCCAGTGCCGGTCGAGCCTGCGCTCCGACGACGCAGCGGATGCCCCACCCACCTCAAAAAGTCGGGTGGCGGCAGCGAGCACAACGTCCACGATCGCGACCTGGGCCGAGTACACGGCGATCTCGGCCGCCGTGACCGCGGCGTCGTCGAGCGTGCCGTCCGTGTTCGTGCGGTACGCGGCATCCACCGCAGCGGCGGCACGAGCCACGAGCGCATCGGCCGTGAACGACGCAGCCGCCACCTCACCGACGACACTCTGCACGAGCGGATCCTCGCGCGGCAACGGGTTACTCGCCGTGATGAACGTGCGCGTGCGCGGGCGGACGTACTCCACGGTGTCAGCGAGGACCGCCTTGCCGATACCCGCGAGGGTAGCAACGAGCACCAGCTGGAAGAACGCCGTCACGTGGTTGATCCGGCCGTCGGTGTAGCGGGTGATGTCCTCGGCGGCGACCTCCGCGTGGTCGAAGATCGTAGTGCCACTCCCGGTCAGCCGCTGGCCGAAACCGTCCCAGTCATCCAGGCGCTCGACGCCGGGGTCGTCGGTCCGCACCACGTACGAGACCCGCCCGCCGGCGGCATCCCGCGCGCTCCCACTCACCCAGTCGGCGAAGATCGTGCCTGTGCTGTAGTACTTGCGCCCCGTGACGAAGAACCTGCCGTTCTCCTCCGAGACCACCGTGCTGACCTCGGCGAGCGACGCACCGGTCAGCTCGCTCGAGGCGTTGCCGACGAGGTCACCCGCGGCGACCCGCCGCAGCCACTTCTCCCGCACCTCGGCATCCGGGTGAACGAGTCGCGTCTCGACGAACGCGAAGTGCCCACGCAGCAGCTGCGGGAGGTTCGAGTCAGCGGAGCCAAGCTCGCTCAACAGGCGCGCGAGCTGGCCGACCGTCGCGCCGAAACCGCCGTACTCCCGCGGCACCCGCACCGCACCGAAGCGCTCGGCCTTGAGCCAGGCGACCGCCTCAAACGGAAGCGCCCGCTCGGCCTCCCGCTCGACGGCTCCCTCCCGAATGCGCTCGAAGACCGGCGCGAACAGGCCGCTGAGCTCGTCATCGCTGAGTGCCGGGGTCGTGGTGTCCAGAAGGGCGGTCATCGTCATCTGCTTTCGTTGCGGTTCAGTAAGTGGGGGTGCGGATGCCGTCAGCCGCGTGCGGAATCAAAGTGGGGCAAGGCATCGAGCAGGCCCCTGGTGTACCCGTGTGCCGGCCGGCTGAAGACATCGTCGACGGCGCCCGCCTCGACGATGCGCCCGTCTTTCATGACGAGGACCTCATCACTGACGTGGAAGATCACCCCGAGGTCGTGTGAAATGAAGAGATAGGTCAGGTCGAGTTCGTCCTGCAGGTCGGCGAGCAGGTCGAGGACCTGCGCCTGCACGGACACGTCGAGCGCTGAGACCGGCTCGTCGAGGACGAGCAGTGCTGGGTTCGCGGCCAGAGCCCGTGCGATCGCCACCCGCTGGCGTTGGCCGCCGGAGAGTTCGATCGGCCGCCGGTCGAGGTGCGCCGCCCCGAGCCTGACGAGCCCGAGCAGTTCGGTCACCCGCGCCGACCGCTCGACGCGTGACGTCCGTCCGCTGGCCGACACCGCCTCGCCGATGATGCGCGACACCGTGTACCGCGGGTCGAACGAACTCAGCGGGTCCTGGTAGACCACCTGGACCTGCCGACGCAGCCGCGTGCGCTCCGCCGGCGTCGCCGATGCCCACGACACTGAGTCGATCGACACCGAACCCGAGTCCGGGGTCTCGAGGTTCGCGAGGATCCGCGCCGTCGTGGTCTTGCCCGACCCCGATTCGCCGACGATCCCCAGTGTGGTTCCCCGACGGATGCTGAATGACACGTCTTCGACGACGGTCCGGCGTGTGCGATCGTGGCCGGGGAAGCTTTTCGTGACGCGCTCCACGACGACGAGAGGGACGGCGTCACGGTCCCGTTTCGGCCTGGTGTGGGTGGCTGTGGGGTGCGGGCCGGTCGCGACGGTACCAGGCTTTGCGCTCGCCGAGCTGGCCGCGCCCGTCGCGCCCGGGTTCGCGCCCTCCGCGCCAGCTGCTCCTGTGCCGCCCGCGACCGGCGCCGACAGCCGCCTGCGCCGCGAACTCGGGGAGGGTACTGCCGCGATGAGGGTCTTCGTGTAGCTGTGTTGCGGGTCGAAGAGCACGGCATCCGTTGTGCCCTCTTCCACAATCTCGCCGTGCTGCATGACGGCGATGCGGTCGGCGATCCGCGCGACGACGGACAGGTCGTGGCTGACCACGAGCATGCCCGTTGACGAGCCCTTGAGCGTCTCGAGCAGTCGGATGATCTGCGCCGCGATCGAGGCGTCGAGTGCGGTTGTCGGTTCGTCAGCGATGAGGAACTCAGGGTCGGCAGCGATCGCCGACGCGATGAGGGCGCGCTGGCGGAGGCCTCCCGACAGCTGGGACGGCAACTGGGTGTACCGCAGTTCCGGTTCGGGCACGCCGACGCGACCGAGAAGATCGAGCACCTTCGCGGTGCGCTCACGGCGTGACAGTGAGGTGTGCAGTTTGAGTGGCTCAGCGATTTCAGCGCCGACCGTGCGGAGGACATCGAGCGAGGAGAGGGCATCCTGAAGCACGAAACCGATCCGGTCGCCGCGGGTGGAGCGCCACTGCCGGTCAGGCCAGCTGCGTGTGTCTGCGCCGTCGAAGCTGAGCCGGTCGGCGCGAACCGTCGAGCCCAGCCCGGCGAGGCCGACCAGGCTGCGGGCGGTGACCGACTTGCCCGACCCGGACTCGCCGACGAGTGCGAGGCACTGGCCCCTGTCGATGCGGAACGACACGTCGCGCACCACCGTCGTGGCGTCATGGCCCGCGCCGAAGCCAACCGTGAGGCCCTGGACATCCACGAGTGCGCGGGCAGCGGCATCCACGGCGGAGTCGACGGGGGAGGCACCGGCGGAGGCCACGGCGGAGTCGACCCGAGCCTCGGCACGGGTGTCGCGCGCGCTCACCGGGCTACCCGCCCTTCGGAACGGCGGCGGAGGTCACGGCCCACCGCAGTGATCGCGAGCACCGTCGCGACGAGTAATGCCGACGGCACGAGGATCAGCCAGGGCGCATTGGAGATGAAGTTGCGTCCGACCGAGAGCATCGCGCCCCACTCGGGAGCGGGCGGCGGCGTGCCGAGGCCGAGGAAGCTCAGCGATGCGCCGGCACCGATCGCCCCGCCGACACCGATCGTGGCGAGCACGAGAACCGGCTTGATGGCGTTCGGCAGCACGTGGGTGAGAATCACCCGCAGCCGCGAGAAACCGAGGGTGGTGGCCGCCTCGACGTACGCGGATTGCCGCACGATGTGCGTTTGCGCGCGCACGAGCCTCGCGTAGTAGGCGATGCCAGCCGCGCCTATCGCGAGAATGGCGTTGAGGGTTCCACCGCCGATGAGCGCGATCACGACGAGCGCGAGGAGGAGCTCGGGAACCGCGAGCGTCACGTCGAGGAACCTCATGACGGCGCTCTCCACGAACCGGTTGCTCAGCCCGGCAAACAGTCCGATGATCGTGCCGAACACCACGCCGATCGCCGTTGCCGCGAGCCCGATGAGAAGCGACGTGCCCGCTCCGTGAACGACGCGGCTGTAGACATCCGCCCCCGACTCGTCGGTTCCGAAGATGTGGCCGGGTCCAGGGGGAGTGAAGCTGTCCGCCGGAGACACCTCGAGGGGGTCGACGGATGTCAGCAGTTGCGGAGCGAGGGCGGCGACCGTCACCCAGGCGAGAAAGAGCACGGCGAGTGTGAGGCCCGGGCGGAATCGCCGCCGCCGTCGTGCGCCACGAACCGGACTGACCGGTGCCGGTGCGATCGTGGGGACGACGAGCCCGTCGTCGATGGTGGTGCGGGATGCCTGGTGCGAAATGTCAACGGTCACGATGTGACTACTCTCGGATCGACGAGCGTGTACAGGATGTCGACGACGAGGTTGACGACGACGTAGACGGCGGCTGAGATCAGGACGATCCCCATGACCACCGGAAGGTCCTTGTTGTAGACCGAGCTGAGCATGAGCCCGCCGACTCCCTGCCTTGAGAACAGCGTCTCCACGATCACCGACCCGCCGAGGAGGGTCGCGACGACGAAACCGGACATGGTGATCGTCGGGAGAGCGGCGTGCCGGAGGGCGTGGATGATCCGCACCGGGGTGTCCCGCATCCCGCGGGCACGGGCCGTGAGGATGAACGGCTGTTCGAGCACGTCCTCCAGTTCGTTGCGCAGCACCTGGGAGAGCGAACCGACGAGCGACAGCGCGAGGGTGAACGCGGGCAGGATGAGCGGAACCAGTCCGTCCCCGCCACCGGCCGGGACGAGCCGCAGCGTGAACGAGAACACGATGAGCAGCCCGAAGCCGATGATGAAGCTCGGAGTCGCGGCGAGCACGACCTCGATGCCCGAGATGATCGACCGCAACCACGGTGTGCGCTGGGCGGTGAGCACCGCGATCGCGACGGTCAGGACGAGGGCGAGGACGGCGGCGGTTCCGGCGAGGACAGCGGTTGGGCCGACCTGTTGGCCGATGGCATCCGTTACCGGCATTCTCAGCCGGTATGACTCACCGAGGTCGCCCTGTAGGAGTTGGGTGAAGTAGTGCAGGTACTGCACCAGGAACGGCTGGTCGAGGAGATAGTCGGCGCGAACCTGGGCGAGAGCCTCGGCGGAGGGACGAGCGTCCGCTCCGCCGAGGATGATCAGGGCCGTGTCGCCCGGGGTGACGTACAGCGCGAGGAACGTGAGCGTCGCAGCTCCCCAGAGCACGAAGACGCCGAGGAGAAGGCGCGTCGAGATGCGGCGGAGGATGGTCATTGCTCGAGCCAGGCTTTCGTGAAGACGGGCACCGGGTGTGAGGTGTCTGTCGTGATGCCCTTCAGCCCGTTCTTCGAGTACGCCCACTGGCTGTGGTTCTCGTAGAGCGGCAGGCCGGGCACCAGCTTGAGCAGGCGGTGCTGCACGAGCGAGTAGGCCTCGCGCGCCTCATCGCCGTCGGGAGCCTGGCGGGTAGTGGTGAGCAGCTCATCGAGCTCAGGGTCGGACAGGTATGACGCGTTCTGGCCGATACGCTCGCCGGTGATCTCGCTGGAGTCGTAACGGATGAACAGGACGTCCGGCGTGTTCGTGTGCCACACCCCGGCGAAGCCGTCGTAGTCGCCGGCGTACCGGATCTCGGTGAGCTGCGCCTGCGGGTACTGGTCGATCTGTAGCTCAATGCCCACCTTCTTGACCTCGCCCTGAAGCTGCACCAGGAGGGCACTCGGTGTCGCACTCTCCACGGTGGGCACCACCACGGTCAGCCGTGTGCCGTCCTTCGTGCGGTAGCCGTCGCTGTCGCGCGTCGCCCAGCCGGCCTCGTCGAGCAGGTCGTTGGCCCGGTCCGGGTCGTAGGTGAGCACGCCCTCGGTCGACTTGTCGTAGTACGGCGTCTCGGAGGAGAGGTAATTGTCCTTGACCTTGAAGGTGTTGAAGCCGACGCTGTCGGTGACGGCTTCGCGGTCCACAGCGGCGACGAAAGCCTCACGGACGCGGATGTCGTCGAACGGCGCCCGCGAGAGGTTGAAGTGCAGCACGTTGGGGCTGCCGGCCCGCACGAGGTTCTCGTACACGAACGAGTCGTTGGCCTGGATGGCCTCCGCGTTCTGGGGCGGGAGGTTCTCGGTGATGTCGTACTGGCCGGAGACGAGCGTCTCGTAGCGGATGACAGCCTCGGGCACCACGGTGATCTCGATGCCGTCGAGGTGCGCCTCGCCGTCGTAGTCGAGCCACTCCGGTCCCCAGTTGTAGCCCTCTCGCTTGACGTAGCTGATGCTCTGTCCCACCTTGTAGTCCTCGACCACGAACGGTCCTGAGCCGATGGGGTTCTGGCACAGCGTCTCGGGGGACTCGGTGATCGCCTTGCCCGAGGTCATGGCCAGCCAGGACTGGGCCAGCCCGTAGAGGAACGGGGTGTACGCGTAAGCGAGGTGCGCCTCGAAGGTGTACTCGTCGACGACGGTGCCGTCGACGTACGGCGCGATGTACGCGGCGGCGAGCGGCGACTTCGTGGCTGGGTCCCTCATGTGCTCGAGGTTCTGCCCGAGCACCTCGGCGTTCCACGGTGAGCCGTCGCTGAACGTCACGCCCTCCTGGAGGTGGAAGGTGTACGTCTTTCCGTCATCCGAGATCTCCCAGCTCTCCGCGAGGTACGGCGCGATGTTGCCGTCGGCGTCGAGCGTGACGAGGTTGTCGTAGATGATTCGCCCGAGCAGCTGGTGCTGCGTCGCTGAGATCGAGTGGGCGTCGAGGCAGCCGGGTTCGGCCGAGATGGACAGTGCGAGGGTGCCGCCCTCGACCGGTTCACCGGTGCTCGGGGTGTCGCCGGCTCCGGAGCCCGATGCGCAGCCCGTGAGCAGCAGCGTTGCGCCCATGACGACTGCGAGGCCTGAAACGAGGGCGGACCGTGCGCGTCGTGAAGTCATGGGTTCTTCTCCAGGGTCGGCGCCCCAGCGGAAAGCTCAGGCGAGTACCCCAAGAATGACGAGGTTCCCTCACCCGTCCAACTCACGGTTACGACATGTTGGCTCCCGTTACGTACTGTTGTGCAGCGTTACGATTTCGCGCCGTTCTTCCCACTCCGGGTCGTCATATTTCACACACCGGCCCCGATCTAGGGCATACTCGCCCGGCATCCGTTCGCCCGCTGTGCAGGAGATCGCACGCTTATCAGGACCAAAACGCCGACTCTGTCCTGATAAACGCACTCTGTCCTGTCGCCGGTGGCGGTGGCGGTGGCGGTGGCGGTGGCGGTGGCGGTGATGTGCGGATGCCGTCGGCCCGGGACAAGGACAAAGGCCCGGGACAAGGACGCAATCACCGCAATGGTCCTTGCGCCAGCACTATGTCCTTGTGTCAGGGCGATGTGGTGGGCGGATGCCGCAGCGCCGGCCACGGGACCGGACGGACAGCAGATGCACACGAGAGCCGGGCACACGAGTGCTGCACTGTCAAATCGGTCCGCGGTGCCGTTCGATGTGGTTATGGTGTGGCTATGGCGCTCCGCTCTTGTCCCACCCTCGCCCACGGCACTCGTGCCCCTCGTACCGTCGCTCGCCGGGCGCTCGCCGCCGGCGCACTCGCGCTCGCGCTCGGCCTGACCGGGTGCGCGTCAAGTTTCCCGGCCGACCCGAACGGCACCCTCGACCGGGTGACCGGCGGCACGCTGCGCGTCGGGGTCTCCCCGAACGGCGACTGGGCCGACATCTCCGACGGTGGCGAGCCATCCGGAGTCGAGGTCGCCCTCGTCGAGAAGTTCGCCGACGAACTCGACGCCGAGATCGCGTGGACGGAGGGTGGTGAGGAGAAGCTCATCGCTGACCTCGACGCGGGGCGGCTCGACCTCGTGATCGGCGGACTCACGGATGCCACACCGTGGGCCGACAAGGTTGCGGTGACCAGGCCATTCGACGAGGTCAGTATCGGCGGCGGCAAGACGGCCAAACACGTGATGGCCGCGCCGATGGGCGAGAACGCGTTTCTCCTCGAACTCGAGAGATTCCTCGCCGAGGAGGCTGCACTGTGACCCTCAACTTTGGAGTGACCGAGCTCCCCGAGAAGCAGACAGAGACCCTCAAGAAGGCCATCAGGCTCGAGTGGATCACCATAGGCTTCCTCGCGGTCACCGTCTTCCTCGTCTTCCTGGTGCTCGGCAACTCTCAGGCGATGAAAGCCGCGTGGATCGAGGACCTCCTCTCGTTCATCCCGCCGCTCGTCTTTCTCATCGCCATCCGCGTCGCGCGTCTCACCCCGAACCGGAAGCATCCGTACGGGTATCACCGCTCCGTCGGAGTCGGACACCTCGTCGCCGCGGTTGCCCTTGTCACGATGGGTACCTTCCTCATCATCGACTCCGCCTCATCGCTGCTGGCATCCGAGCATCCGAGCATCGGCTCGGTCACACTCTTCGGACACGTGTTCTGGCTGGGCTGGTTGATGATGGCAGTGATGGCAGCTATCGCGCTGCCGCCGGTCTTCATCGGGCGCGCGAAGATGAAACTCGCGCGCGAGCTGCACGACAAAGTGCTCTATGCCGACGCAGACATGAACAAGGCCGACTGGATGACCGCCGTCGGTTCCATCGTCGGCGTCGGCGGCATCGGGCTGGGTCTGTGGTGGGCGGACTCCGCCGCCGCGCTGTTCATCGCCGGCAGCATCCTCTGGGACGGTGTCAAGAACATTCGCGCCGCCGTTGAAGACCTCATGGACACCCGTGCGATGACCTTCGATGACGCGAAACCGCACCCGGTTGTTGACCGCGTCGATTCCTACCTGCGGTCTCTGGACTGGGTCGCGGATGCCGGTTCACGGGCACGCGACCAGGGGCACGTCCTCCACATCGAGGCCTTCGTGGTTCCGCGCGACCCGGGCAAAGTCAGCGTCGAGCAACTCGACGAGGCCCGCAAAGCGTGCATCGACCTGGACTGGAAGGTGCAGGACCTCGTGATCGCCCCGGTGGCGTCGCTGCCCGATGTGGTGCGCGACGAGCGGGCATCCGCCCACCGCAGCCGGGGGACCGAGTAAGCGCAGCAGTTGAGTATGCGGTCCGGGTTATACGGGCTCGGGTTTGGCCGCGGTTGCCGGTGGCTCAGGAACGATCTCGAGCCCCGACACGGAGTTCGACGACCGGACGAGTGCCTGCACCCACGCCGGGTTGATGATCGGGCTCTTGCCGCCGTAGTACTGGAAGGTCAGTGAAATCGCCGAGTGGATCCAGATCGTGGTGCGCCCGAGGCCGTTGGCCTTCTCGCTCCAGGTGAACGCAAAGGCTTCACCGCGGCGCAGCTTGGCGAGCATGACGATCTGCAGGTGGGAGAGGATGCGATCATCGATCGATGCTGTCACTTTTGAGTCGTAAGTGAGCGTTCCCACCGGGCGGACCTCCGTATTGGCTTTGTCGCCTCTCGGGGTCTCCGACAGGGCTTCTTGATTCTAGGGCTGCGCACCGTCGATACCGGAATCGGCCACACGCTCGGACAGGTGATTGACAGCGATCCTGCCGCTCACACGGTGACGACGGTGACCCGGTCTTTGCCCGCGTTCTTCGATTGGTACATCGCGGCATCCGCAAGTTTCAGGATGCCGTCGGTCGTGACCTGCGATTCGGCGTCCGGCGCGAGGAGTGCGACACCGATCGACGCCGACACCGGGAACTCGTCGGGAACATCGATGAGCGGTTCTTTTACCGCGGCGCGGATCCTGTCGGTGACGTGGCTGACGGCATCCGCGTCGGTGTCTTCGCAGACGATGACGAACTCGTCGCCGCCGTACCGGGCGATGGTGTCGTTGCTTCGAACCGAGGTCTTGAGGCGGTCGCCGATCTGACGCAGCACCTCGTCACCGATGGCGTGACCGCAACTGTCGTTGACGACTTTGAACCCGTCGAGATCGAGGAACACGACAGCGAGGGGTCGCCCGCTTCGGTTCGCTGTCGCGAGAGCCTGGGTCAGCCTGACCTGCAGTACCTTCCGGTTTCCCAGCCCGGTGAGCTGGTCGCACAGCGCCATCCTCGCCAGTTGCGCCTGCAGACGGATGCGCGACAGCACGTGCGCCGCCTGCCTGGCCAGTGTTGTGAAGAGTTCGACGGCCTCGTCGTCGATGTCCCGGCGGCGCCCGAAGAAGCAGACGACGGCGCCGATCGGCCGGCCTGCCTCCATGAGCGGAACGGCGCTGACCGTTTCAAGACGGGCGGAGCGAAGAACGGATGCCGTATCCGTCGACCGAAGGTCGTCCTCCTCGGTCGTCGACACGGTGACGACCCTGCCGAGGTCCATCGCCCTGTGCTCGGGCATGCCGGGGACATGCATCAGGTGCCGGAGCGGGTGGGTGCCAGCGGCAACGGAGAGGGTCCCGGTCTGGTCGGCGAAGAGGACGGCCGTGTGGGTCGCGGTGAATGCCTCGCGCGCGCTCTCGGCGAGGGCTTCGGCGAGAGCCTCCTCGGTTTCAGCGATTGTGAACGCGCTGGACGCGGACTGGAGCACGCGGATCCACGCCTCGGAGGATTCGGCGGCACGCCGGGCGGTAAGGAGTTCGCGCTCATAGTCGCGCCGCTCCGTCGAATCGAACACGGCGACCCGGACCTCAGCGGACTCGTCGGCCTGGACTCCGTTGACGAGGGTGGGCAGCGTCGACCCGTCTGCGCACATCAGCGAGAGGGCGATCTCATTGACGCGCCCGCGCAACCGCAGCACGGGGAGGTACCGCGTCTCGTGGAAGAGCCGGCTGCCGACGGTGAGAAGCGACTGGAAGGAGCGTCCGGTGACGTCCTCACGGGAGAGTCCGACCATGCGGAGGAAGGTGGTGTTGACCGCCGTGATCGTTCCGTCGGCGTCGGTGACCAGATACCCGCACGGCGCGTGTTCGAAGAGCTCCTCGAAATCGTGCCGGCTGGCGGTCAACGCCCCGTCGGATGCATCATCGCCGGTGATTGTCACCGCAGGTATGCCTTGATCTCGCTGGTCAGCTCGTCAGGGGCGGAGAGGTTGGGGCAGTGCCCTGTGGCCTCGAGAACGACGAGCGTGCTCCCGGGGATCGACCTGTGCACGTACTGTCCGACCGCGAGCGGAGCGATGATGTCCTCCTGGCACTGCAGCACCAGCGTGGGCGTCGTGACGTGGGGCAGGTCGTGCCGGTTGTCGGAGAGGAACGTCACCCGGGCGAAGTGCCCCGCGATCGTCGGATCCGTGCGGCAGAAGCTCTCGGTGAGCGATTCTCCCAGCTCGGGACGTGAACTGTGGCCCATGATGAGCGGCGCCATCGTGGCCGACCAGCCCAGGTAGTTCGCATCGAGCGCGTCGAGCAGGGAGTCGATGTCTTCCTGCTCAAACCCGCCCGTGTAGTTTTCGGTGTTGACGTAGCGGGGTGACGGACCGACGAGGACGAGAGCTCCGAAGCGCCCCGCATCGCGCGTCGCCGCGAGAACACCGATCATCGCGCTCACCGAGTGACCGACGAAGACGACATCCGTGAGGTCGAGGTCCTCGAGGATTTCGAGGACATCATCGGCGTATCCGTACAGCGAGTCGTACTTCCCCGCGTCGTACGCCGAGAGGTCGCTCGCCCCCGCGCCGACATGGTCGAACCGGATGACGAGGTAGTCGTCCTCGAACTGCGGTGCGACCTGGCTCCACATTTCGGAGCTGCACCCGAACCCGTGTGCAAAAACAATCGGTCGACCGGCGGGGTTGCCCGTCACCGAAACGTTGTTCCGTTTGCGGATCGCTGTGGTTGCGTCTGTAATCATTGCGGCTCCTGCTGTGTGCACTGCTGAAATCCCGAGAACCGCTCATCGGTGCCGCCGTTTCGGTGGCTCAAAAATTTTAGTGGAGCACGTTGGCGGTGAGCAACGCGATGCACCTTTCCGACAGTGAACCGGCCTCTCAGATGCCCTGTGGCGGATTATACGCACAAGGCGCCGAAAACCGCGAGCGTAGATTTCCCGTGACAGGCGTTGCACCATGAGCTATGCGATTTTGCCAGCGAACTCTTGAGGCCGCTCTCCGAATTACCGGAGCGGCGAAGCTTGGCAGGCCGCAATGACGCTCGAAGACGACCTCTGGGGTGCCGTCTCGAGACACGAGATCGAGGCATATTTCCAGCCACAGATCGACGTTGCCACCGGTGAGATCACGGCGGTCGAGGCGCTCGCGCGCTGGCGGCATCCGACGCAGGGACTCATCCCGCCGGTCGAGTTCATTCCCATCGCGGAAAGCACAGGCATCATTCACGAGATCGGCGCCTTCATGCTGGAGGAGGGATGCCGCCACGCTGCCAGGTGGCGGGGTGACGGTCTTGCAATCCACGTGTCGGTGAACGTTTCCGCTGTTCAGCTCGCGACACCGGAGGTTTTCGAGCAGCTTCACGACCTCCTCGGTGAGCACCAACTACCCGACGGCACACTCACGATCGAGATCACCGAATCGCAGCTCATCATGGATCTCGCCGATGTTGCCACCCGGCTCGAACGGTTGCGAGCCATCGGCCTCGGCGTCTCGCTCGACGACTTCGGCACCGGGCACTCATCGCTCGCCCAGCTCAGGGACCTGCCGATCACTGAGCTCAAGATCGACAAGTCGCTGATCCAGGGGAATACGAGCAACGGTGCGCTGATCGCGGTCGCGGTGTCGCTGCTCCAGGAGCGCGGCGTTCGCGTGGTCGCCGAGGGTGTCGAGACAACGGAACACCTCGACCTGGTGCAGCGCATTCACTGCGACCGGGCGCAGGGCTACCTTTTCGGTCGCCCGCAGCCGGTCGAGGAGCTGGACCCGGTACTGGCCGGTGCGCGATGAGCGCGTTGCCGTCCGGGTGCCTCAGAAGGTCAGAGTCCGCTGAAGGAGTCGTCTTCGATCGGCACCGAGTTCTCGTTGCCGGAATCGGATCCATTGTCGCCGCCGACCTCGATCTGGCTCCACACAACGGGCATGCCGGGGGAGAACAGAATGTCCAGGCCGGGCCCACCGCGTAGCGGTGGGATGGTGACGTATCCGCCGCCGGCCTGAATGGCCTTGAGGATCTGTGACCGCAGTTCGGTTACCGGGTCCGGGAGGAAGTAGTCACGTCCGTCGACGGTCAGCCTGTGAACAATCACTTGGTATTTCCTGTCTCTGCCGGCGAGGACTCATCCATCGCATCTTCACCAACGTTAGTGGTTTCCGCGGTCAAGCCGCGTCCGCAGCGAGGGGCTTGCGCTTTCCGCGTGCGGTGGTAGTGCGGGTCGCTAGCTCGTGATGAGCTCGGGTTGCGGGGGCGGCGGAGCGCCCGGGATGAGCCCGAGGGAGGCGAGGAGGAGGTCAGGTTCGTCGCGAACCTCGGCGTAGCAATACCAGGCCGGTCCCTCTGGGCCGATCATCTCGAACCGCGCGGTCGAGCCTGTCGCGAACGGGGCGTCGCGCTGGACCACCAGGCTGCAGCTCACGTCGGCGGTGTGCGTTGCCGTCGAGATGGTGACGAGGATGCCGGGCAGGATCAGAGCGATTACGCCAATGATGACAAGGAAACGCATGGGGCGGAGCATTCGCTGTGATGGCAGTGGCCTGCCGTCACTCGGTTCGTAGCCGTCGAGCTCCGGGTAATTGGTCACTCAGTCATTTTGTCATCGATGGCTGGGAACTGTTCACTCTGCGGTTCGCGGTGAGCGGACGCCGGGAACGCTCGTCGGCGCCGGGTCAGGCGACCGGTTCGCCCAGGCCGGCGAGGCGCCGGGACCGCGTTGCCGCCGACCTCACGGCGCCCACGCTGGCGAGGATGACGAGACCGATCGCGACCCAGCCGAGGATGCTGAGGTGCTGGTGCAGCACGACCACCCCAACGACGGCCGCCGTCGCTGGAGCCAGGCTCATCAGGATGGAGAAAGCTGAGGCGGCGAGACGCCGGAGGGCGAACAATTCGAGGGCGTATGGAATGGCGGAGGAGAGGACAGCAACCGCAGCCCCGAGCGCGAGGATACGAGGCTCGAAGAGTACTGCTCCGGCATGTGCGATGCCGAACGGCAGGGTCACCAGCGCGCCGATGGTCATCGCGATGGCGAGTCCGTCGAGCTTCGGGAACCGCGCGCCCGTCCGCGCCGAGAGCAGGATGTACGCCATCCAGCACGAACCTGCGCCAGCCGCAAAGAGCACACCGACCGGATCGAGTTCGTCGACCCCGCCCCAGCCGAGCAGTCCGACTCCGGCGACGGCGAGTACCGCCCAGAGCCAGCTCGATGCCCGGCGACTCACGATCACCGACAGGAGCAGCGGGCCGAGCACCTCGATGGTCACCGCCGGGCCGAGCGGGAGCCTCTCGAGCGCCAGGTAGAACAGAACATTCATCGCGGCGAGGATGAGGCCGAAGCCGCCGACGGTGACCCAGTCGGCCCGCGAGTGTCCGCCGAGCGCCGGGCGGGCAACGATCACCAGAAGCAGGGCGGCGAAGACGAGTCGCAGGGCCACCATGCCCACCGGTTCGACGACAGGAAAGAGGAGCACAGCGAACGACGCACCGATTTCCTGGCAGAGCAGGCCGCCGAGAACGAGAGCGACACCGAGAGTCGCGCCCTGCGATGCGGGGTGCGGCGCTGTCGCGGTCATGGTGTCGAGCGTAGGGCCGCACGGCTCGCTTCATGAAATGCGCGCGTCCTGCGGAGTGGCCCTGTTGCGCTCGCAGCGACCGCGATGGGGGATGGGTCGTCCGCCGTCACGCCGGTGCCCTAGACGGCATCCCGGCGTGGGGAATAGGGTCGCAGTCACCGCAGGCTTTCTGAACGGACAGAACGGGGTGCGCCATGGGAGGCAGTCTCCTTACCGACACCGAGTTACGCGAAATCGAGCGAGCGAACGAGTCCGGGCGCCCACCCATCGTGTTTGTGCACGGGCTCTGGCTGCTGTCATCGAGCTGGGACCGGTGGCGCGCGCTCTTCGAGGATGCCGGGTTTGCCACACTCGCACCGATCTGGCCCGACGACCCCGCGACTGTCGAGGCCGCACGGCAAGACCCGGCCGTGTTCGCGCACAAGATGGTCAGGGAGGTCACCGAGCACTTTCTGGATGCCATCGGTCATCTGGCGGACAAGCCAGCGATCATCGGTCACTCGTTCGGTGGCCTGATCGCCCAGAGCCTCGCGGGCACCGGTGAGGCAACCGTGACCGTCGCGGTTTCGCCCGCTCCATTCCGAGGGGTGCTGCCGTTGCCGCTGTCATCGCTCAAGGCGGCGGCGCCGGTGCTCAGCAACCCGGTGAACGCCACGCGTGCGGTCTCGCTCACCTACGAGCAGTTCGCCTACGGCTGGACGAACGCCCTCGACGACGAGGAGGGGCGGGCGCTGTATGACGAATTCCACGTCGCTGCGGCCGGCATCCCGCTGTTTGAAGCGGCGACGGCGAACATCAACCCGTTCAGCCATATCGTCGTGGATACCCGGAATCCTGACCGCGGGCCGCTGCTGATCATCTCGGGGGAGATGGACCACATGATCCCGTGGGCCATCGCGCAGGCCGGGTTCAAGCAGCAGGAGCACAACCCCGGGCACACCGAGATCATCGAGATTCCGCGCCGGGGTCACTCGCTCACGATCGACCACGGGTGGCGGGACGTCGCCGAGGTTGCGCTGTCGTTCGTCAGGGAGCACGGGTAGTCCGTACGGCGCCGGTGCGGGGCTGCTCGTCGGGTGCGCCGAGTGCGGCCGGTAGGCTCGAGGGGAGAGAAACTGGAGTCGCCACATGGGGCAACGCTCGACGCCCCGGGCGTCCACCCTGGCCGGAGCGCTCGTCGCCCTCGCCGCTGCCATCGCCCTCGCGGTGTCGATGTTCAGCCCGCAGGATGCTGCCCAGCAGCCCGGGACCCGGCCATCCACGTCGCAGGCCCCGAGCCCGGCCGAGACGGGCGACACCGATAACGGCGCGGCACCCGGGACCGGCAGCACCGGCCCTATGGCATCCGCCCCGATCGTGGGAACAGCGAGCGAGACACTGGCCGCGCTCCCGACGAAGGGCCGCGCGCCCAAGACCGGTTACGACCGCACCGGCTCGTTCGGGAGGGCCTGGATCGACGTCGACGGTAACGGCTGCGACACCCGCAACGACATCCTCGCCCGTGATCTCACCGACATTTTCCTCGAGGGCGACTGCCGGGTGATGTCCGGGTCGCTCGACAACATCTACGGCGGCATCGACGTCGAGTTCACCCGCGGGCAAGAGACCTCCACCGCTGTGCAGGTCGACCACGTCGTTGCGCTGATGAACGCGTGGGAGACCGGCGCCCAGCAGCTCAGCCAGGCTGAGCGCGAGGCGCTCGCCAACGATCCGCTGAACCTTCAGGCGACGGATGCCTCCTCCAACGGGCAAAAGCAGGCGGGCGACGCGGCAACCTGGCTCCCACCCGCGAAGAGCTACCGCTGTGAATACGTAGCGCGGCAAATCTCGGTGAAGGCCGTCTACCGGCTGTGGGTGACCGCCGCCGAACGCTCGGCGATGGAGGGCGTGCTCGCCACCTGCCCCGGCCAGCCGGCCTACGGATCGATGCTCGCGGCCGGATAGGGCCTCGTGTGCCCGCCCGCCGCCCGCTCGCGCCGCTCCTGCCGCGCGGTCCGCGCCCTGGTTGCCGTGAGGGCCAGTGCGAGCAGGCTCGCGCCGATGAGCCCACCGAGCGTGTTGCCGAGCAGGTCTGTGATATCGCCGAGGCGCCCTGACCTGAAAAGCAGCTGTCCGGTCTCGATGACGAGCGAGAGCGCAAAGCACACGACGGGTGACAGCCACCGGCGCCCGGGAGGCAGCAGCACGGCGAGCACGAAGCCCAGCGGGACAAACATGGCGATGTTCGCCGCGAATTCCACGACGCCGTAACGGAGGAGAGCAGGGCCCCCGGCGCTCTGTTGCGCGGCAAGCCAGCCTCGGAGCGTGTCGGCGAAGCCGGCATCGATCGGGGTCGGCCAGAAGGTGATGCTGAAAACGGCGAGGGCACCGATCGCGAGAAGCGCCACGGCAATGCGGCAATGGCGCTGAGTGACCATGACGCTCCTTTCCGCTGTGACCGCTGTGACCGCTGTGACCCCTGTTTGGGCGCGATGCGCTCCTCTGACCTGAAGCCTATGCTCAAAGTGAGCTTTCGTCATGTTGGTTCACCGCTGCGGGAACTGTTCCGCCTCATCGTCGGGAAGTCATGTCCGCACAGCGAGCCCACCGCGCCCCGATCCGCACCGTAGTGCTTGTGGCGATCCTGGTGTTCGGTCTCGCTGCTCTCGCTGCCGCCCTGTGGGTGGGGCTTCGCGGCACCGCGGCCGCGGAGGAGCTCAGTGCGGCCAGGTCTGTGGCCTCGGTCGTCCGGGATGACGTCGTCGCCGGCGACACTGATGCCGCAACGGCGTCGCTGGCGAAGCTCATCGTTCACACGAATCGAGCCGTCGCGCTCACGAGCGACCCGATCTGGGCGGTGGCGGAACGCATACCGTTTGCGGGCGCCAACCTGATCGCCGTCCGGCAGGGTGCCGCCGTTGTGGATGACCTGGCCTCCGATGTCGCCCGGCCGCTCATCCCCGCGGTCGGCAGTCTCACCATCGCGCCGGTCGCGGGGGCCTCGATCGACCTGGCACCCCTCGCGGCTGCCGCGCCCACCGTGTCTGCGGCGCGAGCTGCGGTCGAACCGATCAGGGCCGCGTCGCGAAAGATCGAGACTGACCCAACACTCCCGTTTATTCGTGATGCCGTTGGCGAGCTCACGGCGCTGGTCGAGTCCACCGCTGACACCATTGCGTCCCTCGATCGCGCGACCGCCCTGTTGCCGGGCATGCTCGGCGGCACCGAGACACGCAACTATCTGCTGCTCGTCCAGAACAATGCAGAACTGCGTTCCTCAGGGGGTCTTGTCGGTGCGACGGCGGTGCTGACGGCATCCGGTGGTTCCCTCACCGTGTCGCAGCAGAAGTCGACCAATGACTATCCGGTGCTCGCCGAGCCGGTTCTGCCGGTGACGACCGCGGAGGCCAACCTCTACGGGGAGGTTCTCGGTCGCTACATCATGAACGTCAACCTCACGCCCGACTTTGCACGGGTCGCCGAACTTGCCATCGCTATGGCCGAGCCTGTCTACGGGATGACATTCAACGGCGCGGTGGCCATCGATCCGTTCGTTCTGCAGCGGGTTCTCGGGGCAACCGGCCCCGTGTCGGTGGCCGGCGGCGTGTCGTTGGACGGCACAAACGCGGCCCGGGTCCTGCTCAGCGATGTGTACCGCGACATCCCGGATGCACGCGCGCAGGACGCGTTCTTCGCGAACGCGACGGATGCCGTCTTCGATGCTCTGACGTCGGAGGGCGTCGATCAGCGGGCGCTTCTCTCCGCGGTCGCAGACGGTGCCGCGGAGGGACGCATCCTGCTGTTCAGTACCGACCCATCCGAGCAGGCGGTGCTCGCGGAGACGAGCCTCGCTGGTTCGTTACCGCAGCCTTCGGAGGAGACTGTCGGTATTTACCTCAACGACGCGACCGGCGCGAAGATGGGCCTTTACCTTGAGGCGGTTGCCGAGGTGGGCTGCTCCCGGGTGAGCGGGAGCGCAAATCACCGGGCGACGGTGACCCTGACGAGTGCTGCTCCGACGGATGCCGCGACCAGCCTGTCGGCGCTCGTCACCGGGAATGGGATCTTCGGTGTCGTGGCCGGCGACATCCGCACGCAGGTACTCGTCGTGCTCCCCGCTGGCGCTTCGGTGCACGCGGCGACCCGCGGGGATGACAAGGTTGCGACGGTCGCACGGGATGACGGAGGCCGAACCGTGGTGTCCCTGTTCGTGCAGGTGTCACCGGGGGAGGCGGTCACCGTGACGGTGGATTTCATGGCTGTTGAGATCGAATCCGTCGTAGGCACTCCCGGTGTCGCAATAGCTCACCCCGAACGGGGGCGTACCGGATGCCCCGCCGACCGCTAACGTGAGGATCACTCAGGTTTGGAGGGGTGCGTCGAAATCAACGTGCCCCTCCGGTCTGCCCCGACCCTAAGGAGTGTGTGAGGTGGTCCCTCGATCAATTGCGGTAGCCGTGTTGGCCATAGCCGCGACCCTGTCCCTGCCCACCGAGGCGGGAGCGGCGAGTTACCCGCCCGACGACGCGGCGGCGGTCGACGCCGCGGCGTGCCAGGGCCGGTACGTTGCCGAGCCGGGCTATTTCGAGCCGGGCGAGACAGTGACGATCACGATCACCGGCGGAGATGAAGACGCAATCTCGATCGCTCCCGCGGCCTTCAGGGCGAAGACCTTTCCAACGGTCACCGCCGAGGACGATGGCAGCCTCGTTCTCACCATCATGAACGAGGCGCGCACCAATGGGACTTTCGAGCTCACGACGACAGGCACCGTCAGCCCCGCCCGCGGGCCGCTGCTGTTCAGCCTGACGGCATCCTGCACGCCCGCCGCCGACGGCGCGCTTCCGCACACCGGCGCGGACCTCACTCCGGTCTGGCTCGGCGGCGGGATGCTTCTCGTCGGGGCGCTCGCCCTCACCGGAGCCTACGTCGTGCGTCGCCAGCGCCGCGGGTAACGCTCGCGGTGACGGTCGCGTCACGGCCGCGTCATCGGGGCCGTGAAATATCGGCTATCCTTAGTGAGGCCCTTGGGCCATCGGGGTGTGGCGCAGCTTGGTAGCGCGCTTCGTTCGGGACGAAGAGGTCGTGGGTTCGAATCCCGCCACCCCGACAGATAAGCCGTTCGGTTCTTACAGAACCGGGCGGCTTTTTTGTTGCTCGGGTTGTGTGTCGGCAGCGCCGACATAAGGAAATAGCGCCGAGGCAAGGATGCCGGTGGCCGGCTTGTCCTTATCTCGGCGCTATTTCCTTCTCGGGGCTGCGTTCGCCTAGTCGCGGGCGACGAGGGTGAGCAGGGTCGCCTCTGGCGGGCAGGCAAACCGCACCGGCGCGTAAATCGACGTGCCGAGGCCAGCGCTCACGTGCAGGAAGGCCGACCGGAAGGCATGACGCCACAGGCTCAGGCCCTTGACCTGCTCGCGTGGAATGTCGCAGTTGGTGACGAGCGCACCGAACCGCGGCAGGCAGACCTGGCCGCCGTGCGTGTGGCCGGCGAGGATGAGGTCGGCACCGTGGTTCACAAACGAGTTAAGCACGCGCTGGTACGGCGCGTGGGCAACTCCGATGTGCACGACGTTGTCAGGGTTGGTCCCCGTGCCGCCGAAGCTCTCGTCATCGTTCTGCGCGTCGAGGAGGCCAGTCAGGAGGTCGAGACGGTCGGCGCCGATGTGCGGGTCGTCGACGCCGAAGACGTTGAACGTGGTGCCCTTGAGCGTGACGGTGCCAACCGCGTTGTTCAGGGACTGCCAGCCCAGGGCATCCGTGAAGAAGGATTCGAGGCGCGCGGTGTCGAGGTTGCGCTGGCGCTTGTGTGGCGCAGATCCGTTCGATGACGGCCCCTGGAAGTACTTGAGCCAGCTCTTGCGCATCGGGCCGTAGTAGTCGTTGGATCCGTTGACGTACAGTCCCGGCACGCCACCGAAGTCGGCAAAGGCACGCTCGATACCCGGGATGCCGTCTTCGTGCCCGAGGTTGTCGCCGGTATCGACGATGAGGTCAGGGTTGAGCTTCGCGAGTTCGCGTACCCAGGCCTGCTTATCGCGCTGCCACGGGGCCATGTGCAGGTCGGAGAGGTGGAGAATCGTGACGGATGCTGCGCCCTTGGGCAGCACAGGAACAGTCTCCTCACGCAGCGTGAACCGCTTGCGTTCGACGAGTGAGCCCCACGCGAAAGTGGCGGCACCAATCAGGGCCAGGGCGCCGAAGGCTGCCCCGACCCTGCTGGTCGCGCGCTGAGCTGACCGGCTCAATCGCAGTTCTGTCGTGTCACGGTGATGGTCACGGTCTGACCAGCAGCCAGGGTGGAATCAGCCGCTGGGGTCTGCTTCGAGACCACGCCCTTGCCCGGTGGGGCCTTCGGATCCGCCGCACACTCCGCGGCGACCTCGTACCCGACGTCCTCAAGGGTCTCCTTGGCCGCTTCCGGGTCGGCCTGAACGACGTTCGGGACCTTGAGCGGAGCGACGCCCGTGCTCGGGTGCAGGGTGATCGTCGAACCCGTGGCGACGTCGGAGCCAGCGGCGGGATCGGTGGACGCGACGAGGCCTGCGCCCACGCTCGAGTCGACCGGGCTGCCGACCTGGACGGCGAAGCCGGACTTCTCGAGGATCGCCGATGCGGCTTCAACCGACTGGCCAGCGACCTCGGGGACCGCGACGCGCTTGGCCTTGATCAGCGAGTCTGACGGGTTCGGGAATTCCTCTCCGCCGTACTTCGCGATCGACGACTTGAGGATGCCAGCGAAGACACCGAATTTCGCGCTGAAGCCAGACTGGCCCTTATTCACGCGAACGTTGTACATGTTGGACGTTCCGGACACGTTGCCGATCCAGAGGGAGGTGATGGCCTCGCTGGTGCCACCGGTGACCCAGGAGTGCCTGGCCTCATCGGCGGTACCCGTCTTGCCCATCAGAGGAGCGCCGGGTACCGCTGCCCGAGCTGCGGTGCCACCGGCCTTGAACACTGTCTCCATCGCAAACGTCGCAGCGTTGGCAACCTCGGGGGTCACCGCCTGCGTGCACGTGCTCTTGGGTGCCGGAATCTCGGCGCCGTCCGGGCCGAAGACCTTGTCGATGGCGATCGGCGAGCAGGTGAGACCTGATGCGGCGATGCCGGCGATTCCGGTTGCCACGGAAAGCGGGGCCACTTCGTTGGCGCCGAGCAGGGTGCCGGGGTAGGCCTCAAGCGGCTTGCCGTCTGCGCGGTGCACACCCATGGCCTCTGCGCCCTGGAAGATGGAGCACATGTCGAGCTTCTGAGCCATGGCGACGAACGCCGTGTTCACCGAGCGGCGCGTGGCGTCGATGGGTGTAATGGAGCCAGAGCTCGAGCCGTCGTAGTTCTTGGGGTTGTACGCCTTCGTGTAGTTTCCGGTGCAGCTGTCCTTCCACTTGGTGAAGGTTCGCCTCTGTCCGTTCACCGACTCGTTGAGTGAGTGGCCCTCTTTCAGCCAGTCGAGGAGAATGAAGGACTTGAAGGTCGATCCCATCTGGAACCCGGAAGAGCCGCCGTATGCCTTATCGGTGTTGTAGTTCACCGAGGTGTACGCGTTGCTCGTGGCGGTCAGTGCCTTGTCGTTGCTGAACGTCTTGTTCTGGGCCATGGCCAGCACTCGACCGGTTCCCGGCTGCACGGTCGATGCCGCGGCGCCGATGTTGGTGCGGGCCATCGTGTGAGGGATCGCTGCATCGATCGATGCCTGGCTTGCGGCCTGGATGTCGAGGTCGAGCGTCGTGTAGATCTGGAGTCCACCGCGGCGAAGAGCTGCGGCACGTTCCTCCGGCGTTGCGCCGAATGCTGCGTCCTGCTTGACGATCCAGGTCACGTAGTCACAGAAGTAGGCAGCGTTGCCTGCCGTCTGGCATCCGGTACTTGGCTGCGTGATGGCTGGTGTGATGACGGCCGCGATGGCCGCAGCGTGCTGCTCTGCGGTGATCTTGCCGTGCTCGAGCATGTCGTTGAGCACGTAGTCGCGACGGATTTTGGTCTTCGAGTAACCATCGGCTGCGCCGTTGACTTCGTTGGCCGGCTTGTCGATCCGAAGGTTGTTCGGGTTGTTGACCATGGCGATGAGGGTCGCTGCCTGCTCGACGTTGAGGTCGATGGCGTTGACGCTGAAGTAGTACTTAGCGGCAGCCTGGATGCCGTAGGTGCGTGCGCCGAAGTTGGCGATGTTCAGGTAGCCGAGGAGGATGTCGTCTTTCGAGTAGTCCTTCTCAACGCCGATCGCGAGCCGCATCTCCTTGAGCTTGCGGGCTGCGCCGTCGGCGCCCGATGCCTTCGTGGCCTCATCCGCGCACGCGTTGAGGTCTTCCTGGGAGGCCGATTCGACCTCGCACTGCTGGATGAGGACGTTCTTCACGTACTGCTGGGTGATGGTCGATCCACCCTGTGTCTGCCCGCCGACCACGTAGGTCTTGAAGATAGCCCGCGCGGTTCCGATCATGTCGACGCCTCCGTGCTCGAAGAAGCGCGGGTCCTCTGCTGCGACCGCTGCGTCCTTCGCGAACTGCGACACCTGGTCGCTCGTGACCTCTTCGCGGTTCTGGTCGTAGAACGAGGCGAGCAGGGGAGTGCTGCCGTCGGAGGCCGTGGCGTAAATGTTGGTCTTCTCCATCGACTGGCCTACCTTGAGGTAGTCGGGGAGCTCGTTGAAGACGCCAATCGTGCTGTTGGCGGTCATGCCAGTGACGGCAAGTGCGGGCGTGACGGCAGCGGTAACGAGTATTCCGGCAGCGACACTTAGTCCGATGAACCCGAGGAAGCCCCCGAGCACACCACTAGCCGTGCGTTTTTGTTCAGGCATAGGATCACTTTAAGCGACAAATCTGTAAAAGCGCCTTAATGGGTGCTCTGGTGGGTCCGTGGTGTGCCGCTGTGCCGGTATGTCCCGGCATCCCGCCGTCGCGATTCGCACCGACACAAAAGGATAAACATGCCTCGCTGGGAGTACCTCACGACCCCCCTCATGATTCACAACACCGCCGCGATTCTCAACAACTGGGGATCGGACGGCTGGGAGCTCGTCCAGGTTGTCAACGGGCCGGAGGGTGGCCTCGTTGCGTACCTCAAGCGCCCGATCGCCGAGGCGAGCTAGTGTCGCGCATCGCCGACCGGCTCGCTGAACTCGGCTTCACGCTTCCGCCCGTTGCGGCGCCCGTCGCCGCCTACGTGCCTGCCGTCGTGCAGGGAAACCTCGTGTACACCTCGGGGCAGCTTCCGTTTGTCGGCGGCGCCCTGCCCGCGACCGGCAAGGTCGGCGCGTCCGTGTCCGCTGAGGATGCCCAGTCGTACGCGGCGACCTGTGCGCTCAACGCGCTTGCCGCTGCCGAGAGCGTGATCGGCTCACTCGACCGCGTCACCCAGGTGGTGAAGGTGACCGGGTTCGTGGCATCCGACCCCGCGTTCACGGGGCAGCCGGGTGTCATCAACGGTGCGTCGAACCTGCTCGGCGAGATCTTCGGTGAGTCGGGGATCCACGCGCGGTCGGCCGTGGGCGTCGCCGTGCTGCCCCTGGATGCGCCGGTCGAGGTGGAGCTGATTCTCGCGTTCGCGTAGTCGCCTCGGGTTGCCCTCGTGAGATAAGGACAAAGCGCCGAGATAAGGATGCCGTGGGCAGCGGCATCCTTATCTGGCGCTTTTTTCCTTGTCTGGCGCTCACCCCCCGTTCCTGAGAGCGGTGGCCTGCGACTCCTCAACAGCCCGCTTCTGGTCGTGGGTTGGCCACGAATCTGCCCTGGCCGGCGTGCCTGGGGATGCGTCCCGCAGGGTTGGGATATGGATCTTGAAGGCTGGCTCAACGCTCGAAACGGTATTGCACACCGTGCAGATGCCCTGTCTGCGGGCTTCACTGCGTACGTGGTCACAAACGCGCTGCACGCCGGCCGTGTGCGCGTCGTTCGACGCCAATGGCTTTACACAAGGACGTGCCAGGAGCCCATGCTCACGGCTGCTCGACTTGGGGCTCGCCTCACGTGCATTTCTGCCGCTCGCCAGCAGGGCTTGTGGACCATCGATGATGGCCGCACGCATCTGTCGGTGCAGCGAAACTCTGTCGTAAGGTCGGCTCCCGAGTTACGGCTGCATTGGGGCCGGCCGGTGATCCCGTCCGACAGGTTCGTTCTGGTCGAGCCGCTTGAGAACGTGCTTGGCCACGTCGCCGACTGCCAACCGTTCGAGAAGGCGATAGTGGTCTTCGACTCTGCAGTCCGGGCCGAGCTGGTAACCCACGCGCAATTAGCCCGCTGGAACCGACGGTCGAAAGCGTTTCGCAGGCTCGTGAAAGCGACGACTGAGTTCAGCGACTCTGGGATTGAAACGCTTCCCCGCGTTCGGCTTGAACGGCGGGGGATCGTCATGCGGCAACAGGTCGTCATAGACGGGCACCCGGTAGACGGCCTTATTGGCGACCGGCTTGTGCTCCAAATTGATGGCTACGGCCCCCATTCAGACCCGCAACGGCGTCGTCGGGACCTGGCCCAGGACGCTCGTCTCGTGCTGCTGGGTTATATCGTTCTCCGGTTCGACTATTACCGGGTCATGTACGACTGGGAATACGTTGAGCAGACCATTCTTGCGGCGATGGCGCAGGGGCTGCACCTTCTGCCGGCCGTCGCCTCGACCTGAGCTCAGGCTCCGCTCCACCTATAGGGCTCGACATAAGGAATTCGGCCCGAGATAAGGATGAAGTGGGAGCTTTCATCCTTATCTCGGGCCGTTGTCCTTGTCTCGCGCCGTCGTTCCGGGCTGACGCGGTAGCGGCTACTTCGCCGTCACCTGCCCCGTGATGATCTGCATCACCGTGGTGTCGGCGAGCGTCGTCGTGTCACCAATGTCGCGGCCCTCGGCGACATCCCGCAGCAGGCGCCGCATGATCTTGCCCGAGCGGGTCTTGGGCAGCTCGTTGACGACGAAGACGTCGCGGGGCCGCGCGATGGGTCCGATCTGCTCACCAACGTGCAACCTCAGCACAGCGGCGATGTCCTCGACGGCGGCAGACTCCTCGAGCATGCTCTCCTTGATGATGACGAAGGCGACAACGGCCTGCCCCGTCGTGTCATCGTGGGCGCCGACCACGGCAGCTTCAGCGGTGAACGCGTGGGCCACGAGCGCGGACTCGATCTCCGCGGTCGAGAGTCGGTGTCCGGAGATGTTCATCACGTCATCGACGCGTCCGAGCAGCCAGATGTCGCCGTCGTCGTCGAGCCGGGCGCCATCACCGGCGAAGTACAGGTTCTTGTCGCCGAACTTCTCCCAGTACGTTTCCTTGAACCGCTCTGGGTCGCCCCAGATGCCGCGGAGCATCGACGGCCATGGCTCCGTGACCACGAGCAGTCCGCCGTTGCCGCTGCCGACATGCGATCCGTCGTCGTCGACGACATCGATCGAGATTCCCGGGATCGGTACCTGGGCACTACCGGGCTTCGTCTCCGTCACGCCGGGCAGCGCTGAGATCATGATCGCCCCGGTCTCCGTCTGCCACCACGTGTCAACGATCGGCGCCAGCTTGTCACCGATGACCTTGCGGTACCACATCCACGCTTCGGGGTTGATCGGTTCGCCGACGCTTCCCAACAGGCGGATCGACGACAGATCGAATTTCTTCGGGATCTTCCGGCCAAGCTTCATGAACGAACGGATGGCGGTGGGCGCGGTATAGAAGGTCGTCACCTTGTACTTCTCGATGATTTCCCACCAGCGACCGGGGTGCGGTGTATCAGGAGTGCCCTCATACAGCACCTGCGTCGTGCCGTTCGCGAGCGGGCCGTAGACGACGTAGCTGTGGCCCGTGATCCAGCCGACGTCGGCGGTGCACCAGTACACGTCTGACTCTGGCTTGAGGTCGAACACCATCTTGTGGGTGAACGTGGACTGGGTGAGGTACCCACCCGAGGTGTGCAGGATGCCCTTCGGCTTACCGGTTGTGCCCGAGGTGTAGAGGATGAACAACGGGTTCTCGGCCGGGAACGGCTGCGCCTCGTGTTCGGACTCCGCCTTCGCCATTTCCTCGTGCCACCAGAGGTCGCGGTCGGTCCAGTCGACCTCGTTCTCGCCGCGCTTGACCACGAGCACGTTGGTGACCGTCTCCTGCGGGCCGAGGTCACCTCGTGCCTCGAGCGCGGCATCCACAGCGGGCTTCAGCGCACTGACCTTGCCCTTGCGCCAGCCGCCGTCGGCGGTGATGACGAGCTTCGCGCTCGCGTCGTCAACGCGAGAACGGATGCTGTCGGCGCTGAATCCGCCGAAGATCACCGAGTGCACGGCACCGAGCCGCGCGACGGCGAGCATCGAGATGACCGCCTCCGGGATCATGGGCAGGTAGATCGCGACCCGGTCACCCTGGCCAATGCCGAGCCCGGCGAGGACGTTCGCTGCGCGCTTGACCTCTTCGGTCAGCTCGGCGTAGGTCACAGTGCGGTTGTCACCCTGCTCGCCCTCCCAGTGGAACGCGACGCGGTCGCCGTTGCCGGCTTCGACGTGCCGGTCGAGGCAGTTGTAGGCCACGTTGAGCTGGCCGTCGTCGAACCACTTGGCGAATGGGGGGTTGGTCCAGTCGAGGGTCCGAGTGAACGGGGTGTTCCAGTGAAGCAACTCACGAGCCTGCCGTGCCCAGAACTCGAGTCGATCGGCCTTCGCTTCGTCGTAGAGCGCGGCAGTGGCGACAGCATTTTGCGAAAATTCTTCGCTCGGAGGAAACTTGCGGGTTTCATGCAGGAGGTTGTCGATTTGAGGATTCATGTTGTGGGTACTCGCTCCTTTGCGACGCGTGGTCCGGGTCACTTCTGTGTAACTCATACAGACTGTACCGCGAATGATCCCCGGTGGGCGGGAGCGCAAAATGGGGCAGGAATGGCCGGTCCACCCTTTGGGGGACTTTGGAGGCCTTTACCGCTTGCGCGCGGACCTATTCCGCGTACACTGGGCCTCGGCCGAATTCACAAATTCGATCATGCGGCGTGCGGATTATCCCCCAGTCCAGCGCCGCCAGTGGCGGCATCCATTTCCCCCGATGGATGCCGCTGCTCTCATTTTCACCGGGCACCGCGGAGCCGTCCATTCGCCCGGTTCCTCCACAGCCAGGGCGCCCGTGTGAGCTTTCCACAGGTGTCTGGCGCCAGCCACACCGGTGACCCGCCGTCACTAGCGTTCCGGTATGAATACCCGATTCGTCGCCGCTCCGGCTGAGCTTGCCGGGTACGCCGCGGGCACCCCTCCTCCTCCCATCGTCGGCTCCCGTTCCGACGACACGGAGGGTCAGGCGGGCTCGACCGGGGCCGTAGTTGCGAAAGATCGTTTCGTTCCGTCGGGCGCCGCGACTCAGCGTGGTCCGGGTCGGCTAAGCCCGCAGTGGCCGAGCGTTTCGAAAGCGGTGACGGTTCCCGTCCGTCTGGCGCGCCCCGACGGTCCACGTGAAGCCCCAGTCGGGCTCGTCGACGCGTCCCCCGACGTCGGCGGCCCGGCTGGCCCGCGATCTGCGGCCGGTCCAGCTGGCCCGGCTAGTCGAGCTGGGCCGGCTGCAACAGCAGCCCGCCTCAGACTGAGCCTAGCTGCCGAATTCGGTGCGCTCGGAGGGTTTCTGGTCGAGGACGCGGTCACCGACGTCTTTATTAACGGTGAGCGCGGTGGCCTGTGGGTCGACCGCGGCGACGGGCTCCAGAGAGACGGGACCCTGACGCTCACCGAGCGAGAGGTTCGCGAGCTCGCGGTGCGGTTGATCGGGCTCGGCGGGCGCCATATCGACGAGGCAACGCCATGCGTCGACGTCAGGCTGCCCGGAGGCGTGAGGGTGCACGCCGTCCTGCCACCGGTTTCGGTCTCAGGAACCCTGGTCAGCATCCGCGTGCCCCAGGTGCGGCGGCTGGATCTCACCGAGCTGGGTGCGGCGGGCATGTTCGACAGCGACACGGCTCTCGAACTCGCCACGGCGGTCAGGGAGCGCACCAACCTCCTCCTCACCGGCGCGGCAGGCACGGGTAAGACCACGTTGCTCGGTGCGATGCTCGCGAGCGCACCCCCGAGTGAACGCATCGTCGCCATTGAAGATGTCGCTGAACTCGGGGTGAACCACCCTCACTTCGTCTCGCTCGAATCGAGGCAGCCCAATCTGGAGGGGGCCGGTGCGATCAGCATGGACCGACTCGTCAGGGAGGCGCTGAGGATGCGCCCCGACCGGCTGGTGGTGGGGGAGTGCCGGGGTGCGGAGGTGCGCGAATTGCTCGCCGCCTTGAACACGGGCCACGACGGCGGCGCCGGCACACTCCACGCCAACTCGCTGGCGGATGTTCCTGCACGGATCGAGGCTCTTGGCGCCCTTGCGGGAATGACAACGGATGCCGTCGCCAGGCAAACGGTGAGCGCCATCGGTCTGGTCATCCACCTGGAGCGAGTCGATGGGGTGCGTCGGGTCGCACGTCAGGGGCGTTTTGCCCTCGATGAAGGCGGGCGGCTCACCATCAGTGAGGTGCCCGCGTGACAGACCCGACGCCGGGGGTTGAACGCATCGCGGCGATCACCGAGCGACTGGCCGTGCTGCTCGGTGCCGGAGTCACGCCCGCAGCGGCATGGCAGTACCTCGCGGAGTCCCAGGCGCGCGCCACAGGCCCTCCCGGCGCCGATCCCGTCCCCGAGGTGGTCGCGGCTGCCGCACTGGCTGCCAGGGACGGCATCGACGTGCCGACAGCGATCGTCGAGGCGTCGCCGGAGGGACCGGACGGCCACGCCTGGCGGGCCGTCGCAGCAGCATGGGCCGTCGCCATCGGGACCGGCGCGCGGCTGGCGCCGTGCCTGACCCAACTGGCCCGGTCACAACTCGCGCTCGGCCAGGCGCAACGCGACATCGATGCCGCTCTCGCTGGCCCCAGGGCCACCTCGAGGTTCGTGACCGTCCTTCCGGCTGTCGGCCTTCTCTTTGGTTCGGTGCTCGGCTTCGACACCTTCGGCACGTTGTTCACAACGACGCCCGGTCTCGTGTGTCTGGTGGCAGGCAGCATCCTCACCGTCCTCTCGTGGCGGTGGTCGAACCGGATGGTGAACCGGGCGCTCCCTGTTACGAGCGCACCCGGACTCGAAATCGACCTGCTGGCCATCGCGTTGTCGTCGGGTGCGTCCGTTCAGCGCTCTCGATCCGCGGTGAGCGAGGCGCTCGAAAAATGTGGTCTGAATACGACGGATGCCCCGGCGCGGTCAGTCGACGGGGCTGCCGCTGCCGCTGCCGATGCGGATGCGAATGCCGATGCCGATGCCGATGCGGATGCGAATGTGGGGACGGAGGCGAGTTCTGCCGGCCGGGTGGCGTCGCGGCGCCGGAGTATCACCCGGGTCACCCACCGAACCGGTGATGAGAACACGGCGGCGGCCATCGAGGATGTCCTTGCGCTCTCGCGCGCGGCCGGCATCCCGGCCGCAGAACTCCTGATCGGTGAGGCCTCGCGATTGCGGCGCGATGCCCGGTCAGAAGCACAGCGTGCCGCGGCCGCCCTGGGCACCCGGCTCATGATTCCGCTCGGGCTCTGCATCCTTCCCGCTTTCATGTTGGTCGGCGTCGTGCCCGTTTTGCTGAGTGTGCTGTCCTCCACAGTGTCGGGGTTCGGGTGAAGCGTCCACGAGGTCTGAGTCCAGTCGTTACAGGCCCTGACGCCGCAGAACGATTGAAGCCAACACACTCAGCATCCCCGCGATGCGGAAGGAGAACACAATGATCACGGCGCGGCAGGCATCCGGCCAGGAACCCTCTGGCACAGGCCCGGCGAGGGCGCGGCGCCCTCTTGAGCGGTGGCGGGCAGTTCGAGCGCGACTCGGTGATGACGAAGGTGCGGCGACGGCGGAGTACGCGATCGCCACCATGGCTGCCGTCGGTTTCGCGGGATTGCTTGTCGTCATCATGAGGTCGGATGAGGTCAGGACCATCCTGACCGACCTGGTGCGGCGCGCGCTCACTTTTAACGGGTAGCTGCGGTGAATACCGGGATGAGGGCGGGCCGCCGCGCAGACGGCCAGACCGGAAGCGTGACGGCGGAGTTCGCCGTGGCGCTTCCCGCCGTCATTCTCGTGCTGGCGGGGTGCCTTGGGGCGGTCCAGGTGGCGTCACAGCAGGTCCGGTTGTCGGATGCCGCCGCCGACGCGGCCCGCACCCTCGCCCGCGGCGATTCGGTCGATACTGCCAGCGCTCGGGTTTCACGGGTAGCTGGCGCCGCCGCGATGACGACGTCGACGACGGGAGACTTCGTCTGCGTCGAGCTCAGCGCACCGGCGGGGATCGGCCCGGCGGTGCTCGCCGGAATCCGGGTACGGGCATCCGGTTGTGCCCTCGCCGGCGGACTGTGACGGGAGCCGTTGAGTGAAGGAGCAGGAAGGTTGCAGACGCTCGCAAGGGGACACGCGTCGTCGGACCGGCAGGGAGGAAGGGAGCGGGTCGATTCTTGTCATCGCGCTTGCGGCATCCGTGTTGCTCCTGACCGGACTGGCTCTTCCGCTCAATCAGGCACTGACCGTGAGGCAGCAGGTGGCCAACGCGGCAGACGCGGCGGCGCTCGCCGCAGCCGATACAGCGTCCGGTGTCGTCGCAGGGATCCCGTGCGAGAACGCGGCGGAGGCCGCGCGGCTCAATGGTGCAGCCCTGCGCGAGTGCACCGTCGAGGGGGTTGAAGCCCGCGTGACAGCCACCCGGTCCGTTCTCGGGTTGACCGTGAGCGTCGCCTCGCGGGCGGGGCAACCACCCGAGGGTGCAGGCGCTGGGCGGGGTCCACCCGGGTAGCGGTGGCGGGCGTTGGGTAGCGGGCGGCACCACTCAGCCAGGACCACTCAGCCAGGCGAGCCGCCGGCTGTCACCGAGCGAGGGGTGCCCCGGTTAGCGGGAGGAGGGAGGCGTTGACGCGGACGAACGGATGTTGAAGGGCGAACCAGGGCGGACGAACGGATGTTGAGGGGCGAAACCAGAGCTGACGAGAAGCTGAAAGGGGCTGGTGTCCCACTGCGGCCCGGGCGATACTCGGTCGAAACGGCAGAGTCCGTGCACAGGTCGAGGAAAGGAAACCCACGATGGCCGCTCTTGTCACCCCCGTGGACCCACTGGAATTACATCAGAACCCGGCGTTTGCCCAGGGCATGATCGCCCCAGCCGGGCGGATGCTGTATGTCGGTGGACAGAACGGCGCCGACAGCTCGGGTGCGCTCCTGACCGGCCTCGGTGCGCAAACCGAGCAGGCGCTGCACAACCTGATTGCCGTGCTCAACGAAGGCGGAACCGGGCCTGAGAACGTGGTCAAGTTGACCATCTACCTTGCCACCGGTGTCGACCCGCACGAGGCATATGCAGCGACCGGAGCGGTCTGGGGCGACCGCAGAACGGCGATCACCGTACTCGCGGTATCGCCGGCCAGGCAAGATGCGCTCGTAGAGATCGACGCGATCGCCGCGATACCGTAGCTCGCTCAACCGGCTAGACCCGTGGCGCAGTTAAACCCGTGGCGCCGGTTCAGACTCTTGGCGTCAGTTGTACCTGCGCCAGTGGTTGGTCCGGTTCGCAAACTCGTCCCGTTCCCGGGACGAGCTCAGGATTCCGTTGCGTCGTCGAAGTTGGTCGTCAGGTACCGATAGTTCACGGCACTGGGGCGATCGGAGTCCTCGGCCTCGAACTCCTGGCCCGCCGTGCGTGCATAGACATAGGTCTTGCCGCCGTGCGCGGCGATTTCGACAGTCGGACGGGGGTCGCCCGACTCGAGGAAATCGGCGGCCAGGGTCTTGCCCTCCAACGGCCCATCGGTGAGTTTTGCGGTGTAATTGCCCGTCGAGGATGCGCTCATAGAGCCATTCTGCTCTTTCCCTTTATCTTTTCAAGAGGCGAAGGTGCTTCTTCACGACGCGCCCGATGCGTCTCCGGCGGCGCCGGGGATTAGGTGTCCCCCAGCAAAGGGTGTGTATGGTGTGCACGACGAAAGGAGTCGGGTGCCAGGCACAAAAAAGCTGGTCATTGTTGAGTCACCGACCAAAATGAAGTCCATCGCCGGATACCTCGGCGAGGGCTATGAGGTACTGAGTTCCGTGGGACACATTCGTGATCTCGCCGAGCCGAAAAACCTCCCGGCTGAACTCAAGAAGGGCGCGTTCGGCAAGTTTGCCGTCGACGTCGACAATGACTTCGAGCCCTACTACGTGGTCTCCGACAATAAGAAGAAGACGGTGGCAGAGCTCAAGCGAGCGCTGAAGAACGCCGACGAACTCCTGCTCGCGACTGATGAGGACCGCGAGGGTGAAGCCATCGCGTGGCACCTGCTCCAGGTCCTGCAGCCCAAGGTTCCGGTGAAGCGCATGGTGTTCCACGAGATCACCAAGGACGCAATTCTCGCCGCGAAGGACAACACCCGCGACCTCGACGTCGCCCTCGTCGACGCGCAGGAGACCCGACGAATCCTCGACCGTATATATGGGTATGAAATTTCACCCGTTCTGTGGCGCAAGGTCGGCCCGAGCCTCTCGGCTGGTCGTGTCCAGTCCGCTGCCACCCGCCTGATCGTCGACCGCGAACGTGAGCGCCTCGCGTTCACCGCCGCCCAGTACTGGGACCTCACGGCCCAAGCCGCTCCCGACGCCGATGCCACCCACTTCGAAGCGCGACTCGTCCGCCTCGACGGGCAGCGTGTTGCCACCGGTCGCGATTTCGATGACACCGGAAAGCTGACGAGCAAGGCTGTACCGCTCGACGAGCAGGCCGCGCAGGCCGTCGCCGCAGCACTGGCCAGCCCCGCGGCATCCGCTGTCGTCTCCAAGGTCGAGTCGAAGCCGTACTCGCGTCGTCCAGCCGCACCGTTCACCACGTCGACCCTGCAGCAGGAAGCGGCGCGCAAGCTGCGCTTCTCCGCACGCCAGACCATGAGTGTCGCCCAGTCTCTGTACGAGAACGGGTACATCACCTACATGCGAACCGACTCGCCGTCGCTCTCGAGCCAGGCGATCAAGGCGGCCCGCGACCAGGCCACCGCCCTCTACGGCGCCGACACGATCCCTGACAAGCCGCGCATCTATGCGGGCAAGAACAAGAGCGCGCAGGAGGCGCACGAGGCCATCCGGCCGTCCGGTGATACCTTCCGTACGCCGGCATCGCTGTCCTCGAGCCTTCGCGGCCAGGACTTCAAGCTCTACGAGCTGATCTGGAAGCGCACCGTCGCCAGCCAGATGGCCGACGCCAAGGGCCAGACCGCGACGGTGACCATCGAGGCGCAGGCAGACGGCAAGACCGCCGAACTGACAGCATCCGGAACCGTCATCACCTTCCGCGGATTCCTCCACGCCTACGAAGAAGGCCAGGACGAGGAACGCAATGCGAGCGACAACGCTGCCCGTGAAGCGAAGCTCCCCCCGCTGACCCAGGGCCAGAAGCTGATCCTCACCGACGTCGAGGCCAAGGGGCACGAGACCTCGCCGCCCCCGCGCTACACGGAGGCAAGCCTCGTCAAGACGCTCGAAGAGCTGGGTATCGGTCGCCCGTCGACGTACGCACAGACCATCGCGACGATCACTGACCGTGGGTACGTGACCGCGCGCGGCCAGGCGCTCATCCCGTCGTGGATCGCGTTCAGCGTGATCCGTCTGCTCGAGGAGCACTTCACCGACCTCGTCCAGTACGACTTCACGGCCGAGATGGAAGAAGACCTCGACCGCATCGCCGGTGGAGAGCAGGACCGCACCGAGTGGCTCAAGTCCTTCTATTACGGTGGCGGTGACCACCGAGGCCTTCGCAAGGTGGTCGACAACCTCGGTGAGATCGACGCGCGCGAGATCAACTCGCTCCGGCTCAGCGACACCGTGACGATCCGGATCGGCAAGTACGGCCCTTACCTTGAAGTGACGGATGCCTCGGCGCCGGCGCAGGAGGACGGGTCGCCAGCTGTTCCTCGACGCATCAACATCCCCGAAGACCTGGCCCCTGACGAGCTCACACTCGCCAAGGCCCAGGAACTCATCGACGCCCCGGTGCTCACCGACCGCGTCATCGGAGTGAACCCGGAGAACGGCAAGGAAATCCTCGCCAAGGACGGCCGGTTCGGGCCGTACGTGACCGAGGTCGAGCCAGAGCCCGAGGTAGCCGAGGAGAAGGTCGACCTCACCACCGGTGAAGTGACCGATGCTCCGAAGAAGAAGGCACCGGCGAAGAAGAAAGCCGCAGCGGTCAAACCGCGGACGGCATCCCTCTTCAAGTCGATGTCGCTGGATTCGATCGACCTCGACACGGCGCTCAAGCTGCTCGACCTGCCGCGCGTCGTCGGAGTCGACCCGGAATCCGGTGAGGAGATCACCGCGCAGAACGGGCGGTTCGGTCCGTACCTGAAGAAGGGCACCGACTCCCGGTCGCTCGAGAACGAAGACCAGATCTTCGAGATCGAACTGCCGGCGGCGCTCGAGATCTTCGCGCAGCCGAAGTACGGCAACCGCCGTGCGTCGAGCGCGCTCAAGGAATTCGAGGCGGACCCGGTCAGCGGCAAGCCGATCAAGGTGAAGGACGGCCGATTCGGACCGTACGTCACCGACGGCGTCACGAACGCGACAATTCCGAAGGCCGAGTCGGTCGAGGAGGTCGACTTCGACCGCGCGGTCCAGTTGCTCGCAGACAAGCGTGCCAAGGGTCCTGCGGCTCCGCGCAAGAAGGCTGCTGCGAAGAAGCCTGCCGCCAAGAAGCCCGCTGCGAAGAAGCCCGCTGCCAAGAAGGCGACGACGACAGTGAAGAAGCCGACAGCCGCGGCAGCTGCGAAGGCAGCGGCCGCGTCGAAGACCGGAGTGTCGACAAAGACAGCGGCTGCCAGGAAGCCTGCCGCGAAGAAGACCGCCGGCGCTGCTTCGGCAACCGCTGAGTAATGGCGGCATCAGACGGATACCCCGGGCTGTTCATCACCCTCGAGGGTGGTGACGGCTCGGGCAAGTCGACGCAAGCCGCCGAGCTCGAGTCGTGGTTGCAGGAACAGGGGCGCGTCGTTGTGCGCACCCGTGAACCTGGCGGCACCGACTTCGGTGTCGAGGTGCGGGAGATCGTGCTGCACCACCGTGGCGACATCACCCCACGGGCAGAGGCGCTGCTCTACGCGGCAGACCGTGCGCACCACATAGCGACGAAGGTGCGGCCGGCTCTCGAGCGCGGCGAGGTGGTCCTCCAGGACCGCTACATCGACTCCTCTCTCGCCTATCAGGGCGCTGGGCGCGAGCTCGGCATCGACGAGGTCCGGCAACTGTCGATGTGGGCGACCGGGGGGCTGCTGCCCGATCTCACCGTTCTGCTCGACCTTAACGAAGACGCCGCACGGCTTCGGCTCGACGCGTCCCGTACTCGGTACGACCGGCTCGAAGCGGAGAAGTCGGCGTTCCATCGTCGCGTGCGCGAGGTCTACCTCGAGCTGGCTGCGGCGGAACCTGAGCGATTTTTGGTGCTGGATGCCACGGCATCCGTCGCATCGCTCGCCGAGAGCATCCGGTCACGGGTGTCGACGCTCCTCTAGCTGCCACGCACCGCCTCGCTCCGTCCGTGGGAGGGGCTGTCAGTCGCCACAGGTAGGCTGGGACCATGGCCACCTGGGATGACGTCATTGGGCAGGGCGACGCTGTATCGCTCCTGCGCGACGCCGCATCCGACCGCGGAGGTGACTCTCACGGGTCGATGACCCACGCGTGGCTGATCACCGGTCCGCCGGGGTCAGGGCGCTCAAACCTCGCATACGCGTTCGCCTCGGCACTGCTCAGTTCCGAGCCCGACGGCGACCCGGTCACCTCGAGGCAGGTCGACGCCCGGACGCATCCCGATCTCACAGTCCTCTCCACGTCGAACGTCATCATCAAGATCGACGAGGTCCGCGAACTCGTACGCAGTTCGCAGTTCTCGCCGGCCATCGGCCGGTACCGCGTCATGGTGATCGAAGATGCCGACCGTATGGCCGAGCGGACCTCGAACGTGCTGCTCAAGGCACTCGAAGAGCCACCGGAGCGCACGGTCTGGGTGCTGTGCGCGCCCAGCGAGGCCGACCTCATCCCCACAATCAGGTCACGGGTTCGTGCGGTCCGCCTGCGGGTGCCGTCGGTTGACGAGGTCGCCGCACTCATCACCCGCCGCGACGGTGTTGACGCTGAGACCGCCGAGCGCGCCGCCCGGCTGGCTCAGAGTCATGTGGGCATGGCGCACCGGTTGGCGACGGATGCTGGCGCCCGCGAGAGGCGCAACGAAACGCTTACGGCCGCCCTCGGCATCCGCAGCGTGTCTGATGCCGTGCGCGCCGCTGCCCGCATGATGGAGATCGCCGGAGACGACGCGAAGGCGTTCACCGAGCAAAAGGATGCCGAGGAGCGGGAGCACGCGCTGCGCTCGCTCGGTGTCGAGCCGGGCCAGAACCTGCCGCCCGCGCTTCGATCGCAGATCCGTTCGCTCGAAGACGACCAGAAGCGCCGTGCGACCCGCAGCCTCCGCGACGGGATCGACAGGATCCTCGTCGACCTGCTGTCGCTCTACCGCGACATCATCATGCTGCAGCTCGGCCGGAGCGAAACCGTCATCAACCGCGAACTCCTCGACCAGCTCGAGGAGGCGGGTGAAGCCAGGACGCCGGCCGAGACGATGGCGACGATGGATGCCATCCAGCAGACGCGGCGCCGCATCGAGGGCAACGTTGCACCGGCCCTCGCCCTCGAGGCCATGCTGGTGACGGCGATCCGATGACCGCCCCGGCGGCACCGAGCACGGCAGCGACACCGAACACAACAGCGACACCGACCACAACAACGGCACCGACCAGGCGGAGATGACTCGAGTGACAGATCCACAGCGACGCGGCGGGCTGCGTCAGGCACACACCGGCAGGAAGGTCGCGGGCATTGTGGCTCTGACTGTCGCGCTTGTGATGACGATGAGCGGATGCGTGACCGCATTCTTCCCCGACACCCAGCCCGGCAGCGTTTCAACTTCGACGCCGAACACGGAAGACGTGGCGGAGAACCTGCGCGAGTTCTACGGACAAAACGTGGTCTGGTCGAACTGCGAGCGTGCGTTCGAGTGCGCAACCGTCGCTGCGCCGATGGACTGGGAAAACCCGGAAGACGGCGAGATCGAACTCGCTCTGATCCGGCAGCAGGCATCCGGGAACGCCATCGGTTCGCTCTTCGTCAACCCCGGCGGGCCGGGAGCCTCCGGGTACGAATTCGTGCGCGACTCGGTGGATTACGCCACGGACAGCAGGCTCCAGGAACGATTCGACATCGTCGGGTTCGACCCACGCGGTGTCGGGCGATCCACGCCCGTCACCTGCCTCGACGCCGAGGAGATGGACGAGTACCTCTACGGGCTCGCAAACTCCGAGCGTGGCAGCGAGGCCTGGATCGACGAGCTTGAAGCGAGTTCCAAGGAGTATGGCGACGCCTGCGCCGCGAACACGGGGGAGTCCCTCGAATTCACCGACACGGTCAGCGCCGCGCGAGACCTCGACCTGATGCGCGCCGTGCTCGGAGACGAGAAGCTCTATTACCTCGGCTACTCCTACGGAACGTTCCTCGGCGCTACCTACGCCGAGCTGTACCCGGAGAAAGCCGGCCGGCTCGTGCTCGATGGCGCCGTCGACCCCTCGAGCAGCATCTTCGAGGTCAACCTCACCCAGGCCAAGGGCTTCGAGAGCGCGCTTCGCGCCTATCTCGAGGACTGCCTCGGCACCTCGGAATGCCCGTTCAGCGGAACCGTTGACGAGGCGATGGCCACCATCGGTGCCCTGCTCACCTCGGTCGACGCGTCCCCGATCAAAAACACCGATGGTCGCATGCTCGGCGCGAACAGCCTGCTCACCGCCATCATCTACCCCCTGTACTCGCCCGGGTCCGGCTGGCCGCTGCTCAGCGAGATGTTCGCGGACGTCATGAGCGGCAGCGCCGAATACGCGTTCTCCTTCGCGGATGCCTACAACGGCAGAAACGAAGACGGCACCTATCGCGACAACTCCACTGAGGCATTCAGCGCGTACAACTGCCGGGATTACACCTACGACGACGACCCCGCAAAGATGGCGGAGGAAGCCGCAGCACTCGCTGAGGCCGCACCGACCATCGGGCCGTTCTTCGGTTACGGAGACATCAGCTGCGTAAACTGGCCATACCCCGACGGCGCAGAGCGCAAGAAGATCACCGCTGAGGGTGCGCCCCCGATTCTCGTCGTCGGTACGACCAACGACCCCGCAACACCGTACGTCTGGGCTGAAGCGCTCGCCGAGCAGCTGGAGAGCGGCGTTCTCGTGACCTACGAGGGCGAGGGGCACACCGGGTACAACAAGGGCAGCGAGTGCGTGAACTCGGTCGTCGACGACTACCTGATCTCCGGTGAGGTGCCGACGGAGGACCCCAAGTGCTCCTGACGTGGTCGTGACTGCCCCGAAGAGGCTGTAAGATCGATAGCTGTGTGCGTCGCATCCGTTCGCGGAAGCGGAACACGCCGCCTTAGCTCAGTCGGCAGAGCGTTTCACTCGTAATGAAAAGGTCGTGGGTTCGATTCCCACAGGCGGCTCCACACAGAAACAGGGATCGAGGCTTCGGCTTCGGTCCCTGTTTTCGTTCTCTGTGGATGCCGACGGGCCAGGGTGGGCCGGTCGGCGCGGGACAGTGGTCCCGCTCGTCGCATGACCCCCAAAGGGTGGTCTATCGACCCGGAGCATCCCCCTGCTACCGTCGAACCAAGCTCGCAAACCCTTCGGGGTTGGCGCGCTCCCGACTGTGCCCCCAATCGGGAGCCCCTCCAGTCGCCATCCGGCGGTGGGAGGGGCCTTTTTCTTGGCCGATCGGGCAAATCTCCCTTGCCCGGAGTCAGCCTAGAACAGCCCTACCGGTAAACCCAGTCCCCTGTGCGGGGGACCGACGGTGCCGCGGTCTGCGCGTGGTCGCCGTCCCGGAAACCGCAGCGCCAGCATCCGCTCTCCGTGTCAGAGGTCCGCGAGCCCGAATTATCTCCCCGGGTCGGATTGCCGCCAGTAGGGTAGAGCCGTGACTACAACTGGGCTCCGCTGGGGCATTCTCGGACCGGGCGGCATCGCCAAGGCATTCGCATCAGACCTCGCTCTCCACAACTTCACGCTCCAGGCCGTCGGTTCTCGACGTCTCGACACCGCGCGGGAGTTCGCCGAGCAGTTCGACATCCCGAACGTGCACGGAAGCTATGAGGACCTCGTCGCCGACCCCGAGGTCGATGTCATCTACATCGCCACTCCTCACCCGTTCCACGCGGAGCAGGCCCTTCTTGCCCTCGACGCCGGCAAGCACGTGCTCGTCGAGAAGCCCTTCACGCTCAACAAGCCCGAAGCCGAAGCGGTCGCCGATCGCGCACGCGAGCGCGGTCTCGTCGTGATCGAGGCCATGTGGACCCGATTCCTGCCGCACATGATTCGCATCCGCGAGGTCATCGAGTCCGGCGCCATCGGCGAGGTGCACTCGATCATCGCCGACCACACGCAGGACCTCCCCGACGACCCGGAGCACCGGATCAACGACCTGGCGCTCGGTGGAGGCGCCCTGCTCGACCTCGGAATCTACCCGATCTCGTTCGCGAACGATCTGTTCGGAACCCCGGATACGGTGCAGGCATCCGCAACGTTCAAAGCCACGGGCGCCGACGCCAGCGTCGCAACGCTGTTCGGCTACGGCGACAAGCGCATCGCGACCACGCTGTCGGCGAGCGACACCAAGGGTCCGAATGTGGCGAGCATCATCGGTACCGAAGGGCGCATTGACATTGACGCGGTCTGGTACACCCCCACGTCCTTCACCGTCTATGACGCCGCCAGCACCGTGACCGAGACGTACCAGTCGGCGGTGACCGGTCGCGGCATGCACTTCCAGGCCGCAGAGCTGGAGCGCGTCGTCGCCGCGGGGGAGTTGGAGAGTCCTCTCATTCCGCTCGACGAGACGGTCGCCATCATGGGAACCCTCGACGAGATTCGCCGCCAGATCGGCTTGGCCTACCCCGGCGAGTAACCAACTGCAATAACCAAACGGATGCCGTCCTGCGCGCAAACGTCGGAGGCAGCTAAAATGCCCGGGTGCGTGAAAAACCACCGAGCGACAACCCGGGCTCAGGCGACGACGACGGCCAGGCCGCGCCAGCCGCGCCCGGGATGCCTTCGGTGGGCGGGGACGACGTGAACCCGGGCGACGTGGACCCGGACGAGGCGAACCCGGGCGACGTGGACCCGGACGAGGTGAACCCGGGCGACGCTGACCCCGGCGATCGGGACTGGACGCTCAGCGGGGACGACGACGAGGCCGGCTGGTTGCTCAGCGATTCCGAACCGATCGATGACGAATTGCTCGGCACCCGGTCAGAGGACGACGCGAAGCGCCCCGAAGACGCGCTAATGGACGAACCACCGTTGACGGCTGAAACGGCAACGGTCGTGGCGATCCCGCCGGTGGCCGCAGCCTCCTCCGTCGGGGCAGGCCTGATCACCGGACCCGACGACCAGACACCCGTGGCGACCGGCACGGCGGCAGCGGAGTCGCCCCAGCCGCTCACCCACCGGGCAGGCGGGATCGGGGCGCTGTTCGCCCGGCAGCCGAGGGTGTGGATGATCGCCGCGTCGGTCGCTGCCTTCGCCGTTGTGGGCTCGGGCGCTGTCGCCCTCGGGGCCGCGGTCGCGACCCCCGGGACGTCGGCGCCGTTCGCCATCGTCGACGAATCGGCGAGTCCGAGCCCGACAGCAACCACCCCACCGCCGCGCCCGCTCCCCGCGACCGAGCTGCCGGCATCCGCTCTTCGCAGCTGTTCGGTAGCTGGCCTCCTCGGAGACACCCGTTTCGGCACGCTTCAGGCCCAGGTCCTCAACGCGGCGACCGGTGAACTCCTGTTCGAGCGCGACCCGTCCACGGCATCGCAGACCGCGAGTTCGATGAAGGTGCTCACGGCCGCGGCGGCTCTCAGCGTGCTGGGCCCGGACTTCCGCGCGTCAACGCGGGTGGTCGCCGGAACTGAGCCGGGCACGATCGTGCTCGTCGGCGGCGGTGACCTCACCCTGACCCGGCTGCCAACGGGCCAGGAGCCGGTCTACACCGGAGCCGCGCACCTCGACGAGCTCGCGTCGAAGGCCAAAGCAGCCTATGAGGCCGCGAACCCTGGCACCCCGGTTGAAAAGATTGTGCTCGACTCCGGCTACTTCACCGGGAAGACCTGGGGAGACACCTGGCCTGCCACCGAGCGCGGGGCCGGCTGGCTGTCGCACATCACTGCACTCCAGGTCGACGCGGACAGGGCCGACCCGCAGGTCTTTCTCTCACCGCGCGGCGAGGACCCGATCGGCCGGGCCGGCAGCGCGTTCGCCTCGTATTTTGACAATGTGCCCACCGAACTGGGCACGGCGCCCGCCGGTGCCGTTGAACTGGCGTCCGTCTCCTCCCAGCCGCTCTCCGTACTGATCCCGCAGGCGCTGATCCCCTCGGACAACTCCCTCGCGGAGATGATCGGGAGGCACCTGGCGATCGCCCTGGGGCTTGGCAGCAGTATCGACGCGATGGCGGCGGCGATTCCGCAGGGCCTGGCGAAGTACGGCATCGATACCTCCGCACTTCGCACCGCCGACGCCTCGGGAATGAGCCGCAATAACGCTGTGCCGCCCGAGTACTTCACCAAACTGTTCCTGAAGATCCACGCGGGGGAGGGCAACCTGGCCATCATCCGTGACGGTCTCCCCGTTGCAGGGGAGTCAGGCACCCTCGACTACTCGAACCGGTTCTTCGGCGCCAACGCGGTGGCTCGCGGACACGTCCGGGCGAAGTCCGGGTCGATCTCGAGCGCGTATACCCTGACGGGAATGATCGACGCCGCCGACGGCTCGACGCTCATCTTCGCCATTTACGCGACGGGCAAGGTCGGTGCCGGCGCCAGGACGGCGATCGACACTCTCACCACCGGTTTCTACAAGTGCGGCGCGAACCTCTCCAACACGTAGGGCGACTGCCGTCGCGTCGTTTCGGGAGGAAATTCCGGGGGTCGAGGTGCTGTGCGGGGTCGGGCCCCACATTTCTCCGCCTGAAGTGGCGGCAGAGCCGTCCGGGCGGGGTCGGTGGCGGCGGCGCGCGCGCCTGTCCAACATGTTGGACGGGCTGTTACGTCGTTTACGTTGGACGGGTGCTGTTACGTCGTCTACGTGGGGCGGATGCCGTCGCGTCGTCTACGTGGGGCGGATGCCGCCACGTCGTTTCGGGAGGAAATTCCGGGGGTCGAGGTGCTGTGCGGGATTGGCCGCCGCGATTCTCCGCCTGAAGTGGCGGCAGAGCCATCGTGGTGGGGTGAGCGGCCCCCGACCTGAGTACGCTGGCGTAGACCAGTCGAACACCCACGTAAACCAGTCGAACACCGAAGCGGAGGAGCGATGACCAAAGCACTGTTCATCATCGATGTGCAGAACGACTTCACCGAGGGCGGTGCGCTCGGGGTCGACGGGGGAGCGGCTGTCGCGGCCGACACCTCCCGCTACCTCGAGCGGGCGGCGGACGATTACGCGCTCGTCATCGCGAGTCGTGACTGGCACGACCCTGATTCTGACAATGGCGGACACTTCGCGGCCAGTGGAACCGACCCGGACTACGTGACCACGTGGCCGGCACACTGCGTCGCCGGTACCGCGGGTGCCGACTATCACCCGGCGCTTGACCTTTCCCACGTGACGATGCACGTGAAAAAAGGCCAGGGCGAACCGGCGTACTCGATCTATGACGGCGAGGTGGAGGGCGGAGCGTCCGACGGCGCGGGCATCTCAGCCGTGCTCGACGAGCACGGGGTCACCGAGGTCGATGTCGTGGGGATCGCCACCGACTACTGCGTGCGTGCGTCGGTACTCGACGCCATCGAGCACGGGCGGCATGTGCGAGTGTTCACCGACCTCATCGCCGGGGTCGGTCGCGAGTCGAGCGACGCTGCGCTCATCGAGATGGGCCACCTCGGAGCGGAACTCGCCTCGAGCGATGCCGGTTAGGGCGTCCACCACGGACGGAGGGGCAGCGTGTCCGACGACGAACGGTCGTTCGGCCTGACCGCGAGCACCTGATGCAACTGGATCCCGCCGCTTTCGAAGGCGAGACGGGAGCCGGCCATATACAGGCCCCATACCTTTGCGGTCGGAAGCCCCACCTCTGCGACCGCCGCGTCCCAGTTGTCGACCAGGTTCGCGCACCAGTCCCGCAGTGTCATCGCGTAGTGCGGGCGGAGGTTCTCCTCGTGCAGTACCTCCAGACCGGCATCCTGTGCCTCGACGATGATCCGACCTGAGCCGGTGAGCTCTCCGTCAGGAAACACGTACCGGTCGATAAAACCGTGTGCTGAGGCTTCCGATTTGTTGTCAGGCCTCGTGATGCAGTGGTTGAGCAACAGGCCGCCAGGACGCAGCCTCGACTGCAGGAAGCTGAAGTAGGCGGCGTAGTTGCGCACGCCGATGTGTTCCAGCAGTCCGATCGACGACACCGCGTCGAAGCCCGTCTCTGTGACATCGCGGTAATCGCCGTAACGGACCTCAGCGAGGTCGCCAATGCCTTCTTCTGCGATCGCCCGTTGGGCCCACGAGGTCTGCTCCGCAGACAGCGTCACCCCGGTTGCCCTGACACCGCGGCGGGCGGCATAACGGACCATTCCGCCCCACCCGCAGCCCACGTCGAGCAACCTGTCACCGGGCTTCAGACGTAGTTTTTCGAACACCAGCCGGTACTTGTTCTCCTGTGCCTCGTCGAGAGTCGCATCGGGACGCGGGTAGCACGCGCAGGTGTACGTCATGGAGGGTCCGAGCACCCACTCGTAGAAGGTGTTCGAGACGTCGTAGTGGTGGTGGATCGCCTCGGCGTCGCGGCCCTTGCTGTGCCGGATGCCCCCGGCGACGCGGCGCCACCTCGCCGGAATCTCCTCCGGCGGCGGAGCGACGGGCCGCAGGTGCTCGACGCCGATGGACCGCACCACCTGCGCCATCACCCGCGGCGCCGGCAGTTTGAAGACCAGCGCGTCGGCGAGGGCCTTGAGCAGTTCGTACGGATCCCCGGGATGCACCCCGTGAACATCGAGATCGCCGCCGATGTAGGCCCTGGCGAGGCCGAGGTCTCCTCGTCCCGTGGCCAGATAGGTGGTGCCGCGCGGCGTTTTCAGTTCCAGCCCGAGCGCGGCATCCGGTGGCCCGGCCGAACTCCCGTCGTACGCGGTGAACCGAAGCGGAAGCCGTCCGCCCGCGAAAATCTCCAGAATTTCAGCGAGCGTCAGCCTGTCGTTCTTCTGGGTCGTTTCCGGCGTACCTTCGTGTACCGTCGTCATCGTCGTTGCACCGCCTTCTGATAGAGGTCGAGGAGTCGTGAGTCCGGGTCGTAGCGCCTTTTCGCCTCGCGATAGGTCTCGCCACCGTAGAGGTCGTCGAACTCCTGTCGGGAGTAGTACGAGTCCGAGTACAGCGACTTGTGTCCGTCGAACTGGTCGACCGTCCGTTCGATGAGGCGGTTCGTTTCCCCCTCGCTCGAACCGACCGGGACCGCGGACCAGAAACCGACGTTGACGTACGACTCACCTGGCCTGATCGGATAGAGCGGCCAGCCCGTATCGTCGCGCAGGGTCAACGGGCACAGCCAGACCGGGGAGATGGGCACCGCCCTGAGGAACCACTCCAGGAAGTCAGCGGATCGGTCAATCGGTACTTCCACGTCCTGCACAACACGTTCGAGCGGTGGGCGCCCCTTGAGGCTTTCGAGGCGATTTCCGATGTCGAACCGTCGCTCGAGTTTCATCAGCGCGCCGTAGCTGCTGCTGCGGCGGTAGCGCCGGGGCCAGAGACGCCTGACGAACGGATGCTGGACGCCGAACGCGGCGGAGCACCAGAACCAGTCGGCATCCCACCGCCACAGGTAGTCGGAGGTGGTGAGCCGATCGTGGGTGACGCCGCTGGCGTGCTGGATCGAACGATAGTAGATGCGCTGCCCGGTGTAGTCGCTCACCGGGCCGGGGGCCGCGGTCTGTGCGCCCAGACACAGGTAGCTTTCGTTCGCGCTGAAGACGACGCCGTCAAGGTAGTCGACGGTGGCGCCGTCGAACTCTCGGGTTTCGGTGATTCGCCGCATCGTTGCCACCAGGTCAGCGATGGAGTCGAACCGCACATGCCGGAGCGCGATGAAGGGCTGCACGCTCTCGAGTTCGATGCGGAGGCGTACCGCATAGCCGAGGGTGCCGTACGAGTTCGGGAACGCGCGGTACAGATCCGCGTTCTCGGCCGGAGACGCGGTGAGCAGTTCGCCGGAACCGGTGAGGATGTCCAGCTCGAGCACGGACTCGTGCGGGAGGCCGTTGCGGAATGACGTCGACTCGATCCCGAGACCGGTGACGGCGCCACCGAGGGTGATGGTTTTGAGCTGTGGCACCACGAGGGGTGCGAGGCCGAAGGGCAGTGTCGCCTTGAGGAGATCCTCATAGGTGCACATGCCGGCCACATCGGCGGTTCGCACGAGGGGATCGACGGCGATGACGCCGGTCAGTCCCGACGTGTCGAGCCCAGTGCTGCCTGTCCTGTCGCGCGTCCGGAAGAGGTTGGACGTGGGTTTGGCGAGCCGTACGGTTGCCGTGGGCGGGAGCGCCCGATAGCTCTGCAGAAGCCGCTCGACGCCCATGGCGTGAGCGTCCCGTGCGTCGGTGGCGGTAACGGACACGCCCTCACGCTACTCCGCAGAGTGTCGCGAGGCGACCCTAGGTCAGAACCCCAGCTGACGCAGCCGTGTGCTCGACGATCTCGCGGTAGAACGGCGCAACGACCGCGGGGGAGACTCGGCAGTCCAGGAGATAAACGCCGTCGCTTCCCGACGCGACCCACGACTCGAAGTCCACCAGATCGTCGAGCGAACGGATGACGTCACCCCTGCCGCCGAGAGACCGCGCGATGCCGGCGAAGTCGACCTCGTCGATGAGCATCGGTGCTGTGCCGAGGCCCTGCCTCCCATACGAGTGAATCTCGGCGCCGTACGCCGCGTCGTTCCAGACGACGATGATCCCCCGCCTGGCCGTGCGGATGACCGAATCGAGGTCGGCGAGAGCCATCAGTCCACCGCCGTCGCCGGTGGAGACCACGAGGGTCGCATCCGGGAGGGCAGCTGCCGCGCCGACGGCACTGCCGAACCCAAGGCCGATCGTCTGAAACGCGGTTCCCACCATGAGCGATCGGTTCGGCGACGCGACACCCCAGTAGGTGTTGGACCAGCCGAGGAAGTGTCCGCCGTCGGTCACCGTCACCCGGTCCTCGGGCAGAGTGCCGGCCAGCCGGATGGCGACGCTGCGGGGGTCGAGCCTGCCGTCCTCCAGCGTGCCGACGCTCGATTCGCGAACGCGGAACCTCGCGGCATCCGCTGCCAACCGGTTACGCCAACCCGCTGAGTGTCGCGGCGCGGGCGGGACGGCGGCCAGGATGGCGTTCGCGGTGAGGGCGACGTCGCCGGTAACCGCCAGTGTGACAGCGGGGTGTGCGGCCGGTTCGCGATCATCGATCCGGATCACAGCGGTGGCCGGGCCGAACAGCGTGTCGAACTTCGTGGTGAAGTGGTTGAGACCCGCGCCAGCGACGAGGGCGACGTCGGCCTCACCGATCAGTCGCATTGCCTCGTCCTGCCCGAACCCGCCGACGGTGCCGAGATCGAACTCGGGGCGGGAGAACAGTGAGCGCCCGAGCGCTGTGGTCGCGGTGAGGGCGCCGAGCGCGTCCGCGAGCCGGCTGAGCGGTTCGCCGGCTCCGGCCAGCCAGGCACCGCGGCCGGCAAGGACGACCGGGCGCCTGGCGCCGGACAGCACACGCGCGGCAGTGGCGATGTCCGCCTCCTTCGGTTCCACAGGCGCGGGGTGCGCCACGCGGGGCAGCGCTCCCTCTTCGCCGGCGTCGGCTGTCGCGAGGTCGGAGGGGATCGCCAGCACGACCGCCGTGCGGTGGGTGAGCGCGTGACCGACGGCGGCGACCGTGACGCAACCGGCATCCGCTGTGCTCACTGTGAATGTGGGGGCACCGACGGATGCCGCGAGCGCACGCTGGTCGATATCCCACGGCCGTGGCCCGGTTGTGGGTGAATCACCGACGAGCAGCACCAGCGGCGTGCTGGCCTGCACCGCCTCGGCGAGGGCCGTGACCGTGTTGGTGAAGCCGGCGCCGTAGGTTGTGGTCGCGACGGCGAGGCTGCCGCTCGCCCGGTAGAACGCGTCTGCGGCCGTCACCGCTGCGGCCTCGTGCCGCACGGCGGTATAGACGACCGGGGTGCGGCCGAGAGCGTCGATGACGTGGGCGTTGCCGTTGCCCATCACGCCGAAGGCGTGAGAGACGGACGGCGCGAGGGCCTCGGCGATGCGGGTGGCGACGGTGGTCATGGCTGTCCTCGAAGTCATATAGCGGCGGGTGAGTTCCGTATATGTCTTGCGGGGCCTGTGCCGACCTCGTTCAACGCCCCTTTTCCGAGCGCACGGCGCGACGCCGTTGACACCGGGCAGTCTAGTCCTGGGCCTATGGTCGGTAAACTCGCGCAGTGCCCGTTATCGAGATTTCCGACCTCAACGACCCGCGCCTCACCGATTATGCGCACCTGACCGACGTCGCGCTGAAGAAGGCCAGGGGGACAGAGCACGGCCTCTACCTCGCCGAATCGCTGCTCGTGTTCCAGCGCGCCTTGCGTGCCGGTCACCGACCCCGTTCCGTCCTCGCGCTCGGGACGAGCGCTGATGCCGCCATCGAGGCACTCGGCGAGGACGCTGCCGACGTCCCCGTTTTTGTCGGGCCGGGGGAGCTTCTCGCCGGCCTGACCGGCTATGTGCTGCACCGCGGACTCATCGCGTCGATGCACCGACCGGCGTTGCCCGAGCCGGCAGAACTGCTCGCCGGCGCTCGCCGCATCGTGATCCTCGAGAATGTTGCAGACCCCACCAACGTCGGCGCGATCTTCCGTTCAGCGGGCGCCATCGGGGCGGATGCCATTCTCGTGACGCCGCGCTGTTCCGACCCGTTCTATCGACGCGCCATTCGGGTGTCGATGGGCACCGTGCTCCAGGTGCCGTGGACCAGGGTCGGAGACTGGTCATCGACCCGCGCCCTGCTGACAGAGCAGGGTTTCCACGTTGCCGCCCTCGCGCTGAACGATGATGCCGTGAGCCTGCGGGACTTCGACGGGGCATCGCACGAGCGCCTGGCCCTCGTGCTCGGCGCTGAAGGTGACGGGCTGACCAGAGACGCGATAGCGGCATCCGATACCGTCGTCCAGATCCCGATGAAGCACGGCATCGATTCGCTCAACGTTGCTGCAGCCAGTGCTGTCGCGATGTGGGCTCTCGGCTGAGTCGTCGCAGGCGGGTGATAAATCAAGGCACCCAAAGTCAAGTCCCAGCGGCATTTTATTTACCCGTTTACATTGGGAAGTGCTCAGTTCGGGCATGAGAAAAGCGGCGCGATACTTACCAGCGCCAGCGCTGGCCCGTTCGGGAGCCGCGCGGAAACCTCAATGGCAGCTCGGCGGGTGGGACGACCGCGTCCGGGGCTGCCGGCTGACGGTCGTCCGCGCCAGCCCGTGTGAGTCTCACATCAATAATCCAGATTTCCCGTGCCATCCGGGCGTGTGTCAACACAGGTGGTAACCAGTGCGCCGATGGGCGTCAACGAGCTAAGGAGAAATGAAGAGATTGGGAAGTTTGGTCTACGGCTTCGGCGAGACTTATGAGTTCGAGGACCGACTCCTCGCGCACCTGAAGGTGGTTATCGGGTCGAAGCTTCGTCGCCGGGAAGGCTTCTACCTCAGTTGGCCACTCGGCCCCGACCAGGAACTCGGGCGTACCTCGCTGTGGCTGTCGCCGGCCATACCGCTGCAGTTCCATTTCAGCGACGACGCGTCGCCCGCGTTGAACAAACAGTGGCTCGAGTCGATGATGAGTTCGTCGTACGGTCCCCTGGGCCTGACGATTACCGAGGAGCCGGAGGACGCGTCCCGCGCAGGTCGGTCCGCCTGACCCGAACCGCGGTGCCCTGCCGAGCAGGGGCCCCGCGGGGCGCTGTCGGCGTGCTGCCGGAGGCGCCCATTCGGTGCTTACTCGGTGCTTACTCCGTGGCTTACTCCGTGGAGTGCCTCTCCAGGAAGGTGTACACCTCGGAGTCGTCGACACCGGGAAAAGTCCCGCTCGGCAGCGGAGCGAGCACGTGCGCGTGCAACCTCGCACTCGGCCAGGCGTTGTCACGCCAGCGCTCGGCGAGCGTGGTGGGCGGACGGCGGCAGCACGACGGGTCGGGGCAGGTCGACGTCGCGCGCGCCGTCGTCTCCCGCCCGCGGAACCATTTCGCCTGGTTGAACGGCACCCCGACCGAGATCGAGAATTCGCCAGCGCTGGTCGTGCCCGTCTGCGTTGCGCACCAGAAGGTGCCGGCGGGGGTATCGGTGTACTGGTAGAGCTCCGTCGTGCGGTTGGTGCGCTCGAACGCGCTTCGTGCGCTCCACTTGCGGCACACCAACTGGCCTTCGATCGCGCCGGTGACGTCGACGGGAAGCGGAAGGTTGTCGTTCTCGTAGCCTTTCGCGAGGGAACCGTCCTCCCCGACCCGAAGGAAGTGGAATGGCATGTCGAGGTGCCTCGTCGCGAGGTTTGTCAGCCGGAGCGCCGCGGCCTCATGGGTGACGCCGAACGCGTCACGGAAGTCCTCGACCGCCAGGTTCCGTTCGCGTTTCGCCTGGGTGAGGAAGTCGACGGCGGCTTTCTGCGGCATGAGACAACAGGCGGCAAAGTAGTTGATCTCGAGCCGTTGCTGCAGAAACGCGGCGTAGCTCGTCGGCCGGGTGTGCCCGAGCAGCCGGTGAGCCATCGCCTGGAGCGCCATCGACCGGAGGCCGTGGCCTCCGGGAATGGAGGCGGGCGGCAGGTAGATCCGGCCGTTGGCGAGGTCGGTGACACTTCTCGCTGAGTGCGGCAGGTCATTGACGTAGATCAGGCTCAGGCCGAGTTGTTCGGCCATGATGCTCACCGTGCGGTGGGTGAGCGCTCCGCGCACGTGACCCGCCGCTGCGAGGCGGGCTTCAGCGAGGTCCTCGATCTCCGGCAGGTAGTTGTCGCGCTCGCGCATGTTTTCCCGCAGCTCGGTGTTCGCGCGACGGGCCTCCTCGGGCGTGGCGATCGCCTCGGTCGCCTTCCGCTGGAGTTCGCGGTGCAGGCCGACGAGTGCTGCGAGTGCGTCATCGCTCATGCCTTTCGTCGGTTTGACGGCGGGCAGGCCCAGCTCGGTGTAGAGCGAACTCTGCTGGAAGCGTCGCAGTTCGATCTCGAGCGCCGCCCTCGGGTTCGGTGCCTCGGTCGACAGCAGATCGGTCAGCGCCACACCGAGGGCGGTGGCGATCGCCTGGAGCGTCGAGAGCTTGGGTTCGCGCTTGCCGTTCTCGATGAGGGAGAGCTGGCTTCCGGCGAGATCAACGCGCTCCCCGAGATCATCGAGTGTCAGGTTGTGCTCGGTTCGAAAGTGACGGATGCGATGCCCCAGCGTGGAGAGATCGGAGGTCGGTCGAGTCATGCCTTTACCGTAACCGAAAGAAGGGCGATTCTTAACGCCTCTTTCTTGATTATCCGAGGGATTTCTTTGTGAGAGTGGATGCAGGTCAACTTTTACAGCACGCAACGCAGCAGAGGAGCTCCCATGTCGATCGCCGAAGTCGACCGTCTCACGGTCACCACTCCGACCCCCGGGCTCCTCGAGACGGAGTCCGCCCCGATCGCCGGCACCGAAGCATCCGCCCCCCTCGACAAACTTCGTGCCTGGGTCGACTCGATTGCCGCACTGGCGCAGCCCGACGAGGTCGTCTGGTGTGACGGGTCGGTCCGTGAGAGTGACAGGCTGACCAAGCAGATGGTCGCCGAGGGCAAGTTCATCAAGCTCAACCCTGAGTGGCGCCCCAACAGTTACCTCGCCAGGAGCGCGCCGAGCGATGTCGCCCGGGTCGAATCCCGCACCTTCATCTGCTCGGACAGGGAAGAGGACGCGGGGCCGACGAACAACTGGCAGGACCCCGAGTCGATGCGTGGTGAACTGGATGCTGTCTTTTCGGGAAGCATGCGCGGTCGCACGATGTACGTCGTTCCGTTCTCGATGGGCGCTGTCGGTGGCCCGCTCTCGCAGCTCGGGGTTCAGATCACCGATTCCGTCTACGCCGTGCTCTCCATGGGCATCATGACCCGCGCGAGCGACACGGTTCTCGACCTCATCGCTGACGGTGTTCCCTGGGTGAAGACCGTGCATTCGGTCGGTGCACCGCTCGGCCCAGACGACGCAGATGTGCCCTGGCCGTGCAGCGACACCAAATACATCGTGCAGTTTCCCGAATCGCGAGAGGTGTGGTCGTACGGCTCCGGTTACGGCGGCAACGCCCTGCTGGCCAAGAAATGCTTCGCGCTGCGCATCGCGAGCGTCATGGGGCGCGACGAGGGCTGGCTCGCCGAACACATGCTGCTCGTTCGCATCATCTCGCCCGAGGGTAAGAAGTACCACGTCGCTGCCGCGTTCCCGTCCGCCTGCGGCAAGACGAACCTCGCGATGTTGCGCCCCACGATCCCGGGCTGGCGCATCGAGACCCTCGGTGATGACATCGTCTGGCTTCGTCCCGGTGAGGACGGCAGGATGTGGGCCATCAACCCCGAAGCCGGATTCTTCGGCGTCGCCCCAGGCACCGGCCAGTCGACCAACGTCACCGCCGTTGAAACGCTCTGGGGCAACACGATCTTCACCAACGTTGCGCTGCGTGACGACGGGGACGTCTGGTGGGAGGGCCTCACCGATAAGGCTCCCGATCACCTCATCGACTGGGAGGGCAACGACTGGACGCCTGACTCCGGGCGGCCGGCGGCTCACCCGAATTCCCGTTTCACCGTGGCAGCAGCCCAGTGCCCGTCGATCGCTGATGACTGGGAGGACGCTGTCCCTCTCGACGCCGTACTGTTCGGTGGGCGGCGCGCCACCAATGTCCCTCTTGTCGTCGAGGCCACCGACTGGACCCACGGCGTGTTCATGGGCGCGACCATCTCAAGCGAGAAGACGGCGGCCGCCGAAGGAACCGTCGGTGAGTTGCGCCGCGATCCGTTCGCGATGCTCCCGTTCTGCGGGTACAACATGGCCGACTACTGGGCGCACTGGCTGGCGGTTGGCCAGAACCTTCGCTTCGACCGGGCCCCGCGAATTTTCCAGGTCAACTGGTTCCGCAAGGGTGCCGACGGTGGGTTCCTCTGGCCGGGCTTCGGCGAGAACTCGCGGGTGCTCGAGTGGATCGTTCGCCGCATCGAGGGACAGGTACCGGCGCGGGAGACGCCCGCGGGTCGCATCCCGGTGCTCGCAGACCTCAACCGGGACGGTATCGACGTCTCCGATGACGCTCTTGAGGCGCTGTTCGCCATCGATCCTGAGTCATGGCTGGTCGAGGCCGACCTGACCGAAGAGTTTTTCAACACCTTCGGCTCCAGGGTGCCACCGGCCCTCCGCGCCGAACTCGCCTCGCTGCGTTACAGGCTGCACCAGAGCCGGTAGCCGGGCCATACAGCCGGCCTGACAGGGATGCCGCGAGGTGCCCGGAAGTGTTCTGAGACACCTTGGCGGGACCGTCTCAGAGCACTTCCGGGTACCTCGCGGTCGCGTGTTCAGCGACAGGTTCCGCGGCAGTCGCTGGTCTCCTCGCCGGTGATCGTCCTAGGATGGCGCCGTGCTGTCGATGACTGCGAGGACGGGGCGAGCATGAGAAACGTGCCGGAAGAATCGGTCGAGATTCTCTACCGGATTGCGGCCGCGCTGGAAAAGGACGGCCCGATCGAAGTGGGCACCATGTTCCGGAGCCCTGGGCTCAGAACGGGGAAGGCGATCGTGGCGTTCCTGGGATCGGAGAACCGCTTTCTTGTGAAGCTGCCGCGGGAACGCGCGGATGCCCTGGTTGACACGGGTGATGCTGAACCGGTCACCATGGGAGCGCGCACCATGCGCGAGTGGATCGCGATCCCGCCAGCGGACGGAGTGCCGGAGACAGAGGCCAGGTGGAGTGCGTTCGCCCGCGAGGCGTTCGCCTACGTCCGAAGTCTCTGAGACCCCTGCAGCGTGAGCGTGGTTCGTTACTACGTTTTATCGTAGTATCGACGGGTGGATGATCAGAGTGAATTACAGACGCTGAGGGAACAGCTGCTCGCACTTGCTTCGCGGGTGGCGACGCTTGAGAGCGGTGCGACGACCCACCCGCGGGTGGCTGAGCCTGGAGCCGAATCCGCTGACGCGTTCTGGGCGCTGTCAGGCCTGCGCTCGCGGTTAGCGGACCACGCATCGACGCGGGATGGCGCGGTGCTGCTTGTCGGCGCCGTAACGCTCCCGACCGGGGCGCCGGTTGAGTGGCAACAGGGCGCCGGCACCTCCGGGCTGTTCGAGGTGGAGTGGAGCGATCGGGCTGCGGCATTCGCGGCACTCGGACACCCGGTGCGACTGGAGCTGCTGCGACACATTCTCTCGGGTACCCACGCGACCGCCGACCTCGCCGCGCTCCAGTCGCTCGGGACCACGGGCCAGCTCCACCACCACCTGCGGCAATTGGTCTCGACCGGATGGGTGACGCAGAGTGGGCGGGGCAGCTACGAGGTCCCCGCTCGTCGCGTTGTCCCCCTGCTCGCGTGTCTCGCGGCGGTGGAGTAATGCGGTCGCTTATGGGGCTCTACCGCGTCCGAAGCGTGATCCTCGTGATCTCCGCCGCACTCATCGTCGTGGAGGGAGTCCTGGATACTGTGATGGAGGACGGTCCGGTCATCAGAATGCTGGGTCTGCTCCCGTTGGTTGGCGCACTCGGGCTTCTGGCGGTTCTCCTCAGTATCGCCCTGGCCGCCAAACGGCTTCCCGTGCGTCCTCCGGTCCCCGTCACTTCGCCGGTCACAGGGCGCTGGCTGGGAATCAACAGTCCAGAGACCAAGGTGCCAAGTCACGGCATCCGTGCGTATGGGCAGGCGTATGCCATCGACCTTGTCCATGAGCCTCTGGATCGCGTGCGACCCGCATTCGGTTCGGGATCGCCGATGCGACCTCCGGCCGACTACCCGGCATTCGGGCAGCCGGTTCGGGCGATGATCGACGGCGTCGTTGTCAGCGCGTCGGGCAGCCAGCGTGACCACCGCGCGCGCTCCACCTCGCTCGGGGTGATCTACATGATGGTCGAGGGAGCTCTCCGTGAGGTCGGCGGGCCGGGGTTCATCGTGGGGAACCACGTCACGATCCGGGGCGCCGATGGCGTGTACGCCCTGGTCGCACACCTGAAGAAGGACTCGTTGCTCGTGGCGGAGGGCGACAGGGTCGAGGCGGGCCAGCTCATCGCCGCGTGTGGAAACACGGGAAACACGAGTGAGCCGCATGTCCATGCCCAGCTCATGGACCGCCGTTCGCTGTGGACAGCGCAGGGCATCCCTTTCCTGTTCGCAGGCATCCGTGTCGATGACGACGGTGAGTCGCGGGACGCTCTTCCCGGCGACGGCCAGCACATGGACGCCGCCTGCGTGGTGGAATCGCGCTGACCGGGATGCGTTCCGCCCGGAAGTGGTAAGCGGCGTCAGCGCAACCCCTCCTTGTGGCCGCCGTGCGTTACCTACACTCGACGGATGCTCCTCATTTTCGGAACAACGCTCCGCAACCGGGTACTCGTCGTTGTGAACTTCCTCTGCCAGTTCTGCGGCACACATGCCTCGCAGGACGTCATCGAGAGCGCAACGAAGGTCTCAGTGTTCTTCATCCCGCTGTTCACGCTCCGCAAGCAGTACTACGTCACCTGCTCGAACTGCGGGGGAACTACACCGCTGACCAAGGAGCAGGCCACCCACGGAATCGAGTGGGCAGCCCGTAACCGCCAGGTCAGCTGACCCGCCGCGCCTAGACCAGGAGCTGGTGCTTGGCGAGTTCCTTGTAGAGGGGGACGGATGCCACGAGCTCGGAGTGCGTACCCGAACCGACCACGCGGCCCTGGTCGAGAACCACGATCGTGTCGCTGTCGACGACCGTCGAGAGGCGGTGCGCGATCACGATGAGTGTGCGGTCCTCGGCCACTGCGTCGATCGCGAGCCGCATCTTCTGTTCGTTCACGCCGTCGAGCGACGACGTGGATTCGTCGAGCAGGAGGATCGGGGGAGCGGAGAGCAGCGCTCGCGCGATGGCGAGGCGCTGACGCTCTCCACCGGAGAGCATGATGCCCTCCTCGCCGACCGGTGCGCCGAGTCCGAGCGGGTTGCGGTCGAGCACATCGGTGAGGTTGACCGCGTGCAGTACGCGGATGCAGTCCTCGTCGGTGGCGTCAGGGGTCGACAGCAGCAGGTTGTCGCGGATGGATCCGGCGAGCACTGGGGCGTCCTGTTCCACGTACCCGATCTGCGAGCGGAGTTCCGTGCGCGGCATCGTGCGGATGTCGACGCCGCCGAAGCGGATCGCCCCGGCTTCAGGGTCGTAGAACCGCTCGATGAGACCGAGGATCGTCGACTTGCCTGCCCCGGACGGGCCGACAAGTGCGGTGCGCTGCCCACGAGCCGCCGTGAAACTGACCCCGCGCAGTACCGGGTCGCCCGGTCGGCGTTTGTCGGTGTTGGCAACCGGCGCGAGGTCGCTCGTCAGGTCGCTGGGTGTGAGGGTGTCGCGGTCCGGGTCGACGCCAGCGGCGGCGTCCTTGTCCGTCTTGGTTGTGTCATCGACGGCCGCAGCCGGGTAGGAGAAGACCACCGAATCGAACTCGATCGCGGGCGCGCTGGCGGAGCGGATGCCGGGGGCGGCGACGGTCGCGGCGATGGCGGCATCCGCGTCGTCTTCGCGTGGCAGGTTGATGATCTCCTGGATGCGGCCGAGGGCGCCGAGCGCCTGGTTGGTCGCGGAGATCGCACCGAATGCCTGGCCGAGCGGCATGATCATCATGAAGAGGAACAGAATGAAGGCGACCAGGCTCGCGATGGTGATCGCGCCGCTCGCCACCCGGAACCCGCCGACGCCGAGAACGACGAGGAACGATACCTGCATGGCGATGCCGGCGACGGGGACGACGAGAGCGGACACCTTCGCGACCTGGATGCCCATGCGCCATGCGCCCGTGGCGTCGTTGTCGACGGTGGCGATCTCGCGATCCGTTGCGTTCGATGCCCGCACGGTCCGAACCGAGCTGATGGCGCGCTCGACGGAGGCGGCAAGGTCGCCCACCTTGGCCTGGGCGCGCTGGCTCGCGACCCGGATCTTTCCGGAGAGGGCGACGACGGTGACGATCGACACGGCGATGACGAGCGCGGTGAGGCCGAGCAGCACCGGGTCGATGATGAGCATGGCGATGAGGGCGCCGATAAATGTGATGATGCCGCCGACCGCCTCGACGAGCCCCTGGGTGAGCACAGCACGGAGGAGCGTGGTGTCGCTGCTCACGCGGGACACGAGGTCGCCTGTGCGGCGGGTGTCGAACTCGGAGATCGGCAGGTGCAGCATGCGTGCGACGAGTTTGCGGCGGCTGGAGAGGACGACGCCCTCACCGGTGCGCTGCAGGAGGTAGTGCTGGTAGCCGGAGATGACCCCGGAGACGACGACGAGCGCGATGAGTGCCCAGACCAGCCCGCCGAGCGCCTTGCCCTGCTCGACGATGCCGATGACCTGGCTGACGAGAAGCGGCTGGGCAAGCGATGCGGCCGAGCCGAGGATGCTCAGCGCGATGATGAACCAGAGGATCCGTTTGTGCTCGAAGAGGTAGGGGATCAGTTCACTGAACCGGGCACGCGGGCCCTCATCGGTTTTCGGCGATCGTCCGGAGAGAGAGCGACGGGCTGGCCGGGTACTGCTGGGGGCTGACATGCGGGTGTCCTTGGATCCTTGGGGAATGACGGGAGGTCAGCTTCGACCATACTTCTTGTGAACTGCTTGTTTGCTCACACCGAGTGCAAGCGCGATCAACTGCCAGGGTGCGTTGGCGTTTCTTGCCCGGCGGACGGCGATTGCTTCGACCTGGTCGAGTTCCTTGCGGAGTTTGGCGATGGCCCGGAGAGCCGCGATCGGGTCGTTTGAACCTGCTTCCCCGGCCAGTGTTGCGATGGTTCCTGTGCCCATGGTGTCAACGATAGTTGACGAGTTGTGAGCCGTCAACCTTTGTTGACGAACCCGGCCATGCACGGCTGCCGTGACGTTTGCAACCCGCCTCCGCGCGCCAACGACGCGGATAAGCTGGATACCCTTCCAGAAGGAGCACACATGGGTTCGGTAATCGGCGAGATCCTCACAGCCGCAGTCGGTATAGCGCTCAGCCCTATTCCGCTGGTGGCAGCGATTACGCTGATGCTCACGCCGAAATCTGTTCCGGCGGGCCTTGGTTTCCTCGGTGGATGGCTGCTCGGTGTGATCGTGCCGGTCGTCGCTCTCACCGCGATCGCCAACGCCCTCCCGGAAGACGCGGGGGATGACTCGACACCGATCGCGGGGATCGTGAGGCTTGTGCTCGGTGCGCTCCTCGTTTATCTCGCCGTCGGACAGTGGCGGCTTCGCCCGCTGCCCGGCCGCGCCGGCGTATTGCCGCGGTGGATGGCCGCTGCGGAGGAGATGACCGTTACGCAGGGGATCGCGCTCGGCTTCGGGCTGGGAGCGCTCGCGCCCAAGAACCTCGCGCTCGGGATCGCGGCAGGACTCACCATCGGCGGGGCCGAACTCAATCTCCGCGACACGATCGTCAGTGTGCTCATCTTCGTCGTTATTGCAGTTTCGACGGTGCTGATCACCATCGTCGGGTACCAGATGGCCACAGATGCGTGGCAGAAGCCGCTCGCGGATCTGCGCACCTGGCTCGTCCGGAACGGCCCGACCGTGCTCGCGGTTGCGCTCCTTCTCCTCGGCGCCGAACTCATCGGGGATGGCATCAGCTCGTTCTGAGCCGCGCCCGGCACGAGAGCATCACTTCCGGTCGAAAGCATCCGGCGGAACTGATGGGCTCGACCGGAAGTGATGTTCTCGACGCTGTGAGCAACGGATGCCGTCCCGCGCGAGGCGAGGGACGGCATCCGTTCGCTCTATGGGGCTCTCGTCGCGGTGACGAGCAGGTACTCCCACTCGAGCGTGCAGCCGCCGGCGTCGAACCGATTGACCAGGTCGACCAGATCGCGGTCGAGGGCCGCAATCCGGTCGGCGTCATCGCCGATGTTCTTGTACGTGACGATCGTCGGGCCATAGCGCGCTTTGAAGTAGTCGCGCAGTTCTTCGGCTGAGTTGAATCGCGTCACCTGCAGGATCTTGTGAGTCGAGGTGAACTCGTTCACCCGATCACCGATCAGCGACTTGACGTGCTCCTCCGAACCCCAGAGCGGCGGGGGAGAGGCGCCTGGTGGAGGCGGGGGAGCGTACGGCTTCATCGTCGCGAACATCTGCCCGATGAAGCCCTCGGGGGTCCAGCTGATGAGCCCGATTCTGCCGCCGGTCCGGCACACGCGGAGCAACTCGTCGGCGCTGACCTCGTGCCGAGGGGCGAACATGATGCCGACCGTCGACATGACGGTGTCGAACTCGCCGTCGGCGAACGGCAAAGCCTCGGCATCGGCCTGCCGCCAGTCCAGCTGGACCCCAAGCTCTTCCGCCCGGCGTGACCCCGCCTCGAGGAGCTCAGGAGTGAGGTCGCTTGCGACGACATCGGCTCCCGCCTGCGCTGCGGGGATGGCGGCGTTGCCTGACCCGGCCGCGATGTCGAGCACGCGCTGGCCGGGCCCGATCCGGAGCGCTTCCACGATCGTTGCGCCGAGGTCCGAGATCAGGTCGGCGGCGAGTTCGGGGTAGTTCCCCAGAGCCCACATCGTGCGATGTTTGGCTTTCAATGCCTTGTCGGCATCGGTGGTGACGTCGGTCATTGTCTTCCTTTCGTTCGCGCGGGGCCGGTACCAGCTCCGCTGGTGTTGTGCCCTCAGTATGGGACCGGCGGCGGTGCGGCGAAACGGGGTCGTGAGCCTTAAACGACGGATGCCGCCCCCCGCGAGGCGAGGGACGGCATCCGTTGTTGGGACGTGAACTTATCGGTCGATGTCGACGTCCTTGGTTTCCTTGCCGATGATGAGCGCCACCAGTGTGATGAGGCCCATGACGGCGAGGTAGACGCCGACGAGGACCGGGCTTCCGTCGGCTTCAGCCCACAGCCACACGGCGATGAACGGGGCGACAGCGGCGCCGAGGATCGACGACACGTTGTAGGAGATGCCGGATCCGGTGTAGCGCACGTTGGTCGGGAACAGCTCGGGCAGGAGTGCACCCATCGGACCGAAGGTCATGCCCATGAGGCTGAACCCGATGATGAGGAACGCCATCACGCCGACGAACCCGCCGCTGAGCAGCGGCACCCAGAGCAGTCCGAACACGATGATGCCCGACGTGACGATGATCAGTGTCTTGCGGCGGCCGAACTTGTCTGCCCACGGGCCTGACAGCAGCGTGAAGATACCGAAGAAGACCACGCCGGCGATGAGCATGAGCACAAACGTGTTGTAGCTGTAGCCGAGGCCTGGCTGCTGGCCCTCCGCCGGGTCGATCGGTGCGCGGCCGTAGCTCAGCGAGAACGTCGTCATCAGGTAGAACAGCACGTAGGTGGCGAGCATGAAGAAGGTGCCGAGGATGAGCTCGCGCCAGTTGGTCTTGAAGACCAGCTTGAGCGGCAGCTTGGAGACCTTGCCCGACTTCACGGTCTTGGTGAAGGCGTCACTCTCGACGAGCTTGAGTCGTACCCAGAGTCCGACGATGACCATGACCGCCGAGAACAGGAACGGGATGCGCCAGCCCCAGTCGAGGAACGCGTCAGACGGCCGCGACGGGTCTTCGGAGGGGAGGACGAAAGCGATGATCAGGAACAGGCCGTTCGCGATGATGAAGCCGATCGGGGCGCCAAGCTGCGGGAAGGTGCCGTACCAGGCGCGCTTGCCGACCGGTGCGTTCTCGGTAGCGACGAGAGCGGCACCGCTCCACTCGCCACCGAGCGCAAAGCCCTGGGCGAGGCGCAGCACGACGAGCAGCAGCGGGGCGAACCAGCCGATGACGAGGTACGTCGGGAGCAGACCGATGAGGAAGGTGGCGATACCCATCGTGAGGAGGGCAGCGACCAGCGTGGTTTTGCGCCCGACCCTGTCGCCGAGGTGTCCGAAGAAGACGGCTCCGAGCGGACGGGCGACCATGGCGGCACCGAAGATGGCGAACGACGACAGCAGGGCGGTCGTCTCGTTGCCGGCCGGGAAGAAGAGGTACGGGAAGACCAGGACGGCGGCCGTCGCGTAGACGTAGAAGTCGTAGAACTCGATGGTCGTCCCGATGAGGGACGCGAGGACGACCCGCGACTTCGGGTTGGCTGGAGCCTGTGAGGGGATGGTGGCTGAGGCTGACATGGTGCTCTCTCGTCGGTGAAGGAGCCATTGGAGGCGCGGGCCGGTCGCGTCTGCCAACCCCAACGGCGGAACATACAGTGGGTCGCGCTTGTGGCGCGGCTTTCACACCTTACGCCCAGTCTTCTCGAGGGCAAAAACCCCATAGCCGTGATCGGTGCAAATCGTCAGGAGCCGTCAAATTCGATCAGTACCTTGCAACTCGCAGCGCCGTCGGCGGCGACCGCGAATGCTTCCCTGGCGCGCTCGAGTGGGAACGTGTGTGTGATCAGGTCGTCTGCAATCGGCGTATCTCGCAACACAGCAAGCGCGCGATCCATCTCATCGGTGAATCGGAAGGCCCCGCGAAGGTCGAGTTCATGGCTCACCAGGAGAGCGAGTGGCAGTGCAATCGGGTCGAGCGGAAGATTGCCTACCTGCACGATGGTCCCGCCGACGGCGACCGTCCGAAGCAGCTGTGCGAGTGAGGCTGGCGCCCCCGACGCTTCGAGCGCGACAGCGAATTCGTCTGACGCAGCCTGGCCAACGTCGAAGACCTGATCAGCGCCGACCCGGCGTGCCCGATCGCGCGCCGCATGGGCCAGGTCTGTCGCGAGGATTTTCCGCGCTCCCGCGGCTCGCAACGCGATGATCGACAGCGCACCCACCGGGCCGCACCCGCTCACCATCACGGTTTGTCCCTCGACATCACCCGCTCGGACCACCGCGTGCAGCGCCACGGAGAAGGGCTCCGCCAGCGCGGCCCTGCGCAGGCACAAGCCCTCGGGGACAAGTCGTACCTGATCGTGGTGAACGACAATTTCCTCGGCGAAAGCGCCGTCTCTGTGCGGGAACACCGCCGCAGAGCCGAGGTAGGTGAGATTCGGGTGGAGGTTCATTCGTCCGGTCAAGCGCGACGGCAGAACTCCGCTCGTGGACGCTGGGTGAACGACTACCCGCGCTCCCTCGTCAATCGAGGTCACGGCCGCGCCAACAGCGGTCACGGTGCCCGACAGTTCGTGGCCAGGAACGAACGGATGCTCCTGCACAGCGCTTCCGGATCGGCCCGATTTCCAGTACGAGATGTCGGAACCGCAAATGCCTGCCCATGCCACTCGGATCAGAACCTGATCTCGGCCGACAACCGGGGCGGGGCGGCTCGTCAGCCGCAGGTCGCCTGGTGCATGGAGTTCGAGGACGCGCATAGGACTTTCCCAACTGCGAGGCCGACACGGTGATCGGCGTGGACAGGAGACTACTCAGGAGATTGCCGGCGCTGACACGGATTGAGTCCGATGTCAGAACGCGTTGACCAGTCCGATCACGCCGACGGCGATGATGGATAGCGCCGAGATGAGCAGCATGACCGTTGTCGCCCGGCCGTCCTTAACCCGCTGGTCCGTTTGGGTGCGTGACAGGTAAACGGTCGCGATGGCAACGCCGATGAGGAACACGGCGTTGAGTAATCCGGCAATAATCACGAGCGGCAGCGGCGATGAGACGATCGTTCCGAAGAGCCCCCAGATGATCGGCAACACGATCATGATCCAGCGCATCCAACGGTCCCGCTGCTTCTGGTTAAACCAGTCGAACGCACCGAAGAGCGAGAGGGTGTTCCCGATTTGCCGGCCGAGGCTCGGAACGTTCGCGATGATTGTCTTGAACAGCGCTACCCCGGCGCCGAGCAGGAAGACCGTTGCGCCCCATGCCCCGACGCCGGCCTCGAAGGTTCCGGAGAGCGTCGTCATGACCTCTGTGCCCTCCGGCACAATGCCCTGCGGATGCAGGACGGCTGCCCCGAGCATGTAGAAGGCGGCGGTGCTGATGGTGTAAATCACCCAGGACACCCAGGCGTCAACTTTCATGACACCGATCCAGCCGCGGGCTCGACGCTCCCAGGCTTCGGACGCGTCCTTGGGGCCGGTCCACGCTGCGTAGCCCTTTTCGACACACCAGTAGGTGTACGCCGTCATCTCTCCGGCCCCGACCCCGGTGAGTCCGAACATCGACAGGGCAATGCCCATGGCGCCGACGGCGATCTGGAACTGGAATCCCTCACCGAGGTCGGCGCCGGTCCAGGCGAACTCGGTCCTCTGGATCAGGAACACCATCGCGACAGCGAAAGCCGTCACGATGAAGACGAGAACCGTCGATACCCGCTCGACGACTGTGTACTTGTTGGCGATATGGATGAGGATCGCGAGGACCGCGAGGATCGCGACCCACGATCCGATCGAGACCAGCGAATACGGATCGTCCCCGAAGGGAAACAGCGTGCTGAAGGCGAATGCTGCAGCGCTGATTACTCCGGCCTGGCTCGTGAGGAACTGGAGGAACATGAGCAGGACGAGCCAGGCCATCCACCCGCGCTTGCCGAGGCGCGGTGGTACGTCGTCATAACCGGCAACGGCGACGCGACCGGTCGATATCGTCCATCGCGCAAGCTCGATCTGCACCCAGACTTTGACGAACGTCGACACGAAGACCAGCCAGAACAGCGTGAAGCCGGCCTGAGCGCCGAGGGCGGTTGCCGTCAGCAGTTCTCCGGAGCCGACGACCGCGGCTGAGGTAATCATCCCTGGCCCAAGGAAACGGAACCGGCCGGCGAGCGTTGTCGGCGGCTCCTTGACCTGAGTCCCGTCGAGAATGTACGGATCTGAGCGGGTGATCGTGGTCGCGTCAGATGGCGTCGTCATGATGGCCTCCTTGCCAACTCGCGCCGGTGTCGGCCCGACACACCGGCCAAGTTAGCAGTTCACTCGACGGGAGGCCAGAGGGTGCAACGGAAGCGGAGGCGGGTGCACCCTGGGAGGAGAATCGTGGGGTCTGCGGCCCATAGCCGGTTGGCCCCCGCGATGTTCCTCCCGAAACGTCGGCACCGGGGGCGCGGGACGTAGGGTCCAGGGTGCGGGGCGGGTGCGTCGCGGCGCGCTACCCCCGCAGCTGCCTGAGCAGCACTGCGGTCGCGACGGCGGCCTCGGCGGCCTCACGTCCCTTGTCCTCCTTCGAGCCGGGCAGGCCGGCGCGGTCGAGCCCCTGCTGCTCGTCGTCGAGGGTGAGCACGCCGAATCCGACGGGCTTGCCCGTCTGCAGGGTGACGTGCGTGAGGCCGGAGGTTGCGGCATCCGACACGTACTCGAAGTGGGGAGTGCCGCCGCGGATGATCACGCCGAGCGCCACAACCGCGTCAGCTCCCGCCTCCAGGGCGACCTTCGCCGCGACGGGCAGCTCGAAGCTGCCGGGAACCCTGACCAGGGTGTAGCTCGCTCCGGATTCGTCGAGAGCCTTCGTCGCTCCCGCGATCAACCCGTCGGTGATCTCGGTGTGCCACTGGCCAGCCACGACGACGATGCTGAGGCCCTCGCCGTTCGCGGCGATAGCGGGGGATCCGTGTCCACTCATGAGCGGGTTCCTGCTTCCTGGCCTTCGGCCATGATCTGTGCTGGTGCGTATTCGTGACCCATGCGGTCGCGCTTGGTTTGGAGGTACGACTCGTTGAGTGCGCCGACGCCGACGACGAGCGGCACCCGTTCGGTGACGGTGATGCCGAACTCTTCGAGCTGGCGGGCCTTCTCCGGGTTGTTGGTGAGCAGGCGGATCTCGGTCAGCCCGAGGTCCTGAAGAATGGCGGATGCCGCCTGGTAGCTGCGGGCGTCTCCCGGGAGCCCGAGCGCGAGGTTGGCGTCGAGGGTGTCGAGCCCCTCCTCCTGCAGCTGGTAGGCACGCAGCTTGTTGATCAGGCCGATGCCGCGTCCCTCGTGGCCGCGCAGATAGATGACGGCCCCGTCGTGTCTCCGGATCGTGTCGAGTGCAGCGTCGAGCTGTGGGCCGCACTCGCACTTGAGCGAACCGAAGGCTTCGCCGGTGAGGCATTCCGAGTGCACGCGCACAAGCGCGCCCGGTTTCGGATCCCCGGCGATGATGGCGACATGATCGGCTCCCGTGTTCCTGTCCCGGTAGGCCCGGATGCGGAATGTGCCGTGGGTCGTTGGAACGTTCGTTTCGACCTCGAAGAGGACGGGAGAAGACGGGGCAACGGGCGTGAGCTCTTCTGACGGTTCCGGGCCGGACTCCTGCTCGGTGACGAAGTCGATGAGCGCCGCGATCGTGATCACAGGGAGGTCGTGCTCCAGTCCGAGCTCGATCAGCCCGGGCAGGCGCATCATGTCGCCGTTCTCGTCGATGACCTCACAGATAGCGCCGACGGGGCTGAGCCCGGCGAGTCGCATGAGTTCGACGGCGGCCTCGGTGTGACCGGCGCGTTCCCGCACTCCGCCATCGACCGCGCGGAGCGGCACGATGTGGCCCGGCCGTATGAGATCGGTCGCCAGGACGCCCGGGTTGCCGAGCACCCGAAGCGTTGTGGCACGGTCGGCCGCGCTGATGCCCGTCGTGACATGCTCAGCGGCGTCGACGGTGATCGTGTATGCCGTCCGGCGTACGTCCTGACTCGCGGGAACCATGATCGGAAGCTCGAGCCGGTCGGCGAGTTCGTTCGACATCGGAGCGCAAATGTAGCCGCTGGAGTGCCGCACGGTCCAGGCGACCCAGTCCCTGGTTGCAAGCTCGGCAGAGAGAATGATGTCTCCCTCGTTCTCGCGTCCTTCATCGTCGGCCACGAGTACCGGTTTGCCCTCACGCAGCGCTCTCAGCGCCTGGGGGATTGTCGCGAGGCTCATGCGTCGCTCCTTTCACCGGCGAGTTGAACCGCCGGCATCCGTTCTGTAGCCGACCGCAGGGCGAGCATCCGCTCGACGTGCCGTGCGACGATGTCTGTTTCGATATTGACGGTGTCTCCGACGCCGCGCGCGCCGAGGGTGGTGGCGGCGAGCGTCTCGGGAATGAGGGAGACCTCGAACCACTGGTCGCTCTCGGTGGGGGGCGACACGTCGCTCACGGTGAGCGAGATGCCGTCGACGGCAATCGAACCCTTGCGCGCGACGAGGGGCGCGAGTTCCGGGGCCAGACTGAACCGCACGACCCGCCACGCGCTGCCATCGGTCACGTCGAGGATCGTTGCGGTCCCGTCGATGTGGCCCTGCACGATGTGGCCACCGAGCCGGCCGCCGACCTCCGCTGCCCGTTCGAGGTTGACCGCGCGCCCGGGGGCGACGTCGTTGAGAGTGGACATCCTGAGTGTCTCAGCCATCACGTCGACGGTGAAGGTCTCGTTGGTGCGGTCCACAACAGTCAGGCATACGCCCGACACGCTGATCGAGTCTCCGTGGCGCGCACCGGTCACGGCGACCGGCCCCCGCACGGTGATGCGAGCGGCATCCGTCGAGCGGTCGACCGCGGTGACCTCGCCGATCTCTTCAACTATTCCGGTGAACATGTCAGAGGTTTCCTTTCGGGAGTGCGACGATCAGCAGATCGTCGCCAAGTGTCTCGACCGACTCGATCTCCAGGCGGCGCATCTCGTCGATCGAGCCGACACCGATGTCGCCGAGCGCCGTTCGAGGGCCGCCCAGGAGCGCCGGGGCGATATAGAGGAGATATTCGTCGACGAGACCGGCGGCCGTCAGCGCGCTGATCAGCGTCGGGCCCCCTTCGACAAACAGTGAGCGGATGCCGCGCTGCGCCAGGCTCTCGAGGTCGGCGGCGAGGTCCCCGCCACTCAGCAGAACGGGGGAGTGCGGGTGGTCGAGGAGTCGGGCGTTGTCGGGAACCGCGCGCGTCCCGAAGATGACGGGGATGGGCTGGTCGGGGAGGAATGCGCCGTCCTCGGTACGGGCGGTGAGCGCCGGATCGTCGGCGAGGACGGTACCCGTCCCGACGCCGATCGCATCGGCGGCGCCACGTCGGCGGTGGACGTCCGCTCGGGCAACGGGGCCGGTGATCCACTGGCTCGAGCCATCGGCGGCGGCACCGCGACCGTCGAGCGACTGTGCCCACTTCGCGATGACGTACGGGCGGCCGAGGCGGGTGGCGCGCAGCCAGTCGGCGATCAGCGCTTCTCCTTCGGCGGTGAGCACGTTCGGGATCACGTCGACTCCCGCAGCCCGGAGGCGGCCTGCGCCACCGCCGGAGTGGCGACCCGGGTCGGCCACCGAGTACGCAACGCGCGAGATTCCGCGGTCGATGAGCGCCTGGGTGCACGGGCCGGTTCGCCCGGTGTGATTGCACGGTTCGAGGGTGACCACCGCCGTTGCTCCGGCAGGAACTGGCCCGTCGAGGTGCGAGAGTGCATCGACTTCCGCGTGGGCAGTGCCGGCGCCGCGGTGCCAGCCTTCGGTGATGACGGCACCGCTCGCGTCGGTGATGACGCAGCCCACCTGCGGGTTCACCCCGCGTTCCGGCCCACGCCGGGCGAGGTCGAAGGCCCGGCGCATGGCTCTGTCGAGGACAGCGTCGCCCGAAGCGGTTACGGCTTCGGCTGTGTCGCTCACCATTCGGATCTTCTCTCGTCTCGCAAGAGCTCCGGGGGTTGCCGCGACCGGCGCGTAGCGCCGTTCGAGTCGCGCCACCCGGCAGATGGCTGCCCAGTGTCGCGCGTGCTGCCTCCCATCCGGACTGAGCGTTGCTTTCGCAACCCATTACCGTCGGTGCTGGAGTTTCACCAGCTCAACCAGTCGCATTGCTGCGACCGGCTCGCGGACTATCACCGCCGGTTCGGACTTTCACCGACCCCGGAGCACGTTTCTGATTTCCATCGTAGGTCAACAGCGGCGAGCCTGGTCTATTCCCATCGGTTTCCGTCACGCACCGCGGATGGCGTCAGCCGCTGACGAGCATTCTGGCCGTGCCCGAGTCGACGATGAGGTCTGTGACGAGGCCGGCAGCGAGAGCGCCCCTGAGACTCTGCAGTTTGGTCTGGCCGGCGACGACGCACACACGCCTTGCGGTGGCGGCGAGCACGTCGATGCTTGGACCGCTCGAGCGGTCATTGAGCGGGATGCCGTCGGTCGAGCCGTCTTCGCGGTAGAACACTGTGGCGACATCGCCAACGACACCGGCCGCGCGAAGCTGGGCGAAATCGTCGTCGTCGAGGTAGCCGCCGATGTAGACGTGGCTTGGAACGCCCGAGAACGGCGAGCCCAGGCCGAAAACGACGACGTCGAGGCTGTTCTGCAGCTCGACGACGCGGCTGATACTCCGCTCCCGCCAGAGTGCTGCCTTCGTCGCAGGGTCATCGAAGACTGCCGGGACCGGGAACTGCTGCACTGTTGCGCCGTACGCGGCACCGAACCGCTGAAGGATCTCGCTCGCGTAGAGAAGACCCGTTGTGCGCGGGTTCGCGGCGCCATTGAGCTGGACGATCGACGTGTTGTGCGTCGGCTTGGCGAGCAGATGCCTGGACAGGGCACTCATGGTCGATCCCCAGGCCACTCCCATCGACATGTTCGAGTCGAAGAACCCGCCGAGAATCCGTGCAGCGGAGATCGCCACCCGCTCGAGGCGGTCAACGTCACTCGTCTGGTCGGGGACAGGGACGACGTGTGCAACGACACCGAACGCCGCCTGGATATCGCCCTCGAGCTGGCGGGGCATGTCAAGGGGGGACTTCACCTGGATCTCCACGAGGCCGGTTTCGCGGGCGTGCCCCAGGAGCCGCGATACCGACGAGCGGGAGGTATGCAGTTCGTGAGCGATGGCCTCCATCGTCAGGTCCTGCAGGTAATACAGCTGGGCGGCCGTCAGAGCGTCCCTGGTCTTGGGGGACAGTGAAACGGCAGGTGACTGATTCATGAACTCTCCTTGCACATCTGTGCACTGAGTTTGCACAGAAGTGAATATAGCCGAAGAATCTGATGGGACCACGCAGAGTGCTTGTCCTCGACGCGAATGCGGTCCCACACCGGCAGCAGTCTGCCACCCAACACCACAACGAGTTTCCCGGCAGCAGTGTGCCGACCGGCACCACAAGAAGGAGTCACACGATGAACGACCACGACGCCCGCCGGCCGGAGCGCAGGAAAGCCGTGGAAGCGCTTCGCGCCCACCCCAACTCGAAGGTGCTCATCATCGGCGGCGGGATCAACGGTCTGGCGACCTTCCGCGACCTCGCTCTGCAGGGCATCGACGTCACGCTCGTCGAGCGCAACGACTACTGCTCCGGAGCATCCGCAGCGTCAAGCCATATGATCCACGGCGGCATCCGCTACCTGGAGAACGGCGAGTTCCGCCTGGTCAAGGAATCGGTCACCGAACGCAACGGGCTCATCAAGATTGCGCCGCACTACGTCAAGCCGCTCGAGACCACGGTGCCGATCTTCTCGACCTTCTCGGGGATCATCAGCGCCCCCATGCGCTTCCTCACCCACAAGCAGGGCAAGCCGCAGGAACGCGGTGCGCTCCTGATCAAGGTCGGCCTCACTCTCTACGACGCATTCTCCCGCGACGGCGGCAGCGTGCCGCGCCACCGCTTCGTCGGTAAGAAGAAAGCGCTCAAGGCGTTGCCGCAGCTCAACGATGGCATCAAGTACACGGCGACCTACTTCGACGCGTCAGTCCACGACCCTGAGCGCCTCGCACTCGACGTGCTGCACGACGGACTCGCCGCGGGCCCCCACGCGCGGGCAGCGAACTACGTCGAGGCAGTGGGACTGGACGGCGGCTCGGTTCGCCTCCGCGACACGGTCTCCGGCGAAGAGTTCGTCATGGCGGCCGACGTCGTGATCAACGCGTCTGGTCCGTGGACCGACCTCACCAACGCCGCTCTCGGTCAGGAGACCGCGCTCATGGGCGGAACCAAGGGCTCGCACATCGTCCTCGACAACCCGGAACTCCTCGCCGCGACTGGCGGTCGCGAGATCTTCTTCGAGCACAAGGATGGCCGCATCGTCCTCATCTACCCGCTCAAGGGCAAGGTCATGGTCGGAACGACCGATCTCGAGGCCGACCCGCGCGAGAAGGCCGTGTGCACCGAAGAAGAGGTCGACTACTTCTTCGAACTCATCGAGCACGTCTTCCCGAATGTTCCCGTGAATCGCAGCGAGATCGTGTACCGGTTCTCCGGCATCCGACCGCTCCCGGGTCACGGCGACCTCGCCCCCGGCTTCGTCTCCCGTGACTACCGGATTGTGTCGTCTCAGCTCGGCACATCGACGATGCTCAGTCTGGTCGGCGGCAAATGGACGACGTTCCGCGCACTCGCGGAGCACCTGGCGAACGATGCGCTCGCGTTGCTCGGGGCCAGCCGCTCCGTGTCCACGCTCGGTACCCCGATCGGTGGCGGAGTCGGATTCCCCAGGACGGATGCCGCGATGCGCGTCTGGATCGCCGACAACTCCCGCGAGGTCGGCAGGGTGCGGGCGACGCAGCTGCTCGAGCGTTACGGAATGCACGCGAGTGCGATTATCGAAGAGTTCGCCGAGTCGGGAGACACCCCTCTCCGGTTCGCTCCCGACTACAGCGTCCAGGAGATCCAGCGGATCGCGCGCGCCGAGTCGGTGGTTCACCTCACCGACGTTCTCCAGCGCCGGACGAGCATCGCCTTCACCGGGGGTGCGTCGATGGGCCTCCTGACGGAACTGGCCGGCATCCTTGCTCCCGTGCTGTCCTGGACCGAGGAGGAGACGCTGCGGCAGATCACGACCGCGGCCAGTGTTCTCCGCACGGAGCACGGCGTCGCCCTCGCGACCGACGAGTCGATTTCGAGCCGGTAACAGCGACGGCGGAACCCGTGGAATAACCGTCCGTATTCTCACCTCGTGCCCTTGTCTCGTCCCGTACTTCGTCTGTACGTTTCACTGTGAATCGAAAAACACCCCTATCCGGGGGCATTCGGCTCGGAGCTAAACAAGGAGGTCAACGTGGACATCACATTAGGACAGGTCTTTCTCTCGGAGGTCGTCGGAACGGCGCTCCTCATCCTTCTCGGTGGCGGAGTCGTCGCCAACGTTGTGCTGTCGAAGACGAAGGGGTTCAACGGCGGCTGGCTGCTGATCAACTTCGGTTGGGGCTTCGCCGTCTTCATCGGTGTGCTCGCCGCTTACCTCTCGGGTGCCCACCTGAATCCGGCGGTGACTGTCGGTCTGGCTGCCGCGGGGACGGAGGAATTCGTGCCGGGGATTCCTGTCGACTTCGTGTCGGTTCTGACCTACTTCGGTGGGCAGATGCTCGGTGCCTTCCTCGGAGCGGTTCTCGTGTTTCTCACCTATAAGCAGCACTTCGACGAGTCGGATGACCCGGCTGCAAAGCTCGCTGTTTTCTCGACAGGCCCCGCCATCCGCGGCTACGTGTGGAACACCATCACCGAGGTCGTCGGCACGTTTGTGCTCGTGTTCGCCGTGATCTCGTTCAGTCGACAGGGTGAGACGCCGGGGCTCGCTGCTCTCGGCGCGCTGCCCGTTGCTATCGTGGTTGTTGCCATCGGTATTTCGCTCGGTGGGCCAACCGGATACGCAATCAACCCAGCCCGTGACCTCGCCCCCCGGATTGCACACGCCGTCCTGCCGATCAAGGCCAAGGGCACAAGCGACTGGAGCTACGCCTGGGTGCCGGTCGTCGGTCCGCTTCTCGGTGGGGCGATCGCCGGCTGGTCATCGCTCGTTCTGCTTCCGGTGATCTAGCCGGGCCCCCAGCGCGGCGGAGCTCGCACCGCTGTGCTGCACACATCTGTTCACTACGAAGACACGACACATACAAGGGAGTACGACATGGCGGATTACATCATCGCAATCGACCAGGGAACCACGAGCACCAGGGCGATCATCTTCGACAAGTCAGGATCGATCATCTCGACGGGTCAGCTCGAGCACGAGCAGATCTTCCCGAAGGCCGGTTGGGTGGAGCACGACCCAACAGAAATCTGGAACAACACGCGTGAGGTGATCGGTCAGGCGCTCTCGAAGGCCAACCTCACCAGGCACGACATCGCATCCGTCGGCATCACCAACCAGCGTGAGACCGCCGTCGTCTGGGACAAGACCACGGGAAAGCCCGTTTACAACGCGATTGTCTGGCAGGACACGCGCACCCAGCCGATCGTCGACCGGCTCGCGGCTGACGGGGGAGTCGAGCGGTTCAAGCCGACCGTTGGCCTCCCGCTCGCCACCTACTTCTCGGGAACGAAGATCGTCTGGATCCTCGAGAACGTTGAGGGTGCACGTGAGAAGGCGGATGCCGGCGACCTGCTGTTCGGGACGACCGACAGCTGGGTGCTCTGGAACCTGACCGGCGGAACCGATGGCGGCGTTCACGTCACCGACGTGACCAACGCGTCGAGGACCCTGTTCATGGACCTCGAGACGCTGCAGTGGGACGACGAGATCCTCGCGGCGTTCGACGTGCCGCGGTCGATGCTCCCCGAGATCAAGTCCTCGAGCGAGATCTATGGGCACGCCCACAGCCACAGCCTCCTCCGCGAGACGCCGATCTCCGGCATCCTGGGCGACCAGCAGGCAGCGACGTTCGGCCAGGCCGCGTTCGACACTGGCGAGTCCAAGAACACCTACGGCACCGGTAACTTCCTCATCTTCAACACCGGCGAGGAAATCGTGCACTCGAAGAACGGGCTGCTCACGACGCTGGGCTACAAGCTCGGCGACGCGAAACCGCACTACGCGCTCGAGGGATCGATCGCCGTGACCGGGTCGCTCATCCAGTGGCTGCGCGACAACCTCGGTCTTATCAACTCGGCGCCCGAGGTCGAAACGCTCGCGACGACGGTCGACGACAACGGTGGCGTGTACATCGTGCCCGCGTTCTCCGGACTGTTCGCGCCGTACTGGCGCCCCGAGGCGCGCGGCGTGATCGTTGGCCTCACCCGGTTCGTCAACAAGGGTCACATCGCTCGGGCAGCGCTCGAAGCAACGGCTTTCCAGACCCGTGAGGTCCTCGACGCGGTCAACGCTGACTCCGGTGTGGACCTGAGCGAGCTTAAGGTCGACGGTGGCATGGTCCAGAACGACGCACTGATGCAGTTCCAGGCCGACATCCTGAACGTTCCCGTCGTCCGACCGGTGGTCGCTGAGACCACCGCGCTCGGTGCGGCATACGCCGCCGGCCTCGCCGTCGGCTTCTGGGACAGCCTCGACGACCTGCGTGGAAACTGGCAGGAAGACAAGCGCTGGGAGCCGAAGATGGACGCCGAGGAGCGCGACCGGACGCTCCGTCTGTGGAAGAAGGCAGTGACGAAGTCGTTTGACTGGGTGGACGAAGACGTCCAGTAGTTCACGGTCGAACGGGCCCGTCCTCTCCGGAGGGCGGGCCCGTTTTCGTTGGAACCACCGGCGTGCCCCGGTCCTGTCGGCTGACTCGGCGAGTTGCTCTCACGGGACCCGCCCGGGAAGGCGATCTCATCGGTGACCGGTCGGTACGGTACGACGCGCAAGAACGAAACACAACGCGATCGAAGCAGCGACGAGCACGCCAGCCATCAGCCAGAGACCGGCACCCGTGCCGAACGCATCGGTCAGGCCGAAGACGGCAAGCGGCCCGATGGCTGCTCCCACGTCGCCAGCGGTGCGAGTGATTCCGATCACCGCCCCCGCTTGAGCAGGGCTGTACGTCTCGCCCGTCACCACGCCAGGCACAATGTTCGACACGCTTGTGACGACGCTGTAGAGAACAATTGCGATGCCAAAACCGAGAGGCTCATTCACAACGGGAAGCACGAGGAGGACGATGGACGCGCCAATCGCCGACGCGAGGATGACGCTATATCTTCGACCGGCATCAACAGCGCGCCCGATCGGCCCGAGCACGATGAGGCTCACGACCGTTCCAGCGGCGAGGGCAACACCGAGGCTGATCGGGGTCATTCCGCCCGTGTCATAGGCGAGGACGGGTATCAGTCCCTGTTCGCCAGCGAATCGGGCGAAGAACGCCGCGAAGGAGATTCCTGCGAGGGCCACGAGGAGTCCGACGTCGATGGCGGGCCCGACGCGACCCGACGACGAACGGAGGGAACCGTGCTGTTGATCCCAGAACAGTGTCGCAGGGCGAAGCGCATCCCACAGGACAACGAGTACGACCGGAATCGCAGCCGCGATGAACGCACCGTGAATGCCAGAAACGGTGAGCGCGATACCGCCGAGAAGTGACCCGACAGCCGCTGCACCCATCTGTACGACGGTCGCTGTCGCCATGGTGCGTCCCCGCCGCTCGGGCGGGGCGCCAGTCACGAGAACGGCGAATCCGATGGTGACTGCAGCCCCGCCCAACGCGCCGGCAACTATCCGTGCAGCAATCAACAGCGCGGCATCCCCGATAAAGCCCGTCAGAGCGGTCAGGATCGCGAGGGCGATGAGAACACTCCGCAAATATCGACGGGGGTGCCACCACCGCAGCGCGATGCCAGCCGGAATGTTCGCGATCACGCGGCCGACAGCAAAAGCCGCGATGATGGGGCCGAGCACGGCGACTCCAAGACCGAAACGCTCCACGTAGACGGGGAGAACCGGCACGATGGCGCCCCACGTCATTTGAGCCGCACCGATGAGTGCGCAGATGAGCACGGTTTGCTCGCGCTGACCGGAAACCCGGCTTAGATTCATGCGCGCAGGTTCGCGCGAAGGGTCGAGCCCGCATAACGGGGGGCGAGCGCGCCACGTCGGCGGAGTTCGGGCACAACGAGTTCTGCGATGTCGGCGAAACCCGAAGGCATCGCGAGCGGGGTCGTGAACATGTATCCACCGCGACTGCCGGTAGCTGCGAAGTTCTCCTCGACAGCGTCAGCGATTTCAGATGGTGTGCCGCACAACGTATGGTCCAGCCCGGATGCGCTGCGCCACGCGTGCTCAAAGAACTCCGCCTTGCTGACCGAATGTTCAGCTCCGAACTCGGCAACGAGCATTCCCACAAACCCCGCTGGCGATGCTCCACTTGCGACGATGAGCTCCTGAAGTTCGCCTAAGACAATCGTGGGTGGCAGGGAGGAGAAGTCGAAGCCCGAGTTGTGCGAGACGTAGGCGCCCACCGCCTCGTCGCTCCAAAAACTCAGCATTTCGTCCCGCCTGGTCATAGCCTCTTGCGCTGTCCTGCCGACGATCACCTGTGTTGCCCAGAGGATTCCCACCTCGGCAGGGTCTCGTCCTTCCGTGCGTAGCGCAGCATCCAGCGCCTCACGATGACGTTGTTGTCCCTGAAGAGAACCGCCGAATCCGAAGATTACGTCGGCGAATTTTGCCGACGTTGCAATTCCCTGCGGCGAGCTCCCCGCTTGAACGAGGACCGGTGAGACCTGGGGGCTTGGTACCGAACTGAGTGGTCCCTTGACAGTGAAGTGCGTGCCGCGGTGATCGATAGCGTGCACCTTGGACGGGTCCGCAAATCGGCCGGTCTCGCGATCCATCACAATCGCGTCGGGCTCCACCGATCGCCAGAGAGCCTGGCAGACATCGATGAACTCTTCCATGCGCTCGTACCGTTCAGCGTGTCCCCGTAACTCATCCATGCCGTAGTTCGCGGCGTCAGCGAGCCGCGTCGAAGCGACGACGTTGAACGCCAGCCGACCACCTGTGACGTGGTCCAGAGAGTTGAGGAGGCGGGCGACATAGAACGGATGCATGAACGTGGAGGAGTAGGTGAGCCCGAAACCGATGTTGTCGGTAACCGCAGCCATCGCCGCGATGAACGGACTCATGTCCTGGCGGGGCCACTGAATTCCCCATTCCACCGCTGCATCGATGGACCCGCGCCAGGTGTCGGGGATACCGCTGCCGTCGCCGAAGAACAGCATGTCGACGCCTGCGCGTTCGGCCGTGATGGCCAGTTCCTTAAACATCCGAACGTCCGGGAATTCCCGTCCGACCCATGATCCAGCACGGGCCCAGCGACCTTCGGTGTGGGTGAAAGAAAGGTCGAAGGCAATGTGCATGCCGCTCATCGTGTTTCTCGATTCTCGCGCCAGATGTGCTCAATCTCTTCCGCTGACGTCACGGCAGCGACGTGCGTAGACAATTGCTCCAGGGCGTTTCTGTGCATCTGACGGTCGTAGGCGGCGGAGGCGTCGGCCGCGACGAGGACAGGCCAGTCGAGTTGGAATGCGTCCTCGGCGGTGGCTGAAACGCAACAATCTGTGGTGAGGCCGACCACAGTAAGCCAGGTAACCCCGCTCTCACGCAACGTCCGCTCGAGGTCCGTGCCAAGAAAGCCGCTATACCCTCGCTTCGTGACACGTGTTTCGCCGTCGGCAGGAATCACACGAAACCACTCCGCCCCCGCAGTCCCGATCACGCATGGCTCGGACTCCGAGGGATGGTTGCGCTTACCGAAACGTAACCACGAACTTGAACGCCACGGGCGATCCGGGTCGCTCGCCAGCTCGACCCAGATCACGGGAACCCCGAGACGGCGGGCGGACGCGACGAGATCAATCGTCCGCGTGACGGCTGCGTCGATCTCGGCGAGGTCCTCCTCGCCGAGATCGAAGTCACGGAGATGATCCGGGTCTCCGAAGGAGCGCTGTACATCCACAACGATGAGCGCCGGCCGTTCCTCGCTGCCGGAGAGCACAGACAGTCGGCGTTGCTCGAGAGTGCTCATGCGGCCAGCTCGTTCGGAGTGCGCAGCAGAGGGAGTACGTACGTGCCGAACGCGGGCATATCCTCCATGTAGTCGGGGAAGATGAGCATGAGTCCGTCGAGCTGTGCGCCGTCAACGACCTCACGAATGTGCTTCGCGACGGTTTCCGCGGAGCCAGCTACGTAAGGCGTTTGAAATGCCTCGGTGCCCTTCGCGCCTTCCGCCCACGCCATCGCCCGTTCCTGATCCCATCCCCACGCCTGACGCATGTTCGCAACGGCCACGCGGTCGAGCCCGTCGGCGTAGAGCTGCACTCGCTCCTGTGCGGCCTCATCGGTCTCGGCAAGCACGACCGTGAGCATGGCGTACGCGTTGCACGAACGAGCTTTTGACTGAGCGCGCTTATGCACGTCAACGGCCAGTTCTCGCATCTGCTCGATAGTGGGGGCGTCGAGGAAGGCACCGTCGGCATAAGTGGCCTGGAACTCTCGGCCGCGTTCTGACCGCCCGGCGGAAATGATTGTCGGACGTGTGGCTGGATGTGGACGCGATTCACACGCCGTCAGTGTGAAGAACTCGCCATCAAGGTCGACGCTGTCTTCGGTCCAGAGCCGGGTTACGGCCTGAGTCCACTCCTCGGTCATGCTGTATCTCTGTTCGTGAGTCATGTCCTCGTCCCACACCCCCATCTGCTGGAACTCGGCGGCATAGGCTCCATTGACGATGTTCATTCCGGCACGGCCGTGTGAGATCTGTTGCAGCGTTGTGAACACCTTTGCGGCGAAGGCCGGATGCACCAGGTTGGCGTGGACGGTAGCCCAAACCTTGACCCGTGTGGTGGCTTCAGCGAGCGCCGCCATCATTGTCATGGATTCGATCGACTCACCCCAGTGGTCGGTGCTGCCGCCGAACCCGCGCCACTTCGCCTGAGCCATGATGAAGTCGAGTCCCATGTCTTCGGCCATCACCGCGGCGCGTTTGTTGTAGTCGTAGTCGGCGGGTGGGTATGGGGCGGTGTCGGAAACGAGCCAGCCGCCAGCGGCGACGGGGAGGAACACTCCGTACTCGGTGTTTGTCATTGTTTTCCTGTCTGTGATGTCGAATGTGAGTGAGCGGGCTTGATCAGCCAGGAACGAATCCGGGAGACGCGACCGTCTGGGAAGAAAATTCTCGAATTATGGAGCGGGCCAAATGAGTGACGCATCCTCGTAGAGCGAGTCGATGAAACGTGTGTCGAAGAGCGCGGCTGCGTCTTCGGCAGACAGATCCTCCGAGAACATGTTGTAACCCGCGAGCATGGTCCGGAGAGATTCAACGTTGGCCAAATCGATTGCCCCGCGGTTTACTCCGTCAACTTCGCTTTCCTCGACAATCTCGAGCTCGGTTTCCCAGACCTTGAGGTTGTGTTCAGCGTCGTAACCTTCGCCACTGAGGTCTGATGCGAATGAGACGCACTCTTCCCCGTTCTTGCCGCAGTAGTCCAGCGCTTTCAACGCACCCCGGAGGAAGTCCTCGACCACGGTGGGGTGCTTCTTGGCAAAATCGGGGTTTACCGCGAGCGCACCGAGCGACGACGGAACTCCGAAGTCAAACGGCCGCCAAACGGTAACTTCATTGCCGGCAACCTCAAGCAGATTCGGTTCGTTGGAGAGGAAGCCCGTGAGTGAGTCAACTTGTTTTCGCGGGAGGATCGTGGGGTCGTAGCCGACAGTGACCTGCTGCATGCTGGCGACATCTGCTCCCGCGTCGTCGAGCATCGCTTGTACCGCAGCGGGCAGGACGCCCTTGTGGCCCAGGGTTGAGCCGTCCAGGTCGGTCAGATCGTCGATGTCGGGGTTGGTCATAAGGACCTCAAGGCCGACATTCGAATAGGAAGAGATTCCGATCATCTCGATTCCGTTGTCAGCTGCGAGCAGGACGTCCTGCTGGCTCACCGCCGTGAACTGAACCGTGTTTGCCGCGATCAGCTGAGAATTCTGGCCGGTGTCCCCGGTGCCAGGTTGGATTTTGACGTCGAGACAGAGGGCGTCGAAGTAGCCAAGTTCTTCCGCCGCAAGGATTTCGAGGATGGATACGGATGCCTGGTACTGGTATCCGGTGAGGTAGCCGACCGTGCCGGCTGCCTCGTTTTGCGCGCAGCGCTCCGCGGAGATGGCGGAGCCCGCTTCTTCCTTGCCGGACGCGCCGCCCGCGTCAGCGGTGCTGCACGCGCTCAAACCGGTGAGAAGGGCAGCGACGCCCACACTCGCTGTGACGATGTGGTGGAAACGTTTTTTCATCTGGTTCTCCTGGTGGGTGGGGCGGATCCGGGCAGGGGGTATCGCGGAAAGGGAGGTATGAGAGGAAGAGCAGGACTGGCGCGGCGTCGAATCGCTAATCGACGTCGCCGATTCTCGAGTCGTGCCAGTGCAGGGCTTTGCGTTCAACGGCCGTCACGATCGCCAGGAGGGCGGAACCCAAAACGGCGAGGACGAATATCGACGCGTACACGACAGGAAGCCTGTTGTTTGAGCTCGCTGTCGAGATCACAGTTCCGAGGCCCTCCGCCGATCCGGGGGCAGCCATTTCGGCAACGACCGCTCCCACGATGGACAGCGGAAACACGATCTTGAGCGCAGCGAACAGGTATGGCGTCGCACTCGGGATCCGCACGTGCCACAGCATCTCGGCGCGCGAGGCCTTGATCGTTGTGTAGAACTGCAGGACAGGGCCAGGAATCGAGCGCAGGCCTATGGAAACGTTGATCAGGATGGGGAAGAAGCAGCAGATCGCCGTGACGATGAGTTTCGGTTCCGGTCCGAATCCGAACGCGACGACGAGTACCGGGGCGATAGCGACGAGTGGGGTGACGTTCATCACCACGGCAAGGGGCATGATCGCTCGGCGGATGACCGCGACCTCGCTCATGAGGATCGCAAGCACGAAGGATCCAGCGAAAGCGATCGCAAGTCCGAGAATTGCCTCCTGGAGGGTGACCCAGGCATTCAGGAGGTAGAACTGCGGGTTGCCGGTGAGCGTCGCGAAGACGGAATCGAGTGGCGGGAGCAAATAGGGCATGGTCGCTGCTCCCACGAGCCATAAACCCGCCAAGGCTGCGAGCATTATCAGCACGGGGAGAGACCGGCTGGGCCGCAGGAACTTCAGGTGCGATTTCGGGTGGTGAGGATTCAACCGCGAGAAGGTCGGCGCGGCCGCGCGGGTCGCGAGGACCGCCGGTGCCGCCTGTGCCTCTGCTGTCGTCATGCGGACACCCTCTCAGCACTCGTTGCGGGTTCCTGCCAGGCATTTTGAAGACTCTCCCGGATCAGGTCTTCGTACCGGTGGAAAGCCGGCGTTTTGATGAGAGCAGAACTCCTCGGACGAGGGAGATCGATGTCGATGACGTCGACGATGCGACCCGGTCGCGGTGCCATCACGATGACCATGTCCGAAAGCCGCACAGCCTCGGTGACGGAGTGCGTCACGAACACGACGGTCGACTGCATTTCGTCCCAGAGATCGAGCAGCTGCTCCTGAAGCGCCTCCCGCGTGAACTCATCCAACGCTGAAAATGGCTCATCCATTAACATCACGTCTGGCCTCAGCCCAAACGCACGCACAATGGCCGTCCGCTGTTGCATACCACCGGAAAGCTCTGCCGGGAGTTTGTGCATCGCCTCCCCGAGTCCTGCGGCGCGGAGCAACTCACGCATATACGGCTCCGCCGCGATCCCGCTTCCCATTTCGAGACCACGTGCGGCCGCTGGCCGCTTCTTCTCGCCCGACCGATTGATCTTGTGCGGCAGCATGACGTTGTGAAGAACATTGAGCCACGGGAGGAGAGCGGGTGCCTGGGGAACCAGACCAACCATCTTGGCCGAGCAGGCAAGCTCGGGCGTGACACCGTAAACGCTGACCTCGCCACCATCGGGTACCTCGAGTCCGGCGATGAGTCGAAGGAGGGTGGACTTGCCGCATCCGCTTGGGCCAATGATGCTCACAAATCGGCCGGGCATGATGTCGAGATCAACGTGGTCGAGGGCGATCATTGAGGATTCGCCGCTGCCGTAGATGCGGCGCGCTTTCTCAAGACGAATGGCAGGCACGGACGAATGGTCGATCATCACATCAACTTTCTGAAGGTGCGGTTTTGGTAAACGAGCGGCGTGCGTGCGTGGTGAACAACGTCGTCAACCGCAATAAGCAGCATCAGGTGGTCTCCGGCGGTGAGCCGACTCTCAACGCGGCCGACTATCGACGCCATGGAGCCTGAGATGACGGGCACGTGCGGATGTGACGGTTCCAGCTCGACACCGGTGAATTTGTCTTCGTGTTTGCGGGCGAAGTGCAGAGCGAGGTCTGCCTGGTCGTGCGCCAGCACGTTGACGACAACCAGATCGGTCGCCTCAAACGCGGGATAACAATCCGCGGTGTCCGCCAGAAATACAGCGACGAGTGGCGGTTCTGACGACACCGACGTGAAGCTGTTGGCGGTAAACCCATAATCGCGTCCGCCGTGACGGGTCGTAATCAGTGTGACGGAGGTGGCCATGTTGCCGAGCGCTGGGCGAAGCGCGGCGAGCGCGTCGGGGCTCATGCGAGGGTCCTGTGGACGTTCAGACCCGCGAGACGCCCGGACCGATCAGCGATGCACGAATGCCCGCTCACCTCCGGTCCGCTGGACACGGCTAAGGGGTTTTGGGCCCGGACGAATATCGACGACATGGTGCCTCCACGAACTCAGGGAATAGGTTCAACGTGGAGAGCGTGCGAGGCGAATCGATACCGATGTGCCGCGCGGAGGTCCATCAGAATTTAAGCTAGGTGGCCGCTGTTACCGAGAGCGTCACTTTTCGTTTCGGGTTCGTAAACTCGTCGGCGAACAACGTCCGGAGTTTTTCATCGTCTCCGTAGACGAGCACCTCGATACCCAGATCCGCCGCGGCAAGCGTCGCCCATCCCGCCTTCGCGAACGCCTGGGCCACCGTCTCGGTCACGCACAGTACCGCGTGCGAGCCGGGAACAACCGCGCGCTTCAGCCACGCCAGCTTGAACATGTCCGCGTTGACCTTGTTGCGGTGTGCAGACTTGAACACGCCACTGTTCGTCACAAGTTGCACGAGCGTCGTGCACTGCTCGTCGGCGCCGTCCACCTCGAGGCGTGTCGCCTGATCGACAGCGATCGAGCATGGCTCGAGGGGAACGCCAAGTCGCTCACCGAGGGCGTTGAGCATTCGCCACTCGGTTGCCCCCTCGGCGAATCGGTGCAGAACACGTGCCCCTTGCCACTGTCGACCTTCCATAGCCGCGATGGTAAAAGGACCGCGTTTCGGCGATGTTTCTGGGATATGTATGCGTCGTGTCCGTCGGTGTGCAACAACTCCGCGGAGCGGCTACAGCTCGTCGAGCGACCCGATGATGCGCACCCCGGCGGCAGCTGCCGCTTCCTGGGCCGCAGCGATCGCACTGGTTCCCACCGGCGTCCCGTGCCCGAGCGCCCCGGCGACAACGTTCTCGCCGAACCGGTTGAGCCACACGCCGGTGAGTCCGGCATGAGCGGCGCCGATGGCATCCGTTTCCAGGCGGTCGCCAACGTAGGCGGCGTCCGATGGCGCGACACTGAACAGGCGGCATGCCTCGTGGAAGATCCGCGGGTCAGGTTTCGCGAATCCCACAGCGCCCGACGCGATGACGTGTTCGAACCGGTCGGCGAGGCCGGTGCGGTCGAGCTTGACCTGCTGATAGTCCGGTTCACCATTGGTGATGACGCCGACGCGGGTTCCGGCATCCGCCAACCGATCGAGGCAGGGGAGCGCGTCGTCGAACAGTCGCCAGCTCATCCGGTAGCTGTCGAAGTAGGTGTCGAACCAGGTATCGGCCTCGGCGTCGCCGAGTGAGACGCCGTGCGCGGCTGCAAAGTCCCGGGCACGCGCGCGGCGCTGGCCGGCGAAGGTCAGCTCCCCGGAGAGGTAGCGGTGATAGTGCTGCTCCTCGAGCGAGTGCCAGAGAGTCACGGCGGCGTCGCGGTCGTTGACTTCGAGATGCCCGGGGATGAGATCGACGTGGCGCAGGATGCCACGGGAGACAGCACCGCGATGGTCGAGCAGCGTGTCATCGAGGTCGAACAGAACGACGGAAGGAGCGCTCACCGTGAGAGGACCTCTGCTGGCCAGCCCGCCGCGGGGCCCGGCCTGTCGGAGACGGTGAGCTCAGCGCGGTGGCTCGGCGCAAACTCACCGAACCGAGCGACCTCGGCACGACTGACGCCGGTGTACCGGAACCCGACCTTGCGGGCGACGAGCGCCGACGCAGGGTTGCCGATGAGCGCTTCCCAGACGATGGTGGTCTTCGGCCGGGCGCTGTCAGCGAACCACTCACTCTCGAACGCCCAGTCGCAGACCGCGGCGACGGCCTCGGGCATGTAGCCCTGGCCGCGCCACGGTGCGCCGAGCCAGAACCCGATCATGGCCTGGGAGTCGTTCCAGTCGCGCAGGGAGACCACGCCAAGGATCGTCGGCTCGTTCCGGCGGCGGAGGGCCCAGGTCAGCTCCTTGGCGCTCGTCCAGCCCGGCTGGACCACCCTGGTCAGGAAGTTCTCGGCGTCGCGCAACCGGTACGGCTGCGGCACCGTCGTGAAGTCCTGAATGAGCTCATCCTGACAGTACGCAAAGATGAACGGGACGTCTGCCTTCGCCGGCTCGTCGAGGATCAGCCGGTCGGTTTCGATGCGCACAACGTCCATGGAGTCAGCCTACCGGCGAGCTTTGTGCCGACGACGGCCTGCGTTGATCGGAGGCTACGAGCGCGGCAGCAACCCGACGCGCTCGTATGCGGCCGCGAGTGTCTTCTCGGCGACCTCGTTGGCCTTCGCGGCGTTCTGGGCGAGCAGCCGGTCGAGCTCGGCCGGGTCGTCGAGCAGTTCCAGTGTGCGGGCGCGCACCGGCTCGAAGACGGCGTTCACGGCGTCGACGACGCCCTTCTTGAGGTCGCCGTACCCCCGTCCCGCGTACTCGTCCACTATCGCGTCGATGGTCCAGCCCGACATGGCCGCGAAGATTGTGAGCAGGTTGGACACACCAGGCTTGGCCTCGCGGTCGAACCGGATCGACGCGTCGTCGTCGGTCACGGCACGCATGATCTTCTTCTGGTTCACCTTGGGGTCGTCGAGAAGCTTGATCAACCCGGCCTCGCTCTCGGCCGACTTCGACATCTTCGACTCCGGGTGCTGCAGGTCGTAGATCTTCGCCGTTTCCTTGAGGATGATCGGCTCAGGCATCGTGAAGGTATCGCCAAACCGGCTGTTGAATCGCCCGGCCAGGTCGCGGGTCAGCTCGAGGTGCTGCCGCTGGTCTTCTCCGACGGGCACCACGTTGGTCTGGTACAGCAGGATGTCGGCCGCCATGAGCACCGGGTAGGTGAACAGGCCCACCGTGGTCGAGTCGGCACCGAAGCGCGCCGACTTGTCCTTGAACTGCGTCATCCGCCCGGCCTCACCGAAACCGGTGATGTTGTTGAGAACCCACGACAGCTGCGCGTGCGCAGGCACGTGCGACTGCACATACAGCGTGCTCTTCGACGGGTCGATTCCCGCCGCGATGTACTGCGCGGCCGTCGACCTGGTGCGGGCCCGCAGCTCGTCGGGGTTCGGCGAGCTGGTCAGCGCGTGCAGGTCGACGACGCAGTAGTAGGCGTCATACTCGGCCTGCAGCGCCACCCACTGCTGCAGCGCCCCCACGAAATTGCCGAGGTGAAGTGAGTCGTTCGACGGCTGCATTCCGGAGAACAGTACGGGCTTGGTCATGAGGGTCCTTTGGTAGCTGTGCCCGGTGTGGGCGAAAGTTTTCTTCGGTAGAACGGATGCCGCGGGGCGCTCGAATCGATCGGCTCACGATATCGCGCCGCCTGCGCTGCGAGAGGCTGTCAGATCGCGTAGTCAACAACGACGGGGGCGTGATCGCTCCATCGCTCCGCGTGGCTGGCCGCCCGGTCGACCCGGTAGTCCTTCACCGTTGCGGCGAGCTCGGGAGTGGCGACGTGGTAGTCGAGTCGCCAACCGGTGTCGGTGTCGAACGCGCGCCCGCGCTGCGACCACCAGGTGTATGGTCCTTCCACCTCGCCGGCCCAGGTGCGGCCGACGTCGACCCAGCCGAGTCCCGGACCGGTTGTTCCGTCGACGCACTCGACCTCTTCGCCGCGCTTGCCGAAGAACCTGTCGAAGTACGCACGCTCCTTCGGGAGGAAGCCGGCGTTCTTACGGTTGCCCTTCCAGTTCTTGATATCGAGTTCACGGTGCCCGACGTTGAGGTCGCCGAGCACGACCGCATATTTCGAGTGTGCGGCGATCTCGGGAAGGCGCGCGGTCATGGCATCCAGGAACTTGTACTTCTCCACCTGCTTCGGTGTGTTGTCCTCGCCGGAGTGAACGTAGGTGGACACCACTGTGACGATCTGGTCGCCCACCTCGTAGTCGGCCTCGAGCCAGCGGCCCGCGCTGTCGAAATCTTCGGCACCGAACTCCACCCGGTGAATGTGTGCCTTGGCGCGGCTCACAATGGCGACGCCGGCACGTCCTTTTGCCGTCGCCGGGTCGTGCAGGATGTCCCACTCCGAGCCGAGCAGGTTTTCGAGGTCACTCGTCGCTGCACGGACCTCCTGAAGAGCGAGGATGTCGATGTTCGAGGCGTCGAGCCAGTCGCCCATTCCCTTGCGGAACGCCGCTCGTACTCCGTTTGTGTTGACCGAGGCAATGCGAAGCGGGGAGGAAGTTGACATTCCTCCAGTTTAGATCAGGGCGGTGGCACGCCCCTGAGCGGCCGCGGAGACTTGCAGAGGTGGGCGTCCCGCGTCAAGGGAATACCATATTGGGCGGGTGAAGGGGCAGAATGGTGCGACAGGCGCGCTCCGTGGGCTGAGGGGTACCCGGCCTGTACTGTTTTGAGACGGTTTGAGGGACGAAGTGACGACACTGCAGCGCACACGCATACGACCGGACTACCGCTATGCCATGACGAACCAGGGCCAGCCGTGGATCTACATCGCCGGAGACTCGATACTCGTGGCGATTCGCACTCCGTCGGAGCCGACTGTGGTCGAGGCCCTCTGGGCCCTGGTCCACGGCGGTTCTGCGACGTTCGATCAAGTGACAGCCACAGTGCCGAACACGCGCGACGGAGCGCCTGCGTCCTTCGTCGTCGTCGAGCGCGCCGACGAGGGCGACAGCGGATCATCGCTCACCCTGCTCGTCCACGGCGATGGGGTGCTCGACCTGCGGGTGAATGAAGAGTGGCAGCGCATCGCCCCTCCGGCCGGTCAGGCCTGGTTGCGTGACTCGGTCACCGGTGTCTCGGCGTTCGCCACTGGCGCGCTCTCCCCGGGTTCCGGTTCCCCCGCCGGGGGAGTGTCGTTCCCGCTCGGGGCCGGAGTCATCGTCGCCAACCGGATCGACTGGTCAGCTGCCGCAGCGCCGACGGATGACGCCGTTCCCGCCCCGAGTCCAGCTCAGACCGAGACGACCGCGACACCGACGGGCGCCCAGGCCCCTGACGCTTCAGCAGTCCCTGCGCCGGTTGCTCCGGTGCCGGCAGCCGCGCCAGGCGCATCATCGGTTACGCCAGCGGATGTTTCTCTCGCTGCGGCGGCGGGACTCCCGCCCGTTCCACCATCCCCGTCAGCGCCCCCGGCCGACACGCCGTCCCTGACGCACCGTCCCGCTGCAGCCAGGCAATATTCGCCGGCCGAGACCGACACCATCATTCGCCCGCCGGTCCAGCGAGTGAAGGCGCAGGACGATCCCCAGATGCGCCACGACGGCCAGACGGTGCTTCGCCGCGACATCGCACCGCCGATCGAGGACGAGACGGTGCTGCGCGAAGCCCCGCTCGTGCCGGATGACCCCAAAACCCTCCTGTACGGTTTCCGCATCAACGGTGGCCAGGCGTACCCGCTGGACGCGGTGCACTACTTCGGCAGAAACCCACGGCAGCCCCGCATCCCGCTCCCGGACCCGTCACGCCTCGTTCCCGTTGTCTCTGCGTCGAAGTCGGTGTCTGCGACGCACCTCGAGATCAAGCAGATCGGCGACTCCATCGTCGCCACCGACCTCAAATCGACCAATGGTACGTCGGTGATCGCACCGCAGAGCCACTGGCAGCGCTTGCGCGCCGGTGAGAGCGTCGTCGTTATCCCAGGCACGTTTATCGACATCGGCGACGGCAACGTCATCGAAATACTGCCCCCCTGGCCGGGGGTATAGAAGTTTTGGTTTCTCCCTAGAATGGGAGAGAGGCCGAGGGGATTGCGGTAGTTGTTTTCCTTGTGCCCGTGAGCCGTCCTCTCGACGCGCAATTTCCAGATTGGGAGGACCATTTGCGCCGCTTGCCATCACTGCCTCCCGCTCTCCCGGGTTTCTCCTTTGTGCGGATTCTCGGTTCAGGTGGCTTCGCCGATGTCTTCCTGTACGAACAGGACAGCCCGCGCCGACAGGTCGCCGTCAAGGTGATGCTCTCCGAGTACGTCAACGTGGAAGTGCGCCGGATGTTTCAGGCGGAGGCAGACCTGATGGCGCAGCTGAGCCCTCATCCGGCGATCCTCACCGTCTATCAGTCGGGGGTCGCCTCAGACGGTCGGCCATACCTGGTGATGGAACTGTGCTCGGCGACGATCGGCGAGACCTACCGTGATGACCCCCTGTCGGTCTCGGAAGCCCTTCGCATCGGCATCAAGATCGCCAGCGCCGTCGAGACCGCGCACCAGGCGGGTGTGCTGCACCGCGACATCAAGCCGGCCAACATTCTCATGACCGCGTACGGCAACCCCGTGCTCAGCGACTTCGGGATCGCTGGAACCCTCGGCGAGTCGGTGATCGACGACACAGTCGGAATGAGTATCCCCTGGTCGGCGCCGGAAGTGCTGCACAGTGAGACGAACGGAACGATCGCGAGCGAGGTGTTTTCACTCGCAGCGACGACGTACTCGTTGCTCGCCGGTCGGGCGCCGTTCGAGACCCCGCGACAGGACAACTCCTCGGCGTCGTTGATCTCCCGTGCGAGCAAGGGCAAGCCAGAGCCTCTCGGCCGCACAGACGTTCCGGACAAGCTCGAGCGCGTCCTGGCCCGCAGCATGTCGCGGCGTCCTGAGCAGCGTCCGCAGTCCGCCATGGAGTTCATTCGCGAGCTGCAGGGCGTTGAAGCCGAACTCGGCTTCGCCCAAACCCAGCCAGATGTCGCCGTTCACGCCTGGGCGCAGGCCGCAGTGGTGGACAACGCCGACAGCACCCGCGTCCACTCGATCCGCACGGTGGATCCCGGCAGACGGCGCCGTCGCACGGCCGAAGACGCTTTCCAGAGCCCCGGCGCCACCCGCGGCGCGGCCAGGGACTCCCGGTCAACGCCCGTCGCTGACCGAAGCTCGGGGGGCCAGGCGCCGCTCACGCACGGCCCCGCTTTTGTGACCGCCATCGTTATCTGCAGTGTCCTCGTTGTGCTCCTCGCCGTGACCACGGTCTTCGTCCTGATCAGGACCGCGGCATCCGACGCCATCCCGACGGTCGCTAATGTTGCCGCAGACCTTCGCGGGTCAAGCGTGGTGTTCAGCTGGCCAGACCCGGGAATCGGAGACAGGGACTCCTTCCAGATCCGCATGCCGGACGGCGCGGCATCTATCCAGAAATCCACCGAATTCACCGTGGACGCCGAGCCGGGCGAACGTGCGTGCATCACGGTGCGGGTGATGCGGGACGGTGCTCTCGGTCCGTCGAGCAGCGAGAAGTGCGTCGACGTGCCGACTGGATCCGGCTGATGATCAGGGCCTGGATTCGCAAGCGCCGGTCGCTCATCGCGACGTTGACGAGTGGCACCGTAATCTGTGCCCTCATTGCGACGGCTGCGGTGATCTCTGACGGATACCGGGCACAACAACTCGATCTGGGCGACGGTGCGGTCTGGGTGGTCAACCAGGAGCGACAGGCCATCGGCCGCGCCAACACCCAGGTTTTTGAGCTGAACACAGCGGTCCGCGCAACCTCGTCGCAGATCGAGGTGCTGCAGTCCGGAGAGACAGTGCTCCTCGTCGACAGGGTGCGCAGCTCGTTCGACATCATCGATCCGACGACCTCCGAGGTCACCGAGAGCGTCCCTCTGCCGCCGGGCGATACCGAGGTTGCCCTCGGCACCGAGCGGTTGGTGGTCGAGTCCGGCGGCGACATCTGGTTCGTCCCGCTCGTCGACCTCGCGACCTTCGATGCTGAGTCAGCACCGGCACTTTCTCTCGGGGCGGATGCCGTCACGTCGGTCAATGCGCACGGGGACCTGTTCGTCTTCGCGCCGGAAACCAGCAGCGTCTATCGGGTGCCGGCGGACTCCGACGCGGCCACTGACGTCACCGAGGTTCCCGAGCCGACCGGTGGCGTGCAGCTGAGCTCCGTCGGCCCGGATTTTGTTCTGCTCGACGAGGCAGAGTCGAGCATCAGCTTCGATGGTCGAACCGTGCAGCTTCCGGATGCGACAGGTGCCAGGCTGCAGCATCCGTCCACGTCGGGTGACCGCGTCCTGGTCGGACTCGACGGTGGCATCGTCGCGGTTCCGCGTGGTTCCGGCGATGTAGCCGTGCTGAGAGCCGGGGCGGCGGGAGCAGCGACCCGGCCGATCATCGCCGGGGACTGCGCGTACGGCGCGTGGTCGGACGGGTCGGTATTCACCGAGTGTGACGGCAGCGCAGACACAGCGCAGATCGACGGGCTCTCCGCGGCCGCGAACCTCGTCTTCCAGCCCAATGGTGCGCACGTGCTCCTCAACGACGTCGTCGGCGGAAATTCCTGGGCGGTTCAGGCGGGCAACCGGGTGATCGACAACTGGGATGATCTCGTCGCCCTCGACGATGACGAGCTCACGGTCGAGGACAACAACGAAGACACGCCCCCCGAATACGACGAGACGCAACAGCCGCCAACGGCCGTCGCCGACGACTTCGGCGCGCGGCCAGGAAGGACATCGCCGCTGCTCGTTCTCCTGAACGACTTCGACCCCAACGGTGACGTGCTGATGATCGACTCCGTCACATCGCTCCCGGAGAGCGCCGGGCGGGTCGATATCGTCAACAACTCCCAGCAGTTGCAGGTCACGCTCACGGTGGGCGCGACAGGCACCCACCAGTTCGACTACACCATCTCAGACGGCAGGGGCGGAACCGCAACGGCCACTGTCACAGTTGCGGTTCGCCAACCGACGGAGAATGCAGTGCCGGCCCAGATGAGGACGACCAAGGCGTCGGTTGCGAGCGGGGCCCGGCTGTCGCTCGCCGTCCTCGGCGACTGGGTCGACCCTGACGGTGACCCGTTCTACCTGACCCAGGCGAGTGTTGCTGCTCCCGACCTCGTCCAGCACACGCCAGACGGCACAGTGATCTTCACCGACGCGGGCCTCGGCGGCACGCTCAAGGAGATTGGCCTTGTCGTGTCAGACGGCTCACTCGACGGCACCGGCACCCTCGCGGTCACCGTGGCACCGGCGGGAAGCGTCCCCATCATCGCTGAATCGTTCCCCGTCATCGCGCTTGCGGGTCGCGAGGTCGAGGTCGCGCCGCTCGTGCACGCCCGCGGCGGCTCCGGTCCGCTTCGGCTCGCCAACGTGCCGGCGAAGGACGGCGCGACGATCACCCCCGACTACGACAGCGGGACTTTTCGGTTCACCAGCACCGAGACGCGCACCCACCACATCGACTTCTCGGTCACGGACGGGACCGTGACAGCAACAGGGGTCGTCCGGATCCAGGTGATCGCCCCGCCCGACGCCGGGGCGAAGCCGGTCACTGTTCCACACACGGTGTTCGTCCGCGAGCAGAGCAGCGAGACCGTCGATGTGCTCGCCGGTGACTTCGACCCCGCCGGTGGCGTCCTGGTCCTGACCGGGGTGTCGAATATCGCGCCGCTCTCCGGCGTTCGGGTGGAGATCCTCGAACAGCGGATGCTGCGCATCACCCTGACCGCGCCGCTCGAGGCTCCGCTCTCGTTCAACTACAGCGTGTCGAACGGTGTTGCCGTTGCCGATGGCACGGTCACCGTGGTGGAGATCCCCAACCCGGTCAAGCGGCAACCGCCGGTGGCCTTTCCCGATACCGTTTCCGTGCGCGTCGGCGATGCCATTGATGTTCCTGTTCTCGCGAATGACACTCACCCTGAGGGCGACCCGCTGACGCTCGCGGCCGAGCTCGCGAGTCCGTTGCCCGACCGCGGTGGGCTGCTCTTCACCTCGGGAAACATGTTGAGGTACCTCGCGCCGCAGACGCCGGGAAACTATACGGCGGTCTATCGGACGACGGCACCTGACGGGCAATGGTCCGACGCGCAGGTCACGTTCACCGTGCGCGAAGCCGACATGGTCTCGAACGCGGCGCCAGTGCCCAAGACCGTCGTCGCCCGGGTGTTCTCGGGCGAACGCGTCCGCATCTCCGTTCCGCTCACGGGGATAGATCCGGACGGGGACTCGGTTCAGCTCATCGGGCAGAGCTCGAACCCGGGCAAGGGAGCCGTCGTCGGCGCCGGAAACGACTGGTTCGACTATGAGGCGGGGGCATACTCGGCGGGGACCGACAGCTTCGAGTACACGGTCGTCGACGCTCTCGGAAAACAGGCGACGGGACTCGTGCGAATCGGGATCAGCGCCAAGCTCGATGGCTCCCGTGTGCCCGTCGCCACGCCTGATGAGGTGCTCACCCGACCGGCGTCCACTGTTGCCGTCCGCGTGCTGGCGAACGACTCAGATCCCGACGGCGGCGCGCTGACCGTGATCGGTGTCGAACCGACGGGAGAGGGCGCGACCGCGGCCATCGACGGCGACGTGGTTCGCGTGACCGTTCCGAAGGGGGAGGGACGGTACGGCTTCATCTATGAGATCGAGAATGAGGGCGGCAACACCTCGAGTAACTTCCTCACCGTGGTCGCCCGTGACGATGCCCCACTCGCGCGCCCCATCGCATCCGACGTCGTCCTTACCATCGACGACATCCGCAATCGGGTGGTTATCGATGTCAACGTCCTGAAGAACGTCTTCTGGGCGGACGGACCGGCCTCGGAACTCGACGTTTCAGTTCCGACGGGGTTCAGCGAGCTCGCCTCGGTGACGCCGTCCAAGCGGGTGCGGGTGACGCTCAGCACCGAGTCGCAAATAGTGCCGTTCCGGGTGAGCAACCCCGATGATCCCTCGGTTGGTGCCCTCGCGTTCATCTGGGTGCCAGGGCTCGATGCCGCCCTGCCGCAGCTGCGGCCTGGAATCAAACCGATCAGTGTGGTCAGCGGAGAGCCCGTCGTTATTGCGCTCAACGACTATGTCATCGCGGCCGCAGGGAAGACGGTGCGGCTGACGGATGCCGCCAGGGTGCGGGCGACGAACTCCGATGGTTCTGACCTCGTCGTCGACGCGTCAACACTTCGATACACGAGCACCGAGCTGTATTTCGGGCCGGCGTCGATCTCGTTCGAGGTCACGGACGGCGAGAGCGCGAGCGATCCGAACGGCAAGGTCGCAACGCTCGTTCTTCCGATCGAGGTGGCGTCCCGCGATAACCAGCCGCCCGTCTTCACCGGGGGTTCGATCGATTTCGAGCCGAACCAGGTGAAGACCATCGACCTGGTCAAGCTCACGACCTATCCGTACACAGACGATGTGGACGAACTGGAATACCGGGTGTTTGACCCACGTCCGTCCGGGTTCACTGTGTCGATCCGGGGGCAGGAACTCACGGTGACCGCTGCAGCCGACATCGAGCGCGGCGCATCGCCGAGCATTCTCATCGGTGTCCGCGACGCGGTGAATGACGGGGTGGCCGGTCGCATCCAGCTTGCCGTCGTGCCGTCGACGCGGCCGCTCGCTGTGCCGGCCGCCGACACGGTGATCGCCCAGCGGGGAACGTCGACACCGGTCGACGTTCTCGCCAACGACAGCGCAACCAACCCGTTCCCCGGCTCACCGCTCCGCGTGGTCGCGGTTCGCGGCCTGGATGGAGGCAACCTCCCCGCCGGGGTCAGCGTCGCGCCGAGCGCAGACAATTCCCGGTTGACGGTCACCGTCGCACAGGATGCCGCCGCCATCGACACCTCACTCCAGTACCAGGTTGCTGATGCCACTGGCGACCCGGCGCGGTACACCTGGGGCGCGGTACGAATCTCGGTCCAGGACCGCCCTGACCCTGTGTCCAACCTGCGTGTGACCGGATTCGGCGATCGGAAAATCTCGCTGAGCTGGACGCCGGGCGCGGCCAACAACTCACCCCTATCCGGCTTCGACGTCGAGTTGTTCAGGGCAGGAACCCAGACATCGCTCGGTGTCACGACCTGCGCATCCACGTCGTGCGAGGTCCCTACGGCGGGGAACGGCAAGGCGAACGCGGTTCGCGTTGAGGTCAGCGCACGTAACGCGAGGGGCGAGTCAGACCCGGTCCGATTTGTCGAACCGGTCTGGTCCGACGTCATCCCCGCCGCCCCGACCGGCCTGTCGGCCAGGCCGCTCGATGGGGCCCTGCTGCTGAGCTGGAACGCGGTTCCGCGGCCGGGGCAGGGCAGCGATGTGCGGAGCTACCAGGTGACCGTCGGGGGAGTACCCCGTGGTGAAGTCAGCGCGTCCTCGTGCTCATCGACGTGCTCCACGCGTATCGGCGGTCTCAGCAATGGATCGAGCGTCGAGTTCTCGGTGTCCGCCCGCAACGACGCGATTCCGGCGCTCACCACCTGGAATGCCGCTTCGGACTCGGCAAAGCCCTTCGGTGCTCCTCGCGGCGGCGCAATCGCCGTATCGAGTGACGCCGCGAGTGCCAGCGCGACAGTCAGCTGGAGCGAGTTCGACGGAAACGGGGACCCGATCGGTGGATACTTCGTCGGGCGGTTGAGTTCCGGTTCAGCGCCGCCCAACGCCTGCACGGTGTCATCGCCGCCGCCCGGGAAAGTGTCCGCACCCACAACAGGTGGCGCCATCGAGGACGTCGTTGCCGTCTCGCCAGGGACGTTCAGCCACACTTTCGACAACCTGACCAACGAAGGTTCGGGTTACTCGTTCGTGGTCTGGGGATACAACAGGGCCGGGTGTGTGGCAACCGAGGTGAAAACCGACATTGTCCGGCCTCTGCCCGGCGCCGTTTCTGTGACCGGGACCATGCGGTTCACCGACTCCACTGAGACCGAACGCGATTATGCCGTCACGTCTGTCACGCCAGTCGGTTTCACCTACGAGATCAGCATTCCCGGCAGCGGCAACTGGATGGCGTTCAGCGGAACCGGCTACCCGCGGCAGCTCCTCGGACTCGGCTTCGGCCAGCCCGTGTCGTTCGAGATCCGTGCGTGCAACACCTGGGGCAACCAGGCCTGCGGGCCGGTATCGCTGGACACGGCGCCGGAGCCATCGATCAGCCTGACTCCGTCAGCGCTGTCATACGATGCGACCCTTGCCACGTGGAGCTGGGCTGCCGATCCTGATAACGGTCCACTTCCTGTTTCGTATTCGTGCGGGGCAGTGAACGACGCGACAATCACGGGGACCCGGACCGGGAACACTTGTGTTCTGAGCGCACATCCCGCCGATAGCCAGGTGTGGATAGAGGTCGTTGTAAAGGTTGACGAGGTCGACTACAAGAAATCCTTCTTCAGGCCATGATGGAGTCGACGGAACACCGCGTGAACCGCGGCATCACGAAAGGCACAACCCAGATGACAATGACATCCGAGCAGGCCACCTGGTTTGCGGGCGTGTGCGACCAGCTCGTCGAGAACGTCGAGCAGGTGCTCCTCGGCAAGAATCACGTGATCCGGCTGTCCTTCGTCGTGCTTCTCAGCCGCGGGCACCTCCTGCTCGAGGACGTGCCAGGCACGGGAAAGACCTCCATGGCCCGCGCCATGGCCGAGAGCATCGCCGGTGTCGCCAGCCGCGTGCAGTTCACGCCGGACCTCCTGCCGGGTGACATCACCGGTGTGAGCATCTACGACCAGCGCAGCGGGAGCTTTGACTTTCACCGCGGCCCCATCTTTGCGAACATCGTGCTGGCCGACGAGATCAACCGCGCAAGCCCCAAGACCCAGTCAGCGCTGCTCGAGGTCATGGAGGAGGGGCACGTCACCGTTGACGGGATCACCCACCCCGTCGGCACCCCGTTCATGGTCATCGCGACGCAGAACCCGGTCGAGCAGGCCGGCACCTACCGCCTGCCGGAAGCGCAACTCGACAGATTCATGATGAAGACGTCGATCGGCTACCCGGACCACCAGTCCACGATCCGGATTCTCGAGGGCTCAGACCAATCGGAAGCGGTGGAGTTGACTCCGGTTGTTCCGGCGTCGACCATCGCCGAGATGACCCGACTCGCCACAACAGTGCACGTCGACGCGTCACTCCACGACTACGTCGCGAGGATCGTTGAGGGCACGCGGCAGGCCGCAGAGGTGCGGCTCGGGGCGAGCGTGCGCGGGGCGCTGTCCCTGGTGCGTGCATCGAAAACGCTCGCTGCGGCATCCGGCCGGTCATTTGTCATCCCCGACGACGTCAAGTCGCTGGCGGACTCTGTGCTCGCGCACAGGCTCATCCTCGACGCCGAAGCGGAGTTCGACGGGGTGAATCCGTCGAACGTGATAGCCCAGGTCCTCATCGATACCCCACCACCGCGCGACGCGGCTGCGGCCTAGGACCGCGGCGTGGCCGGTCCGGGCGGCGTCAGGGAGGTGACGGCCGCACAGAAGAAGATCCAACCATCGCGAGCGGTGTCGGCCGTCGCACCGGCACAACCGGACGTTCACAACGCGAGGATGCGACTCGTCGGCTCGAGAGAAGGAGTGCTGGCCGAAGGCGTGGTCGGTGCGGTTCGGTTCGGTCGGGCTGCCCGCACTGTGTTCGCCCGCTGGATCAGCGTGACGGACGTTGTCACCCCGCTGGGCTGGGCGGTCATCACGAGCGTCGTGCTCGCGTTTCTCACCGGCTACGGCCTGGGCTGGCAGGAACTCGTCGCCGGCGCGTGGGCAGGTGCTGTTGTGCTCGCGGTCGCGGCTCTCTTCCTCATCGGGCGGATGAGCCATGAGGCCGCGCTGACGCTGCCCGTCAGCCGGATCACCGCGGGCGAGCGGGCGGCCGTGCAGGTCGAAGTCCACAACCCGTCGCGACGGCTGCTGCCGGGTGTCCGACTCGAGGTGCCTGTCGGCGAGGAAATCGCCGCATTTCAGATCCCGGTGCTCGGCCAGGGAAGCACGTTCGAGGACGTGTTCACGGTGCCAGGCATTCACCGCGGCGTGATCCCCGTCGGCCCGGTCCGGGTCGTCCGGACCGATCCGCTCGGACTGGTCAGGCGCGAAAAACAGTGGGAGGAGAAGACCGACCTGTTCGTACACCCCAGGACCATCCCGGTACCGAGTCTCAGCACCGGGTTCGTGCGCGACCTTGAGGGCAACCCCACGCGTGACCTCACCGCGACAGACGTCTCTTTTCACGCCATCCGTGAGTACATGCCGGGCGACGAGCGCAGGTCGATTCACTGGAAGAGCACCGCGAAAACCGGACAGTTCATGGTGCGGCAGTTCGAAGAGACGCGGCGAAGCCATCTCATGGTGGCGCTGAGCCTCGCCGAGAGCGACTACTCCGGCGAGGATGATTTCGAGATGGCCGTGAGTGTCGCCGGTTCCCTCGGGGTGCGCGCCATTCGTGACGCCAGAACGGTCTCGGTCGTGGCGAGCGAGTCGACACCCGAGTTCGCGCGGCGCAAGCTGTTCGCGATGAAGACTCTCGCCGCAATCAGCCCGTCGCGGCTGCTCGACGATCTCAGCAGGGTAGAACCGGGAGCTACAGCCCTGGACGTCTCCGACCTCGCCAGGGTCGCCGCGGACTCGATCGCGGGCATTTCGCTCGCGTTCCTCGTCTGCGGTTCCGCGGTGACTCCGGCGACTCTTCGACAGGCGTCTCGGCACTTCCCCGCGGGCGTCGAGGTCATCGCCGTTGTCTGCGACCCCGAGATCGTGCCAAGTTTCCGGACCGCCGGTGAGTTGTCTGTCCTGACCATCGGGTTCCTCGAGGACCTCCAGCAGGCGATGGCGAGAACCACGGCGTGACAAGTCTCAGCAAGGCCACCAGGAACGTGCTGTGGAACACCGCGTTCACCGTCCTCGCCGTCGCCGCGGCCTCAGCACTGTGGTGGCCGATTTACCAGGTGACGCGGTTCGTGCTCGTCGCGGTCGTCGCGACAGCCCTCGGCGTCGCGATCGTCCTCATCGCCCGGAGGTTGCGGCTGCCTGGCTTCGCCGTCGTTCTCATCAGCGTGCTGATGTACCTGCTCGTCGGGGTCCCGCTCGCGCTCCCCGATGAGACACTCTTCGGCGTTTTGCCGACCTGGCACGGGCTGGTCGACCTCGTTGTCGGCACGGGGCGGAGCTGGAAACAACTGGTCACGATCCTGCTTCCGGTCGGGGCGTACCAGGGACTGCTCATTCCGCCGCTCGTCAGCATCCTGGCCGTGACGGTGATCACGCTGTCGATCGCGGTGAGGACCAGCCGGCCCGCATTCGCCGTTGCCTTGCCCCTGCTCCTCGGCGTGCTCGGCATCGTCTTCGGCGGGGAGATCGGCTGGGAGTCCGTGCCGCTCGGACTCACGGTGGCGGTCATCACGCTGGTCTGGCTGGTCTGGATCGGCCGGCAGTCGCCGGGCAAGGCCGATCAGACGGATGCTGTCGCTGCTGTTCGCACGTCGTCACGGGAGCGTCGCCGCGCCGCCATCGTGAGCGGGGTGAGCGCTGCGGTGATCATCGCCCTCGCAGCGTGCGGCGGCGCCGTCATGGCATCCGTTCTTCCACCGGCAGCGGAACGCCAGGTGGTTCGCTCGCACATCGAGCAACCATTCGATCCACGCGCATACCCGAGCCCGCTCTCCGCTTTCCGGAGCTTCCACCAGCCCGACACCGCCGGGATGGAAATGCTCACGGTTGCCGGCCTTCCCGAGGGCGGCCGCTTGCGGATGGCGACGCTCGACACATACGACGGCGTCGTCTTCTCGGCGGGGACGGAGGACGTGACGGCAGGCTCTGGGACGTTTGTCCGGGTGCCGTATCGCCTCGACCAGCAGGCAAGCGGCCGGATCGTCACCCTCGATGTGACGATCGCCGGTTACTCCTCGATCTGGGTGCCGGGTGCTGGACACCTCAGGCAGATCGACTTCGACGGACCACGCGCTGCGGGGCTGGCCAATTCATTCTTCTACAACGACATCACGGGAAGCTCAGCGGTGGTCGGCGGATTCGCGCCAGCGGACAGCTACCAGCTGGAATCCGTTGTCGCCCAGGCCCCATCCCTGACCGAACTCGTCAGGATCCGGCCGGGTGCAGCGGGCACCGGAAGCGCCATCGAGCTGCCCCGCGCCATGACCGAGCGGCTGGACGCGTACACCGCGGGGATTTCGGGCGCAGGGGCCAAGCTCGTCGCGATGATCGAGGGACTCAAGAGCGACGGATACATCAGCCACGGCATCGGCGAGAACGAGCCGACGAGCCTGTCCGGGCACGGCATCGACCGCATCACCACGCTCTTCACCGAGCGACCGATGGTCGGTGATGAGGAGCAGTACTCGGTCGCCGCCGCCCTCATGGCCCGCCAGCTCGGGTTCCCGGCCCGCGTGGTCGTCGGGTTCCAGCCCTCGGTCCGGCAGGACGCGACAGTGACAGTGTCGGGCGATGACATCAGCGCGTGGATCGAGGTGCAGTCGAGTGACGGTACCTGGCTGACGGTCGACACCACCCCGCCGGTCAGGGAGATCCCGGAAAAGGAGCCGGATGAGCCGACCACTGTGTCCCGGCCGCAGTCCGTCGTTCAGCCACCCGTCGAGGAACGCGACGCCGACACCGAGCAGATTCCCGCCGAGGACAGCCTCGACGAGGAGGACGAACCGCTTGACCCACTGCTCGCGGCCCTTCTTCTGGCGGCACAGGTCATCGGCGTACTCCTTCTCGTTGCCGCTGTGATCGCCGCGCCCTTCCTCACGGTGATCGCGGCAAAGGTGAGGCGGCGCGCGCTCCGGCGCTCCCGCCGCACACCGTCGGAACGCATTCGCGCCGGCTGGCAGGAGTTTCAGGACACCGCTGTTGACTACGGCGTCGAACCGCCGCCGTCGGCGACCCGGCGGGAGGTGGCGGCGGCGACAGGCAGCAAGCGGGCCGTCGCCCTGGCATCCGTCGCAGACCGCGCGACGTTTTCCGTTCAGAAGCCGAGCGACGAGGATGCCGATCTGGTGTGGACGGCCGTCGACGATCTGCGACGCTCATTCGGCCGTGCCCGCACGCGCCGCGAACGCCTCAGGGCGGCGACCTCCCTGCGCTCATTCAGGATCAGGCCCCGCCGTTCGGCACCGTAGCCGGGAGCCCGGGCGAGGTAGGGTCGGATGCACCGGAGAAAGGTGCAACATGTTGCTGCGCGGCACTGGAGTCGGCCGGGGTATTGCGATTGGACCCGTCGTCCGAATGCCGGACCCGCTGTCCGAGCCCGATGAGAAGAGGCGGACGACCGACGCCGACAGTGAGTATTCGCGGGCGCTGGCCGCGCTGACAACCGTCGCTGCCGATCTCACGGATCGTGCCGGACGGGCGGGCGGCGAAGCCGAGGGAGTGATTCACGCACAGGCGATGATGACCCAGGACCCCGCGCTCCTCGATGACGTGCGATCCAGGATCGATGCCGGTTCCACCGCGGAACGGGCGGTCTTCGAGGCGTTCCACAGCGTCAGGCAATTGCTGCTGTCGATGGGAGGCAGCCCGGCAGACCGCGCTGTCGATGTCGCCGATGTCTCCCAGCGTGTGATCGCACAGCTTCGAGGTGTCGCGCCGCCCGGTGTTCCCAGCGTCGACTACCCATTCGTTCTCCTCGCCAGGGACCTCGCACCGTCAGACGCTGCGATGCTCGACATCGGGCAGGTGCTCGGGCTCGTCACGCTCGGGGGAGGGCCAACGTCGCACACCGCGATTCTCGCGAGGTCGAAGGGGATCGTCGCCGTCGTCGGTGTTGCGGATGCCGCTGGGATCGACGACGGGGCGACGGTGCTCCTCGACGCGGGGGAGGGAACCGTCACCGTGGCGCCGACCGCGGAGGAGATCGCCGCGTCACGTGAACGGCTCCTGGCGCGACGGGTTGCCGTCCCGGTCGGGCCTGGCACCCTCGCCGATGGCACCGGAATCGAATTGCTTGCCAACATTGGCAGCCCGGACGAGGCGGAAGCCGCCCTCCAGCAGGGCGCTGAGGGGATCGGGCTGTTCCGCACCGAGTTCCTGTTCTTCGGTGCGCGCACCGCGCCGACAGTGGCTGAACAGCAGGCTGTCTACCGGCGGCTGTTCGAGGCGTGCGAGGGCAAACGGGTGGTCGTACGAACCCTCGACGCCGGCAGCGACAAACCGCTGTCCTTTCTCGGAACGGGCGCTGAAGAGAACCCGGCACTCGGGGTCCGCGGCATCCGTGCCCTTCGCGCGCATGAAACCGTGCTCCGCGACCAGCTCCTTGCCCTGGCCGCCGCAGACGCCGAAACCGATGCCGATGTCTGGGTGATGGCTCCGATGGTCGCGGATGCCGATGAGACCGGATACTTCGTCGCCCTCGCGCGCTCCCTCGGCATCCGTGTTGCCGGCGTGATGGCAGAGGTGCCCTCGTGCGCGCTCATGGCGGGGCAGGTGCTCGGGATCGCCGATTTCGTGTCGATCGGCACCAACGACCTCACCCAGTACACACTCGCGGCTGACCGCAGGCTTGCCGCTGTTGCCGGATACTCGGACCCGTGGCACCCGGCGGTCCTTCGCCTGGTGAAGATGCTCGGAGATGCGGGGACCCAGTCAGGCCGCCCGGTGGGGGTGTGCGGGGAAGCGGCGGCAGATCCGATGCTCGCCGTTGTCCTCGTCGGGCTCGGAGTCTCCAGCCTGTCGATGGCGCCGTCGGCACTCGACGCGGTGCGCACCCAGTTGCGGCAGCACACGCTCGAGCATGCCAGGGCGCTCGCGGTTGCCGCGCTCGGCGCGTCGACGGGCGCTGAAGCCCGGGCACGCGTCCGCGACTGACGTCGGGCGGACGGGAGAGAGGGAATCCGGGTGCGATCGATATACTCGCCGCATGCGGATCCGCCCCGTAGATCTCGTCGACGTCCTGGTCTATCTCGTGGTGCTGGGAATGTTCATCCAGCTGTTTCCCGACGTCATCTCCGAAACGTTCCTGTTGGCGTTCCTGACGGCGGTCCTCCTGAAAGTCGTCCTTGAGGTCGTGCTGAGGGCGAAGAAGAAAATCGTCGCGCGGATCCGGTCGGCTGACACTCTTCGGGTTCGAGTCGTCAGCGCGATCACCCTGTTGCTCGTGCTGCCGGGGAGCAAGTTCGTGGTGCTTGAACTGGTTGCCCTGGTTTTCGGCGACGCCGTCCGTCTCGGCGGCTTCTTTCAAGTGACCGCACTGATCATCGTTCTCATGCTCGCCAGAGGCGGCGTGCGATGGGTGCTCAGCCGGACCGACGAGAGCGCATCAGCCTAACCGGCATCGGGCTCAACGGGGCATCGGGACGCGGCAACGACGAAACCCCCGCTCACAAGAGCGAGGGTTTCGAGGAGTGTGTCGAGCGTTACGCCTTGCCGCGCATGATCGCCTGCTTGACCTCTGCGATCGCCTGCGTGACCTGGATGCCGCGGGGGCAGGCATCCGTGCAGTTGAAGGTGGTGCGGCAACGCCAGACACCTTCTTTGTCGTTGAGGATGTCGAGGCGAACCTTGGCGGCGTCATCCCGGGAATCGAAGATGAACCGGTGCGCGTTCACGATCGCTGCCGGGCCGAAGTACTGGCCATCGGTCCAGAAGATCGGGCAGGACGAGGTGCACGCTGCGCAGAGAATGCACTTGGTCGTGTCGTCGAAGCGAGCGCGGTCGGCGACGGACTGGATCCGCTCCTTGCCTGCACCCGGCTTCGAGGACGGGATCAGGAACGGCTGGACCTCGCGGAACGACTCGAAGAACGGGTCCATGTCGACGATGAGGTCCTTCTCGAGCGGAAGTCCCTTGATCGCTTCGACGTAGATCGGCTTCGAAATGTCGAGGTCCTTGATGAGCGTCTTGCACGCCAGGCGGTTACGGCCGTTGATTCGCATGGCATCCGAACCGCAAATACCGTGTGCACAGGAGCGGCGGAAGGTCAGTGACCCGTCCTGTTCCCACTTGATCTTGTGCAGCGCATCGAGGATGCGGTCGGTCGAGAACATTTCGACGTCATAGTCGACCCACCTGGGCTCGTCGTCAATCTCCGGGTCGAACCGGCGAACGATGAGGGTGACGATGAACGGCTTCAGGGCGTCGTCCACCGGTGCCGGAGCGTCAAGAGTGGCTGTTGACATGTCTAGTACTTCCTCTCCATCGGCTGGTAGCGGGTCATCACGACGGGCTTCCAGTCCAGGCGGATGTGGTCGGCGGCATCCGAAGAGTGCGGGTCGCCGGTCAGGTACGCCATCGTGTGTTTCATGTAGTTCTCGTCGTCGCGGTCGGGGAAGTCGTCGCGCATGTGGCCGCCACGGCTCTCCTTGCGGTTGCGGGCGGAGTAGACGACGACCTCGGCGAGGTCGAGCAGGAAGCCGAGCTCGATGGCCTCGAGCAGGTCGGTGTTGTACCTGCGACCCTTGTCCTGGACGCCGACGTTCATGTACCGATCGCGAAGGTGCTGAATCGTGTCGGTGACCTCAGAGAGCGACTCGTCGGTGCGGAAGACCTGCGCCTTCATGTCCATCTGTTCCTGGAGCTCCTTGCGGAGCACCGAGATGCGCTCGGTTCCCGGGTTGCTGCGCATGCCCTCGATCATCTCGCGCACAAAGGCGGCGGGATCCTCGGGCAGCGGCAGGAACTCGGCGGTCTGCACGTACTGGACAGCGTTGTTTCCGGCTCGCTTGCCGAAAACGTTGATGTCGAGCAGGGAGTTGGTGCCGAGCCGGTTCGAGCCGTGCACCGAGACGCAGGCGCATTCGCCGGCCGCGTAGAGGCCGGGAACGACGGTCGTGTTGTCGCGGAGCACCTCTGCGTTGTTGTTGGTCGGGATGCCGCCCATCGCGTAGTGCGCCGTCGGCATCACAGGCACCGGCTCGGTGACCGGGTCGACGCCGAGGTAGGTGCGGGCGAACTCGGTGATGTCGGGGAGTTTGGTCTCGAGGACCTCGGCGCCGAGGTGGGTGCAGTCGAGGTAGACGTAGTCCTTGTTCGGACCGGCACCGCGGCCTTCAGCCACTTCCTTGACCATGCAGCGCGCGACGATGTCGCGGGGAGCGAGGTCCTTGATGGTCGGGGCGTAACGTTCCATGAACCGCTCGCCGCTCGCATTGCGGAGGATGGCTCCCTCGCCGCGGGCGCCCTCGGTGAGGAGGATGCCGAGACCGGCGAGCCCGGTCGGGTGGAACTGGAAGAACTCCATGTCTTCGAGCGGGAGCTTCTTGCGCCAGATGATTCCGACGCCGTCGCCCGTGAGGGTGTGCGCGTTCGAGGTCGTCTTGAAGATCTTGCCGAATCCACCGGTGGCGAAGATCGTCGCCTTCGAGTGGAACACGTGCAGGTCACCTGTCGACAGTTCGTAAGCGACGACACCTGCAGGCTGTTCGACTCCGTCGACCTCGCTCATGATGACGTCGAGCACGTAGAACTCGTTGAAGAAGTTGATGCCGAGGCGAACGCAGTTCTGGAACAGCGTCTGGAGGATCATGTGGCCGGTGCGGTCGGCGGCGTAGCAGGCTCGGCGGACGGGAGCCTTGCCGTGGTCACGGGTGTGGCCACCGAACCGACGCTGGTCGATCTTGCCCTCTGGCGTCCGGTTGAAGGGGAGGCCCATGTTTTCCAGATCGATGACCGCGTCGATGGCTTCCTTCGCGAGGATCTCAGCAGCGTCCTGGTCGACGAGGTAGTCGCCACCCTTGACCGTGTCGAAGGTGTGCCACTCCCAGCTGTCTTCTTCGACGTTGGCGAGGGCCGCAGCCATGCCGCCCTGAGCCGCGCCGGTGTGCGAGCGCGTCGGGTACAGCTTGGAAATCACAGCGGTCTTCGCGCCGGGGCCGGCCTCGATCGCCGCCCGCATGCCGGCGCCGCCGGCGCCAACGATGACGATGTCGAACTGGTGGTAGTGAACTCCATCGATGATGGTGGAGTCGCTTGGGTCCTGAGTCACAGATGCATCCAAAATGTTCAGTTGTTCGTTACGCGGCGCAGAACGAGGGGAGGAGATCGGCGGGCTGGCCGACGGGGCACGGGTCGAAGGTGAAGACCACGAGGGTTCCGAGGAGGATGAGGATGGCGACGGCGGCGAAGATCGCGCCCTTGAGGATGCCGCGTGTCATCTTTCCGCGAGCGTAGTCGTTCACGATGGTCCGCATGCCGTTACCGCCGTGGATGAGCGCGAGCCAGAGCATCGCGACGTCCCACCACTGCCAGAACGGGTCGGCCCATTTACCGCCGACGAACGCGAAGTCGATTGCCTTGACGCCGTCGCCGACGATGAGGTTCATGAACAGGTGGCCGAAAATGAGGACGACCAGGATCACGCCGGAGGCGCGCATGTAGATCCAGCCCCACTTTTCCCAGTTGACTCCCTTTTTGCGGGCGGGACGTACCGGGGTGCGGGGAGCTTCGATTGTTTGCGACATGAGGTTCTCCCCTTTCTAGTGGCTGAAGACGTTGATGAGGTGGCGGGGCACGAAACCGAGCATCGTGATGACCCAGAGCGCGATGACCACGTAGAACATCACCTTCTGGTACCTCGAGCCCTTCTGCCAGAAGTCGATGAGCACGATGCGCAGACCGTTGAAAGCGTGGAACACGATCGCGCCGACGAGTGCGACCTCGCCGAGGCCCATGATCGGCGTCTGGTAGGTGCCGATGACCGCGTTGTACGCCTCGGGCGACACGCGAACGAGCGCGGTATCGAGGACGTGGACGAGGAGGAAGAAGAAGATCGCCACACCGGTGATCCGGTGCAGAACCCACGACCACATGCCTTCCCTGCCCCGGTACAGGGTTCCTGCCGGGCGTCGGGAGGTGGTCGTGCTCAATGGTGGTGTTCTTTTTTCAGTCTGCACTGACACGAACGGCCCTCCCTGATCGAAGCCAAGAAACCACCGACTTCGGCGGTCGTGCGTCACAACGGCGCGTTCTGACAGTCTACGTTCACCGTCGCCGGTTCGCCGGTTAGGCGAACCTAAGTGTCTCGACATCAAGACAAAAGGGAGGAGTCAGGGGCTCCTTCAGCCGCTCACGATAATGTGGGCCTCATGACCAGTCCTCTCGAGCGCTTCTACAGCGTTATTCCCGCCGGCGGTATCGGCTCCAGGCTCTGGCCGCTTTCCCGTGCAGACGCGCCCAAATTCCTTCACGACCTCACGGGGTCGGGCAGCACGCTGCTGCGAGCCACCTGGGACCGGCTCGCACCGCTCTCCGGTGAGCAGCGCATCATGGTTGTCACCGGTCGGTCGCACCGCGCGGCTGTCGAATCCCAGCTTCCCAATCTCACAGACCACAACGTTGTCCTCGAGAGCGACCCGCGTGACTCGACGGCGGCGGTCGGTCTCGCAGCCGCGATTCTCATGAAGCGTGAGCCCGATGTGATCATCGGTTCGTTCGCGGCTGACCACGTCATCCGTGGTGACCGCCTTTTCCGTTCCGCCGTCACTCAGGCGGTTGCGACCGCCGACGCGGGATACATCACCGCGATCGGCATCCAGCCGACCGAAGCCGCCATCGGATTCGGTTACATCCACAGCGGAGGCACCCTCGATGTTGTCGGAGCCGATTCTGCGCTTCTTGTCGACTCATTCGTGGAGAAGCCCAATCTGGCCACGGCGAAGAAGTACCTTGCCGGCGGCGCGCACCTCTGGAATGCGGGTATGTTCATCAGCCGCGCCGATGTGCTCCTCGAGGAGCTTGCGCGCAACAGGCCCTTGCTTCACGCCGGACTGATGGAGCTTGCCGCGGTCTGGGACAACCCCGCCCTCCGTGGCCCCGCCGTCGACCAGATCTGGCCGAACCTCGAGAAGATCGCCATCGACTATTCGATCGCCGAGCCGGCGGCGCTGGCTGGCCGTCTCGCCGTGGTTCCCGGTCACTTCGACTGGGACGACGTTGGAGACTTCGCTTCGCTCGCCAAGCTCAACTCCGGCGGCCGCAAGACCGACCTCGCGATCCTCGGCGAAAGCGCACGCATCCTCTCCGACTCGTCCAGCGGGATCGTCGTGAGCCAGACCACCAGGATCATCAGCCTGATCGGCGTCAAGGACATCGTCGTCGTTGACACCCCCGACGCACTGCTCGTCACCACGAGCGCAAACGCGCAACGGGTGAAGAGCGTTGTCGACGCCCTCAAGCTGTCGGGCCGCGACGACGTCCTCTAGGGCTCTGTCGCGGTGACGTCGTTGCCGAGCGCGCTGAGCGCCCGGTCCGCCGCGCCCCCGAGGCCGAGGTCGACCGCGAGCTGCCTCGCTGCAGCCAGTTTTTCAATCGGCAGTGGGGTGATGCTCGCCTCGGGGACCTCCAGGTCGAGGGTGCGGACGACGCCGACGACGGTTGGCGCAACTTTCAGGTAATCGGCGGCGGCGAGAATTTTTGCCCTGACCGACTCGGACATCCCGTCATTGGGTTCAGCGCTTGCCGCGATAATCGCGTCGAGATCGCCGAAGGTCCCGATCAGGCCGGCTGCGGTCTTGTCGCCGACGCCGGCGACGCCCGGCAATCCGTCAGAGGGATCACCGCGAAGGGCGGCGAAGTCGGCGTACTGGGAGGCCTCAACCCCGTACTTACCCCGAACAACGCTCTCGGTGACGACCTCGAGCTTGCTCATTCCGCGCGCGGTATAAATCACACGGATGCCCCTGGCGTCGTCCACAAGCTGGAACAGGTCCCTGTCTCCAGTGACCACGTCGACGGGGCCGGTTGCCTGGGTCGCGAGGCTGCCGATGACGTCGTCGGCTTCGTGCTCGGGTGCGCCGATGACGGCGATCCCGAAGGCGTCGAGGACCTGCCTGATGATCGGGATCTGGGCGAGCAGAAGTTGCGGTGTCTCCTCGACATCCGGTCCGCCTGGCACGACCTCGGCGACGCGGTGCTCCTTGTAGCTGGGAAGGAGGTCGACCCGCCACCCCGGCCTCCAATCGTCGTCCCAGCACGCGATGAGCTCGGCCGGCGGGTACTCGGTGACCAGTTTCGCAATGAAATCAAGAAGCCCGCGCACGGCGTTGATGGGAGTGCCGTCCGGTGTGCGGAGGGTGTCAGGCAGTCCGTGGAATGCACGGAAATACAGGGAGGCCGTGTCGAGGAGCATCAATGGTCCGGTCATGAGTCGATTCTGGCACGGTGCGATGCGGGCAGAGGCGATCCGGGCGTCCCTGCGCGACAGTCCCAACGCTGCACATTTGTGCGCATCCGCGCTCATCGATGCTCATAAGAGCACGACGAACCTCGCACGGGGGGTTCCGTTTAGGCTCACGGGAGCAGCTATGTAACGCTTCTGTTTCGAGAGATGCTCACGGCGTCGTGGGCTGAATACTTTCGGTAACGTGGCGGATACCCGCCCTCGCGAGCCCCGCAGGGCAGCATCCTGGAGGATACATTGACAATCAACACCCGTAAGGCTGCCTTTGTCGGCCTTGCCAGCGCAGGCGTTATCGCCCTGCTTGCCGGCTGTGGTCAGGCGCCCGCCGAGAGCGGCGACTCGAACGAGGCGGCATCCGACTTCCTTCCCTGCATCGTTTCTGACGCAGGGGGATTCGACGACAAGTCCTTCAACCAGTCCAGCTATGAGGGCATGGTCGAGGCGGCTGACGAGCTCGGCGTCGAAATCAAAGAGGTCGAGAGCGACACCGAAGATGACTACGCTCCCAACATCACCAGCCTCGTCGACCAGGGCTGCGACCTGATTGCGACCATCGGCTTCGCCCTCGCCGACGCGACGAAGGCCGCTGCCGAGGAAAACCCCGACGTCAACTTCATCATGCTCGATGACAACTCCATCGAGGCTGACAACGTCAAGCCGATCATCTACGACACGGCCGAGGCGGCATTCCTCGCCGGCTACGCGGCGGCGGACTACTCCAAGACCGGCGTCGTCGGTACCTTCGGTGGAATGCAGTTCCCGACGGTCACCATCTTCATGGATGGCTTCGCCGAGGGTGTTGAGTACTACAACCACCAGAAGGGGACCGACGTCAAGGTTGTCGGCTGGGATGTCGAAAGCCAGACCGGTTCGTTCACCGGCGGCTTCGAGGCCAATGACACAGCCAAGCAGCTGGCGACGACGCTCATCGGGCAGGACGCAGACGTTCTGCTTCCGGTCGGTGGACCGATCTTCCTCAGCGCCATCGAGGCAATCAACGACTCGGGCAAGGATGTCGCGATGATCGGTGTCGACGCTGACCTCTACGAAACCGCTGATTCGGGCAACGAGCTCTTCCTGACCTCGATCCTCAAGCAGATGAAGTCCGGCGTCAACGACGTCGTCCTCGAAGCGGGCGACGACGCGTTCGACGCGACCCCGTACGTCGGGACGCTTGAGAACGACGGAGTCGGCATCGCGCCGTTCCACGACTTCGAGGGCAAGGTCAACGACACGCTGCAGGCTGAGCTCGACGAGATCAAGGCAGGCATCATCGACGGGTCCATCGAGGTCAACTCGCCGTCGTCACCTGCGGCTGAGTAGTAATTCGGCTCAACCCACTCCCAGCGCGGGGGGATCGGCTTCGGCTGGTCTCCCCGCTCTGCATGAACGTAGGATTCACCCATGAAGCTCGAACTGCGCGGCATCACGAAGAGGTTCGGTTCTCTCGTTGCCAACGACCACATCGACCTGGTCATCCAGCCGGGAGAAATCCACTGCCTCCTCGGCGAAAACGGCGCCGGCAAATCCACGCTCATGAACGTGCTTTACGGGCTCTACCAGGCCGAGGAAGGCCATGTGCTTCTCGACGACGTCGTCCAGCACTTCCAGGGCCCCGGTGACGCCATGCGCGCCGGCATCGGCATGGTGCACCAGCACTTCATGCTCATCCCCGTTTTCACCGTCGCCGAGAACGTCATGCTCGGACACGAGCAGACCGGCTTCGCCGGAAAACTGGACCTCGACGCCGCCCGCGCAAAGGTGCGCGAAATCTCCGCGAGGTTCGGGTTCCACGTCGACCCCGACGCGCTCGTCGGCGACCTTCCCGTCGGTGTGCAGCAGCGCGTCGAGATCATCAAAGCGCTGTCCCGCGATGCGAAGGTGCTCGTCTTCGACGAGCCGACGGCTGTGCTCACCCCACAGGAGACCGACGAGCTCATGGGCATCATGCGCCAGCTCAAAGCCGACGGCACCTCGATCGTCTTCATCACCCACAAACTGCGAGAGGTGCGGGAGGTCGCTGACCGGATCACCGTCATCCGCCACGGAAAAGTGGTCGGCGAAGCATCGCCAACGGCATCAAACTCCGAACTTGCGGCGCTCATGGTCGGCCGTGCCGTTGAGCTGACCGTGCACAAGGAACCCGCGCACCCGGGAGCGGCGAGCCTCGTCGTCGAGAACCTCGATGTGATCGACCCTCAGGGGCTCAAAGTCGTCAACAACGTCAGTTTCGATGTGCACGCCGGCGAAATTCTTGCGATCGCAGGGGTCCAGGGCAACGGCCAAACCGAGCTCACCGAGGCCATTCTGGGTCTGCAACCGCGCGTCACAGGCAGCATCACCCTCAACGGCGAGAAGCTCACCGGGCTCAGCGTCCGGAGAATCCTCAACGCCGGCGTCGGGTTCGTTCCTGAGGACCGCACCGAAGACGGTCTCGTCGGTGAGTTCACGATCGCCGAGAACCTCATGCTCGACCGCGCCGACTCTGCGCCCTTCGTTCGGAGAGGCAACCTCCAGCTCGGTTACCTCGCCGAATTCGCGCGTGAGAAAAAGGACGAGTTCGATATTCGCGCCGAGTCCATCACCACGCACGCTGGCAGGCTCTCCGGCGGTAACCAGCAGAAGGTTGTGCTCGCACGCGAGCTCAGCCGTGACCTCAAACTCTTCGTTGCCTCGCAACCCACGCGGGGAATCGACGTCGGATCCATCGAATTCGTGCACAAGCGAATGGTGGAGACTCGCGATGCCGGCATCCCGGTCATCGTTGTATCAACGGAGCTCGACGAGGTCGTCGCTCTGGCAGACAGGATTGCAGTGATGTACAGAGGTTCCATAGTCGGCATCGTCCCCGGTGACACCCCGAGGGACGTACTCGGCCTCATGATGGCGGGCGAAACCCCGGCTGGAGTTGCCGCGTGAGCGAGACCACCGCACCAACCGCGCCGGGTGACAACACCCCCCAGCGGTCGGCGAGGCCCGACGCGCCGCGCGCGAATCAGGTCCTCAACGACATCCTCAACGGCAACGTCGTCATCTCGATCCTCGCCGTTCTCTTCGCCCTGATCATCGGCGCCGTGCTCATCGCCGTCACCAACGAAGACGTGCAGGAGGCAGCAGGTTACTTCTTCGCCGCACCGGGCGACACGTTCGCGGCGATCTGGAACGCGGTGTCCGGCGCGTACGGCGCGCTCTTCCAGGGCTCGATCTACAACTTCCGACGTGACTCCTTCCTCGACGGCATCAAGCCGTTCACCGAGACGCTGACCTTCGCAACACCTCTGATCGTTGCGGCGCTCGGTATCGGGATTGCCTTCCGCGTCGGCCTGTTCAACATCGGCGGACGCGGGCAGATGCTCATTGCCGCCGCGTGCGCCGGCTGGGTCGGATTCTCCTTCGAGCTGCCGTGGGGCGTGCACCTCGCTATCGCGGTGATCGCCGGTATCGTCGGCGGGGCGCTGTGGGGAGGGCTCGTCGGTCTGCTCAAGGCCCGCACCGGTGCCCACGAGGTGATCCTCACGATCATGCTCAACTACGTGGCCTTCTACCTGATCTCGTGGATGCTCCGGACCCCCGGCCTGCTCCAGGCACCCGATTCGGTCAACCCGAAATCTCCCGCGATGCTCGAGACCGCGATCTTCCCCGAGCTCCTCGGCCCGCGCTACAACCTCCACGTCGGATTCCTCCTCGTCATCGCGGCGACGATCTTCGCCTGGTGGCTGCTCAACCGGTCGAGTCTCGGGTTCCAGTTCCGTGCCGTCGGTGAGAACCCGAACGCCGCGCGCGTCGCGGGTATCAACGTCAAGAACACCTACGTCCAGGCGATGCTCATCTCCGGCGGGCTCGTCGGTCTCGCCGGTGTGATGCAGGTGCTCGGAACCGTGACAACGGGCTTCTCGGCCGGTATCGACGCCGGGATCGGTTTCGACGCGATCACCGTTGCGCTTCTCGGTCGAAGCCGCCCGCTGGGGATCTTCGCCGCTGGTGTTCTCTTCGGAGCGTTCAAGGCCGGAGGGTTCGCGATGCAGGCGGCCGAAGGCATCCCGATCGACATCGTCACCGTCGTGCAATCTCTCATCGTGCTGTTCATTGCCGCACCACCGCTGATCCGCGCCGTGTTCTTCCTGCCGAAGCAGGGCGCACCGAAGCGACTGAAGCTCAACGTTTCACAGGAGGTGGCGGCGAAGTGACAACGACAACCGCTGAAGAATCCGTCTCCGCCAGCCTCGAGACGGCGACCATTAAGAGCTGGAAGACGCCGATCGCGTACGCGATCTTCACCCTCATCGCCATTCTCCTGTTCGTGGTCAACGGTCGCGACGGCACCAGCCGTTTCCGCCTGTCGAGCGAGGCAGATGTCATCCAGCTGCCGGTGATCGACGCACCGACACGACTGACCTGCGTTGTGGTTGTGGTCCTGCTCCTCGCGATCACGGCATACGCCACCTGGCTGTCGAGCCAGGCCAAACGCGTGCCGCTGTGGCTCACGATCGTCTTCGCCGCCGCGCTCATGTGGGCGTTCCTCACCTGGGCCGCTGCCGGCGAGACCATCCCGATTACCGGCCTGCTGCTCGGAACCGTTGCTCTCAGCGCCCCGCTCATCTTCGGTGCTCTCGGCGGCGTGATCTCCGAGCGTGTCGGTGTCGTCAACGTCGCCATCGAGGGCCAGCTCCTTGCCGGCGCTTTCCTCTCCGCGTTCGTGGCATCCGTCACGGGCAATCCGTGGGTCGGGCTGATCGCCGCGATGGTGGCGGGCGTGCTCGTGAGCTTCCTGCTCGCGGCGTTCAGCATCAAGTACATCGTGGATCAGGTCATCGTCGGTGTTGTGCTCAACGTGCTCGTCGCCGGGCTCACAAGCTTCCTCTACTCGACGGTGCTCACGAGCAACACCCCGCTGTTCAACTCGCCGCCGCGGTTCCCGCGCATCAGCATCCCGTTGCTCAGCGAGATCCCGATCCTCGGGCCGGTGCTGTTTCGCCAGACGGTCATCATCTACTTCATGTACATCGCCGTCTTCGTCGTCTGGTGGGCCCTCTTCCACACGAAGTGGGGCCTCCGGCTCCGGGCCGTCGGTGAGCACCCGCAGGCCGCAGACACCGTCGGCATCAAGGTCAACGCCACCCGGTTCTGGAATGTCGCACTCGCCGGTGCGATCGCCGGATTCGGCGGCGCGTATTTCACCCTCGGCAGCGTCGGCGGATTCACCAAGGAAATGACAGCCGGCGCGGGCTTCATCGCCCTCGCTGCGGTGATCTTCGGCCACTGGGACCCCATCCGTGCGACACTCGCCGCACTGCTGTTCGGGTTCGCCACGAACCTGCAGAACGTGCTCGGTGCCATCGGCTCCGGCGTGCCGAGCGAGTTCCTCCTCATGCTCCCGTACGTCGTGACCATCTTCGCCGTCGCCGGCCTGGTTGGGCACGCACGAGGGCCAGCAGCATCCGGTAAACCATACGTAAAGGCGTAACCGTGACAGATTCAATTGACTGGGGTGCGTTGCGCGAAGCTGCGACGGATGCCATGACCCGTGCGTACGTCCCGTACTCGAAGTTCCCGGTCGGCGTCGCCGCGATTGTCACTGACGGTCGTGTCGTCACCGGGTGCAACGTCGAGAACGCCAGCTACGGCCTCACCCTCTGTGCCGAGTGCGCACTCGTCTCGATGCTGCACCTCACCGGTGGCGGCCAGCTCGTCGCGTTCACGTGCGTCGACGGCGAGGGGAACACCCTGATGCCGTGTGGCCGCTGCCGCCAGTTGCTCTTCGAGCACGCTGTTCCAGGGATGCTCCTCGAAACCGTTTCCGGCATCCGAACCATTGATGAAGTACTGCCTGACGCCTTCGGCCCGCGCACACTGAACGAGTACGCGGGAGAAACGCGCAATGACTGAAGCACCACTCGAAGCATTCGACGCTGTCGACCTCATCCGCACCAAGCGTGACAAGGGTGAACTGTCGACGGATGAGATCAACTGGCTGATCGACGCCTACACGCGTGAGTACGTCGGTAACGAACAGATGGCCGCGCTGGCGATGGCGATCCTGCTCAACGGGATGAGCCGCCGCGAGATCCGTGACCTTACCCTCGCGATGATCGCGTCTGGCGAGACCATGGACTTCTCCGGCCTTGGCAAGACCACCGTCGATAAGCACTCCACCGGCGGGGTCGGCGACAAGATCACGCTTCCCCTCATGCCGCTCGTTGCGTCATTCGGCGTCGCGGTTCCACAGCTCTCCGGGCGCGGTCTCGGCCACACGGGTGGGACGCTCGACAAGCTCGAGTCGATCCCCGGCTGGCGCGCAGACCTCTCGAACGAGGAGATGTTCAGCATCCTCCGCGATGTCGGAGGCGTGATCTGCGCCGCAGGCAAGGGACTCGCTCCCGCAGACAAGCGGCTCTACGCGCTGAGGGACATCACGGGCACCGTTGAGGCGATCCCGCTCATCGCGTCGAGCATCATGTCGAAAAAGATCGCCGAGGGGACAAGCGCCCTCGTCCTCGACGTGAAGTTCGGCTCAGGCGCGTTCATGCAGGACTACGACAAGGCGGAGGAGCTCGCCCGCACCATGGTGTCGCTCGGCCAGGACGCCGGCGTGAAGACCTCTGCCCTGCTCACCAACATGAGCGTGCCGCTGGGGCTCGCGATCGGAAACGCCAACGAGGTGCGCGAATCTGTTGAGGTGCTTGCGGGCGGCGGTCCGGCCGACATCGTCGAGCTCACTGTCGCGCTCGCTCGCGAAATGCTCACGCTCGCCGGCCAGCCCGATGCCGACGTCGAGGAGGCGCTCAAGGACGGTCGCGCGATGGACACCTGGCGCCGGTCGATCATCGCCCAGGGCGGCGACCCGGATGCCGCGCTGCCGGTTGCACGTGAGACGCACACGGTGACGGCCGAAGCCGACGGCATCCTGATCCGCCAGGACGCGCTGCCGTTCGGGATTGCCGCGTGGCGTCTCGGGGCAGGCCGTGCTCGTGCCCAGGACCCGGTGCTGCACGCCTCGGGCATCGACCTGCACGCCAAGCCCGGTGACGTTGTGCGCGCGGGTGATCCGCTGTTCACCCTCTCAGCCGATGACGCCGGCCGGTTCCCGCGGGCGCTCGAAGCGCTCGAGGGTGCGTTCGAGCTGGCGGCGCCGACGACCGCGTTTACGCCGGAACCGCTGGTACGCGCCAGGATCGAGTGATCCGGGCGCGTGCCAGCGCGCGTCGCGAGGGTTCTAGCGGTGCGCGGCCTGCGCGCGGAGCTCGGGGATGAGGTTCTCGACGTACGCGGCGGTCTCTTCCCAGTCCTCGACAGCGTGGGTGCGGACGCCGAGTGCCTTGACCGGGTAGTCGTTGCCGTTCTCGTCGAGCCGGTCACCGATGAACAGCATGTCGTCGAGGGGGATGCCGGTGAGCTCTGCAAGTTTCTTCATGCCGTACGCCTTGTCGATTCCCTGCCGGGTGATGTCGACGGAGGTCGAACCGCCCGAACGAACCTCGAGGTCCGGCAGGTCCTGCTGAACCGCTTCCCTGAGCCTGTTCTTCTTCTCGCCAGTGGGGTCCCAGGCCTGCTTGGCCGCGACGGGTGCTGCCTGGCCCAGGGCGGAGAAGGTGATCTGTGAGCCTCGGTCCTCGAGGATCGGACCCCAGGTGTCGCTTTCCCAGTAGCCGAGTTCCCTGGCGCGGGTTTCAACGGCCGCCAGTGCGCGAGACTTCTCATCTTCGGTGAGGTTCTCGGCGTAGATCTGCTTCCACAGTTCGCCATCCTTGCGGTAGTACTGGGTCCCGCAGGTAGGCATCAGGTGCAGCCGCTCGAGGTGGCTCGAGCTCGGGTCGGGAAGGTTGTCGATGGCCTGCATCTTGAACTGCGAGAACTGTCCGCCGGAGATGATGCACACCTCGACGACCTCGAGCAGTTCGCTGAGCAGTTGGGACATGCGGGGATCCATCGGGGACTTCGATGGAGCGAGGGTGTCATCGAGGTCGAATGCAACCAGCGTCGTCTTTGTCATGGGCCGAGAGTCCTTCTACACAGAAAAAATGCCCCGAAATCAGGGCCAGTCCCGCTAAGACTAGCAAGAACCCCGCGGCATCACCCCGAACCCGCTACGCCGGATCGCCGATGCGCTCGAGGGCGTCCACGATCAGGTCCCAGAACTTCGCCGTGTCGAGGTCCATCGCTGCCTGTGTCGTGCAGTCAGTGGGGGCAGGCGCCCTGACGTCGGCGACCGTCATCCCGAGGGTGAGTGTCCCCGTCAATTCAACGTCGAGAGGCACCCTCAGTACGGTCATGACGCTGGGGTCGATGACGAAGGCAACGGCGCACGGATCGTGGACCGGGGGAGCGTCGAACCCCTGCACCTCGCGATAGGTCTGGCGGAAGAACTCGATGAGCTCACCGACGAACCGGGCCGGCGCGGTGCCGACGTCGGCGATTCTCCGGGAGACAGCGTCTGTTGCGAGAGCCTGGTGGGTGAGGTTGAGGCCGACCATCGTCAGCGGCCAGCTCTGGTGAAAGACGATGTGGGCGGCCTCAGGGTCGATGCCGATATTGAACTCCGCGGTTGCTGACCAGTTGCCTGTCCCGACGCCGCCTCCCATGAGCACGACCTCCCTGACCCTGCCGACGATCCGCGGTTCCTTCCGGGCAGCCATCGCGATGTTGGTGAGTGCCCCGGTCGGAACCAGCGTTACTGTGCCAGGCTCCAGCGCCATCACCGTGTCGATAATGAGGTCGACGGCGTGCCGCGGATCGAGTGTGAGCTCGGGTTCCGGCAGTCGGGGACCGTCAAGGCCGGACTCGCCGTGGATCGCCTGGGCCGTCTGAACCGGGCGCACGAGCGGGTGTGAGCATCCCGCCGCGAACGGCACCCCGGTGATTCCGGCCACGCGAGCGACGGACAACGCATTGCGGGTGACCTTCTCGAGCGTCTGGTTGCCCGCAACGGTCGTGACCGCCACGAGGTCGATCTCGGGATTCCCGTGGGCCAGCATCAGTGCGATCGCGTCGTCGTGGCCGGGATCACAGTCCAGGATGATCTTGGTCGGCATCCTCCCAGCCTAGGCGGGGTGCACCGGGCGGCACTCGTACAATTCGGGAGCCGGACGGACCGTGTGCCTGACCCGCGTGCGCGGTAGTCTTGGCGAGTGAATTCAGCGAACGAGTACCAGCTGCCCCGCGGCATCGACATCGCGAGCCTCCCGAAGGTCTCGCTCCACGATCACCTCGACGGAGGCGTGCGCCCTCAGACGATCATCGAACTCGCGGATGCCATCGGCTACGACGTTCCCGAGTCCGACCCCGAGAGGCTCGCTGACTGGTTCCTCACCCAGTGCGACGCCGGCAACCTCGTCGACTACCTGAAGACGTTCGACCTCTCCACAGCCGTCATGCAGACGAAGGAGGGGCTCACCCGCATCGCTCGCGAGTTCGTGGAGGACCTCGTTCTCGACGGCGTGGTCTACGGCGAGATCCGCTGGGCACCCGAGCAGCACCTCGGCCGCGGTCTCTCCCTCGACGAAACCGTCGAAGCGGTGCAGGACGGGATCGAACAGGCCATCGATGACGCCGAGCGGGCCGGAAGCAGCATCCTCGTCGGCCAGCTCATCACCGCCATGCGTCACGCTGACCGGTCCCTCGAAATCGCCGAACTCGCCGTCCGCCACCGCGACCGTGGGGTTGTCGGGTTCGACATCGCCGGCGCAGAGGCGGGATTCCCGGCCAGCCGCCACCGGCTCGCCTTCGATTACCTCGCAACCGAGCACATGCCCGTCACGGTCCACGCCGGCGAAGCCGACGGGATCGACTCCATCAACAGCGCACTCTTCGATGGCCGGGCGCTCCGGCTCGGACACGGCGTCCGACTCGCCGAGGATGTCACCGTCGAGCGGAGCGACGATGACGGCATCTACGTCTCGCTCGGACCTGTCGCCCAGTGGGTCAAGGACCGTGAGATCGCGCTCGAGCTCAGCCCGTCGTCCAACCTCCAGACCGGGGCGATCGCCCAGTGGGGGACCGACCTCGTCGACCACCCGTTCGACCTGCTCTACCAGCTCGGTTTCAAGAACACGATCAACGTCGACAACCGCACAATGAGCGGCACCAGCCTCACCCGCGAGATGGGTCTCCTGGCGGATGCCTTCGCGTACGACCTCGATGACCTCGAAGTGTTCCAGCAGAACGCCGCATCTGCGGCCTTCCTCCCGCTGGAAGACCGAGAGGAACTCGCCGAGGTCATCGCAGCCGGATTCGACGCCGCACGCGGCTGAATGAAGATCTGACACACCGGAAACGAACCTGAAACCTCCACGTTCAGGTTGTGCGGGTAGCCTGAGATCGATTCCGATCGACTTTCACCGCGAACGAACGAGCCAACGATGACACTGCCCCCTCTGCCTGACTCAGCGGTCGAACTCGGCCGGGTCGCCCGCGACTGGCGCGAGGCCATCCGTCTCGCCGGCGATGCCCTCGTGAAGAGCGGGGTCACCACACCCGGCTACACCGACCGCATGATCGATGTGATCGAGGAGTTCGGGGCATACATCGTCATCGCGCCTGGCCTCGCGCTCGCGCATGCACGGCCGGGCGACGACGTTCGCCGTGAGGGCATCGCCGTTGTCACCCTCGCTGAGCCCGTCGCTTTCGGGCACCCACACAACGATCCGGTGAACGTCATCCTCGGCCTTGCCGTGACAACTCCGGAAAGCCACGTGACGAGCGTCGCAGCGCTCGCCAACGTCTTCAACGACGCGGCGGCGATTCCCGCCGTCGCCGCCGCAACCACGCCAGACGCCGTGCGCGCGGTCCTCGGAGCCACCCAGGAGGAAGCCGCATGAAAATTGTCGCGATCTGTGGAGCCGGCGTCGGAACGTCCGGCATCCTGAAAGTCAACGCTGAGCGGGTTCTCGAGCGACTCGGCATCGATGCGGATGTCACGGCATCCGATATTGCGAGCATCGCGACGTCAGCAGCGACGGCGCAGGTGATCCTCACGTCGCCGGAACTGGTCGAGCACATCGGCAAGACCTTCGCCGACATCGTGGTCATCGAGAACTACTTCGATCTCGAGGAGCTCGAGCAGAAGCTCGACAAGGCGCTCGGTTAGAGCGCCCTGTCGAGCAGCGCCCGTTCTCAGGCCGTGGCGCGGCTGGCGACCTCGGCCAGATCTGCCTTGATCGCGGCGAGGACGCCGGATGCCTCTGACCGCTTCGAGTTCGGACGTTTCACGTCCAGGTAGAACTTGATCTTCGGTTCGGTGCCGCTCGGCCTGGCCATCACCCGTGACCCGTCGGCGAGCACGAACCTGAGCGCGTCTGTCGCGGGCAGCCGGCCGAAGCCCGTGATCAGGTCGTCGATCTCGTCCACCTTCACGCCGCCGAGTTGCTGGAGCGGTTCTGCCCTGAGGTAGGCCATGATCTTCGAGATGTCCGCGAGGTCGGTGACTCGCAGCGATAGCTGGTCGCTCGCGAAGTAACCGAACTTCTCGGCGAAGTCGTCGAGCATGCCCGCGATGGTTCCACCCGCAGCCTTCGCCTCGCTCGCCAGCGCCAGGAAATCGATCGCGGCGGAGATGCCGTCCTTGTCGCGGACCGTTTCCGGGTTGACGAGGTACCCCAGGGCTTCCTCGTAACCAAAGATGAGGTTGGGCACGCGAGACACCCACTTGAAGCCGGTAAGGGTCTCAGAGAACTCGAGCCCGTACTCGCGGGCAACGACACCGAGGGCGGGGGAGGAGACGATCGAGCAGGCCAGTGCGCCATCGTTCGTTCCTGTGGCAGCGTTCTGCCGTGCGGCACGCCAGCCGAGCAGCCAGCCGACCTCGTTCCCCGAGAGCTGGCGGTACCCCTCTTCCCGCGAGCCGTCGGGGATCGCGATCGAGAGTCGGTCGGCGTCGGGGTCGTTGGCGACAATGAGTTCAGCACCGACCTCGCGGGCTTTGGCGTATGCGAGGTCGAGCGCGCCGGGTTCCTCCGGGTTGGGGAACGAGACCGTGGGGAACGCAGCGTCGGGGAACTGCTGCTCGGCGACGGGAATCGCGGGTGCCAGCCCCGCCTTGTCGGCGACCCGGGAGAACGTCTCCCAGCCGACGCCGTGCATCGCAGTGTAGACAACGGCGAGGTCGACCGGCGGGGTTGTCATGACCCGCGCCGTTGCGTCGACATAAGCGTCGAGCAGATCCTCGCCACCGGTTTCGAATGAGTCGCTGCGAGGCAGTTCGAGCACGTTCTGTTCCGCCGCGACACGAGTGATGTGGGCTGCGATCTCGGCGTCGGTCGGCGAGACGATCTGGGATCCGTCGTTGTCCCGGCCGAGGTAGACCTTGTAGCCGTTGTCTGCCGGCGGGTTGTGGCTTGCCGTGACCATGACACCGGCCGACACATCCAGGTGCCGAACGGCGAAGGCGAGGACTGGGGTGGGCAGAAGCCGCGGAAGAAGAACGGCACGAACGCCAGCGCCCGCCATGATTTCGGCGGTGTCGCGAGCGAAGACCGCTGAATTCTTGCGTCCGTCGTAGCCGATCACGATGCTCGGCTGTGACTCGCGCTCGAGGAGGAACGCGGCGAGGCCGGCGGCGGCCTGCGAGACGAGGACGCGGTTCATCCGGGCGGAACCGGCCTCGATCCGGCCGCGGAGCCCAGCGGTACCGAAGGCGAGCCTCGTGTCGAACCGGCTGTGCAGGTCGGCGATCGCCTCGGCAGAGCCCGCGTCGGCCGCGTCGAGCAGTGCCTCGAGCTCGGCGCGGGTCTCGGGGTCGGGGTCCTGTTGGAGCCAGGCGCGCGCGGACCGGAAGACGTCCTCGTTCTGTGCGCCAGCGGCATCCGTCGTCTGGATGTCGGCCATCAGATCGCCGCCACGATCCTGGCGAGGAGGCCCGAGATACGGGTCTCGGCGTTGCGGCCGGCCTCGATGACCTCTTCGTGGCTGAGCGGAGTCTTCTGGATGCCTGCCGCGAGGTTGGTGATGAGCGACATGCCGAGAATTTCAAGGCCGACCTGGCGAGCGGCGATTGCCTCGAGGGCGGTCGACATACCGACGATGTGGCCGCCGATCGCCTTCGCCATCTGGACCTCAGCCGGGGTCTCGTAGTGCGGGCCGCGGAACTGGCAGTAGACGCCCTCATCGAGGTCGGCGTCGATGGTGCGTGCCAGGTCGCGGAGACCCGAGGAGTACAGGTCGGTGAGGTCGACGAAGGTCGCACCCTCGAGCGGCGAGTCGGCCGTGAGGTTGATGTGGTCGCTGATCAGTACGGGGGTGCCCGGCGTCCAGGTCTCCTTGATGCCACCGGCGCCGTTGGTGAGGATCATGGTGGTCACGCCGGTCGCCGCTGCGGTGCGGACGCTGTGCACGACCCGGCGAACGCCGTGGCCCTCGTAGTAATGGGTGCGTGCGCCGATGACGAGGGCGCGTTTCCCGTTCTCGAGCAGGATTGAGCGGAGCGTGCCGACGTGGCCGTCGAGCGCCGGCTTTGAGAAGCCGGTGATCTCGTCGGCGGGGATGGTCGCCACCGTCTCGCCGAGCAGGTCAGCGGCCCTGCCCCAGCCGGAGCCGAGGGTCAGGGCGATGTCGTGCTGGGGGACGCCTGTCGCTACGGCGATTTCCGCGGCGGCCGTTGCGGCGACGTCGAAGGGGTTCGCGCTCGGGTCGTCGAGCGGGTTCAAGAATTCTGACATTCCGCCATCCTATTCGCCGCGGCCTGCGCCGTCCCGCATCCGAAGGGTGCCGCTCGTCGCCGCGCGGATGAGCAGCGACCGGAGGAACTCCGCCGCGTCCGCCGCGCGGCGCCGTGCAGGTTTTGGCTGGCCCCTCTCACCTGAGAGAATGGAGCAATGACCTACGAGTTCGAGCGCAAACAACGGATCGCTGTACTCGGAGGAGGGCCAGGCGGGTACGACGCCGCAATGGCCGGAGCCCAGCTTGGCGCAGACGTCACACTGATTGAGCGCACGGGCGTCGGCGGCGCAGCGGTGATCACCGACGTCGTGCCATCGAAGAGCCTCATCGCGACCGCAGAGGCGACCAACGCCGTCCGCAGCGCGAGCGACCTCGGCGTGCAGTTCTTCAGCAGAAACGACGCCGGCAAGGCTGTGAAGCCCGAGGTGACCGTGAACCTCGCTGCGGTGAACAAGCGCCTGTTGAGCCTCTCCCGCCAGCAGTCGGAAGACATGCGCGCCAACCTTGAGCAGGCCGGCGTGCGCATCGTGCAGGGTGACGGCCGACTCGACGGTCGCGACGCCATCATCGTCTCGACGGAGGGCGGCGGCCGCGGCACCGACTTCGACCGGATCGAAGCCGACACCATCGTCGTCTCCGTCGGCGGAAGCCCCCGCCAGTTGCCGTCGGCGATGCCGGACGGTGAGCGCATCCTCAGCTGGACCCAGCTCTACAATCTCAAGGCGTCCCCCGAGCACCTCATCGTTGTCGGCTCAGGGGTCACCGGCGCCGAGTTCGCGTCGGCATACCGGGCGCTCGGCTCCGAAGTCACCCTTATCTCGAGCCGTGACCAGGTGCTCCCTGGTGAAGATGTCGATGCGGCCGCCGTGATCGAGAAGGTGTTCAAGCGCAACGGAATGACGGTGCTCAACAAGTCTCGGGCGGAGAGTGTCGTCCGAACCGAGAACGGTGTGGTCGCGACCCTCTCCGACGGGCGCACCGTCGAGGGAAGCCACTGCCTCATGGCCGTCGGCGCCATCCCCAATACGGCGGGCATCGGTCTCGAAGAGGCCGGCGTGCAAATGAACGAGGCCGGCTACATCCGGGTCAACCGGGTCGCCCGAACGAGCGTTCCGAACATCTACGCTGCCGGTGACTGCACCAACTTCATGCCGCTGGCATCCGTCGCTTCCATGCAGGGCCGCGCGGCGATCTTCCACGCCATGGGTGACGCGGTGAACCCCACCGAGCTGCGCAACGTCGCCGCGAACATCTTCACCCAGCCCGAGATCGCCACGGTCGGCTGGACCCAGAGGCAGATCGAAGAGGGCCTCGCCCAGGGCGAGATCTACAAACTGCCGCTGTCACGGAACCCGCGCGCGAAGATGCAGGGCATCAAGGACGGCTTCGTCAAGCTGTTCGCGCGCACCGGGAGTGGCACGGTCATCGGCGGCGTTATCGTTGCGCCGAACGCGAGCGAGCTGATCTTCCCGCTCGCCATCGCCGTGGAGCACAGGCTCAACGTCGATGAGATCGCGCGTGCGTTCGCCGTGTACCCGTCGCTGTCCGGAAGCATCACCGACGCAGCGAAGGCGATGCACATCGTCCACTAGGACGTCCCGGTCACAAGCCCAGCAGGTCTCGGCAGACGGATGCCGTCACGCACGAGGTGCGTGACGGCATCCGTTTTCATCGTCCTGCCGAAGGGCTCCGCGGAATGAACCTACGCGTCGGAGATCGTGAGGAGCTGGTGGCCGCTCGAGACCGTCGTGCCGACGGCCGCACTGATGTCGCCGATCGTCCCATCCTTGTGGGCGGTGATGGGCTGCTCCATCTTCATCGCCTCGAGGACGACGACGAGGTCGCCCTTCACGACGCGCTGCCCGGCTTCGACCGCCAGCTTGATGATCGTTGCCTGCATCGGTGATGCGACCGAGTCTCCGGTCGCGGAGCTCACGGTGCCGGCACCGGAGTTGCGGCGGGGGGCGCTGGTGAGCCGACGGCTGGTTCCCGAAGCGGGGATGAGACTCGTGGGCAGGCTCACCTCGATGCGCTTGCCCTCGACCTCGACGACGACGTTGTGGCGCGTGGCCGACGGGCGTGAGGCGTCGAGTTCGCCGTTCCATGGCTCGATGTCGTTGACGAACTCGGTCTCGATCCAGCGGGTGTACACGCCGAAGGTGCCGTCCTCCGCGGTGAACGCGGGGTCGCGGACGATCTTCCGGTGGAACGGGATGACTGTCGGCAGCCCGGAGACCTCGAACTCGTCAAGCGCACGGCGTGACCGCTCAAGCGCCTCGGTGCGGTCCTTGCCCGTGACGATGATCTTGCCGAGGAGCGAGTCGAACGCGCCCGAGATCTCGTCTCCGGCCGTGACGCCTGAGTCGAGGCGGATGCCGGGGCCGCCGAAGGTCTTGAAGACGTGGATGGGGCCCGGCTGGGGGAGGAACCCGCGACCGGGGTCTTCACCGTTGATGCGGAACTCGATCGAGTGCCCGAGCGGCTGGGGGTCGTCGTAGTCGAGGATGCCGCCCTCCGCCAGACGGAACTGCTCGCGGACGAGGTCGATGCCCGTGATCTCCTCGGAGACGGGGTGCTCGACCTGAAGTCGGGTGTTCACCTCGAGGAACGACACAGTGCCGTCCTTGCCGATGAGGAACTCGCAGGTTCCCGCTCCGACGTAGCCGACCTCCTTGAGGATGGCCTTCGATGCCGAGTAGAGCAGGTCGTTCTGCTCATCGCTCAGGAACGGGGCAGGTGCTTCCTCGACGAGCTTCTGGTGCCTGCGCTGCAGTGAGCAGTCACGGGTCGAAACGACGACGACGTTGCCGTCGACATCTGCGAGGCACTGGGTCTCGACGTGGCGCGGCTGGTCGAGGTATTTCTCGACGAAGCACTCGCCCCTGCCGAACGCGGAGATCGCCTCACGGGTCGCCGAGTCGAAGGCCTCGGCCACCTCGGAGAGTTCGCGGGCGACCTTGAGTCCGCGACCGCCGCCGCCGAACGCGGCCTTGATCGCGACAGGGAGGCCGTGCTCTTCGACGAACGCGAGCACCTCGTCTGCGCCGGAGACCGGGTTGAGTGTGCCCGGCGCGAGCGGGGCACCGACCTTCTGGGCGACGTGCCGAGCCGATACCTTGTCGCCGAGCTGCTCGATGGCCTCGGGTGACGGACCGATCCAGGTGATACCCGCACCGATCACCGCGCGGGCGAAGTCTGCGTTCTCGGCGAGGAAGCCGTACCCGGGGTGGATCGCGTCGGCGCCCGAGCGGCGCGCGATCGACAGGATCTTCTCGATGACGAGGTAGGTTTCCGCGCTCGTCGTGCCGTCGAGGGCGTATGCCTCATCGGCGAGAGTGACGTGGAGGGCGTCGCGGTCCTGGTCGGCGTACACCGCCACCGAGCCGATTCCGCTGTCGCGCGCTGCGCGAATCACTCGAACGGCGATTTCGCCCCTGTTGGCAATGAGAACCTTCGTAATACGCGACACAGTTCCCTAGCCTAAGTGCGAACCGCCCAGGTGATTTGGTTGGTGCACACAAAAATGCACCGAGAAGCACTGGCGATGCCTACAAAAGCAGGGATTCCTACAAAGGTCCGCGGATGTCGTGACCGGCGGATGCCTACAGCGCGCCGCTTCGGTTCCACAGCGACGTCCAGTCGAGGCCGAGTTCACGCACCAGACGTCGCAGAGTGGGCAGTGAGAGGCCGACGACCGTCGAGGGATCGCCGGAGATGCGATCGATGAACGCGGCGCCGAGGCTGTCGATCGTGAACGCGCCGGCGACGAAGAGCGGTTCTCCGGTGGCGATGTACGCCTCGAGCTCCTCGTCGGTGATGTCGGAGGCGAACGTGACATCCGCGTGCGCAACGGCTCCGACACCGCGCGGTTCGGCACCAGGGCGCTGTTCGATCAGCCAGTGTCCCGAGTGCAGCCGCCCTGTCGCCCCGCGCTGGTTGCGCCACCGCTCGAGTGCAACCTCGGGTGTGTGAGGTTTGCCGTAGATGACGTCATTGACGACGAAGACTGAGTCTCCGCCGAGGATGAGGCCGTCGAACTCGGGGTTGAGCGCGGCAACTGCCTCGGCCTTGGCCCTGGCGAGGAGTTGAACCGTGTCCTCGGGAGACAGCGCACCCTGTCGGGACGCGGCGGCCACCGCGGCGTCTTCATCGACGTCCGACGGCACGATCACCGGTTCGATACCGCTCTGCCTGAGCAGCATCAGCCGGGCCGGAGAGGTGGAAGCGAGGTATAACTGCACGGCGACTCCTGCGGTTTCGGGGTGGGCGGCTGTCGCGCGAGTGTGCGGGGTGTGCTCATCCATGGGACGATTCATAAGTGAATGCGCAGTCGAACAACCCAGCAGATGTCGAGCTTGAGATAACAAACGTAGCCCACGGCGGTGTGTTCGTGGCCCGGCTGGAGGGCCGGGTGGTCTTTGTCGCCGATACCCTGCCGGGCGAGCGGGTACGTGCCCGGATCACCGAGAGTTCGAAGAAAAGCTTCTGGCGCGCGGAAACCGTTGAGGTGCTCGAAGCATCGCCGCACCGGCAGGCGCACGTCTGGGCGTCGTCGTCGATCGACGTCGACCCCGCTGACCGTGCCGGTGGAGCCGAATTCGGCCACATCGAGCTTTCTCACCAGCGTGAACTCAAGCGCCAGGTGCTGACCGACTCGCTCCAGCGCTTTGCCGGCGTCGAGAGCGACGTCCAGGTCGAGGCGGCTCCCGGTGATGACGAGCGCGAGGGTCTTGCCTGGCGCACCCGGGTCAGCCTCCACGTCGACGCGGACGGCACTGTCGGCCCTTATGCCGCGCGCAGCCACCGGGTGATTCCCGTCGGCGACCTCCCTCTCGCCATCGACGCCGTGGCATCCGCCGCCCCCCTCGACCAGCAGTTCCGAGGTGCCGAGTCGGTCGACATCATCGCCCCGAGCAGCACCGGGACCGCGCGGGTCGTGGTCCGCGAGCCAGCGAAGAAGGGTGTGAACCCCGCGAACCGGCGTGAGCAGACCATCGTCGAACGCGTCGGCGACCGTGAATTCGTCCTCGACGAGGGCGGATTCTGGCAGGTGCACCGGTCGGCGGCCCAGCTGCTCACCGACGTCGTGCAGTCGACGGTCGACGAGGCGCTCTTCGACCCGCGTGCCGCCAACCTCGACCTCTACGGTGGCGTCGGCCTGCTCGCAGCGGCGATCGGTGACAAATTCGGCAGCACCACGAGGATCACCAGTGTGGAGTCATCTGCACGGGCAACCGATCACGCGTCCGAGAACCTCTCGGACTGGATCGGGGCCCAGAGCATCACGGCGCGCGTCGATGCGTACCTGCGTGGTCTCGTCGCCAACTCCAGCGCCGCTGACCGCTCACGGCTCGAAGCCGCAACCGTCGTACTCGACCCGCCACGCTCCGGTGCGGGCAAGGAGGTCGTTGCGAGCCTCGCCGAACTCCGTCCTGCCCAGCTGGTGTACGTCGCGTGCGACCCGGTCGCCCTCGCCCGCGATATCGGATTGCTTGCCGCCGAGGGGTACTCGCTCGCCTCGCTCCGGGCGTTCGACCTCTTCCCGCACACTCACCACATCGAGTCGGTCGCGCTGCTCACGCGGGACTAAGCTCGACCCACTGGTTTTCCGTTACCTCCTAGGATTGGCACCTCCGTTGCGCATAGCCGTTATTGACGATCATGAGTCGGTCCGGATGGGCCTCCGCGCCGTGTGCGAGTCGGCCGGTCATACTGTCGTGCACAGCGCCTCGAGCGTCGGGGAGTTCCTCGAGCAGTCAAACGGCGTCCCGTGCGACGTCGTCGTGCTCGACCTGAACCTCGGTGACGGCAGCAACATCACCGACAACGTTCGCGCGGTGCACGGCTCCGGATCCGCGGTGCTCATCCACTCGATCGCGGACCGTGTCGCATCGGTTCGTGAGGCGCTCGCCGCTGGGGCGGCAGGCGTCATCCCGAAATCCGCGCCGACGGATGCCGTTGTCGCGGCTATCGAAACCGTCGCGAGCGGTGAGGCACTCAACAACCTGGAGTGGGCCAGCGCCATTGACGCCGACGGTGACTTCTCGCGGGCGCAGCTCGGTCGTCGCGAACGGGACGTGCTGCACCTGTACGCGTCCGGTTTGCCCATGAAGGACGTCGCGGTTCAGCTCGGGATTGCGCAGTCTACGGTGAAGGAATACCTCGACCGGATCCGCGGCAAGTACGTGGAGATCGGTCGACCGGCCCCGACGAAGGTCGACCTCCTGCGCAGGGCCGTCGAAGACGGGATCCTGCCCGAACTCAACACCGGCGATGACAACTGAGCCAGCGAGCAGGCCTGGACCGCTCTTCTCGCCGGTCCCGCGCGGTGCCGTGCTCGACGGCCTCGACCGCAGCACGCTCAACCGGACGATCACCGATTCGCGGTTCAGCCTCGTCCGGATTGAAAAGCTCATTGCAACGTCGATCAGCGTTATCGGGCTGGTCTTTGGCGCGCAGACGCTGAGCATCGCGCTCGGCGCCGGCGTGGTGGTGCCCGGTATCCTCGGCGGCGTGTACATCGGTGTGCTTTTCGGCACACTCGGCATCGTCATTCTGCTGTGGTTCAGCCCGAGGCTCCAGCGCGTCGCCAACACGGCGTTCGCCCTGCTCTACCTGGCCGCGCTGGCGTACTGGCCCGTTGCCACCGACGGGGCCAGCGCGTCGAGCCCCGCTGAGCCATGGACGTGGTACCTCTGCGCCATCGCGTGCGGTGCGGCCGCCCAGGCCTTTCGGCCGGTTCTCGCGGTTGCGTACATCGTGGTGACTCCAGCGGTGTACGGCATCACCGGTGTGATCGACAGCTCGGGGCAGATGATCCGCGGCGAGATCGCGCTGCAGAACGCCCTGTACGGTTCGATGATCGGACTCGTCATCTTCGCCCTCATCATGACCTTCCGCCATGCAGCGCGGCGCGTCGACGAGGCACGCGCCGCAGCATTCGCACGCTACGACGACGCGGTGCGGCAGCACGCCACGGAGCTCGAGCGCATCCAGGTCGACGCGCTTGTGCACGATACGGTCCTGGCGTCGCTCCAGGCCGCAGACCGGGCGCGGCGCCCCGAGGAGGCGTCCCTCGCTGTGTCGATGGCCAGTGATGCGATCAAGCGGCTCGCGACCCTCGACGACCCACTCTCAGACGTTGCGGAGACAGCCTCGCTGCGCAGCCTGGTCAGTGGCCTCGAGGCATACGCTGGTGCCCTGGACACGAATTTTGAGGTCATTCTCGACCCGGCCACCGACCTCGCCATTCCGTATCCCGTTGCCCAGAACCTGTACCTCGCTGCAACCCAGGCGATGGCCAACAGTGCCCAGCACGCCGCTGGCGGGGTTCCGGACGCTGAGGTTGAGGTGCACAGGCGCATCCTCGTCACCGTGTGCGACGCGGACGGTGTCGCTATCGATATCTCCGATGACGGGGTCGGCTTTGACCGGCTCGCCATCGAGCCGAACCGGCTCGGCCTGCGCGTCTCGATCATCGAACGTGTGGTAGCCGTCGGTGGCTCTGTCGAACTCGACTCCACCCCGGGCAAGGGGACGACCATCAGCATCCGCTGGACGCCGGTCGCAGCCCGCGCGGCGGAAGGCGTGCGCGCATGATTCGGCTGAACCGCTGGGTGATGCTCGCGCTCGCGGCGGCCTTCTCGCTCTACCACGTCGTGCGAGGCCTGATGACCCTGGGCCAGGCAGAGTCACCCTGGCCGAGCATCGCAGCCATGGTTCTCTATCTCGTGGCGACCGTCCTGAGCCTGTGGCCGACGAGCCCGACGGCCATGCCAGGCTGGCTGGCCGCGCTGGACCTCGCCACCGCGGTGAGCGTGCCGCTGCTCGTGACGAGCGAGCTCAACCCGCAGGTCAACAACGGCTATGCGACCTGGCACGTCGCCGCCATCGGAACGCTCATGACGATCGCGGTTGTGCGGCGGCAGGAACTCATTGGCTGGATCGGCGTGCTCTTCCTCACCGTCCAGTCCGTGCTGTGGTGCGGTATCGGTACGAGCGTCGAGATCGGCGTCACCGGGAGCATCATGTGGGTGATCGTCGCGAGCGTGCTCACCAGGTCACTCGTGAAGGTGTCACGTGACGCCGAGAACCTGGCGGTCGCAGAGCGCGAGTCGGCCAAGTGGCAGGCGGCGCAGGATGCACACCAGGGCGAACGGCGACGGCGGCTCGAGCAGACCGCTGTACGCGCGCTTCCGATGCTGCGGGAGATCATCCTCTCCGGCGGTGAGCTGAGCGAGGAGCAGCGGATGGAGAGCCGGGTGCTCGAAGCGGGGCTCAGGGACGAGATCCGCGGCCGCAGGCTGTTGAACTCACGGGTTCGCGAGAGTGTGCTGGCGGCACGCCGCCGGGGGATGACGGTCTCTGTGCTCGACGAGGGCACGATCGACGACCTCCCCGAGGCTGAACTCGACGCGATCCTCAATCGAGTGGCGGATGCGATCGACGCGACCGACGCGACACGGATGATCATCCGCACGGCTCCCGCTGACACCGGCGTTGCTGTAACCCTCGTCGCGCTCGGGCCGTCGACAGACCCCGCTGAGCCGGGCGATTCAGTCAGGCTCTTCCTCGAGATTCCTCGATCGGTGCCCGCCGACGCAGACTGACGGCATCCGGCAGCGCAGCGGTAACAGAACACGCAGCGTTAACAGAAGAAGGGCCGACTCTTCCGAGCCGGCCCTTCTGAAGCCCCGGGTCAGGGCGCTAACCCGAATAGCGACCTGACCCGCCCCCAAATACCCGCCAATACCCTAGTTCGGCGACCTATCTGGTGGTGTAACTCTCAAGAATGGAGAGACACCTGCGTTATTCATTCTGCAATGCTTCGGATGCCTCCACCAGTCGGCTCTTTGGGGGACACGCCGGGCGAGCGGCAGGCTACCTGACGTGCCTGCCCGGACGGAACGAGCGCTCGTCCTGCATCGAACGCTGCGAGAGCTGCCAGTCAGACTGCGTCGCGGCCTGTTCTGGTGCCTTCGCGAGTTCTTCCACAACAGCAGCGCTCAGCACCGCGGTCACCGCCGCGATCTCGCTCGGCGTCGGTGACCCGCGCTCGACGCGCACGCTGAGTCCGATTTCCGTGCCGACATCGGTCGAGAACGCGCTGGAATCGCGTGCCGCCCGATCACGGCGACCCGCGCGGGTGCTCTCGCCGGTCACAGCGGGATGTTCCCGTGCTTCTTGGGCGGCAGGCTTGCCCGCTTGCCCTTGAGCGAGCGCAGGGCCTTGATGACGGCGACTCGCGTTGCCGCCGGCTCGATGACCCCGTCGAGTTCGCCGCGTTCGGCAGCGAGGAAGGGGCTCGCAACGTTGTAGGTGTACTCGTTCGCGAGCCTGGTGCGCACGGCAGCGACGTCTTCACCCGCAGCTTCGGCCCGCTTGATCTCACCGCGGTAGAGGATATTGACGGCGCCCTGGCCGCCCATCACGGCGATCTCCGCTGTCGGCCAGGCGAGGTTGATGTCGGCACCGAGCTGCTTCGAACCCATGACGATGTACGCGCCGCCGTACGCCTTGCGCAGAATGACGGTGACGAGCGGAACGGTCGCCTCGGCATATGCGTAGAGCAGTTTCGCGCCGCGGCGGATGACGCCGGTCCACTCCTGGTCGGTTCCCGGCAGGTAGCCAGGAACGTCGACGAGGGTGAGGATCGGGATGCTGAATGCGTCGCAGAAGCGGACGAACCGTGCCGCCTTCTCGCCGGCCTCGATGTTGAGGGTGCCGGCCATCGCATTGGGCTGGTTGGCGATGATGCCGACGGTGCGCCCCTCGACCCGTGCAAATCCGATGACGATGTTCGGTGCGAACAACGGCTGGACCTCGAGGAAATCGCCGGAGTCGACGACATGCTCGATGACGGTCTTCACGTCATACGGCTGGTTGGGGGAATCGGGGATGACGGTATTCAGCTTGCGGTCGGCATCCGTAGTCTCGAGCTCGACCTCGCTCTCGTACTCGGGAAGTTCCGCGAGGTTGTTGTCCGGCAGGAAGCCGACGAGGGTTCTGGCGTAGTCGAGGGCATCTGACTCGTCGCTCGCGAGGTAGTGGGCGACGCCCGACCGCGTGTTGTGCGTGAGCGCACCGCCGAGGTCTTCCATGCCGACATCTTCGCCGGTCACCGTCTTGATGACATCGGGTCCCGTAACGAACATCTGGCTTGTCTTGTCGACCATGATCACGAAGTCGGTGAGCGCGGGGGAGTAGACGGCGCCACCGGCGGCAGGCCCCATGATGATCGAAATCTGCGGGATGACACCGGATGCCGCTGTGTTGCGCCGGAAGATCTCACCGTACTTGCCGAGGGCGACGACGCCCTCCTGGATCCGGGCTCCGCCGGAGTCGAGCATGCCGATGATCGGTACGCCGGTCTTGATCGCGTGGTCCATGATCTTGATGATCTTCTCGCCGGCGACCTCGCCGAGCGAGCCGCCGAAGATTGTGAAGTCCTGCGAGTAGACCGCCACCTGGCGCCCGTGGATGGTGCCTGTCCCCGTGACGACGGCGTCACCGTACGGCCGGGACTTCTCCATCCCGAAGGCGTGGGTGCGGTGACGGACGAACTCGTCGAGCTCGACGAAGCTGCCCTGGTCGAGGAGCTCGGTGATCCGCTCCCTGGCGGTCATCTTGCCCTTGGCGTGTTGCTTGGCGATCGCGGCCTCACCGGATGCCGTCACTGCTTCGTGGTAGCGGCGCTTGAGGTCGGCCAGCTTGCCGGCCGTTGTGTACATGTCTGGGGCGTCGGAATCGTCGAACTTTGCTGCGTCTTCGGTCACTCTTTCACTCTAGTGTGCAGGGATAGCGCCCTACCGTTGGTGATTATCTACAGAGCCGCCGCTGTCGTCTTGTTCGCGGACGCCGCGTACCCTGAAACGCATGACGAACACTTCGGCCCGGTTTCCGCTCGCATCTGCCGTCGCTTCACGACTCGACGTGCTCGAAACAAGTACATCGACGAACGACGAACTCGTCGCGAGAGCACGAGAGGGCGCCGCTGTCTGGCCGAGCTTCTCTGTCGTCGTGACGGACAACCAGACAGCGGGCCGCGGCCGCCTCGGGCGTCAGTGGACGGCGCCCGCCGGGGCATCGCTCGCCATCTCCGTGCTCGTTCGGCCCGGCCCGACGTTCCCGCTTGACTCGGTCGGCTGGCTGCCGCTCGCCGCCGGACTCGCGATGGCCCGCGCCGTGAACAACGCTCTCGGATCGCTGGGGACGGCGACGATCAAGTGGCCGAATGACATCCTCGTCGATTCGAGCAAGATTTCGGGCGTGCTCTCCGAGCTCGTCGATGCCGAGACCGGGGCTGTCGTGATCGGTGCAGGGGTCAACCTGACGATCTCCGATGAGGACCTGCCGGTTCCAACAGCGACATCGCTTGCCGTCGAGGGAGTGCCTGACCCCGACCCCGACCGGATCCTGGCCGACTACCTCACCGAGCTCCGCTCGCTCGTCGAGAATTTCCTGGATTCCCGGGGGGATGCCGCGGCGAGCGGCCTGCAGAAAGCGGTGACGGAATCCTGCTCGACTCTCGGTGAGCGTGTGCGAGTGGAATTGCCCGGTGGAAACGTCCTTACCGGCATAGCGCGAGGCATCGACAGTTCGGGGCGCATCGTGGTTCAGGTGGACGGCTCACCAGATGTCACGCCGATCGCAGCGGGAGACGTCACGCACCTGCGCACACAAGCGCCCGGCTGACGGTGTGCCGCGAACGGGGCGGGGTGATACTTCCGGTCGCGGCGGTGCTGTCTTTCACCGCTCACGCGGAATGATAGGAATAGAACATGACCGATGAGACGCGCGCCCTGCCCGGCACTGACGCCGGACGCGCGAGCGTTCCCACCGAGCGCGTTGTCGCCCGGTTGCGGTCGAATGCCCGGGCGCTGTTCTGGTCAGCGCTCGTCTTCATCGCCCTTCCCGGCGGGACGGTCTTCCTGTTCGCGGCCTTTCCCGAAGCCTGGATCCGCACGCTCATCGTCATCCTCGCCGTTCTCGTCTTCGCTGTCCTGGTCCTGCTCCCTTACGTGTTCTGGCTCAACCGCCGCAGCACGATCACCACGCGCCGCATCATCGTGCGCCGGGGCTTCTTCATCCGTGAGCGCAGGGAGATTTTCCACAGCCGTGGTTATCACGTCGCGCTCAAGCGCAGCTGGTTGCAGAGCGCGTTCCGCTCGGGCGACATCGTCATCACCTCGGGGGTGGAGAAGCCGATCGTGCTCCGCGACGTCCCCGGCGCAGACGCAGTGCTCGAGGCGCTGCAGGACCTGGTCGAAAAGAACCAGGTCGTGCTCTCGCCTCACGCCGGTTCGGTGGGAACCGTCACAACGGCGTTCTGACCGACGGCATCCGTCGTTCGAGTGCGGGCGGATGTGCGCCGGCTCGGTGCGAACACCCAGTAACGATAGAGCGTGAACCGGAAGATTGCGCCGAGGGCGAGGCCAACGACGTTCGCCGCTATGTTGTCTGCGAGTACCGAGGTAAATCCCAGGACGTAGTGGGAGAACCACAGGCAGCCGAGGCCGATCGCCATACCGGCGAGGCTCACGGCGAAGAACTCGACGCCCTCGCGGACGGTCGAGTCCTGGCGGTGCGTTCGGAAGGTCCAGTAGCGGTTTCCGATCCAGTTGGCCGCGATCGCGAGAATCGTCGAGATGATCTTCGCCAGAAGCGGCCCTGTATGGACCACGTCAGGCGAGAGCACGGTCAGCCGCAAGGCGTTGAAGACGGTGAGGTCGACGAGAAGTCCGGTTGCACCGACCAGGCCAAATTGTGCCAGCTGCACGAACAGGCCGCGGAAACGACCGGGTGCGGCTGAACTCATGGGAACCTCGGGTTGGGTGGTGGCTCGTCGATGCGCGAAGATGGGTTCGCGTAGGCAGTTTATGCGACCGGTGAGAGGGAACCGCCAGGAGGTCCCGCCCGCTGAAGTTCCAATCCTGTTCCGATCCTGTTCCGTTCGTTGGAGATGACCCGTGGTCCGTGTTGGCGTAATTGGTGGCGGGCAGCTTGCCCGCATGATGGTCCCGCCAGCGGTGAACCTCGGTATCGACATCCGGGTGCTTGCCGAAACCGAGGGAATGGCAGCCCAGCTCGCGGCGACGCAGATCGGCGACTACCGGGACGCTGAGACTGTTCTGCGGTTTGCCGACGATGTCGATGTCGTTACTTTCGACCACGAACACGTCCCGCAGAAGATTCTGCGGCAGCTCATCGACAGAGGGGTGTCGGTGCATCCGGGGCCCGACGCGTTGCTCTACGCCCAGGACAAGCTGCTGATGCGTGAGAAGCTCACCGAGCTTGGGCTCCCGGTGCCGATCTGGGCGCGGGTGACGACGGAGGACGAGCTTCAACGCTTCCTCGACGAGAACGGCGGGCGGGCGGTACTCAAGACGCCGCGCGGCGGCTATGACGGCAAAGGTGTCCGTGTCGTGTCCGCCGCTCACGAGGCGACCGACTGGTTCGCTGCCGTCGCGGAAAGCGGATCGGATGACGGCTTGCTCGTCGAAGAGCTCGTCGAATTCCGACGCGAACTCGCTCAGCTCGCTGCCCGCAGGCCGTCCGGTGACATCGTCTTCTGGCCCGTCGTGGAATCGGTGCAGCGCGACGGTGTCTGCGCCGAAGTGATCGCCCCGGCCCCCGCGTCGGCCGGCCGCGTCGCTGACGTTGCCGCGCAGATCGCGGGCGACGTGGCATCCGGTCTCGGAGTCACCGGGGTCTTCGCCGTCGAACTGTTCGAGACGACGGATGACAGGCTGCTGGTCAACGAACTCGCCATGCGCCCGCACAACTCGGGGCACTGGACCCAGGACGGCTCGACGACGAGCCAGTTCGAGCAGCACCTCCGCGCTGTGCTCGATCTGCCGCTCGGGGCCACGGGCTGTCGCGACCCGCACACCGTGATGGTCAATATTCTCGGCGGTCCGAGTGTCGGGACACTGGCCGATCGTTATGCAGATGCCATGGAGATCCATCCAACGGTGAAATTCCACAACTACGGCAAGGAGCCGAGGCCCGGCCGCAAAGTCGGGCACGTCAACGCGGGAGGCGACGACCTTGATGACGTTGTCTACCAGGCGCGTGCCGCAGCGGCGTTTTTTCAGGACTGACAAATAGCATGGAACCCATGTCACTCTCCGCTTCAGAGCGCCCCCGTGTCGGACTTGTCATGGGCAGCGATTCGGATTGGTCCGTCATGGCCGATGCGTCCGCGGCGCTCAGCGACTTCGGTATCGATCACGAGGTCGAGGTGGTGAGTGCACACCGCACCCCCGAAAAGATGATCGCCTATGGACGGGATGCCCGCGCGCGCGGCCTTCAGGTGATCATCGCCGGTGCGGGTGGCGCGGCACACCTGCCTGGCATGCTCGCTTCAGTTACGCCGCTTCCCGTCATCGGTGTCCCAGTGCCGCTCGCGCGGCTCGACGGTATGGACTCGTTGCTGTCGATCGTGCAGATGCCAGCCGGCGTCCCGGTTGCCACGGTGTCCATCGGGGGAGCGAAGAACGCCGCGCTCCTCGCCGTTCGCATCCTCGGAACGTCCGACGAGACGCTCCTCGACCGGATGACCGAGTACCAGGAGGACCTGGCCGTCCAGGTCGAAGCGAAGAATCAGGCTCTTCACCAGAAACTATGAGCGTTTACACCGCGAGCCCGATCCGCTATCCCGATCTTGGCGCCCCAGCACTGATGACCCGGCGCGCCTGGTGGCTCGTCGTGCTCAACTTTCTCATTCCGGGCTCGCCGCAGGTGCTCGCCGGCAATCGCAAACTCGGCAGAATCGGTCTCGCGGCGACGCTGACTCTCTGGCTGATCGTGGCCGTCGCCATCGTCGCATACTCGCTCTGGCGCACCGCGACCCTGTCCATTGTGACGAACTCGTTTGCATTGACCGGTGCGCAGGCGCTGCTGGTTGGCTATGCCGCGCTGTGGTTCGTGCTCACCATCGACACACTGCGGCTGGTGCGACTTGTGCGCGCCCGCCCGAATTCACGCTTCTGGATTGCCGCGTTCACCGTGATCCTGCTGGTGGCATCCGTCGGAACAGCGACCGCCGGGGCGTACTACGCCGGTGTGGCGCGCGGCACGCTGAGTTCGATCTTCGGGGCCGGGGCCGCCTCGGTTCCGCCGGTTGACGGCCGCTACAACATCCTCCTGCTCGGGGGAGACGCGGGTCCCGACCGCGAAGGACTGCGGCCGGACAGCCTCTCCGTTGTGTCCATCGATGCCGACACCGGGCGCGTGACGATGATCGGCCTCCCGCGCGATATGCGGAGGGTGCCGTTCTCGGATGATTCACCGATGGCTGAGCTGTATCCCAACGGATACCGCAACTGCGATGTGAGCGTGTGCAAGCTGAACTCCGTGTACACCGAGGCTGAGTTGCGACACGACGACCTGTATCCGGATGCGACGTCGACCGGTTCCACCCCCGGCATCGAGGCGACGAAGGAAGCAGCAGAGGGTATCACCGGCCTCACGATCCAGTATTACGCTCTCATCGACATGCAGGGGTTCAGCGATCTCATCGACGCGCTCGGCGGGGTGGAGATCACGGTGAAGGAGAGGTTGCCCATCGGCGGGGACGAGAACCTCAAGGGAGTCGTTGAATGGATCGAGCCCGGAACGCAGCGGTTGGACGGTTATCACGCCCAGTGGTATGCGCGTTCGCGGCACTCGACAAGCGACTTCGACCGGATGGAGCGGCAGCGTGAGCTGCAGGCCGCCATTCTGCAGCAGTTCACGCCGACGAACGTGCTGACCAAGTTCCAGGCGATCGCCCAGGCAGGGACCCAGGTCGTGAAGACCGATGTTCCGCAGGACATGCTGGGCTACTTCACGAACCTCGCCATGAAGTCCAAGGAGCAGCCGATCACGTCGGTGGAACTGACGCCGGCGAACGGCGTCGACCAGGACGATCCGGACTTCGAAAAAATCCGGGCCCTGATCCGCGCCGACCTGTATCCGCCTGAGCCGACGGAGACGCCGGCGGGTTAGAGACAACCCCTCGACGCCGCACAGGTCCGGGAGTCGCATGTCGGCGGTGCACCCCTGCGACCGGTACGTTTGGTGCACGCGCGAGGGATGGCGCGGGCGAGTGCATGAGCGGCGCATCGTGATTCAACGCCCAGCCAAAGAGGTCTGGGCGACGTACAGGAGAGTGGGAGCAGGGATGAACGAGCCCAACGACGGCACCAGTGACGCGACTGCATCCACTAAGAAACGACGTCCAAGTGACGGGCGGTTCTTCCTGGTCGGAATCACAATTCTTGTGGTCGCCATGGTGGCTTGGGCGGGTTCAGCATTGGTATTTGGCACCCCGCCCGATTCGCAACGGGCTGCGTCGCCGAAGCCCGCCGTTTCCGCGACTGCCACAGCACCGACTACCCCCGTATCGACCGCCCCCGAACGAACATCATCGCCGGAGGGCGAGGCGAAGGCGCCTGCAGCGCCCGAAAGCTGTATGGAGGTATACCCGCAAACTTTCTTAGATCAGATGGCTGATGAGGAACTCAATCATGAGTCGATGGCAGACTCGGGGATCTCCAGATATCCAGTCATCGAAGAATTTCGAAAGCCTCTGCCCGGGTTCGAGTGTCATTGGGGCCTCGGAACTGAGGGCGGTATTGCGAACGCGGTGAACAGGGTCAACCGCGAAGCGCAGGATGAGGCAATAGCGCTCATTGAAGCGAACGATCATATCTGCGAGCCGCATCGCGAAGGAACGATTTGCCGACAGTCTGAGGTTCTACCGGACGAAGAGGGAACCAGTACCGTCTGGACGATCGCCGAGGAGCATTTCTTCAGAGATGGACTCTGGGTTTCGACATGGTGGGCGGGCACCGCATCGAGCATCGAATCTAATACAAGCGGCATCTACACAACCATCTGGCCCTAGACGGGCTCGACGCGTTGAGTCGCGCATCACAGGTCGGCGTGCAGGGCCCACACTCGCTCGGCGGAATCGCGCCAGCTGAAGGCGCGAGCCCGGTCCTGACCGACGATGCGGAGTCGTTCGGCGCGTTCTGAGTCAGTGAGGACCGATGCGACGGCGTCGGCGAGCCTCTCGCCATACCCCTTCTTGCCGCGTTCGACAGCAACCCCAGCGCCACCGGCGACTTCCAGAAGGGCGGGATCGTCGGAGTGCACCACAGGGGTCCCGAAAGAGAACGCTTCGACGAGGGGGAGGCCGAAGCCTTCCCGCAGGCTGGGGTAAACGAAAACGCTTGCCCGATCGAGAACCACTGCGAGGTCTTCGTCGGCGAGATGCCCGAGCGCGCGAACGTGGTCCTCGGGCAAGCCCGCCTCGTCGGCGACGACGGCGAGGGACAGTTCGCCCCAGGTGTCGGGGCCGAGGACAAGCAGGGGAAGATCGGGGGCGCCTGGGCTGCCAAGGCCGTTGATGAGGGCGGTGACGCCGCGCCGAGGGTCGAGCGAGCCGACGGTGAGGACGTACTCGGCCGGGAGGTCGAGGCGACTCGCTCGGGCATCGGCGTCTGCTGGCAGTTTCAGGTCCGAGGCCACAGCTCCGGAGATGACCCGCACTCGGTCGCCAAGATCGACGATCTCTGACAGTTGTTCAGCGACAGCGTGCGTCGGAACGACGATTGCGTCGGCGTGCTTGTTTGCGCGTTTCAGCATCCCCTTGTGCCAGGCGACGCTCGTCGGTGTCAGCGACTTGGGGTGGGTCCAGGCCAGCGTGTCGTGGACCGTGACGACGATCTGTGTGGCGTCGAACTCGCGATCGTGCCGGTGAAGGGGCGCGAGAAGGCTCGGGGAATGGATCATTCCGGATCCCAGGGACGGAACAATGCCCAGCTGCCAGGCTGCGGCGAGCTCGCGGCGCGGGAGCGTGGTCCGATGAAGAGCGGCCAGTCCGGGGAGCGCCTCTTCGATCGCGGCGATCTTCTCTGCGGGCAGGGCCGAGACGATTCCCTCGACAGCACAGCCTTTCGGTGCGGTCTGGATGAGCGCTCGGGCGAGCTCCTCCGTATAACGGGAGATTCCATTCGGGAGGGGCGTCACCATCTGGTCGACGATCACCCGGAGTGTCGTTGCCATGCCGCTACGCTATTCGCTCGCCGACGGACGTTTGACCGCGCCTGACGCCACAGCATCCGCGAGGGCCTCCCGCCAGTGGCGCATCGGTTCAAGCCCTGCCGAACGCCACGCGTCGTGTCCAAGAACTGAGTACGCCGGCCGCGGCGCGGGCCGGACGAACGCCGAGGAATCGGTGGGTTGCACCCGCTCAGGGTCAAGGCCAACCTCTTCGAAGATGGCTTTGGTGAAGTCGAACCAGGATGCCTCACCGGCGTTCGTGCCGTGGTAGATACCGGCGGGAGCATCAGAATCGACCAGAGTGACGATCTGTGTGGCCAGGTCAGCGGTCCAGGTTGGCTGGCCGAGCTGGTCCGTGACGACGCTCACGGTCGGATGGGTGCTAGCGAGCCGCACCATCGTCGCGGCAAAGTTTGGTCCGTGCTCTCCGTAGAGCCAGGCTGTCCGCACGATGTAGGAGCCGCCAGGGTTCTCGCTGAGCACCGCTTCCTCGCCGGCGGCTTTAGTGCGCCCGTATGCCGACAGCGGTTCGCGGACAGTGTCCTCACGGTACGGCGCTGTGGCGTCACCCTTGAAGACGTAATCCGTCGACACCTGGACGAGCTTCGCGCCGGCCTCACGAGCCGCGATCGCGAGGTTCTTCGCGCCGGTCGCGTTGACCGCGAAAGCGGCATCCTCGTGGGATTCGGCGTCGTCGACCTTCGTGTATGCCGCGGCGTTGATGATGACGTCGTGGCCTGATACAGCGGTGCGGACGGCGTCCAGGTCGGTGACATCGAGATCGGTTCGACCGAGAGCCGTAACGTCGCGGCCAGCGAGGGCCTTCTGCAGGTCGGTTCCGAGCATGCCGGATGCTCCGGTGATGAGATAGCGCAATGTACTTCCTTCGTGAGAGTCCCCATAATTCTATTTGCTCGCGATGTGCCGTTCCTGCGACGAATACTGGCAGTTGGTAGACTGCCCGGGTGCAGATCCGCGAACTGAAAATCCCAGACAGCTACGAAATCACCCCGAAGCAGTTCGGCGACGACAGGGGAGTGTTCCTCGAGTGGTACCGCTTCGACAAGCTGGAGGAGGCCACCGGCCGCTCAATTCAGTTGGCGCAGTCGAATACCTCGGTCTCCAAGCGTGGTTCGGTCCGCGGAATCCACTTCGCGGATGTGCCGCCAAGCCAGGCCAAGTACGTCACCGCCACCCATGGCGCTGTCCTTGACTACGTCATCGACATTCGAGTCGGCTCACCGACATTCGGTCAGTGGGACTCGGTTCTGCTTGATGACAAAGAGCGCAAGGCGATCTTCCTTTCCGAGGGGCTCGGTCACTGTTTCGTCGCGCTCACCGACGATGCGACCGTGAGCTACCTTGTCACCGATGTTTACCGCCCGGACCGCGAGCACGGGATCAACCCGCTCGACAGTGACATTGGATTGGTCTTCCCCGATGAGGCCGGTGCCCCGCTGCTCTCACCCAAGGACACGGACGCGCCTGGTTTGGCGGAGGCTGCTGCTTCCGGCTTGCTCCCCACCTGGGACTCGGCACGGGCGTACTACGACACCCTGCGCACGCAGCTGTAACTCTGCGCACGGCAATATGACTCTTCGGGTGCAGATATAGAAGAGAGAATGTGACGTCAATGGAGACTGATCTGGGCCCGAATCCTGTGGACGAGGGCAATGTCAGGCGCGGCGAATGGGTCTCGGCCGCGTCGTATTGGCAGCCGCCGCTCTTCACCGTGACGGCATGGCTGGAGCATGCGCCTTTCGCGTACTGGCTGATGGATGCCATTCGGCCTGGAACTGTCGTGGAGCTTGGCACTCATTACGGCTACTCATACTTCGTATTCTGCGAAGCGGTGCTGCGTTTGGGGCTGGACGCCCGTACATATGCGCTCGACTCATGGGAGGGCGATGATCATGCCGGTTTCTACGGCGAGGAAGTTTACGAGTTCGTTTCGACTACGAACGAGGCATCGTACGCTGACTTCTCAAAGCTCATTCGAGGATCTTTCGACGATTCCCTCGCGCTCGTCGAGGACGGGTCGGTCGATTTGCTCCATATAGATGGCAGGCACGGATATGAAGACGTCGCTCACGACTTCAACGCGTGGCTGCCGAAGCTCTCTGCTCGGGGTGTCGTCTTGTTTCACGACGTCGCTGAACGGCAGGACGGCTTTGGTGTATGGAAGCTCTGGGAAGAACTGCGGGGCCAGCACCCCGCATTCGCATTCGACCACGCGCACGGGCTTGGAGTGCTCGGTGTTGGACGAGAACAACCTCCTGCTCTCATTGGATTCTTTGACGCGGCGAAGACCGAGGGGGACAAGATCAAGCGGTGCTATGAAGGTCTCGGTGAGACGCTGGCTTTCCGTGCGCAACTTGAAGCGATGCCCGACGAAATTCGTCGGCTTCGAGCGCAGGTGGATGCCCTTGAGTTGGAGCGAGTCGCGGCCCAGGCAGCGGTGCTCGAGCTTCAGACCGAGATGGCGCGCCGCTCGGCGTCGATGGAAGCTCGAGTCCGAGCGATGGAGGCCAGTACGAGCTGGCGGCTAACAGCACCGGTGCGGGCGCTTGGCGCGTTGTGGCGCCAGTGACCATGAGCCGCTCAGCAAGGGCGAGCCTCTGCTGGCTGAAGGATAGACTGGCGAACTATGCGCGGAATTATTCTTGCCGGTGGGTCCGGTACACGACTGTGGCCGATCACCAAGGGCATATCGAAGCAACTGATGCCGATTTATGACAAACCGATGGTTTATTACCCCCTGTCGACGCTCATGATGGCAGGAATCAGGGAAATCCTGATCATCACTACTCCGGAGTACAACGACCAGTTCAAGTCACTGCTTGGAGACGGCTCCGAGCTCGGGATCAGCCTTGAGTATGCAGTGCAGGAGTCCCCGGACGGTCTCGCACAGGCATTCATCATTGGCGAAGACTTCATCGGAGATGAGAGCGTCGCGCTCGTACTCGGCGACAATATTTTTCACGGAACCGGTCTGGGGTCGGCGTTGCGTAATCACGGGGAGGTCGACGGCGCACTCATCTTCGCTTACCACGTCGCCAATCCGACGGCGTACGGCGTCGTGGAATTCGACGACAACTTCGTTGCGCTGTCCATCGAGGAAAAACCGATGGCGCCAAAGAGCAACTATGCAGTCCCGGGTCTCTATTTCTACGACAACTCCGTCGTCGAGATCGCGAAGACCATAGAGCCGAGCGAGCGAGGCGAGCTTGAAATCTCGACGGTGAACGAAAGATACCTCAACGCCGGCAAGCTTCAGGTGAAGGTTCTCGACCGCGGGACCGCCTGGCTGGACACCGGAACATTCGAATCGATGATGCAGGCATCCGAGTATGTCCGCGTGATCGAGGATCGCCAGGGTTTCAAGGTCGGGTGCATAGAAGAGATCGCGTGGCGGGCTGGCTGGATTGACAGCGAGCAGTTAAAACGACTGGCTGCGCCCCTGGTCAAGAGTGGGTACGGGCGTTACCTCAGCACTCTCGTCAAGGAGTAATTCCTGAGTCCGTGCTGCAAGATGTGCACCGGAAGACATGCTGGATCGAGTGCATGTCGCGATCTGATTGGAACCATAAGTGAATCGAGTAATCAGGGGCGCACTCCTCGGGGCGGCTGAAACAGTTCGAAAGGGTCTCAGCCACCTGCGCATTCTCATCCAGCACGGGCCGAGCAACTACCTCAAGTACGTTGAACGGTCACGCAGGGCCCGCACCTTTATGCACCGGTTTCCTAATGGGATAACGTCCGCCATCGACCCACGCACAGCCGAGAACTGGCACTTGAACCACCGTAAGCCGACCGTATTCGTGCTGCTGGGTACTCATCCGGCAGACTTGTCGGATTGGATGCAGGAAATTCACACCGGTGCACAGGCCCATTTTCTGGTGAGCGCGGCGCAAGCGTCACATATGCCTGGCGTGGACCAGGCGCTGTACACCGTGTGCGACTTCATCGAGGATGCCGGGTCAACCAGCCTGATCGACATTCGAATGTGGATCAAGCAGTATTGGCGGAGATGCGACGTGGTCATAGCAGACCTCGGCAATCCGCTCATCAAGCTGATCGACGTGGTCAGGCTCCAGCATGCTGCGTATAGCTACGACCCTGACCATGAGATCGGAATCGCGTCACCGTCGATTAGGGCGAACGGCGAAGTCATCGCCGGCTTTGATTACGATCGTCGAAATGCTCGGTGGTCCGCCAACGGCGGAACACCTGCTGAGTATGGGCAGCGCGAGATACCGCGATATGTCTTGACGGCAGTGACCCACGGCCTTTACGTAACCGCAGAAACGATCGATCGGGTTCCGCTATCGACTCGTGAGGTGCGGAGTATGGATCTCGAGGCGCAGATCTCTTACCTGATTCACAAGGCATGGGCTCAGAATGTGCGAACCCTGTGCTTCTCTCCCGTCGTTCTCGACGTGGGCTCTATCCCGCAGCCGGAGCTCCTGCCCTTCCAGGCGAAATGGCTGAATAACAGACCGGTTCTGACCGCTGATGGGCGAAAGCGGATTATCTTCGTGTTGAATGCCACCTCGATCAGCGGTGGAATACGGACGGTGTTCGAAGAGTCGACGGCGCTCGAGCAGCAAGGGTTTGCCCCGGAAATTTGGTCGCTGCAAGGGCAACCAACCTGGATGGAGCTGAAGATTCCCGTGCGCACGTTTCGCGGCTACTCAGACATGTTGCTCGCACTCAGGGATGAAGAGGCGATCAAGGTCGCGACGTGGTGGGAAACAGCTCAGGTGGTTTGGCTCGCAAGCGTAAATTCAGGCTACCCGGTGAACTTCGTGCAGGAGTTTGAAACGTGGTTCTACCGCGATGACGCTGAAGCGCGAGCCGCCGTCGTATCAAGCTACCGGAGAGAGTTCGTCACAGCAGCGATCGCCACCTACCAGATGGGGGAGCTGAGAGACGTCGGAGTTGACGCCCAATATCTGCCGGTCGGCTATGACGCGACGACTTACCACCAGCTGCAAGGACACCCTCGCGAGACTGACGTTGTGCTTGCCGTGGGACGAAGCTTCTTCCAAAAGAACTTTGCAATGACATTAGAAGCCTGGCGCTCGTTGGGTGAGAACAGACCTCGGTTATCGCTCTTCGGGAGCGAACCGAACATCGTCGTGGATTCCCGTGCCAGCTACCACGAACGGCCTTCGAACGCCGAGGTGAACGTCCTGTACAACGAAGCCACGTGTTTCGTTCAGACTTCCCTGCACGAGGGTTTCTGTTTGCCGATCATCGAGGCGATGGCGGCTGGCTGTCCCGTAATCACGACCGATTCGCACGGCAATCGGGATTTCTGTGTCGACGGGGTGAATTGCATCATGGTCGCACAGGGCGACGTCGCAGGCCTGGCAAATGCGATCGAACGCGTTATCAGCGATCCTCAACTTCAGAATCGGCTACGAGCCGCCGGATTGGAGACGGCAAGCCGCTTCCGCTGGTCAGAACTCACCCCCGCTATTTCCGGATTCTATGATTCAGTGGCTTGAGACTCGGCGTTTCACTCCACGGTAGATTCTCGAGAGCAACGACCACGCCGCCGTGCGCCGCAAGCGCCCAAGCCGCGGCGATTCGCGTGCGAACGGCACAGAGGAGGGGGCCGCGGCGTTGAGGTGGGGACTTGTCCTCTGGGCCAGGTCGTCATAGTTGTCAATGACCGCGGACCGGAGCTGCGCGGTGGTTTGTTCCCAGGTCCATTCCGGCCTTACCATGCGAATCCGCAGTTCTGTTGCCGCGCGCAGTTCGGGATCCGTCAGGTACGAGAGGATTGCGGCTTTCGTGTCGGGCACACTGCCGATACCGGTAACTTGACCTAGTCCGTTGGCTTCGATGTACTCCGCGAACCAGTCGCCGGCTGAGACGATGCTCGGCAAGGATGCCCAGAAGTGATCGAGGATTCGGGTGCGGAACGCGTAGTGAGTCTCCAGGCTCAGCTTGTGAGCTGACAGTGCAACGTCCGCGTCCAGGAGATAGTTGACGCGGTCGTCGGCGTCCACCCATTCATCAAGGAAGATCACGTTCGATCCGAGGACTCCGAGCTCGCCTGCAAGTTCTCGTGCACGGTCGACCGCTTTCGGCCGGCCAACCGCTGTGTTCGGGTGAACCGTTCCGTAAAACACGAGTTTCACTTCCGGGTGGTTTGGCGCGAGTTCAGCGACCGCTCGGATTGGCGTTTCGGCGTCGAACCAGTCCCAGATTCCGCCCGCCCACACAATCACAAAGTCATCAGTGGCGATTCCGAAATTGCCACGTAGCGCATGTCGTGTCTGCACCGGGTCGCTTTCATTCATTCCAAAGGGAGCCAACCCGATGATTTCGTCGACAGTGCGGTGCCCAAGATCGCTGGGGAGAATTCCACCGTTGGCCATGATGAAGCCGAGCCAGTAGTCGCGTTGCCGCTCGTTCGACGTGACAAAGAAGCTTCCTGTTTGCGAGCAGAACCTGAAGTATTTGAGGAGCTCTTTATATTCGCGGTCCTTATCGATTTCGTCCGTAAACCCGCTGACGCGTTCAGCTCCGACGGTCTCGACGGGTAGCGCGTTGTAAAGGTCATAGACGATCCGTTTACCGTTTCCAAGTGCATGACTGACCACATTCGTGTCAATGAATTGGCTGAAGATGACATCGTGTTCATCGACGAGCTTTTCGAGCTCAGTCCGTGACTGATACGACGCAACCTGAACGGACGAATCGCTGAGGTCAATAAGCTCGCTTCCTTCCACACCTATCGCGAGCGTCACTGTTGCATGAGGGGCAAGGGCACGCGCAATGGCTACATACCGCATCCCGGGCCCCGCCATGCGGCGGCCAACGACGTCGGGAGCGACCACCAGCAGTCGGACAGTGGGAGCCAGGAACGTTTCCCCGTCGTTAGGTAGCATTAGGTGCTTGTCCTCTCGAATCTACAGTTGGAATTTGATGCCTCGAAACCTGCTCGCTGCTGCTGCTCGACGTATTTATCGGCGGTTACCCGCCCCGATGCACGACCGCGCTCAGGAACTCGTAACCAAACGATCCTACGCGGTCAATACGCGCGGACTTGGTGCCGATCGTGTTGCGGCCGCCTGGGTGTCGGAGCACCGTCGACCAGTGAGCATCGTCATTCCCAGCTATAACGACTTTCCTTTTCTGTCGGCCTGCCTTGAGAGCATCGAAGCGACGTGCGCGAACTTCGACTACGAGGTCATCATCGTGGACGACTATTGTGAGCCGGAGAATCGGGCCAAGCTCAGGACCCTCGAGTCGAACCGGATAAGGGTCATCCTCAAAGAACGCCGCGAAGGATTTGCGGTGGCGGTGAACGTTGGTATGCGCGCGGCCACGCACGACATCGTGTTGCTCAATAGCGACATCGTGGCGCAGGAAGGCTGGCTGGAGGCGCTCCAGTACACCGCATACGCCGTGGACCCCAAGGTGGGTTTAGTGAGCCCCAAGCTCGTTTATCCAAATGGGCGAATTCAGTACGGCGGGACCTATTACGCCCGCGTCCTCGCTCCGCAGTGGTTCGGGCACTTGTACGTTGGAAGTCCGGCGACCTCCCGAATCGCCAACGTTCCTGTCTACAACACCTCGGTCTCGGGTGCGTGCGTTTACATCACGCGAGAGGCATACGGAACTCTTGGTGGCCTCGACGAGGAATACTGGCTCGGGTTCGAGGACGTGGATTACGGGTTACAAGCGTGGGCGAGCGGAATCCGGTGTTACTACCAGCCGTTGTCGCTCCTGGTTCATCACGAGTCTGCATCACGGGGATACAGCCAAGGGAAACGCGAATTGGCGTCGATGCGACACTTTTGGCGGCGTTGGGAAGGGTTGTTCCTTGATCGGCGGACGGCAGCGCCGCTCGCCGTCGACTACCTGGTCAGTGGCGAGTCCGATGCGCTGTGGACGCAATACGTCCAGGAACAGGCTGCCTGGCTCTCTGCGAACGGGTGTCCAGCCTCAGTGCACATGGTGGCGGAAGGAACCGTCGACGAGCTCCTGGTTGATAAGTTGTCGGACGTGGAGTCGCTCAAGATCGCGTGCGATTTTGGGGCCGCTACGACAACGTGGCTAGCGAGCGTCACCAGCGGGAAGGCCGTCTATTTACTACCCGACGTTGAGAGCGGCGGGTTCCCTGACGACCCAGCCAAACAAGCTGGAATCGTGGCGAAATATCGACCCGAGTTTGACTTCATCGCCCCGAACCGATGGACGGCAGACCAGCTCAGGGCGGAAACAGCCTGGGAAACGTTTGGACGAATCGTGCCTGCTCTGCCCACGAAGGCACGAGAGGAGTCTCCGCGGTCGCGGATATTCGCGACGCTTGGGCTCGACGATGACACGCGGTCGTGGGTCGACAGTGTTCTCGGACCGCTTGGCGCCACCGCCCTGCACTTGAAGTCCGCTGTTCCGTCTCCATCCGAACTCGAGTTGCTGGCTCAGACGAAGCCCGTCGGGGTAGTGGCTCTCTCTGCCTACCCCAACGCTCTGGTGCCTCTCGCGCTGATGGCTACTGGCGCGGCACTCATTGCAATCGTGAACGACAAGACCAGATACGAAGTGCTCGACGGCTACAACTCCTTGCTCGTGTCGGGCTCCGACCGAAATCAACTTAAAGGCGCCATAGAGGATATTACGAACGATCCGCAGGTCGCCAAGGAACTGAGCGATAACGGGTTCAAGACCGCGACGAGGTTCGCCGACGCTAATGGACCGAAGATGCTGTCCCTCTTGAAGTCGATCGCCATCACCGCGCCCTAGAAGGTAACGACGAAATCGCTCTTGCCTGCTCAGCCCTTTGGTCGCAACGCGCGACGCATCGCTGCCGAGCGAATTCGCAGCCCTACGATTGCGGCCACCCGGAATGGCCAATAGACCCGTCGCGAGTACTTCTTTGCGATGAACTTTTCGGCGCTCCGATGATGCGCCTGAAGCATTGCGTCAGAAGATTTTCCGGTCGATTGGGCCCCAATGTGCGTCACCTCCGCAGCAGGTTCGTAGACGTTGCGCCAACCAGCCTTGTGCAGCCGGTAGCCGAGATCCACGTCCTCAAAATACATGAAGAAATCTTCATCGAATCCGTTTATGCTTTCGAATGCCTCTCGACGGATCAAGAGACACGAACCAGACAGCCAACCTGCTTCACGAAGCCGCGGTGACGCGCTGTCATCGTCGTGGTAACGGCGAGTCCACGGATTGGCTGGCCAGATATTCGCGAGTAAGGCATGGCCGATTCCTATCCGCACGGACGGGACACGACGGGCAGACGGATATATTGATCCATCCACATTTCGCACCAGCGGGCCGACGCTACCGATGCGTGGGTCGACCCGGGCTCTATCGATGAGCGTGTCGATCGCCGCTGGACTAACAAGAACGTCGGGGTTACTGACGAGAATCCAGTCCACTGATGCCGGCAGGCTCTCGAAGGCGCGATTGATGGCGGCGCCGTATCCCAAATTGCCGGGCATCGGAAGATACCGCGCTCCGTGCTCGCGACTAATCGATTCCGCATGACCCGTGTCCGGGGAGTTATCCGCTACCACGATAATGGCGTCATCGCGTGGCGGGGATGAAAGGCCCTCCAGGAAACTCGTCAAAGGGCCGTCGGAGTCGTAGCTTACGGTAACGACAGCACGAGAAAGCATATGTTTGAGTCTAATCGAAGAGGGATGTCTTAGCGGCTGGGCTCGAGCTGAACAGACGCAGTGGCAGCAAACTGCACCACTCCGGCACCGTTCGGGTCGTGCTGGTAATCCAGATGGCCCGCCGGGTTCAGATTATCGATGATCGTTCCGTCGAGCTCTGTCGCACCGGCGCTGATCACCAGGCGTGAAGCGCCAAAGTTGGTATCAGGGAGCCGAAATGAAATCGCATACCGACCGGGTGTGGTTGGCAGGTCAATCCCCAACCCCTCGGTATTGAGGCGATAAATTGTCTGTCCGAGCGGCGTATCGAGAGTGAATCCCGTGATCCATTCGACCTCACGCTTTACCTCGGCGTGAATCGTGAGGGTCAAATCAGATCCCCTCGGAAGCGGGGAGTCCCCGCTGAGAGATGGCGAGCTAATCGACACCTCGGAGATAACTACTGCCCGGTTCACCGGCAGGTCGTCTTTCTCCGCTTCTTCCTGTTCTTTCTCCACACGGTCACGCTCGTAACCTTCGCGGAGAGTACGAATACCCTCTCCTACGTCGCCATCGTGAACGATCGCGCCGCCGTCGAGCACGATGGCACGCGTGCACACGTCTGCGACTTGTTCCGCAGAGTGGCTGACCAGAACAATCGTGCGACCCTCGCGCTGGAACTGTCGAATCTTGTTCATGCATTTGGCTTGGAATGGTTCATCGCCCACGGCGAGTACCTCATCGACCAGCAGCAGGTCGGGGTCGGAATGAACTGCGACGGCGAAAGCCAGACGCACATACATTCCGGATGAATAGAACTTCACCTGTGAGTCGATGAAGTCACGTATCCCCGAGAACTCGACGATATCGTCGAACACCTTGTCGGTGTCGTCGCTGCTCATCCCGAGGATCGCCGCATTGAGATAGACATTCTCGCGCCCGGAAAGATCCGGATGGAAGCCGGCGCCAAGTTCAAGCAAGGCAGCGACGCGTCCACGCCGATAAACTGCTCCGCTCGACGGATCGATAATCCCGCCGATTATTTTGAGAAGCGTGCTTTTCCCAGAGCCGTTGTGGCCAACAAGTCCAACCGTTTCCCCCAGCTCAATCTCAAGGGACACGTCACGAAGCGCCCAGAAAACGTCCTTTGACTGCTTCCTGTTGGAGAAGTAGAGGACCCGGTCCTTGATCGATTTGTCCTTGTGAAGTACGAATCGCTTGGAAACATCGTCGACGCGAACAATGGGTTCAATAGTGGTCAAGGATCAAAGCTCCTGTGCGAAGTTGCTCTGGAGCCGCGAGAAGATTCGCTGAGCGCCCCAGAGAAGCAAAAGACTGACTGCGAGTGCGATCAGCAGACGAAGGTCGAGGTTTTCAGGCCAGAACTGGTTGGGATCCGCGCTGCCTGCAACCCACATGGCCTTTTGCATACCCAGCACGGCAAGAGTGACAGGGTTGGCGAGGTATACCTGTTCGATCCACGATCCGCTGAGAGCGCCGTTCACATAACTCATCGAATAAACGATGGGGGAGGCCCAGAAGAGCACGAGCAGGAGAACCTCGACGAGATGCTGCACATCGCGGAAATAAACGTTGACCGCCGACAGGACGAGGGCGAAAGCCGTACCCAGCACCACGACAACGGCAATAGAAAGCGGTAAGTAAAGAATCTCGATGTGCAGCGGGGGTCGCATGAGTACAAATGTCGCGACGACGAGGATCCCGAACTGTACGACGAAGTTGAAGAGGGCGCCACCGACGGCGGCGAGGGGGAATATTTCCCGAGGCAGATAGACCTTCTTCACGAGCCCCGAGTTATTAATGATCGAACTCGTGCCTGCGCTGATGATCTCGGCGTAAAGGCCCCAAATGGTCAGACCCGTGAATACGAACACCGCAAAGTCGGGGATCGCGCGTGCAGCGCCAAGGAACTGCCCGATGGCAATGTAGTAAATCAGCAGTTGCGCAAGGGGTCGGATAAGCGACCAGACAATGCCGAGTCCGCTGTTCTTGTACTTTGCCCGAATCTCTCGACTGACCAGACGGCCGAGGAGTTCACGATACTCGGCTATCTCTTTGAAGGACTCAACGGTCCCTTGTGTGAACTTCGGTGGTCGCCCTACCCGCCGTAACGGTTCAGTGACGACACGGGAGCGCTTTGCGCCTTCCCCAGAAATATCCATGGGCTCACTTTCTCGTCGGGCCACCAGAGAATCTTATCCACTCTGCTATGCCGAAGCTGCGAGAGCGTACAGGAGGAGCCGGCCCCCGGGGCGCTGCAATCTTCGATTGATAGACTCCCAAGTCCGCGACCGTTGAAAATGTGGAGTGCTCAGTGAGAAAAATCCGGCCTGGTGTCGTTTCAGTGGTTCTAGTGAATTTCCGAGGCGCGGACGACACGATCGCAGCCATCGCGTCTCTCCAGGAACTCAACTGGCCTCAGGAACTGCTGGAGATCGTCGTTGTGGAGAATGGATCCGGCGACGATAGTCTCGCGAAACTCAAGTCACACGGGTCTCCGGCAATTATTGTCGAATCGCAGGTGAACTTGGGATTCACGGGCGGATGCAATTTGGGAGTGAGTCACTCGTCGGGGGAATTCGTCGCGTTTCTCAACAACGATGCGAAACCACATGCGGATTGGATCGCAGAAGCGATGTCCACATTCGCCCGTGGCATGGACATCGGCGCTGTCGCAAGCAAGGTCCTGGACTGGACAGGAGAGTCGATCGACTTCGCTGACGCAGCGATCACCTGGTACGGCATGGGCTATAAGCCACACGCGGGGGAAACCGATCGTCACGCGTGGGACACCGAGAAAGATGTGTTGTTCGGCACGGGCGCAGCTATGTTCATTCGTGCGTCGGTCTTCGAAGAGCTTGGCGGGTTCGACGACAACTACTTCATGTTCTACGACGATGTTGACCTGGGGTGGCGCCTGAACCTGCTGGGGTATCGATTCAGATTCCAGCCACGTTCGCTCGCATTTCACAAGCATCACGCGTCAATGAACAAATTCGGAAGCTACCGCGAAACGTATCTTCTCGAGCGAAACGCTCTCTTTACCCTGTACAAGAATCTGGACGACGAGTCGCTGGCTCAGGTCTTGCCGGGTGCGCTACTGCTCGCAGTGCGCCGCGCCGTCGCGAGAGGGGGCGCCGATTCTGCCGAGTTCGACTTACGTCGAAGCGGGAACGATGCACAGGCTTCAGTGGCTGTCGACAAGCAAACTGTAGCGGGGGTGTATGCAATTGACCAGTTTGTCGAAAAGCTGCCAGAAATCAGTGAGTCGCGGAAGGTCGTGCAAGGAACCCGTCGGCGTTCGGATCGCGAACTGAAAGAGCTATTTGGAAACACTGACGAGCCCGCCTACCCAATCGAAAACTACCTGCGCGGCTACGAAAAGATCATTGATTCTCTGGGGCAACTCGAAATACCGGGTCGACGCCACATCTTGGTAGTCACCGGTGATGCACTCGGGGAGAAGATGGCGGGCCCGGCGATTCGTGCGTGGAACATAGCCAAGCTGCTGTCGGCGGAGCATGACGTCCGTCTGGTGAGCACGAGTCATGCCGACTTGCGCGACGAGCATGTCGCTGTCAGTGCGGTCAACTATCACCACCCGGCGTCGATGGCCCCGCACGAAGCGTGGGCCGACGTTGTTATTCTGCAGGGACATGCCCTGGCTCTGTTTCCGGTCCTCCAGAAGACGTCGAAGGTTGTGGTTGTAGACGTCTACGATCCGCTTCACCTTGAGCAACTGGAACAAGGTCGTGGCAAGACATTCACCCTGTGGAACAAGCAGATCAGCGAGGCAACTGAAACGCTCAATCACCAGCTCGAAGTCGGAGACTTCTTTCTCGCGGCTAGTGAGCGGCAGCGGTACTTTTGGCTGGGTCAACTCGCTGCAGTTGGACGCATCAACGCCTACACCTATTCGCGGGACAGTGAGCTCGACAGCCTGATTGGGATCGCGCCCTTCGGCATTGACAGCACACCGCCCGCTCACACACGACAGGTGATAAGAGGTGTCGTGCCGGGAATTGGGGCTGACGACAAGGTCGTGGTGTGGGGTGGGGGCATTTATAACTGGTTCGATCCGGAGACGCTTATTCGTGCCATCGCCCGTGTCGCGGAATCGCACCCCGATGTCCGTCTCTTCTTCATGGGCGTAAAGCACCCCAATCCCAACGTCCCCGAGATGGAGGCAGTTGCGCGTTCCCGTGTCCTCGCGGGCCACCTGAATCTCACCGGTAAGCATGTCTTTTTCAATGAGAATTGGGTTCCTTACGACGAGCGCCAGAATTACCTTCTCGAAGCGGACCTCGGCGTGTCGACCCACTTTCAACACATCGAGACAACTTTCTCGTTCCGCACGCGGATCCTGGATTACCTCTGGGCAGGTCTCCCTATTGTCACGACCGAGGGTGACTCGTTCGGTGATCTCGTCCGTGCGGAAGGGTTAGGCGCGTCTGTGCCGGAGCGGGATATTGACGCACTGGTCGAATCGATTGAACGGCTTCTATACAGCGAGCCCGACGGTCGGGTTGCGCGCGAAAACGTGGCACGGGTGCGTGAAAACTTTGTCTGGGAACAAGCGTTAGCGCCATTGCTTGAGTTTTGCAGGAACCCTCTTCGGGCCGCCGATCGTACCCCCGACGGCACCAAGGGTGACCGGAAGAGTTCGGGGTCGAAAAAGCCCGTGCGTCACACTGGCCTTCGTCGCGATGTCGATCGTGTTGTCTATTACCTCAAACAGGGCGGGGTAGGTGAAGTGGTATCGCGCGTCCGCGAGCGAAACGACCGAAAGCGAGCCAGCGGCGCCAAATAGTACGGCGCGTCACGTCAATATGGTGACCTGGTCCTCGAGTTTTCAATACCATTGCCTCTATGAGGGCAAGAAACAGTATCCGGGGTCGCAGCAAATTCATAGCATGCGCAAGTGTGGTCCTCTTTGGGCTGCTGGCAGCGATCGGTGTGACGACGGCTCCCAAGGGGGCTGAAGCAGCAGACCTCTCGAAGTTCGACCCTGGCTACATCATCAGCGACAGCGCGTTCTACAATGGCGGCGCCATGTCCGAGGGGGATGTTCAGAATTTCCTTCGCAGTAAGGTTTCCTCATGCGCTGCAGGAAAGACGTGTTTGAAGGACTTCCGCCAGACGACCTACAACCGTGCCGCAGACGCAATGTGCAACGGCTACGTGGGGGCAGCTGACGAACCGGCGGCGCGCATCATTGTGAAAGTTGCCCAGTCGTGTGGCATCAGCCCGCAGGTCATTCTTGTAATGCTCCAGAAGGAGCAGGGTCTGGTGCTCGGTAACGCGCCCACGTCGTGGGCCTGGCAGGCTTCGATGGGGTATGCGTGCCCCGATACAGCCGCGTGTGACGCGAAGTATTTCGGATTCTATAATCAGGTCTTCATGGGCTCCTGGCAGCTGAAGCGCTATGGCAATCCACCCGGGACGAGTAACTACTTCACCTGGTTCCCTGTCGGTGGGGTAGCCCAGGTCCGGTATCACCCTGACGCCTCCTGTGGGTCGTCTGCGGTTCGAATTGCGAATAAGGCAACGGCGGCGCTTTACTACTACACGCCCTACCAGCCGAACGCGGCGTCGCTTGCGGCTGGCTACGGCGCATCGTCCAATCCGTGTTCGTCCTACGGCAATCGAAATTTCTACAACTGGTATTCCGACTGGTTCGGGATCGAAAAGGGCGAAAGCCCGATTGGGAACTACGAGTCAACCTCCGTCAGTCCAGGCTCGGTACGAGTTGTGGGATGGGCTCTGGATCCCGATACGAAGGATCCAATAGCCATTCACGTCTACGTCAACGATGCGAGTACCGCACACGTGGCCAATAAGGACCGTCCCGACGTCGGTGCCGCCTATCCCGGGATGGGCTCAGCACACGGTTTCGACATCACAGTCCCGGCGCAGAGTACGGGCGCACAACAAGTCTGTGTTTATGCGATCAGCTCAGGAGGAGGCGCCAATGTTGATCTTGGTTGCCGTACTGTCGAGGCCGTGGCTGGCCCGCCCGAAGGGGCCTTTACCGTATCCGCGGCGGATGGACACGTGAGTGTGAAGGGGTGGGCCGTAGATCCCGACACGCACGCCCCCATTAATGTGCATGTCTACGTGGATAACTCGAGCGTTGCATATCTCGCCAACAAAGCAACCACGTCGGTACCCGCCAAGTACTCCGGGTACGGGAAGGACCACGGGTTCTTTGAAACAATCCCTGCCGATAGCGGAAGACGCAACGTTTGTGTTCACGCGATAAACGTGGGCGTGGGTGGCAATCAACTCCTTGCCTGCCAGGTAGTCCAAGTGCCGGGTACGGCGCTCACCGAACAGAATCGTGTCCCAATCGGGTACCTGGACTCAGTGAGTACTGTGCCTGGATCCGTGACCGTGAAAGGCTGGTCGCTTGACCCGGACACGAGGGTCCCAATTAACGTGCACCTTTACGTTGGAAAGGCGAGCACCGCGCACCTGGCGAACCGAGATCGTCCCGATGTCGCTGCTCTCTATCCTGCGCATGGTGCCGCTCATGGTTTTGAAGAGACGCTGAAAGTGCCAGCGGGTACGCATCAGGTCTGCGCGTATGGGATAAATGCCGGGCCTGGTGCCCACACGATGCTCGGTTGCCAGACAGTCACCGTGTACGAGCCCATTGTGGAGAAGAATCGGGCTCCGATCGGATACCTGGATTCAGTGAGTACAGGGCCTGGTTCTGTGACGGTGGAAGGCTGGGCGTTGGATTCTGATACCGCAGCGCCGATCAACGTTCACCTCTATGTTGGGAAGGCCAGCACCGCCTACCTCTCAAATCGAGAGCGCACAGACGTGGCTGCGCTCTACCCCGCGTATGGTGCCGCTCATGGTTTTGAAGAGACGCTGAAAGTGCCAGCGGGCACGCATCAGGTCTGCGCGTATGGGATAAATGCCGGGCCTGGTGCCCACACGATGCTCGGTTGCCAGACAGTCACCGTGTACGAGCCCATTGTGGAGAAGAATCGGGCTCCGATCGGATACCTGGATTCGGTGAGTACAGGGCCTGGTTCTGTGACGGTGGAAGGCTGGGCGTTGGATCCTGATACCGCAGCGCCGATCAACGTTCACCTCTATGTTGGGAAGGCCAGCACCGCCTACCTCTCAAATCGAGAGCGCACAGACGTGGCTGCGCTCTACCCTTCGTATGGCGCATCGCACGGGTACAGGGAGACGTTGAAGGCACCAGCGGGCACGCATGAAGTGTGCGCCTACGGGATCAACACAGGTGCTGGCGGACACACATTGCTGGGTTGCACCACCGTTACTGTTCCCTAGCTCGCTGTCGCTGCGTCACCGCTGAATGAGGCCGTCCGGTGCAGCTGCATAGCCGTTCGTCGAGGTTGGGCGAGGCAGCGAAATGCAGGACGGTTTTCCCAAGCGCACCCGGACCCCGAGCCTGACATCACAACGTTGTTCGGCAGATCGTCAATTCCGGGTGAACCCCGTACCGAGGTGCGTCGCCAGGAGCCCGACGCCTTGGGCGGTGGCCCTGGTGGACAGCTTCAAGATCTGGGTTCCCTCGCGGACAGAGCCGGGTTCTCCCGCGGACTGTAGGGGACCGGACACCGTCACGGTTTCGGTGCACCAGTCCAGGGTTATTTCCGCAAAGCTCCGGGATCGGTCGACTCTGCGGCCGGCCGCTGAGAGACGGTTGTGGCTCTCTCCCTTGCATCCGGGAAGGCCATGTCCGGTACCCGCGGAGAGACAATGTCGTATTCGATGGGGAGCACCAGAAGCGTCCGGCCCAAGAAGAACGCGGTGCCAGCAGCGAGGACGGCGTAACCCGCGAGTATAGCAATCTTTCCACCCGGTGGCGCCCATTCGGAAGCGGTGAAGAACGTGATCCAGTCCGTCGGTTCGCCCACGACGTAGCGTCGGAGGACAATCGCGAACGTGTAGAACTGTGACGCAGCGACCGCAATAGTAACTATCCAGACCAAGCGTTTGGATTGCGACCGGCTCAATGTAGCGAAGAGCGGTGCAGCGGTCGCCCCGAGCGTGACCATGAGGCAAAGGAAGAGGGGCAGGGTGTAGCGACCCTGCCAAATGTACCCCCCATCCGTTACATAAAAGGCCTGTATAAGTGCCGGAGCAAGAACCGTGGCAAGCAGGATTGCAAGCAAGGACACGAGGGCCTTACCTCTGGATGTAACGAGCCCCACAAGGAGAAATCCGCCGACGAGGGCAGACCACAAGAAAATAGCGCTCGGCGGAGATGGGGTGTCGAGCCAACCGAACAATCCGACTAAGCCGCGACCATATTCAAACGTCTTCTCAATTACTGTTATGAACCCGCTGAACCACGACTCACCAACACCGGCGTATGGTGAGACTGCATCAGGATCAGTAACGGCGGCGGTCAGGGAGTTTGACCCGAGGAGCCATGCGACAGCGAATGCGGTGCCGAGGGCGACGGTGACTATGGCGCCGAGGACCTCGCGAAGCTTGAGAGCGCGGACGACATCCGCCCATGGAACCCACAGGCACGGGACCACGACAGCGATGAATAGCCAAACCGGTGACAGGCCACGGGCGTTAACCGCCATTGCTCCAGCAAGGCCGACCATGGTTGCAGCAGCCGCGTACTGGCTGGGCTTGATCGAGCGGGTGACGAAGGACAACACGCCCACAAAGACTGTGGCTATGGCGGCTGCTTCTACGGCGTTCGGATTAACGGAGGCGCCGAGGAAGAGCAGCATAGGCGTCACGCTCACGGCAAACGCAAGGAGCACTGATCTGGCAACCCGCCATTGCGTGATCATGGAAATAGCCATTGCGAGGTACAGAGCGGTAAGAGCGCCGCTGAGGATTCGCATAGCGTAGATACCGGAGTCGTCATCGAACAGGAGCGTCGGTACGCCCGTCACGAGATAGTAAACAGGGTTATAGAGCCCCGCGGTCGTCCGCGCTTCGACGATCTCCGAGGATTCGCCTGATGTCAGCTGCTGACAGTCCGCGGAAACAGCGGGGTCAAAAGCAAAACACGTCTGAAAATGAGTTTCTGCTATGTATCGCGGGACGTGAACAACGTTCCCTGTCGGGGTCATCGGACCGATAAATTCGCCACGCACAACAGCAGCAGCCTTGACCATGTGGGCAGGCTCGTCAGGGGAAGCAGCGATCGGGGTCGCTATCGCCCAGAGCGCGATGAGGGCTGTGAGAATTGCCCAGGACGAGAGGAAGACGCGGAGCAACGTTGGAGCACCATGAGGAGCGTGCCCAGCCGGAGTTCGGAACGGACGCCGCGCGTTATCCGCCTTCACGAACGTGCTCCGGCGGAGGATTTCGACCGACGTGGGTACATATGCGTAGTCCGGCTTTCTAATCTGCGGTTTTGGAAGCCGCGCCTCTGTTCTGCGTGCTTACGGTCCGAGGCAATGTGGAGTATTAAATCTTCGGATGGTCGTGGCGAAAGTTGTCGCGCCAATCCTATTCACCCCTGCCTGTGGCGGTCCTGAACTTGAAGGCGTGCCGTAGGAGCACTTGAACTCCGCGGACGTCCCGCGAGCGAAGCGCAGAAGGGACGCGTGTGAGGGCGTTCAACCTGCTCGAGAGGTGGGCGGAGGCGATCCTGGCCGCACGTGACCAGCCTCTTTCCCGCAACCGAGATGCTACTTGATCGAAGAATGCCGCTTCTTCGATAAATCTGGATCCGTCATTCGCCTTCCATGACGACACGCTCGCGGCATGTCGTCGATATTCAAACGTGACTGTCGAGCTTGCGACGAGGGTTCCAGCGTCCAGAGCGAGGTTGAGTTGGAGTGCAAGGTCGAGCACGACGTCGAATTGCGGGTCGAAGCCGTGCGCGCGAATATTCGCCGTGCGCCAACAGATGGAAGGGAAGTAGGTCCAATTGCCTTTGAGCAACGTCGCGGCGAGTTTCTCGCCCTCGATCTTCGTGCGCGCCAAGTGGGCAACGCGCGAGCGGTACAACGCCTTAACTCTGTCGGCTAAAGGGAACACCCTTGCGCCGACGCTGTCGATGACAACGACACCTGGCTGGAAGTACGCGGCATCCGGAAAGGCCCTGATGAGATCATGCATCTCGGACACGTAGTTTGGGCGCATTAGATCGTCACACCCCATGATGACCATGTAATCGTGAGTGGCCAGATCTATGCTTCGTTGAAAATTGCCACTGACTCCGAGATTCTCGGGATTCCTGATGTACTCGATCCGGCTGTCACCGAGGGCAGTCAGCCATTCTCCGGGCTCCAGCTCCGGGTACTGGTCGTCAATGACGACGAGTCGCCAGCGGGAATCTGTCTGTTCCACGACACTTGTAACGGCGAGCTTGAAAAGCGCAGGGTCCCCGTAGTAGGGCATCATGATGTCGATGGTCATGCTGGGGATCCGTTCCTGGCTCAACGGGGGTCTGGGCAGCCGCGATTGACCGAGCTTCACGGAAGCAGGCGTTCGCCCAAACCAGCTGTCGCGGTTGCTGGTCAGTGCATCGTTGGACGAGCACCATCCGAGGATACTAGGGAACGCCTTGACAAGCTGGCTGTCGTTGCGTTCGCAGCTGCGGGACAGGAATGTTCGACGACTAAACTAGTTCCGCCGCGGAATCACGTGGCTCCGCGCGTTTGCTCTTTGGGTATCACCGAACTGTAAGCCGGATGAACCACGGGAGCCTCACATGTCTGGATCGAATCTATCGAACATGCCCGGCGGCGGGGAGCCGCTGAATCCCGCGGCTCGACCGCGACGTCCCTTAGGCTTGACCTCGATTTTGCTGGCCACCGCCGTCGCGGGAGCGGCAGGCTACGTGGTTCAGATTATCGTCGGTGCGAGTTCCGAGCCCTCGGACTATTTGCGCTTTAGCGTCTTTTGGGCGCTCTTATACCTGGTCATCTCGGGGCTTAGCGGGGTGCAGCAGGAAGTCTCGCGCGCTACGCGCGGGAAAACAATCGTTGATTCTCGTTTCCGCGGTGGGTCGACTGCTCGAAACTTCGCCATCGCGCTGGCTGGAGGCATTGCGTTCGCCACGCCACTCACCGCCCTGTGGTGGGGGACGCTGGTATTCCCAAGCCACACGTGGGTGCTTGTAGCGGCCCTCTCAGTAGGGCTGACGTCGTATGTGCTGGTCGCCGTTATCTCGGGGATTCTCTACGGTATGGGGGCCTGGTCATCAATCGCCTTGATGACTGGTCTGGATGGAGTGTTGCGGCTCATGGCGATCGGGCTGGTTGCGCTTTTGCACCTCCCAGGTGATTTCCTCATCTGGGCAGTGGTCGTTCCGTTCCCGTTGACCTTGCTCATCATGTGGCCGCGCCTCAGGCGACGGGTGCCAGGGCGTTACACGCTCGATGTCGAGTCGAAGGCCCTCGCGTGGAATTCGCTCCGCATCGTCGGAGGTGCGAGTGCGACCGGGGTCATCGTCAGCGGGTTTCCGCTTATCCTGGATCTGACGTCGAAGCACGAATCAGCCGCCGCTGTTGGAGTACTCGTACTGGCAGTGACATTGACGCGAGCTCCGCTCGTGATTCCGTTGATGGCTCTGCAGAGCTTCCTCACCGTTCATTTCCGGGAGAGCGGACGTAACCTCTGGCGCGTAGTTGCTGTGATCCTGGCCGTTGTGGCGCTAGCGGCCCTGGTGGCGAGCGCGATGGCCTGGCTCCTCGGCCCACCCTTGATGGTCGCACTGTTCGGCGCGGAATACGAGATCTCCTCGATGGAAATGTCGCTGATTGTCGCTTCAGCGGGGGTTACCGCCGCTTTGTGCGTGACGGGTCCCGCGGTCTTATCGCGAGGCAAGCATGGGGCATTCCTCGCGGGCTGGGTCGTGGCGGCCGCTGTCCTCGTTCTGATTCTCTTGATGCCGGCCGACTTGGTCGCCAGGGCGCTTATGGCCCTATCCGTGGGACCGCTGATCGGGTTGGCTATTCACCTCGGTGCGCTTGCCTTTGCTCGACCGCGTCCAACCGCAGGCTTGCAAGTGCAGACTCCTCTGTGAGCACCCGCACTTTCTCTTCCAGCCGCGTGAGTTCTGCGCTGTGCTGAAGGCAGACGAAGAAAAGGATCGCGGCGCTCATAAAGAACACCAGGTTGACTGGAATCTCTACTCCGACGACCCGGGCGGCCCACTCCAATAGCGAGGGAAAGATGGCGACGATGAGCGCGAGGAAGCCAGCTACGAGCCACCACATGGCGTGCCGCTCTCTCAGAGTCCGTCGTCTCAGCATCTCGATGACGACAATGAGCGTGAACAACGCCGAGGCAATCCCAAGGACATAGGACGTGACGCTCATGAGATAACTTGCCTTCGTCGGGTAGGGAGCGGAAGCGGCGGGCGGGCGAGCGCGAAGATAAGTGCAAGGCACGAGCGCCCAAGATAGGCAGCTGCACGGAGCGGATTGTGTGAGGGAATGCCGCCGGCTCGAGGGCGCATTTTTACCGGCACCTGGCGAATCGTCAGACCCGCCCGAGCCGCGATGACAAGCGCTTCAACCGTGTCCCCCAGATACTCCGCTGGGTAATGGTCGGCATAGAGCTGCAATGCGCGCGGTCCAGTCGCCTTAAATCCGCTGGTCGTATCGTTGAGGCTGGTGCGACATATTCGCGTGAGAACGAAGGAAAGTACGACCATTGCCCACTTTCGTGGGCCCGCTACGTCGTAGTGCGGTTCGCCGGCGAACCGCGAGCCAAGGACGATGTCAGCGTCACCAACCAGACGGAGCAGATCTGGCACGGATCGTGGATCGTGCTGCCCGTCCGAGTCAATCTGAACCACGCAGTCATAGCCATGATCGAGCGCGTACTTGAACCCCAAACGCATGGCTCCTCCCACGCCGAGGTTGATCGGCAAAGTAGCCACATGTGCCCCAGCCGATCGCGCTTCGCTCGCCGTTGCATCGGTCGAGCCATCATCCACGACAAGGCAGGATATTCCGGGGTTCGTCAGCTGGACTTCTTTGACGACAGCGGCGACGGAGGCTTCCTCATTAAACGCGGGCATGACAATCAAAGTTTTTTCAAGCGGGATCGTCATGAGCCGATTCTAGCAAGCAGAAGTATGGCTGCTTCGAGAAGACACCGGCTCTCGAGCGTGTCTGCCGCGTTCGCCTTCATGGTTCGAACGGTCGCGACCGGCGCGCGCACCGCTCGTCGTCTAGGCTGATCGCGCGCAAGCTCTCTCGTCGAACAATCAGAATGGTGTCTTACAGAATGGTGTCGAACCCAGCGGACGACGGTATCAAAAATCCTCTAAAAGTCACGCTCTCGATGCTGACCTTCGTCCCCGGCGGGATGGGTGGGACAGAGACGTGCGCCAGGGAGCTGGCGTGGCGATTGAGTGCTTCGCCCCAGATAGACGCCGAAATCGTCGTACCCGAATCGGCGCGAGGCGTGATCAGGGGCGTACGGGAGGTTGTTGTGGGCGGTTTGCGCGTCGGACACTCGACGCCAGCGCGCATTGCGGGTCTTGCGCGCGCAATTCTGAAGACCCGTCAGATCAAGAAGCTGATGGCAGCAGCAGATGTCATCCACTATCCCTTCACCGTTCAAGGTGTGAGAGCGTCTCGAACACAGGCAACAGTGCTCACTGTTTTCGATGTCCAACACCGTGACCTTCCGCAGTTCTTTTCGCGTCTTGAGCGACTCTTTCGAGTTTTTACCTACGAGCGACCTGCGCGAAAAGCTGACTCGATCATTACGATCAGCGAGTTCGCGAAGGAGACGATCGTGCGCCACCTCAGGGTGCCAGAGGAGCGCATAACCGTCGCTCACCTCGGCGTCGACACTGCGAGTTTTACGCCGAATCTCGGTATACGAGAGAACTTTGTGTTCTACCCGGCGCGTGGCTGGCCCCACAAGAACCACCCAGCGCTGATCAAGGCAATGGAGATCCTGCGGCGAACTCATCCGGACCTACGGCTTGTCCTCACCGGTGGAAACCTGGACGGTTTAGGCGAGCTGCCGAACTGGGTCGAAAATCGGGGGCTCGTCCCGCTCTCTGAACTCCACGACTTGTATCGACGTGCAGCGGTGCTCGCTTTTCCGAGTCTGTATGAGGGGTTTGGCCTCCCCCCGCTGGAGGCAATGGCGTCAGGTTGCCCAGTCGCCGCCGCAGACTCGGGCTCGCTGCCTGAAATCTGTGGGGATGCTGCGGTGATGTTCGATCCGAAGAACCCCGAAGCCATAGCCCGTGGGATCGCCGAAGCGATCTCCCGCACCGGAGAGTTGTCAGCGGCCGGAATAGAACGAGTCAAAATGTTCACCTGGGACCGGTGCGCCGAGCTTCATACTGAGGCGTACCGCTCCGCGATGGCTCGAGCCGCGCTTCGGCGCTGAGGTCGCGAACGATCTATTAGTCTGTTGTTTTACCGATGAACGTTTGACGAATCAATCCGAAGGACTACATGACCCGCGCACTCATCACCGGCATCACCGGTCAGGACGGTCTCTATCTCGCAGAACTGCTGCTCGAGAAGGGATACGAGGTGTTTGGCCTCATCCGCGGGCAGAACAACCCTAAGTATGATTTGGTTCGCCGCGTCGTTCCCGGGGTGAAACTGCTCACCGGTGACTTGACAGATGTATCGAGCCTCGTGCGTGTCCTGAGTGTCGCTCAGCCTGATGAGGTTTATAACCTCGGAGCTATTTCCTTCGTTGCATACTCGTGGGAAAATGCGTCGCTCACAACTGACGTGACGGGCAAGGGTGTCCTCAACGTTCTCGAGGCGACGCGCCTCTATGCGGGAGATGACATCTCCAAGGTGCGGTTTTACCAGGCATCGTCGTCTGAGATGTATGGCAAGGTCCAGCAGGTCCCACAGAGCGAGTCGACACTCCTGTGGCCGCGCTCGCCATACGGCGTTGCGAAGGTTTATGGGCACTACATGACCATCAACTACCGCGAGTCGTATGGCCTGCACGCCTCGAGCGGCATTCTCTTCAACCACGAATCGCCGCGCCGCGGCCCTGAGTTCGTGACTCGCAAGGTGTCGCAGGCCGTAGCGAGAATCAAACTCGGACTGCAGGACAGCCTCGTGCTCGGCAACCTCGACGCAAAGCGCGACTGGGGTTTCGCCGGCGATTACGTTGATGCGATGTGGCGTATGCTTCAGCAGCCCGAAGGCGATGACTATGTGGTCGCGACGGGCGAAACGCACTCGATTCGTGACCTGCTCGACGCTGCGTTCACCGCTGCGGGGATCGAAGATTGGTCGCGATACATCAGCCAGGACCCCCGGTTCATGCGCCCCGCGGAGGTGGATCTGCTTATTGGCGATCCGACGAAGGCCCACGAGGTTCTCGGGTGGAAGCCGACGGTGACGTTCAATGAACTGATCACAATGATGGTTGAGAACGACCTCTCTGAGCAGGCCGCGCTCGCGCGCTAACGTTAGGACACCGCTATTCCTCGGGCATTTGTTACCGGCATAACGGGACAGGACGGCAGTTACCTCAGCGAGCGTCTTCTCGCGGAAGGATGGGACGTTCACGCGCTTGTTCGTGAGGGCATTTCGATCGCAGAGCAGCCGGTCGACGCGCGGGTGACTTCGCACCTAGGGGACCTCTCGAAGACGGACGAGTTGGGCGGGATTCTTGACGATGTTCAGCCCGACTGCGTCTTCAACCTTGCGGGAATAAGTTCGGTTGCACGCTCGTGGGCGGAGCCAGTTCTCACCGCGCAAGTGACGGGCGTTGCGGCCATAGCGATGCTCGAAGCAGCGTGGCAGCTCCAGGAAAGCAGCGGGCGAGCTGTTCGGTTCGTTCAAGCGTCGAGCTCGGAGATATTCGGTGATGCAATTCAGTCGCCTCAAACCGAGCTGACGGCGGTCAAACCGGTCACGCCGTACGGAGCCGCGAAGGCCTTCGCCCACCAGGCGGTTGCCGTCTACCGCGCTCGGGGCCTGTTCGCCTCGGCCGCGATTCTCTATAACCACGAGTCTCCGCGGCGTCCTGACTCGTTCGTAACGCGAAAGATCACGTCGGGCGCGGCTCGAATTGCGGCTGGCAAGGCGGAAACGCTTGCGTTGGGCAATATGGACGTCAAGCGGGACTGGGGGTGGGCCCCCGACTATGTTGACGCCGTATTCAGGATGGCCGTGGCCGATAAGGCAGACGATTTTGTGATCGCCACAGGGACGTCGCACACCGTTCGAGAATTCGTTGCCGCCGCATTCGTCGCGGTCGGAATAGACGATTGGGAACGGTTCGTTGTGATCGATCCCCGGTTTGTCAGGCCCACCGACGCTCATGAGATGAGGGGAGATCCCTCTCGAGCGCGGGACGTGCTCGGCTGGAGCCCAACCGTCGGTTTCGATGAGCTCGTCAGTCGCATGGCCCGTCATGACCTGGAAATGAACGCTGAGCACCCTACCAAGGCCACCCCGTAAACTCGCTGACGTGGTGACTGCCGACAGTAAGACCCCTCCCGTCGTTTCAGTGGCTGTGTGCACGTACAACGGTGCCCCCTACGTCGAGGAGCAGCTGGCGAGCATTCTCGAGCAGACGCGCCGTCCGGACGAGATCGTTGTCTCGGATGACGGATCGAGCGACGACACGATCGCCCTGGCCAGTCAGCTGCTTGAGGGCTCGGGCGTCCCGTTCCGCATGCTCGAGAACGCGAGCCCCCTCGGCGTGAGTAAGAACTTCGAGCAGGCGGTGCGGGCCTCATCAGGAGACATCGTCGTCCTGTGCGACCAGGATGACGTGTGGCACCCGCAGCGACTCGAGCGCGCCCTCGCCGAATTCGATGCCCGGCCCGAACTGACGCTGCTCTTCTCGGACGCGCGGATGGTGGACGCCCAGGGCAATCCGCTCGGTTACTCCCTGTTCGAGGCTCTCGAGATCAGCGCAGCGGATCGCACATCAATACACAGCGGATCCGCGTTCCCGACTCTTCTCCGCCGCAACATCGCCACCGGAGCCACGATGGCGTTCCGGCGGTCCCTGCTCGACGTCGCTATTCCATTCCCCGTCGAGTGGGTGCATGACGAATGGCTCACCGTTCTCGCCGCTGCTGTCGGACAGGTCGATTTCCTCCCGGACGCGCTCATCGACTACCGGCAGCACGGTGCCAACCAGATCGGTGCGCGTGAGCCGAGCCTCTCGCACAAGGTTCGCCGGGTGCTCGAGCCCCGCGGCGACCGCAACCGTGACCTCGCCGTACGCACCGGCATCCTCGTCGACAAGCTGGCGTCGCTTGGCGACGCCGTGAAGCCGGCAGACCTCACGGCCGCCCGCGGAAAGCTGCGCATCGAACGGATGCGAGCGGGGTTGCCCGCAAACCGGCTCGCGCGGGTGCTACCCGTTTTGAAAGAAGCATGGACCGGCGACTACGCCCGGTTCACCAGCCAGGGCAACACGGAGGTCCTGCGCGACCTCTTCCAGCCCCAATAAGCCAGCGCGGAGTTGTGGCTCCCTGCGGGGTGTCGAGCGCACCTACTCCACCGGTACGGGCGGGTGAGGTTCGGCACGAAGCCGTGTGCGCCAACTCATGTTCTGTGAGGCTTTCACCGCGCAGACAATGAGAAGCAGCCAGCCGGCGTCAACGAGGATGAAGCTTTCGGCGGCACCTGTCCCTATGAGCGCGACGAGCACAAGTGCCGGCCAGGCGTAGGTCACGGTTCGTCGGTTGGAGGCCAGGAGCCAGGAGCGCACGAACGCGAGTACCAGCAGGCTGAGGAAGAGGCACAAACCCACGATGCCCACCTGCAGGTAGACATCGAGGAACGCATTGAGCGCGCTGTCGTGATCGCGGATGAGCGCGTTGTTGATGTAGCTGTACGGGGCCACGTCCTGCCAGAAACCTGTCCAGCCCCACCCTTCGATGTCGTGTACCGGGACGAGCTTCCACGCCTGGAACCAGAGAAGGTAGCGGTATTCGAACTCGCTCCCCGCGTTGAGGAGCGCGAGGACCCGAAGCCGCGACAGGTAAGTGACGTACAGGACGACGATCGTTAACCCGGCGAGGGCGAACTGCAGAGTCCTCCTGGTGTCCTTCGGTGCCTGACGGAGGCCGTACAGGGCCAGTGCGGCCATTCCGAGCGCTATCGCGACGAGGATGGTGACCGGGGATTGGCTGAGACCGAGCGCGGCAACGGCGACAACCAATGAATACGTCACAACCACCCTCGGCACCGAGCGGGTGCGCCACTCGATCACAAAGGTGACGAGCGCGATGAGTGCCATGAAGCCGAGCATGTTGCGCGTACCGAACACGCCCTGAATCGGCCCGCCCATCGCGATGTTTCCCTGCACGCCCATGAAAGGAAACGGCATGTCGAGGACGAGCCCCGCGAGCACTTCGACCGCGATCGAGAGCGTGAGCAGAGCCCGAAGAACACTTCCAACCGAGCGTACGATCTGGATCATGTCCCTCGTGAGCGCAACGGTCACACCGAGGAACGCAACGGCGATCTGGTAGAGCGAACTCGCGAGCGTTGCCACCTCGTGGTCTGTCCAGAACACCGACAACAGGCACCACCCCATGAAGGCCAGGATCGAGATCGGGAGAAGACCGTGCCACTCGATGGTGTCCCATCGCGCGATCACGACCAGCACGGCAAGGGGAACCAAGGCGAGGAGGACCCCGACGAGCCCGTTCCAGCCGAGGACGGATCGGATCAGGGGAGCGGTGAACGCGACACCAAAAATCGTGATGCTGAGCGCCGCCGTCGCCTGGGCGCTCGCAAGGCCCCGAATGAGCGTGGCGAGTACCGGATGGTGCGGCAGGGGGCGTGGTGACGTCATCGAGCGGTTTCAGCAGCGATAACGGGGCTGAGACTGGGCCGCGCGACGGCATCCATCACGGGATATTGCTTGGTCTTGAGCGCGAGCGCAACGACAAGTACCCACCCGGACTCGACGAGAATGCGGCTCTCGGCAACGGACTGGACGACGAGCGCGACGGCGATGAGGATGGGCAGGATCGAGAGCACCGTGTACGGGCGGTCGGCACGAAGGTCGAACCGGGGACGATCGACGGCGGCGAACCAGCAGCGCCAGAGCATCGACACGATCACGGCGGCGAACAACACCACGCCGGCGGCGCCGAGCTGCAGCCAGACGTCAAGCCAGGCGTTGTGGGCGTGGAGCTGCTCCACGCCATTACGCACGACGAGCCCGTCGAACGGTTCCACCCAGCCGATCCAGGGGCTGGAATACCCCCACCCGAACCACGGGCGCTGCTGGGCGAGTTCTGAGACATCGTTCCAGATCCCGATTCGGCCGGTCAGGTCGCTGCTCTTGCCGAAGAGGGCGAGGAAGATGTTGCTGAAGACGGTGACAAACAGGATGCCGGCCGCTGCGATCGCGGCGAGGCCCAGGTACACGCCGGTACGGGCGCGAGGAGTTCTGCTTCGCCGGATCAACAGCACGGCACCGAGTACGACGGCGGCGGCGACAGCGGCGAGGATCATGGTGCTCGACCGGGTCAGGCCGAAGATCAGGACGGCGAGCGCCAGCCAGGCGATGCCCCAGCTGCGACGGACGCTTCCCGCGGCGAGCTGCAGGCCGAACACGATGATGCCGAGCAGTGCGATCACGGCCAGGAGGTTCGAATTGCCGAGGATGCCCTGAATCCGACCGCCCTCGAACAGCAGGTTGCGCGACCACATCGCCAGCAGCGGTGGTTCTTCACCGCCGAAGTCGACGAACAGCGGCAGCACTGGGGCGCGCACGATGAGCGCGACCCAGAGTTCGAACAGGATCGACAGGCCAAGCACCCACTTGAGCGCGACCGCGAGCACACGAACGAACTCGGTCCAGGTGAGAACGAGGGCGAGGTAGATGCCGACGATCGTCGTCAGGAGCGTTCCGGTGAGCGTCAGAAGAGTTGCGGACGGGTACGCCGACCACGCGTTGGAGATGGTTGCAAACCCGAGAAAGGCGATAAGCGCCTTGGGCAGTCGCGACCTGTCGAGCCGCGGCCTTAACCTGACAATGGTCACGGCACACGCCAGAGCGACGATGATCGCGACCGCCGAGAACCCCCAGATGGTAATGAGGTTGCGGATGCCGTCACCCGCGAACGCGACGAACAGGGCGAGCGTGCCGATTCCCGTCGCCCAGAGTCGCTCGGTGGAGAGCTCGACCGGCGGCAGCACGGGGGACGTCGTCATGGGTTACAGGTTATCGCGGTTCGTGGAGCTTGCCTCGGACGCGTGGCTGCATCCTCGTCGCCGGGCGTCCCGGCGTCCTCACCGTTAACGGCGGCCGCCCGTACCGGCCGTGCGCAACCGGTGCCACCGCCTGGCGAGTCCCCGGCGGATCCGGAGCGCCAGCGCATCGAGCGGTTCATCTGGAGCGGCGCGCCGTGGACCGACGCCGGCTGCGGCTCGATCGAGTTCGAGAGCCCAGCGCCTGGTGATCGCCTGGTCCGAGTACGCTGCGGATGTCTTCACTGCGTTGCGGCGCATCGCATCGAGCTTTTTCGGCGGGAGGCCGACCAGTCGCTGGATCACCGCCGCGAGCGCGGTGATGTCGCCGGCGGGGACGAGGAAACCGTTGACCCCGTCGCGGATGATGTCGGCCGGGCCATACGGGATGTCATACGCGACGGGGAGGCAACCGGCAGCCATTGCTTCGACGAGAACGAGCGGAAATCCCTCGCTTTTCGAGGTCAGGAGAAGGAAAGAACTCTCACGCAGGTGATTCCTGGCATCCGGCTGGTAACCGTGCAGCTGGACGCCACCATCGGTTTTTGCAATGGCGGCCTCGACCTGGCCACGTTTGGGTCCGTCACCATAGATGTCGAGAGTGACGGGAGTGGACGCGGCGCGAGCCGCAGCGATGGCGCGGACCGCGTGGTCTACCCGTTTGCGGTCGTCGAGCGCCGAGAGCATGATGCCCGAGTGCGCGTTCCGCGCCGGGGGTGCGGCTGACCCGCGCGGAACCTCTCTCCCGTTCGGGATCACCGCGGTACGAGCCCTCGGCCCAAGCAGCGGCAGGGCTTCAGCCCGTTGCCGTTCAGTCAGGAAGACCAGCAGGCTGAAACCGGTGGGATTCTCGAAGACCGCGGCCCTCGACGCTCGAATTGTGTGGCCGTCGGAAGCGAGGTGTGAACCGTGGAGCACATGGGCCGAGACGACGTTCGATCGTTTGTACCCGACCATAAACCGTGCACTGGTCTTGCTGTCCACGATCATCGTTGCCTGCTCGCTGTCGCGCACTTCGTCGAGCCACCACCGGTACAGGGACCATGCGCCGTTCCACGCCTTCACCGGATTGCCCGCGCGATCGCAGAACACTATCGTGCGCCCGCCCGTCGTCCCGCGCTCCGTGACGTCCCGCCGATCGCTCACAGCGAGTGAACCATCGGGCCTGTAGTGGTCGACCTGCAGCTGGGTGGAAGCGTCATCGCTGTACCGGGTGCGATTCATCACCCGGCCGTTTCGTTCGCCGCCGACGTATGGCCCGGCGGCGTCGAGCGGGGTGAATCCTTCGACGAGCTTTCGGCCGGGAACCGCGGCCGCCACGCCGGCGTAATCGTCGGGAGACGGGTACTCACGGAGCCAGTCCCACAGATTCAGGACGCGCATGCCCTCGACGATTTTCCCCGTCGCGCGGAGCCGCTGCTCCAGTTCAGGGTAGTCGGGGCGGGTGTCAAAGGTGAGGACGTCGACCCGCACGCCTGCCAGCCGGACGAAGGCCCTCGAGCGATGGAGCAGAGCTCCGGTCATGCCGCCGAATGCGTCTGAGATTCCCCACGTGACCGCGTAGTGGCGCCCCCCTCGCATGGCAATTCGAGCTGGCACGGCGCTCCCTTCCTGACTCGATCCCGGGTGGCGTGCGACCCGGGTCCGGAATAGTAACCCCGGGAAAAGGCACGCGACAGGGCCGCCTCCTGACGAAGGCAGAGCGGCAAAGCGAATCAGCGACGGGGCTGGACAGTGCGGGCTCAGTCGTGGTCCACTCGGGGGACTCGCTCACCTCACCGTGGAGGCACCATGAGAAGGACCCCATTGGTCGCAGGGCTTGCGGCTGCCACCGTCATGTTCGGTGCAGTGCCGGCCACTGCAGTGGGACCGAGTGTGGTGTCGGCTGGTGCGCGCACCGTCGCCACGGCGGCCGACGTCACCGAAACGTATTCGAACCCTCTCACCCTCACTCTGCCTGACGGGCGCCTCGCTGAGCAGTGTGCAGACCCCGACGTCATCCGGTCCGCGGATCCCGCTGACCCCGCGTGGTATCTCTTCTGCACGAGGGACGCGCTCGATGCGGGGGAAACCAACGATGACGGGTCGTTGCGTTTTTACAGCATCCCCAGCTACCGGTCGACCGACCTGGTGAACTGGACGTTCGTGGCAGAAGCGTTGCCGGAGAAGCCCGCGTGGATCGGCGACGGCGACATGTGGGCTCCGGACGTCGTCTACCTCAACGGCACGTACTTCCTGTACTACACGGCGACCCAGACGACGGGTCCCGGCGGCGGCCCTGCCATCGGGGTTGCGACCGCAGCCACCCCGGCCGGGCCGTGGACCGACGCGGGTGGGCCGGTCGTCGAACCCATGGCTGGGCGCTGGGTCTTCGACCCGGAAGTGATCACCGTCGATGGCCAGAACTACCTCTACTTCGGAAGCTACTTCGGCGGGCTTTCGGTGCGCGAATTGAGCGACGACGGGCTGAGCACGGATCCAGCGAGCCAGGTCGAAATCGCGATCTCGAACCGTTACGAAGGAACCAGCGTCGTCGAACACGAGGGCTACTTCTACCTCCTCGGTTCGGCCACGAACTGTTGCGCAGGGCCGGCAACGGGCTACAGCGTTTTCGCCGGTCGATCGACCAGCCCGACCGGGCCGTTCGTCGACCGCACAGGTACTTCCCTGCTCGCGGGGCGTGTCGGGGGTACCCCTGTGCTGCACCAGAACGGCAACCGCTGGATCGGCACAGGTCACAACTCGGTAGTGACGGATGTTGCCGGTACTGACTGGATTGTTTACCACGCGGTCGACCGTCATGACCCCTATCTGGTCGAAGGTGGCACCTATACGAAGCGCCCGGTGCTCATGGATCGGATCGACTGGGCGGATGGATGGCCCACGGTCCGGGGCGGACGCGGCCCGTCTGACACCCCGCAACCAGCGCCCGTCACGCGGGCGGGTCTGCCGCCGTCCCCCTCGCCGGATGCGCTCAGACAACCGGAACCGGCTGACCTGATCGCCGGGCTTTCGGATAACTTCGACGGTGATGCGCTTTCGCCGCAGTGGTCGTGGATTCGCCAGCCAGACCCGTCGACGTACAGCGTCGGGGACGGAGAGTTCCGATTCGACACGCAGGCAGCGGACCTCGGCCCTGACCCCGGCGCGGCCGGCCTCCTCACCGAAGAGGCACCAGAGGGGGACTATGTTCTCGAGACGAGACTGTCGGTGTCGGTGCCGGCGGAGGGCTGCTGTCAGAACTACGTCCAGGGCGGAATCGTGATTTATGCCGACGACGGCAATTTCATCAAGCACGCCGTTTCATCGATCTTTGAGACGAGGCAGACCGAGTTCGCGAAACGGCAGAGCCCGGTGCCTGAGGGATACCCGGTCTACGGGAACAGCGTCGGGGGGCCGGTCGGTGAATACACCTATCTGCGGATTGTGCGCCAGCACAGCGACACCGAAAACCTCTACACCGGTTACACCAGCCTCGATTCGGTGACGTGGGACGAGTCGGGGACCTGGACGACACCGCTCGGTGCGACCACCCGTATCGGGCTGGTCTCGATGGCAGGCGCCGGGTTCACCAGCACGTTCGACTACGTCAGAGTGTCGACGCTCGCTGCGCAGCCGACGGACCCGACGGACCCCGCCGAGCCACCGGTCGTACCGACTCCTGCCGCGCCGGCCGTTCCCGGTCCAGGCGCAACCGCGGCTCCGGTCGTTCCCGGCGACACGCTCGCTGGTGCCCCGGGAGCGGATGCGAGGGCGAGGGGATCCCTGTCGCAATCCGGTGCCGACCTGACGTCCGTCCTCGCCATCGCCTGCATCGGGGCGGCGCTCGCGGTTGCGGGTGTTTTCCTCCTGCTGGTGAGGAGGACGCGCGCTCGGCGCGACGCCCGTCGGCCGGACTGATGGCAGGCGCCCCTCACTGAACGGCTCGATTCCGGGAACTCCCAGCCGCGTCCGCTTAACGTGGAACGAATGGGAACAGGGCAAACCGAACGCATGCACGCGCTCGACGGCGTGCGCGGCGTCGCCGCCGTCGTTGTCGTGCTCTACCACCTGACGCTCATGGCGCGACCGCGACTGGAGGAGACCGCCGGGCTCTGGGAGTGGATCACCCAGTCTCCGCTCAGGCCGCTGACCGCCGGCAGCGAAGCGGTGCTCGTCTTCTTCGTGCTGAGCGGACTCGTCGTCTCGATCCCCGCGCTTTCGGCCACCTTCGACTGGCTCCGTTACTACCCGAGCCGTCTCATCCGCCTCTATCTCCCCGTCATCGGTGCTGTGCTGTTCGCTGTCGCACTGATCCTCGTGGTTCCCCGGTTCCCCGGCGCGATCACCCCGGACAGCTGGCTCGACAACCGGGTGGCGTCGAGTGTCTCGCTCGGGCGGATCATCGAAGAATCGTCGCTCCTCCCGCAGACCTACACGATAGTGAACGTGCTGTGGTCGCTCCGCTGGGAGGTGGTGTTCTCGGTGCTGCTGCCGGTGTTCATCGTCGTCGGGCTCGCGGTGCGCCGCCGGCCCTGGCTCGCCGCTGTCACGTCGGTCGCGCTCATGATCGCTGGCCGGGTTCTCGAGGTCGACGCGCTCGTCTACCTGCCCACGTTCTTCCTCGGCACCATGATGGCCGTTCACCTGCCCCAGATCCGGGCATGGGCCGATCGGGTGAACCGACGCGGCGGCAGGTTCACCTGGGGGACGCTCGCGCTGGCATCCGTCGTTCTCCTCGTCCTGAGCTGGCTCGCCCGCGACATCGCCCCGGCGGGCTCCAGCGCGAGCGCCGCCCTGTGGGGGCTCGCCGGTGTGGGTGCTGCCGGGCTCATCGTCGTGGCGATCGGGTCGCCCTTCGCCGAACGGATGCTGTCAGCCCGCCTGCCGCTCTGGCTTGGCCGTGTCTCGTTCAGCCTCTATCTCGTGCACGTGCCTGTGCTTGCGAGCGTGGCCTTTCTCATTGGGGACGCCGCGTGGTGGCTGGTTGCGCTGATCGCGTTCCCGGCCAGTTTCGCCATCGCCTGGCTATTCCACGTCGCAGTCGAAACACCAGCGCATCGACTGGCGCGGCGGGTGGGAAACCGCGTCGCTTCGCGGCGCGATCGAGTTCCGACGCCCATCGTTTCGTAACCGCTTCGTCGGAGTACCGCGACGCTGTCTGCACCGCATTACGTCTCATCGCGAGTACCTCTGCCGCTGGGAGGTTTACCAGCCGCTCGATCGCCGCGCTGAGAGCGGAGACATCGCCGGGCGGAACGAGGAATCCGTTGACCCCGTCCCGGATGATGTCCGCGGGCCCGTAGGCGATGTCGTAGGAGATCGGCAGGCAACCAGCGGCCATCGCCTCAACGAGAACGAGGGGGAACCCCTCGCTTCGAGAGCTCAGCAGAAGGAACGAACTCTCCGAAAGGTGAGTGCTGGCATCCGGGTCATATCCGCGCAGCGTGATCCCGTCCCCGGCCTTCGCGATGGCCGCCTCAACGCGACCTCGTTCGGGCCCGTCGCCGTAGATGTCGAGGGTGACGGCCGCGCCGGCGGCCCGTGCCCCGGCAATCGCACGCACTGAGTGCTCGACCCGCTTGCGTTTTTCGAGCGCCGACAGCATGATCCCCGACGTGACGGGGCGGTCTTTCGGTGCCGCGGTCGCTCGTGGCACTGCGCGGCCGTTGGGAATTACGGCGGTGTTCACCCGATCGCCCAGGAGCGGCTCCGCCTCGGTTCGCTGGCGTTCGGTGAGGAAGACCAGGGCGTCGAACGAGCGGGGGTCATCGAACACCGCCGCCCGCGATGCGCGCACCGTCGTCTCGTCCGATCCCGCGAGGTGCGAGGCATGGATGACGTGCATGACCAGCAGCTGCGGCCGCACGTAACCGACCATGAACCGTGCGCTCGTCTTGCTGTCGACGATCATCGTCGCCGGGCCGTTGCCGCGCACCTGGTCCAGCCACCAGCGGTAGAGCGCCCAGGCACGGTCCCACGCCCGCACGGGCTCGCCGGAGGTGTCACACAGCACGATGCTGCGACCGCCGACCGTCCCGCGGTGCCTCACGTCGCGGCGGTCGCTGACCGCGAGCGTGCCGTCCGCTCGGTAGTGATCGACCTGAAGCTCGGTCACACCGTCCTCGGCGTATCGAGTGAGGCTCATGATCACGCCGTCGCGGATCCCGGCGAAGTACTGCGTGCTCCGGTCGAGGGGGGCGAACGCTGAGGTCAGATTTTCACAAGCGGATGCCCTGGTGCGGGCAAACTGCCCGGGTGACGGGTGATCGCGCATCCAGTCCCACAGGTTGACCAGCCTCATGCCGTCGATGAGCCTGCCGCCCTGGCGCAGGCGGCGTTCGACGTCCGGGTAGTCCGGGCGCGCATCGAAGGTCAGGACGTCGACGTCGGTCCCGCCGAGGCGGACGAAAGCACGGGAGCGGTGGAGGAACGCCCCGGTCATGCCGCCGAAGGTGTCGGAGATTCCCCAGGTGACGACGAAATGTCGGCCCTGGCGCAGTCGAACGCGTGAGATTTCGCGCTCCTTCCCGTCGCAACACATGGGCGGGAGCGTCCCCGCACGTTCAAGCGTACCCGTAGGGGAGTAGAGCGGGCGCGCCCGCCACTGCTCCTCGCCCGCGGGCAGCGCGATGCGCAGGAGAGAGCGCGTTGATCAGGATGGGATCGCGGAAAGCGACCTGAACAACGCACTATTGCCTGAAAGGCGGGCGCTGGCATCCGCTCGCCTGCGAGCCGGTCGGGGGTGAAGGCTAGACGAACGCCGCCTTACCGGTGATGGCCCGCCCGACGATCAGTGAGTTCATCTCCCGAGTGCCCTCGTACGAATACAGTGCCTCGGCATCAGCGAAGAACCGCGCAGCCTCGTAGTCGAGAACTATGCCGTTGCCGCCCATCGCCTCGCGGGCCCAGCCGACGGTCTCGCGCATCTTCGCGGTGCAGAAACCCTTGGCGAGAGCGGAGTGTTCGTCGCGCTGGGTGCCCTCGTCGAGCATCTGGGAGACCCGCACGCACATGGCCATCGACGCTGTGATGTTGCCGAGGCACTTGGCGAGCAGGTCCTGGATCAGCTGGTGCTCGGCGATCGGCTTGCCGAACTGCTCGCGCTCCTTTGCGTACGCAACGGCGGCTTCGTAGGCGCCGACCGAAACACCGACGCTCGACCACGCGACGGCGGCGCGGGTGAGGCGAAGCACCTTCGCTGTGTCGCGGAACGAGTTGGCGTTCGCCAGCCGCATGCTCTCGGGCACTACGACGTTGTCTAGGGTGATGTCGGCGTTCTGGACCGGGCGAAGCGCGATCTTGCGCTCGATCTTCGTGGCGGTGTAGCCGGGGGAGTCGGTCCGGACGATGAAGCCCTTGACCTGTCCGTCCTCGGTGTCCTTGGCCCAGATCACTGTGATGTCGCTGAAGGTGGCGTTGCCGATCCAGCGTTTCGAACCGTTGAGCGTCCACGAGTCGCCGTCCCGCGTTGCCGTCGTGCGCAGGCCGCGCGCGCTGTCGCTTCCCGACAGCGGCTCGGTCAGGCCGAATGCACCGATGACCTCGCCGCTCGCCATCTTCGGCAGCCACTCGCTCCGCTGCTCACGGGATCCGCACACGCTGATCGATCCCATGGCGAGACCCTCCTGCACGCCGATGAACGTCGCCATCGACGCGTCGACCCGCGCCATTTCCATGGCGACGAGTCCACGGAATACTGCCGAGTTCTCGAACGGCCGCACTTCCTCGAACCCGTAGCGAGCGACATCGGTCTCGAGAAACGACGCGATGAGGTCGTGGGGGAACTCGGCGCGCTCCCAGTAGTCGTTGATCACCGGCCGGACCGTGGTTTCCATGTAGCTGCGCACTCGCATGAGCGCGTCTTTCTCCCGTTCGGAGACGAGGCTCTCGAATCCATAGAAATCGCTGGCGAGTGGTTCAAACGACATTCGTGCTCCGTTGCGTTGGGGTCGGTCATCCGGGTGAACCGGACTCGAATGAAGCCTACGGACGCGCGGCTTTCCCGCACAATCGCTTGCCGTTTGGGGCAAGAGAGAACGGATGCCTGTGGACGGCTCTTGTAGGGTGTCAATGAACGCCCACCGCTCGTGGCGGTGTGAAAATCCGGCGTCGCACCATGGCACTCAGCCATGACGCTCGACCACTTGGATAAGGACCAGTCCGTGTTGATTCCCCTGAGCAATGTTCCCCGGGATTATGCGTGGGGGTCGACAACGGCCATCTCCGATCTCCTCGGAACTGTGCCATCCGGCGGGCCTGAGGCCGAACTCTGGCTCGGCGCCCACCCCGGGTCACCGGCGCGCGTGCTCGATCCATCGATGACCGGTAGCGCGGCGACGCTCGCGGACTGGATCGAGAGCGACCCTGCCGCCGCGGGGCTCGCCGAACCGCGCTTGCCCTTCCTCCTGAAGGTCCTCGCTGCAGACGCTCCGCTCTCGCTGCAGGCCCACCCGACACCCGCTGAAGCCCGCGCGGGATTCGAGCGGGAGAACGCCGCTGGCATTGCGCTCGACGCGGCGAACCGCAATTACCGCGACGCCTTCCACAAACCCGAGTTGATCTACGCGCTCAGCGAGACGTTCGATGCGCTCTGCGGATTCCGTCCGGTCGCTGACGCGCTCGTCGACGTCGACGCCCTGCTCGATGCGCCGGGTCTCAGCGCCGATGCCATCACCGCGTTGCGCGCGTTCCGCGACCGCCTCGCTGGCGGTGCCGACGGCGCCGGTACTGACGCCGTCGTGCTGCGTTCTGTCGTTGAATACCTGCTGACCGATGATGTGTCGGCTGTGGTCACGGCGGTCACGGATGCCGCTCAGTCCGCGCCCGAAACGCCCGCGGTGAGCACCGTGCGGCGGCTTGCCGGGTTCTACCCGGGTGACCCCGGAATCGTGGTCTCCCTCCTGGTGCGCAGTGTCACCCTGAAGCGCGGAGAGGTGCTGTACCTGCCGGCGGGAAACATCCATGCTTACCTCGGTGGCCTCGGGGTCGAACTCATGGCAGCGAGCGACAATGTGCTGCGGGGTGGCCTCACTCCCAAGCACATCGACGTCCCCGAACTGCTCAGCGTTCTCGACTTCACGCCGCTGCCCGTCCCGTACCTCGAGCCGCGTCCTGTCGGCGATGGCACCGAGGCCTTCGTTCCCGACGTGCCCGATTTTGAGCTCATCCATGTCTCAGGGCTGGGAGAAGGGTCAACTCAGCTCGAGCTGACCGGGCCGGCCATCGCCCTGGTCACTGACGGGAGCGCAACGGTCCGAGGGGCATCCGCGCACCGCTCTGTCGAACGGGGCGACGTGCTGTACATCACGCCGGACGAGGGTCCGCTCACTATCTCCGGTCCTGGCGAGATGTTCCTCGCGACGACCAGGCTGTCGGCCGACAGCTGAGTTCAGCCGACCATCTCTTCGTCGCTCGCTGTGCAGCTGAAGGTACGGCGGTACGCATTCGGGGTCGTGTGCAGGACCTTGAGGAAGTGGTGACGCATCACCGCCGATGAGCCGAAACCGCTCTCGGCGGCGATCTGCTCGAGTCCGTAATCGGTGCGCTCGAGCAGTTGCTGCGCCCGCATCAGTCGTTGCCTGTTGAGCCAGGCTGCCGGGGTCGCTCCCAGCTCGGCGCGGAACCGCCGGGCGAATGTGCGCTCGGACATCAGTGCCTGTGCGGCGAGCACGTCGACGGTGAGGTCCTCGGCGAGGTTCTCGAGCATCCAGTCCGTGACAGCGGCAAAGGAGTCGCTCCGACGCTCTGGCACCGGCGCCTGGATGAACTGTGCCTGCCCGCCGTCACGCTGTGGCGGAACAACCATTCGGCGAGCGATGACGTTCGCGGCCGCTGCGCCGAGCTCCGTTCGGACGAGGTGGAGGCACGCATCGATTCCCGCGGCCGTGCCTGCACCGGTGATCACGCCGCGGTCCTCGACGAAGAGCACGTCGGGGTCGACGTCGGTCAGGGGGTATTCGCGGGCGAGCTGGTCTGTGTACATCCAGTGCGTCGTGCTCCGGCGCCCGTCGAGGATTCCTGCTTCGGCGAGGGCGAAAGCACCGCTGCAGACCGAGAGGATCCAGGCGCCCCGTTTCTCGGCGTCCCTCAGGAGGTCGAGGACTCGCTGGTCAGGGTCGCCACCCGTCACCGAGTACGCGGGGATGGCGATCAGGTCGGCGTCCGCAGCCGCGCGGAGGTCGTCGGCGACGACGATGTCGAAACCCAGCTTGGTCTTCACGGGGCCAGGGTCTGCTGTCACGATCCTGAAGTCGAAACCGGGTCCGCCCGAGTCGGTCCTGTCGATACCGAAGACCTCGCAGATCACGCCGAACTCAAATGGCGCCATGTCGGGCAGGGCGACCACAGCGATTTTCTTCAACATTGGGACCTCCGGCTGGCAGAAATGAATCGAACAATGGCGAGTCTGCCACTGTTGGCAGAAAACAGCAATGCATAGATTTACAGCCATGATTCTTCTTCTTCTCCTCGTCCTGGCCGCCGTTGTGATTGCAACGGTCGCCTGCGCGATTGCCCTCACCCGCGACGGCTACCGTCGCGTCCCGACGCGTGGTCCCGGTCCAGCTGAAAGGCGCCGGTTCATCGTCTAGTTCGCCCCGCTTTTTCGGGTGCCATAGGCTCTGTGTGGGCACGAACAGTGCCCACACAGAGGAGGCAACATGACCTGGCTGGTCACCGGCGGAGCCGGATACATCGGAGCGCACGTCGTTCGCGCGTTCACCGAGCAGGGCATCGACGCGGTCATCCTGGATGACCTGTCCAGCGGTCACGAGTCGTTCGTTCCGCGCGACGTTCCCTTCGTTCGGGGAAGCATCCTCGACAGGGACCTCGTGCTCGACACACTGCGCCGGTTCAACATCACCGGCGTGGTGCACGTCGCTGGCTTCAAGTACGCCGGCGTTTCCGTCCAGCGGCCGCTGCACACTTACGCGCAGAACGTGACGGGAACTCTTGCGCTCCTCGGCGCCATGGAGGACGCCGGTGTGAACCGCCTGGTGTTCTCGTCGAGCGCGGCCGTCTACGGAACGCCGGACACCGACATCGTTACGGAGGAGACGCCAAAGAACCCTCAGTCTCCGTACGGTGAGTCCAAGCTCATTGGGGAATGGCTCCTGCACGACCAGGGTGTCGCCCAGGGGCTGGCACACACCTCCCTGCGTTACTTCAATGTCGTCGGCTCCGGTTATCCCGACGTTTACGACACGAGCCCGCACAACCTGTTTCCCCTCGTCTTCGACGCTCTGATCGATGGTCGGACGCCGCGGATCAACGGCAACGACTACCCGACCCCTGATGGCACGTGCGTTCGGGACTACATCCACGTCGCCGACCTTGCCCTGTCGCACGTCGCCGCCGCGAGGAGGCTCGACGCCGGAGAACCGATCGAACCCGTGTACAACCTGGGCTCGGGAGAAGGGGTCTCGGTCGGCGAGATCATGACCGCCATGCGCGAGGTCACCGGGATCGAGTTCGAGCCGGAGGTCGCGCCCCGTCGTCCCGGTGATCCCGCCCGCATCGTGGCATCGGGGGAACTCGCGGCACGGGACCTGGAGTGGACGATGCGCCACACGCTCAGCGACATGGTGTCGAGCGCGTGGAGCGCTCGCTCGACGGTCTGAGACACCTGCCTCCGCCGGGGTCGTCCATCGCGGACGGCCCCGCGCGGTGGGGCGGATTCTCTCCCCGGACCCCGGTTTTCGAGAGAAGTTGAGCCGCCCGCGACACGCCGGTGAATGCGGCATGAACCCTCCATGGGGGGTTGAGGGTTTACGATCTGCGACTTGACGTGGCGGAATTACACGGGTGTAATTAGCTATAGCGCCGCGTGGCGCACGGGTAACAAGTGGGGAGAGGGATATGGCGCCTGAATATCGCTCCGGTGTTCCCGAGGACTGGTTCGTCGATCCGGTACAGCTCGGAGTTCCTGGTGTCCGCAAGGCCGTCGACGACGACAACCCGCTTGCGTGGCAGTCCGATTCGCTCTGCGCGCAGACGGATCCCGAAGCATTCTTTCCCGAAAAGGGCGGCTCGACTCGCGATGCGAAGCGCATCTGCACGAGCTGCGAAGTGCGCACACAGTGCCTGGAGTACGCGCTCGAGAACGATGAGCGTTTCGGCATCTGGGGTGGCCTCTCCGAGCGCGAGCGCCGGAAGCTCAAGAAACGCGCCGTTTAGTTCTCCGCTGCTCAGTTCTCCGCTGCTCAGTTCTGCACTGCTCAGTTCTGCACTGCTAAGTTCTGCACTGCTAAGTTCCCGCCGTTTAGCTCTGCGCTGCTAAGTTCGCGCCGCTAAGTACTTCGCGCGCAGGGGTTGCGGCCCGTGACGCACCCGCGCCGACCAGCCATTCCGTGCCACGCCGACACGGTCAGCCGTGTCCTGACCAGGTCGACATAGTCTGGACGCGATGTTTCCCCGAGTAACCGCGATCCTTGTTGTGCACGATGGCACTGGCCCCACTGGCTCGAGCCACCTGCAGGACACGCTTGATGCCCTCGCAGCCCAGACCAGACAGCCAGACGCGATAGTCGCTGTTGCGTGTTCGTCGCCCGCCTCCGTCACGGAAGCCCTCGAACGAGCCGGCGTCGGTCGGATCGTCGAGGCCGATGTCCGGCTGAACTTTGCACAGGCCCTCGCCGAGGGCGCGCGGGTGATTCCACACGCGGGGGGTGAGGATGAGTTCCTCTGGCTGCTCGCACAGGACACGGCTCCAGCGCCGGAGGCACTGGCGCGACTGGTCGGGGCGCTCGAGGTTGCGCCCTCTGTCGCCGCTGCCGGCCCCAAGGTCATGGATGCCAGGGACGGCGCGACAATCGTCTCTCTCGGCCAGGCCCTCACGCCGCTCGGTGCCACAGTGTCGCTCGTCGGGGAAGAACTCGACCAGGGCCAGCACGACAGCATCTCCGACGTGCTCGGCGTTGCCCCGGCTGGCGTGCTCGTTCGCCATGCCGTCTGGGAAGAGGTCAGTGGGTTCGACACGTCCTTCGGCTCCACCGACGATTCTCTTGACTTCTGCGTGCGGGTTCGCCTGGCAGGACACCGCGTCGTTGTCGTACCAACAGCCGTGGTCTTCACCGCCGGTGACGGAATCGCCGGACCGTCGCGGTCGCGCCGCGCCGCGGCGTACCGCAGGAGGGTGCGCCAGTCGCGCGGAGCCCAGCTGTATCGCCGACTTGTCTATGCTCCGGCAGCTCTCGTTCTGCTCCACTGGCTGTCACTCGTTCCGCTCGCCGTTGCCCGCAGCGTGTGGCGCATCGCGACGAAGAATCCGGGCCTCGTCGGTGGCGAGTTCGCCGCGGCGTTCCAGGTCGCGTTCAGCCCGATTCGAGTCGCCAGGTCCAGGAAGAATCTGCACAACGCGAAGACCATCGGCTGGTCAGCGATCTCGCCCCTCCGCATCCCATTCGCCGAGGTGCGGCGCAGGCGCCTGCTCAGGCGGGAGGCTGGCGCTCCTGTCTACACGGTCGAGCGCAGCGATCTTCGTTTCTTCACCGGCGGTGGCGGCTGGCTCGTCATTGCCTCGGCGCTCGCAAGTGTCGGCCTCTTCTTCTCCCTCCTGGCCGCCCCGGCCGTTGAAGGGGGAGGGATGCTTCCGCTCTCGGCCTCCGTCGCCGGACTGTGGCAGAACATCGGCTTTGGCTGGCGGGACATCAGCATAGGTTTCACCGGCGCAGCCGACCCCTTCTCCGTGGTCATGGCCCTGCTCGGATCCGTGACGTTCTGGGACCCGTCGTACGCTCTCGTGGCCCTCACACTCCTCGCGCTTCCCCTGGCAACGCTCGGCGGCTGGTTCGCTGCGACCAGGCTCACCGAGTCGAGCGGCTACCGGATTGCCGCAGCGGTTCTCTGGACAGTTGCCCCGCCGTTCCTCACCGCGCTCATCGACGGTCGACCTGGCGCGATCCTTGTGCACCTTCTGCTGCCGTGGCTGTTCTACGCCGGATGCGTCGCCGCGCGTTCCTGGGCGGCATCCGCTGTCGCGTCGATGCTGCTGGCGATGACCGTAGCTGCTGCGCCGTCGCTCGCTCCCGCGTTCCTCGTGATCTGGGTACTCGCCCTCTGCGTCAGCGGTCGGCACATCGCCAGGATCGTCTGGCTCATCATCCCGACCGCAGCTCTCTTCGCGCCACTCATCTGGCAGCAGGGGATCGTTCGTGGCCGGTGGCTCCTCCTCCTCGCGGATCCCGGCGCCGTACTCGGCTCCCTCCCCACAACGGGCTGGCAGCTGGCCCTCGGCTTGCCGGGCGGAAACCCTGCCTGGGACTCGATCACCGCAGCCATGGGGATCTCCGGCCTGCCCGCTCACCTCGTCGTGCCGGCCCTGCTCGCGCCGATCGCCGCGATGGCACTCATCGCGCTCTTCCTGCCGGGCAGCGCCAGGGCTGCCGTGTTGCTCTTCGTCGGCCTGCTCGGCCTGGCGACGGCTCTCGGTGCGACCCAGCTCGAGATTTCGCTGAACGGGGCGACGGCCACCAGCGTCTGGGCCGGGTCTGGGCTGAGTCTCTACTGGCTCGGTCTCACCGGTGCCGCTGTCGTCGGCTTCGACAGCATGCGCAGGGCGGCCGTAGTTCCCGCAATCGTCGTCTCGACGCTCGCACTCGTGGTCGCCGTTCCCATTGCTGCGATGCTTCCGCTGGGCCACGGTGCCATTGTGGCGAGCGATGGCCGCACGCTGCCGGCATACGTCGCGGCGGCAGCCGCCACGAATCCCTCGCTCGGCACGCTCATCGTCACCCCCCAGCCGGACGGCGGAATCTCCGCGCGGATCGTCCGCGGAGCCGGTGACACCCTCGACAACCAATCGACGATCCTCACGACCGGTGAGAATCTCACGAGTAACGACGAGCAGGTCACTGTACTCGCGGGCAACCTCGTCTCACAGGGTGGCTACGATCCCGCTCCGACGCTCGCCGCGCTCGACGTCCAGTACGTTCTGCTCCCTCCCGCCGTTGTCGAGACGGGTGAGCAGGTGAGTCCCGAAGCGACCACGACGACGAGCCGCGCGTCGGCAGCCCTCGACAGCAGCCCCGTGCTCGCCCACATCGGACCGACCGACCACGGAACCCTCTGGCGGTTCGAGGGCGAAACCAGCGGCTCTGCCGCTGTCGGTCCCGTCTCCGTCTTCTCGACGCCGGTCCTGATCGGCTGGGCTATCGTCTTCGGATTCGCCCTGCTGCTCTCGGTCCCGACGGCCGCATCGCGTCGCGCCGCCGAAGAGTCCCCCCGAACCGTGGGCCGACGCGAGGTCCGCGAGCCGGTCCGCCGTCTGAGCCGCGCCGAACGCGCACAGCGTAAGGCCGACGCCGAAGCCGAAGCGAGCCTCGCCGCCGTCATCGCGTCGGAGGCGGAAGCCGAGGAGAAACGCGAAGCCGCTGACGCCGTCGCCGCAGCCTCGCCGGACGCTACTGCCGACACGACCGCGCCCGCTGACTCGGACGCACCCGCCGAAACCGACGCACCCGCCGAAACCGACGCATACGCCGATACGGCCGTACCCGCCGACACGGACCAGCTGCTGGTCAGCGCGGATCCTGACGCCGACGCATCCGTCGCCGCCGCGGAGGACGCCGAGACCCGGCCGCACGCAACACCAGGGACCGAAAGCGAGTACAGCCATGGCCGCTAGCAGAACCAGGGCTGCCACGAGCGGCCGCATGATCGCGGGCATCATCGGTGTCGCGATCGCGGGTGCCTCCGTCTTCGCCGTCGGCACCCTTGACCTGCCGCGCGTGAGGGCAGCGGTCCCGAGCGCCGTCATCACGCCGACGGCCGCCGATCAGGCGCGGGTGTGCGCCGGGCCATTGCTCCAGCTCGCTGGCGACGGGTCGTCGAGCGCTTCGTCCTTCGGAGCTGCGGAACTCACTGTCGGATCTGAATCCGGTTCTGAGCCGACGCTCAGCCCGCTTGCCGCACCCCATAATGTCGAAGCGGATGCCTTCGGGTCGCCCGCTGTGGTGAGCGTGCCGAGCGGTACGGATGCTGAGACGGCGCCCCTGCTCGCGGCGGCGCAATCGCAGTCTGCCGGGCTCGATGAACTGGCCGGCTTCGCTGCGGGCTCGTGCACCGAAGCCAGCGCCGAGAGCTGGCTGGTTGGCGGTTCGACCGACGTTGGCCGAACGAGCGTCATCACCCTCACCAACCCGACGCGCTCAGACGCCATCGTCGACCTCACCATCTACGGCGAAGCCGGCGTCGTCGACGCTCCGGGTTCGCAGGGAATCATCGTCAAGGGCGGTGAGCAGAAACTGCTGTCCCTCGCGGCCTTCGCGCCGAACCTGATCAGCCCGATCGTGCACATCGAGAGCAGAGGAGGGCAGGTCGCTGCCGCGATCCAGCACAGTGTCATCCGCGGCCTCACGCCGAGCGGAGTGGAATACGTTGCGCCGACGGCGCCGGCGGCCAACCGCCAGGTCCTGAGCGGGGTCGTGCTTCCGGAGAACGCTCCGGCCGTCTCCGATGAGGACTACGACGACAACAGCCCGGCCGTTCGGATGATCGCGCCCGGAACCGAGACCGCGCACGTCACAGTGACATTCACGAGCGAGCAGGATGCCTCATCGCCTGAACCCCTCGAGTACGACCTCGAGCCCGGTGTCGCAACGGAGATCAGCCTGGGCAGCCTGACCGCTGGCAGCTACACCATCGACATCCGTGCGGACCAGCCTCTCGTCGCTGGAGCACGCACCTCCGCCGCTGTCGGAGAATCGAGCGACTTCGCCTGGTTCCAGGCCTCAACGGCGCTGCCTGACACGGTGATGATCGCGGTTCCCGCCGGAGACGCCCCTGTGCTGCACCTCGCCAACCCCGGAAAGGACACCCTGGAGATCGAGCTCATCTCGGCCGGCGGGATCCTGAGCGAGACCCTCCCGGGTTCTTCGTCCGTTGCGATCCCGGTATCCGGCGGGACCTCGTACGAGGTCACCGGTGTTGACGGTGCGTTCGCCCAGCTCAGTATCGAGACAGCGACAGGGTTCAGTGCTTTTTCCGTGCAGCCGGCCAACCCCTCCGCAACGCCGGTGACGGTCTACCCGCGCTAACGGACTCCGGTGTCGGGCCTCGCTGGCCCGGCACCGAACCAGCGCGGGAGTCAGAAGTGGAAACGGTCGGGGCCGAGATCCCAGGGGTCCTTGCCGATCAGTTCGGCCGTCGCCCGGAAAACACAGCTCTCGATCATCATCCGCTGGTGGAGTTCATCGTCGCGGTGCAGCTTGCTCATGCGCTGGATCGGCAACCGGTACAGGACAACCCGTTGCTCGGACTGGCTGGTCCACCAGCGGGCGACGCCGTCCGTGTCCTGACTGCCGGCCGGCATCGAACCCACCTCAAAACGCACGGCTGCGAGTTCCTCCGGCCAGGTCGCGCGCAGAAAGTCTGCGGCGGCAGCGACCGTCATATCGAACGTGTCGATGCGGTTCTTGAGCGGCGGCAGGTGTGGGCCCGTTGCCGCGCTTCGCCCGGCCCGGCCGTGCCTGTCGTGCCTCACCGCTCGCCGCTCAAAGGTGCTGCTTCGTGAACCGCGTCGTGCCATGCAGCCATCCTATTCGCCGGTGAGATCGGCGAGGTGACCTCTGGCGCCTTCGAGCGGATGTATCGTGAATGGAATGTTGGACAGGCCATGTACGAAAGTCGGATGCTCGCGCGAAGCGGTCTCGACGCTCACCTACGATTACGGCGATTCGATGGCTGTCGTCGGTCCGCTCAGCCTCGCGCGCGAGCCGCACACCTACGATCTCTGCTCATTGCACGCCGAACGGATGAGCGTCCCACAGGGCTGGCAGGTCGTCAGGCATCAGGTGCTGAATAACAGCTAGCTCACCGGGTTTGTTCACGCCGGGTCTGCGAGAATGGAGGAATGACGTTTTCTTCGCCCGCAGCATCCGCTACCGCTCTTCCGTTCAAGGTCCGTGACCTTTCGCTTGCAGAGGCGGGCCGCCACCAGATCCGCCTCGCCGAGAACGAGATGCCTGGGCTCATGGCCCTTCGCGCCGAGTTCGGCGAATCGCAGCCGCTCGCTGGAGCCCGCATCGCCGGTTCGCTGCACATGACCGTGCAGACCGCCGTGCTCATCGAGACGCTCGTCGCCCTCGGTGCGCAGGTGCGCTGGGCGAGCTGCAACATCTTCTCCACTCAGGACGAGGCTGCCGCGGCCATTGCCGTCGGCCCGACAGGGACCGTCGACGCCCCCGCCGGCGCCCCGATCTTCGCCTGGAAGGGTGAGACGCTCGAGGAGTACTGGGAGTGCGCCGAGCAGATCTTCGACTGGAGCGCTGAAGCCTCTGCTGCCGGTGCCGACTGGGCCGGTCCGAACATGATCCTCGACGACGGTGGAGACGCCACGTTGCTCGTGCACAACGGCCGCAGCTACGAACTCGCGGGTGCCGTCCCCGAGACCGCCGACGACGAGAGCCACGAGGGCCGCGTTGTCCTCGACCTGCTGCGCCGTTCGCTCGCTTCGTCCACCGACCGCTGGACGAAGATCGCCGAGGAGATCCAGGGCGTCACCGAGGAGACCACCACGGGTGTTCACCGCCTGTACGAACTGTTCAGGAACGGCGAACTGCGGTTCCCGGCGATCAACGTCAACGACTCGGTCACCAAGAGCAAGTTCGACAACAAGTACGGCATCCGCCACTCGCTGCCCGACGGCCTCAACCGTGCCACCGACGTCCTCATCGGCGGCAAGGTCGCGTTCGTCGTCGGCTACGGCGACGTCGGCAAGGGTGCCGCTGAAGCGCTCCGCGGCCAGGGCGCTCGCGTGATCGTGAGCGAGGTCGACCCGATCTGCGCACTGCAGGCAGCGATGGACGGCTACCAGGTCGCCAAGCTCGAGAGCGTCGTCGACCAGGTCGACATCTTTGTCTCCGGCACCGGAAACCTCAACGTCATCACGACCGAGCACATGCTGAACATGAAGCACCTCGCAATCGTCGCGAACGTCGGCCACTTCGACAACGAGATAGACATGGCCGGACTCGAGAAGATCGAGGGTGCCGAGCGCGTCGAGATCAAGCCGCAGGTGCACGAGTGGCGCCTGCCGAACGGCCGGTCGATCCTCGTGCTCAGCGAGGGGCGCCTGATGAACCTTGGCAACGCCACCGGGCACCCGTCGTTCGTCATGAGCAATTCGTTCACCAACCAGGTCCTCGCGCAGATCGAGCTCTACGCGCACCGCGAGAACTACCCGGTCGGCGTGTACGTGCTGCCAAAACACCTCGACGAGAAGGTCGCGCGCCTCCACCTCGACGCACTCGGCGTTGAGCTCACGCGACTCACCGAGGAGCAGGCGGCATACATCGGAGTGTCGGTCGATGGTCCGTACAAGGTGGATCACTACCGCTACTAGGTCTTACGTGTGAGCGACGGCGTCGCCTGGCTTCGGCCGGGCGGCGCCGTTTGCGTGGGGCCGCGGTTCGTCCGTCACGGATGTCGGGCTTCCGTGCCGGTTGTCGGCATTCGCAACGGATGGCCGGTGGCCAGTTCGCGACAAGAGTTTCGTCCGTCGCGGATGTCGGGCTTCTGTGCCGGTTGTCGGCATTCGCGGCGGATGAGCCGGTGGGCAGTTCGCGACAGGAGTTTCGTCCGTCGCGGATGTCGGGCTTCTGTGCCGGTTGTCGGCATTCGCGGCGGATGAGCCGGTGGGCAGCTGGCGACAGGAGTTACGTCCGTCGCGGATGTCGGGCTTCTGTGCCGGTTGTCGGCATTCGCGGCGGATGAGCCGGTCGGCAGTTCGCGACAGGAGTTACGTCCGTCACGGATGTCGGGCTTCTGTGCCGGTTATCGGCATTCGCGGCGGATGAAGCGGGACGCGCCGAGGCGAATCGCTACCTCTCGGGGAACCCGTGCGGGCGCCCCGTCAACACGGGCGTGAGCGCCGCGAGCCGCTGCTGCTCGAGCATGTGTGCGGCGTACTCCCTGTCGCGGCGCACCGCGGCGACAGCGTAGAGGAACAGCACGGGGTCCGTGTCAGGAACGGGGGAGACGAACGCTGCGGCCTCCGCGGCCAGGTTCCGACCCAGCCGTGCGCGGGTCTCCGGCGTGAGCTTGTCGACCTGGTCGAGGAACTGGGCGATCCTGCGTGACAGGCGGTCAGGCATCCGCCCCACATCGGCAATGGTTGCCCAGCCCTGCAACGCCGGTGGTACGCCGTAGACCGAGTGATCAGCCTTCGGCACCCGCTCCTGCTGCGCGTAGGTGCCCGCAAGAAGATCGCCGAGCCGTTTCGAGCGAGCGGAGAGCAGGCCGGTGATGGCTGCGACGCCACCGAGGGTCATGTAGATCTCGAAGAACCCGACGAGGGCGCGGATGAACGCGTGCCGGAAACCCGTCGCACCGCCGTCGTCGCGGACGATGCGCGCGCCGATCGCAAGCTTGCCGAGGGAACGACCGTGGCTCAGCGTCTCGATCGTCGTCGGCAGCGCGACGGTCGAGAACGCGATGATTGCCGTTGAGAATGCGGCTGTCGCTGACTGGTCGATGACGCCCTGGGTCGCGAGGACGAGCAGGAGCCACAACAGGCCTGCCGCAACGAGGACCGACAGCAGGAAGTCGATGATGGCGCTCGCAGCACGGAGGATGAAGCTCGCGGACTGAACGTCGAGGGCGACGGCTTCGCCGGTGATCAGGAGCGAAGAGTCAGACAGATCCGACATGTGTGTGCCGGAGGAGTCAGTCATGAATAGTATCTAATCAGATGGATCTCGACGCCTACAGTGCCGCGCACCGAAATGAATGGGACCGCCTCGACTCGCTCGCGTCGAAGCGGTCGTTGTCGGGCGCTGAGGCCGACGAACTCATCGATCGGTACCAGGCCGGGGCAACGCAACTGTCGGCGATCAAGACGACAGCGGGATCGACCAGACAGGGTGATCGGCTGAGCGTCACCCTGTCGAAGGCGCGGCTGCGCTTCACCTCGGCGTCGACCAACGTGCTCAGCCAGCTGCCACGGTTCTTTGTGCTCCAGTTGCCCGCTGCGCTCTACCGGCTGCGCTGGCTGACGCTCGCCGTTGCTCTCGCGACCATCGCCGTCGCCGCGCTCTGGGCGGCGTGGGTGCTGAACGACCCGCAGGTGCTCGCGAACCTCGGTGACACGGAGGAACTGCGCCAGGTCGCCGAGGAAGATTTCGCCAATTACTACTCAGACAACCCCGCCGCGTCGTTTGCCGGGCAGGTCTGGACGAACAACGCGTGGATCGCTGCGCAGTGCATCGCGTTCGGAATCACGGGAATCTGGGTGCCATATGTCATCCTGCAAAACGCCCAGAACCTCGGGCTCAACGCCGCGGTGCTCTTCAGCTTCGGCCACGGCGACACCTTCTTTCTCTACATCGCGCCGCACGGCATGCTCGAACTGACCGCCATTTTCGTCGCTGCTGCCGGTGGACTGCGGATCTTCTGGGCGTGGGTGTCACCGGGCAACCGCACGAGGGCGCAGGCGCTCGCCGAAGACGCGCGCGCCTTGTTCACCGTGGCGATCGGCCTCGTGTTTGTCCTGCTCGTCGCCGGTATCCTCGAGGGATTCGTGACACCGCAGCCGTGGCCGTGGCCCGTGAAGATCGGGCTGGGGGCTCTTGCCCTCGGCGCGTTCCTCTTCTACATGCTCGTCGTCGGTCAGCGCGCGTACCGGGCGGGGGAGACCGGCGACCTCGTTGCCTTCGAGGCCGGCGCCCGGCGTCTCTACGCGAACTGAGCGGTTGTGCCGGCGGAAGGGGCGCGCGCGGCGTGTCGACCGTGCTGACGCTGGCACGTGACGGCATGGCCCCAGTTGTGGGACCGTGCCGGCGGGTGACCCCACCCATCGATATGCTCGGTTTTATTCGAGCATCCGGGGGCCTTCGTGAAAAAAATGTCGATCTTGATCGGCGTATCTGTGGTGTTGGCGCTTTCCAGCTGCGCGGCTGCAGATCCGCCTGCCGCATCGCCGGTTCCGACCGTCACGGTGACGGCGACTCCTGAGCCAGCAAAGCCAGAGCCACGTGGCCCGGATAGTCCGATCGAGGCCATCGACGCCTACGTGATGTGCCTCCCGTGGGCGACGGGCTATTCTGCGCACCCAATGGAGGTCGAGGTCGCCCCATTCGACGACCCGCGCACCGTAGTTACGGTCCGGTCGGACGGAAACTGGTTCGTCTACCTGCACGTCATCAACAACAGCCCCGGATACGACGGACAGGAAGAGGCCACCGGATGCCTGCTCAAGGGGACGATGGGAAACGTGGAATGGACAATGACCAATACCGGGGCGTGGCAGGACCCGACGACGTTTGAACCTGACGGGTACGAAGAAGCCTTTCCCGGCGACTAGCGGAGGAGCGCGTTTAGGGCGGTAATGCGACCCGGCGCAGCCACCAGTAAAGGCCGTAGGCCGCCACCGTCGGAATCACGGCGGCTGGAGCGGCTAGCGGCGCGCACCCTCGCGTGCCGGGGCATCCGCCTGCCTCGCCGCCTGCTCCGTCGACTGCTCGCCGCGAACAGCATCCTTCGGCCGGTTCTTCAGCTCGCCCGTCAGGACCAGGGCAACGCCGCCGCCGCACAGGGCGAAACCGACGAGGGTGAGGGCTGTCAGTGGCTCGCCGAGAAGCAGGAAGCCCGCAACCGCCGTCATTGGGGCGACGAGGAACAGCAGGGCGTTGAGTGCCGTGATGCCGACTCTTCGAAGCAACCACCAGTACAGGCCGTAGGCGGCCAGGGTGGGGAAGATCGCCATCAGAATGATCTGGAGCCAGAACACCGGTGAGGCCGGGGGCAGCAGTGTGCCAGTGACCGCAGCGAGGACGAGGGATGCGACGGCCGTCACCGTGACGTGGATGGTCATCGTGGTCAGCACAGGAAGCTGTGCCGCCGCGCGCCGGTCCAGGAAGGTGGCCCCGACGAGGCAGACCATGGCGAGTGCGGGCAGAACGTAGGCGAGGGGAGGGGCGTCAGACCCCGTCATCTGCGTCTGGACGACGAGCAGCACCCCGAGCGCGCCGAGGACGAGTCCTCCCCACTGGCCGATCCGCACCCGCAGCCCGAGCAGCGGGCCGACCAGCGTCGCAACGATGAGCGGCTGAACGGCGTCGATCAGCGCGGTGGTCCCCGCGGTGATGCCGCTGGCGACCGACGCGTAGACGAAGACGCAGTACCCGAACTGCGCGAACAGGCCGACGACCGCCTGGTGTCCGATGTCGGCGGCAGACACACCGCGAAACAGTTTCCGGGTCCGGGCAACGAGCAGGAGGAGGAGCGCGACGGGAATGAATCGCCAGACGAGCACCGTGGCCGGAGCGACGTCGACGGTTGCCATCGCCGCGATGACGAACCCCGAGCTCCAGGAGGTGACGAATCCGGCAGCGGCCAGTACGGTGACCACCGCTCCCAGTACACCGACCTGTTTACTCATTCGGTCGACTATACAGGACGGTATAGTAAGCCGCATGACGGTCACTCTTCCGGCACAGCCCTCGCTGACGCCCGCCGCGCGCCAGATCCTCGACGCGGCCTCCGAGTTGTTCTACGAGCGCGGCATCCACGCTGTCGGCGTCGACACCATCGCCGCGGCCGCCGGTGTGACGAAAAAGACCCTCTACGACCGGTTCGGGTCGAAAGAGGCGCTCGTGGTGTCGTATCTCCGGCACAGGGAAGCCCGCTGGCGAGAGCACCTCGCTGCCTGTCTTGCACGCACGCCTGAGCCAGGAGTCGAGCGTATTCTCGGCGTCTTCGACGCAGCGATCTCCTGGTCGGGCACGAACAGCCCCAAGGGGTGCAGCGCGATCAACGCTCGCGCAGAACTCGACGACAGCCAGGCCGGGGCCGTGTTTCCTGAGGTCTCCGGGCAGAAGGCGTGGCTGCTCGGGTTGTTTGCCGAGTTGTGCCGCGACGCGGGAGTCCCTGACCCCGATCGCGCAGCATCCACGCTCATGCTCCTCTACGAGGGTGCGATCGTGACTGTCGGGATGGGAACGTTCGACAGTCCGTTTGAACTCGCGCGCGACGTGGCGCGTGCGCTGCTGGAGTCGAGGCAGGCGGACGTTACAGCCGGCCAGCAGCCTTGAGCGCGATGTACCGGTCAGCGAGGGCTGGCGGCAGCTCCTCGGGCGAGGCCGTCACCACCTCAGCGCCGAGCTGACGAACGGCGGCGGACACGCGCGCGACGTCGAGTAGAGCCCGCTCGGCTGCCGCCGCCAGGTAGATCTCGTCGCGATTGCCCCTGGTTTGGCTCGCTTCGAGCGCAAAGGGATCGGTGACGGATGCCACAACGACCGTATGGCGGGCCGTCAACTGGGGGAGTACCGAGAGCAGCCCCGTCGACGCCCCCGGCGCGTCGATCGAGGTCAGGAGAACGACGAGGGAGCGCTGGGTGGTGATGTTGCGCACCTGGCCTGGCACCGCCTTCCAGTCCATTTCGAGCAGCTCAGGATCGATCCCCGCCATGGTGTCGACGAGCTTCGACAGGAGGTCAGCCCCTGTTGCCCCCTGCACACGCCCGCGGACGCGCCTGTCGTACGCCACGAAGTCCACCCGGTCACCCGCCCGGGTAGCGAGTGCGGCGAGCAGCAGTGAGGCTTCGAATGCGGTGTCGATCCGCGGTTCGTCGGCCACCCGCACCGCCGAGGTCCTGCCGGTGTCGAGCACGATCACCACGCGCCTGTCCCGTTCAGGGCGCCACGTGCGCACCACGACGTCGCGCCGTCGTGCCGTTGCGCGCCAGTCGATCGAGCGCACGTCGTCGCCGCGGACGTACTCGCGCAGCGAGTCGAACTCGGTTCCCTGGCCGCGAACCATCACGCTCGTCGCGCCGTCGAGTTCACGCAGTCGCGCGAGCCGCGATGGCAGGTGCTTGCGGGCGTGGAACGGCGGGAGCACGCGAATCCGGCCGGGCGAGGCGAGTGTAGCCTGGCGGGCCGCCAGCCCGAGGGGGCCCCGCGAACGCACGGTGACCTGCTCGACCCGCCGTTCGCCGCGGCGTGACGGAGTGAGTTGCACCGTGATGACCCGGCGTTCGCGCGGGGGAATGGTGACCCGGGTGCGGTTCGTCGCCGGTCCCGCCGACGGCTGCCAGGCATCCCGCACCGTCGCCCGGAGCGTGCGCCGACCCCGGTTGGTGAGGTAGAGCTCGCTCGTGACGCTCTCTCCCAGCCGGGTGCGTGAGGGCAGGGACCTCGAGGTCGAGACCAGGCGGGGGGATGCCGCGAGCACGAGATCGAGGACGGCCGCGAGCACGCAGAACACCAGCCACAGCCCGAGCATGACGGCCGGTTCGCCGGTGATCGAGCCAAGCACGATCACCGGAACAACGCCGAGTGCGACGAGCGCGACGAACCTCCCCGAGATGGTCATTTAGATCGGGACCTGCACCTGCGTGAGAATCGACCGGAGGATGGCGTCGGATGCGACACCCTCGAGTTCGGCCTCCGGCCGGAGCTGGAGCCGGTGCCGCCAGACCGGAAGCACCATGGCCTGCACGTGGTCGGGGGTGACCGAGGGGTAACCGCTCAGCCAGGCCCACGCCTTCGCTGCAGCGAGCAGCGCCGTTGTTCCACGGGGACTGACGCCCATGCGCACGCTCGGACTCTGCCGGGTCGCCCGTGCGAGGTCGACGACGTAGCCGAGCACGTCAGCAGACACCCCGGTGGCCGCGGCGGCACGCTGGGCGTCGGCGAGGTCATCGGCATCGAGCACGGCGGTGACGCCTGCAGCGGAGAGGTCGCGCGGGTTGAAGCCGGCGGCGTGGCGCCGAAGCACCTCGACCTCGAGTTCCCGCTCGGGAATGTCGAGGACGAGTTTGAGCAGGAACCTGTCGAGCTGCGCCTCGGGCAGCGTGTAGGTGCCCTCGTACTCGATCGGGTTCATTGTCGCGGCGACCATGAACGGGGTGGGGAGCGGCTGGGTGACCCCGTCGACGCTCACCTGGCGCTCCTCCATCGACTCGAGCAGCGATGACTGGGTTTTCGGGGGAGTCCTGTTGATCTCGTCGGCGAGGAGGATGTTCGTGAAGACGGGGCCGCGCCGGAACTCGAACTCACCGCTCTTCGCGTCGTAGATCAGGGACCCGGTGACGTCACCCGGCATCAGGTCCGGGGTGAACTGCACGCGCTTCGTGTCGAGATCGAGCGCCGAGCTCAGTGTGCGAACGAGCAGCGTTTTCGCGACACCGGGAACACCCTCGAGCAGAACATGGCCCTTCGCCAGCAGCGCGATGATGAGACCGGTGACCGCCGCCTCCTGCCCGACAACGCTCTTCGCGACCTCGCGCCGCACCTGGACGAGTTTCTCCCTGACTTCAGCGACCCGCGCGGGCTCGCCGTGTGTCGGGGTACCGTCAGCCGCGAGGGGATACGGGTTCGGTGGAACCGCCGCACTCGGGTGCTCGATGAGGGGCTGCTGCGGGTACTGGTTGCCCTCGACTGGCTGCTGCTGTGACATCTGAGTTCTGCTTCCGGTTGCGAGTGGGGATCTGTCGGAACGGCTGCGGCACGATCGCCGCTTCCACGTTACGACGGGCGGGCGGGTGGTCGCGGGGTCACGGCGGCTGCCGTTGCCCGCTCGAGTTCGGCAAGAGCGTCGGAAATCGCGACAACGTCGCGCTCCGAATTCGGCACGGTGTCGACGAGGATGCCGCGGACCTGGTCGCGAGGACGCGAGAGCAGAGCCGCAGCGGCATCCGCCACCTCGTACACCGTCGCGTGTCTGGAGAGGCCGAGTGCCCCGCCGAGTCGTGCGGTTGCGCCCATCCGAAGCGCATCGATCGCGCGCGTTCGCGCCGACACGCGCTGGTAGAGCCGTGCCCTGCCCTCGAGTGTTTCGCCAGCGGGCACCGTCACGGGGAGGTCCTCGGCGACGAGCGGACCGAACCGGCGCCCGCGCCAGAACATGGCGACCAGCGCGGTGATCGCGAGGAGAGACGTGGTCGGCACGAGCCAGATCGGGGTCAGTTCGGCGACGTTGGGCGGGCCGGATGCTTCGACATCGGCAATCGTCGGCAGGTACCAGACGAGTCGCTCGGTCTCGCCGAGCAACCCGAGGGCGAGGGCGGCGTTGCCGTTCTCGATCACCCGGTCGTTGCTGAGCAGGTCGACCGGTCCCACCAGGGTGAGCGTGCCGTTCGCGGTCGGCAGCTGCACCACACCGAAACCATCGGTGTCCGCGGGGAAGCAGCCCACGGCATCCGAATCATTGGTGATCCGGAAGGTGGCGCCGGCGCTGATGCTCCCGGCGCGTTCGGCGGCAGGCAGGTCGCAGTCCGCCGTCAAGGCGACCGACTCTTCGCTCCTGCCGGCGGCGAACACGCCGGGTGCGAGCGACTGGAGCTGGGTGAAGGTGGGTCCGAGGATCACCACCGAATCCGCGGCGCTGACGAGCTCGGACAGCCTCGCGTCGGAGAGGTAGCCGGACGGGTCGAAGACGGCGAGGGTGGTTCGGGCCTGGTCGGCCTCCACCATCGCTTCACTGAAGGACTCCGGCAGCAGCACATCGACGCCCTGGCTCCGCAGGACCTCGGCGGTGGCCTTCGCCCCGGTCGGCGCCGGGTTCGCCGGGTCGAGTTCGATTCCGCTCGATGTGCCGCCCCGCGTGAGCATGAGGGTGGCAACGACGACGACGGCGGAGACCAGGGCGACACCGATCCAGAACACCGCGCGCCTGACGACGGTGCGAGCGAGGGGCGTCGTCACCTGATTTCCGGCGACGTCGGATGCCGCGGCGTGCGCTGTGCGCTCCTTGAGGTCGTTGGCGGTCACGCGGAGCTCTCCTCGGTGATGGCCTCGAGCCGGGCTGGCGTGCGCGCGTCGAGTTCATCATCGAGCGCGGCAAGTTGGCGATACTGCTCCGCGGTGCCCTCTGCGCCGAGGTAACGGACGCCGTCAAATGTCCGTGCGGCGTCGGCGAGCCGGAGGCGCGCGTCAGGAAATGCGTCGGCGGCGCGCTCGGCGAAGTCGTGCGCGGTTGTGCCGGGCGAGACGAAGACAACGGTGCGCTCGGTGAGGCTCCTGGCGATGGCCCTGAACCGGTCCCGGATGGCGGCGGTCCAGTCGCCGGCCGCCGCTGACCGGTCCGACGCCACCCGCAACTCGTCGGCGGACCGGGTGTCATCATCACCGAACAGGCCGCTCACCCCTGTGCTTCTGCGGTTGAGTCGCGGGACGCCCCAGACCAGCAGGGCGACAGCGATCGCGAGTATGACGGCCGCGACGATGGCAACCGGTATCCAGTCAGTCGGTACTGCCTCACCGGGCTGGAACAGGCGCCCGAGCCAGTCGAAGAACTCCTGGGAGAGCCTGTCGAAGAGGCTGGGTTGCGCCGCAGCGTACTCGGGTTTGCTCAACTCCTCGATGAGCCAGTCCCGTGCCTCGGGCGCTGACGGATCGACGGGCACATCCGCCGTTGGATGGGTGATTCCGGTGAACCGGCCGCCGGTTACCGCGAGCCCGCCTAGGCCCACGGCGATCCCGGACCGGTCCCTGCCTGCGTCTGGGGAGGGTTTGCTCGGACGAGGTAGGGGTCTTCGACCGTGTGGTCGCCCGTCTGCCGCGCCTCGACGAACCGGATGAGCTCGAGATCGAGTCCTTCCTTACGCATCCGAAGGTCGACATAGATGAGGGCGATCGCTGCGGACGACACGACGGAGGTGATCGAGCCGATCAGGAGTGAGAGCACGATCATGATCACGTAGAGCACGACCGGACCGATCCAGCTCTCCGCCGACGTGCCGGTCGGGTCGATCGCCGAGACAGCCATGATGTAGAGGAAGCTGATCGGGCTGATGACGATCTGCGACACAGTGCCGACGATGAAGGCGATGAGGTACTGCACGCCGAGGGTGCGCCAGAAGTAGCCGTCGGTGAGGCGCCAGGACCGGCGGATCGCGGCGATCATCGTCGCCCGTTCGAGCACGATGATGCTCGGCACTATCGACAGCTTGATGCTTACCCACACGCCGACCACGACGAGGGCGATAGCGGCGAGGATCGCGAGGATGATGCCGGCCGCGACGAATCCGCCGCCGAGGACGACGAGGAGCCAGACGATGCCGACGATGACAGCGACCACGGCCAGGACGGCACCGGTGGCGACGAGGACCCAGAGCAGCAGGCTGCCAAGGCGGGGCCAGGTTGCCTTCCACACAGCCTTGAGGGTGAGCTTCTCACCGAGGGTCGCGCGCGCAACCTCGGTGACAATAACGCCCTGCAGGAACACTGTTCCAACGAGGGTGATCAGGAACGGGACGAGTGAACCGATAATGATGCCGGCGATCCCGCCGGCCGCGACGGCATCCTGATCCTCCGGGGCCGCAGCGGTGATGCGCGAGATGAAGAAGAACGTGATCACGCCGATGACGAGAAGGCTGATGATGACGGTGACGGCCTGCACGAGGAGCGCGCTGCCGAACGTCGCCTTCGGGTTTCGCTTGAGGGCGAGGAACGGAGCGGAGAGCAGAGTGCCGAACCCGAGCGGGCGCAGGGGAATCAGCCCCGGTTTGGGGGGAGGGGTCCACCCCGGCTGTGAGAACAGCGGTGCGCCGTACGGATTCTGGCCGTACCCAGGCTGGGATGGAGCCTGACCGTACGGGTACGGGTTTTGACCGTACTGGCCCTGGCCGGAGGGGTTCTGGCCGTAGGTGTTCTGACCGTACTGGTTGCCCTGGCCGTACCCGTTCGAGCCGTGAACACTGGGGTCGTAGTCGTTCGGGGCGGCAGGCTGTTGCGGCTGTTGCGGCTGTTGCGGCTGGCCGGATGGCGGCGACGGCTGCTGCCCGGAAGGAGGGGGCGACACGCGCTCACCATAGCGTGGTGGCTCCTCCGGCTGGCCCGGTGCCTGCCAATTCTGGTCGTGTGTCATTCAGCGGCCCCTCCGTCGCGAAAACATGCCGTGCTCATCGTGGCACATCTGATCCGCGCCCCGCGAACCTTACTCCGGTCGGGCGAAATCGGTGCAATACGCAAAGTCCCCGGCTGGAGCCAGTAATCTGTTCGAGTACCCATGGCTGTCGTCCCCCCGCGTCAGCCGAAGAAACGAGAACGAGGCGTATGAACGCACGGATCCTGGTTGTCGACGACGACACAGCGCTGGCCGAGATGATCGGCATTGTGCTGCGAACCGAAGGGTTTGAGCCGCACTTCTGCGCCGATGGCAGCGGCGCCGTTGACGCTTTCCACGAGGTAAAGCCGGATCTCGTGCTTCTTGACCTCATGCTTCCAGGTATCGACGGCATCGAAGTCTGTACCCGCATCCGTTCCGAATCCGGCGTGCCGATCATCATGCTGACGGCCAAGACCGACACCGCCGATGTGGTCAAGGGACTGGAGTCCGGCGCAGACGATTACATGGTGAAGCCGTTTAATCCCAAAGAACTCGTCGCGCGGATTCGCACCCGCCTGAGGCCGACGCCCCAGCAGGCGCAGGACACCCTGCAGATCGGTGACCTCGTCGTCGACGTGGCCGGCCACGAAGTGCGACGTGGTGACGTGCCCATCAACCTCACCCCCCTCGAGTTCGACCTGCTGCTGACGCTGGCATCCAAACCGCAACAGGTCTTCACACGCGAGATGCTTCTCGAGCAGGTGTGGGGATACCACTACAAGGCTGACACCCGGCTCGTGAACGTGCACGTTCAGAGGCTCAGGGCGAAGGTCGAGTTTGATCCCGATAACCCACGCATCGTCATGACTGTTCGCGGTGTCGGCTATCGTGCCGGTTCCGGCGTCCCGCTCTAGAGCGCCCTATGGTGTTCAGCCGGGTAACTGACGAGCAGGGCCAGGGTCATTCGGGGGCGAACACCGGTGTCGCCGGGGCCAGGTTCGCCAACTGGAGAACGTGGCCGTCGAGAGCGGCCAGATCGTGGCGGCGTTCGCTCCAGTTCCGCACCGTCGTTGTGACGCTCGGTCTCTCGCTCGCGGCCGTGCTGATCTCGAGCGTGTACATGTCGCTGTCCATCGGCAACGACCTCTTCTCCTCCAGGGTCGATCAGGTGCAGCAGGACTCTTTCCGCGCCACGACGTCGGCCCAGAACCTTCTCGATTCGTCGAGCGAGCAGGACCGTGCCGGGATCCAGGAGCTGATGAGCGCTGCCCGCACCGAGATTGCCAGGACCTCGAGTTCGACGCTCATCGCCGGTTACCGGGCACCCGGCCAGCCGGCGAGCGCGGCGGCCCCACAGGATTTCGAGAGCCCGCAGCTGACCGGGGTGATCAGCGACGCGCTCAGGGCGAGCGTCCAGAAGAACCCCGACGAACAGTGGTGGCAATCCGTGTCGCTTCCGACGTCCAACGGCGGGACAGCACCTGGCATCGTCGTTGGCACCGAGATCACACTGCCGGAGGGCAGCAGGTACGAAATCTATATCGGGTACAACCTCAGCGACACTGAGGAGACGCTGCTGTTTGTCCAGCGCACCCTGATCATCGGTGGGCTCGCGCAGTTGCTGTTGCTCGGCTCTGTGGTCTGGGTGGTTGTTCGGCTCGTGGCCAACCCGATCCGGGTTGCCGCCGAAACCAGCCAGCAGCTCGCCGCTGGAGAGCTCGAGGTGCGCATTCCGGAGAGGGGCGAGGACGAACTCGCCACGCTCGCCCAGTCGTTCAACGCCATGGCAGACAGCCTCCAGCTTCAGATCAAGGAACTCGCTGACCTGTCGCAGGTGCAGCAGCGATTCGTCTCCGACGTCTCGCACGAACTTCGAACGCCGCTGACCACGATCCGCCTCGCTGGCGATGTTCTGTACGACCAGCGGGAGACCTTCCCTCCCGCCATGGCGCGCACCACCGAGTTGCTGCACACGCAGACCCAGCGGTTCGAGATTCTTCTGGCCGACCTGCTGGAGATCTCGAGGTATGACGCCGGCTCTGTCCAGCTGGAGATCGAACCATCGAGCCTCGTGCATCTCGCGGAAGATTCCATCGAGGGTGTCGCCGCGCTCGCCGAGCAAAAAGGATCAGAGATCCGGCTCGTCGCTCCCGGCGGGTACTCGCCCGTGGAAATGGACCCGCGGCGCATTCGGAGGATCGTCCGCAACCTGCTCGGTAACGCCATCGAACACGGTGAGGGCCGTCCGATTATCGTCACTGTCGACAGCAACGAGCGAGCCGTCGCGCTCACGGTGCGTGACTACGGGCTCGGAATGACCGAGGCGGATGCCGAGCGGGTCTTTGACCGCTTCTGGCGCGCTGACCCCTCCCGAAAGCGGACGATCGGCGGAACGGGCCTCGGCCTCGCCATCGCCCTCGAGGACGCTCAACTTCACGGAGGTACCCTTGACCTGTGGTCGCGGGTCGGCCACGGCTCCTGTTTCCGCCTGACCCTGCCGAGGGTCAGCGGTGGCAGCTTCACCGTCTCGCCCCTCCCACTCCCGCCCGACGACGCCGAAGGTCCTGGTCCCGTGAATACACTGTCACCGACGGATGCCGACGGCACGGTGTCAGGGGAGCGATCATGACCCCGAGGCGGCTGGCAACGAGGCGGCTGACAACGAGGATCGCGGCCGGCCTGGCGCTCTCCCTCGCCGTCCTGCTCTCCGGCTGCGCCGGCATCCCTCAGTCAGGCGCTCCGCAAATCGGCCAGGTGGTGCCAGCCGACGGAGATCCAGAGGTCGAGTTCCTCGCTGTCGGACCGGAGAAGGACGCGACCCAGGAGCAGATCGTCAGCGGCTTCATCGACGCTGCCTCCAGCCCACGGGACGACTACGCCACGGCGCGCGAATACCTCTCACCGTCGATCCGGTCCGAGTGGAACCCGGATGCGAGCGTCCTGGTGGACCTGGCCAACCAGCGCGTCTTCGCCCCCGTCGATGAACTGAACATGCTGGTGACGCTCGAGCCTGTGGCATCCGTTGACTCCGCGGGAGAGTTCACCGAGTTCACCGATCCGGAGACCACGAGCAGCGTGTACTCACTGGTACAGATCGACGGCCAGTGGCGGATCAATTCAGCGCCGGACGGCGTCGTGCTCGACGAGCAGAAATTCAGCGAGGTGTTCAACCCGTATTCGCTCAGCTTCTTCGACCCGACCTGGACGCACCTCGTGCCTGACCTGCGCTGGTTCCCGTCGCGGGCGTCGACCGGTACCCAGATCGTCGCCGCTCTTCTCGCCGGGCCAAGCGAGTGGTTGAGCGGTGCGGTGAGTTCCGCCTTCCCTGAAGGGATCAAGCTGACCAGCAAGGCGGTTCCCGTTGTCAACGACGTGGCACAGGTCGACCTCACCAGTGAAGCATTCGACGCGGATGAGGTCACGCTGCAGCGGATGCAGGCCCAGCTGTCTGCGAGCCTCTCTGGCGTGTCCACCATCACCTCGGTGAGTATCGCCGTCAACGGCAACGTGCAGAACATTCCGGCGCTGACCCTCGCTGGGACCCGCGTCGACCCCCGGGCGCTCGCGTTGACCGAGGACGGTTTTGGGTTCCTCGGGGGCGGAACCGTGGAGCGGATTCCTGGCCTCAGCCCGCAGATCGAAGCGCTCGGGGCAACAGCGGCCGTCGTGAACCAGAACTATTCGCTCGCCGCAGTGCTCACGCCGGGCGGCGTCTATGCGGTGCGCCAATCACAGGAAGCCGGGCTCAGGGTCGACGCACGAGCTGACCTGATCGCGCCGTCACTCGACAGGTTCGGGTTCCTGTGGTCGGTTCCCGAGAACGAGCCGGGAGCGTTGCTTGCGCTCAGGGCGGACGGTTCCCAATCGCCGGTTGCGTCCAGCTGGCCTGATGCCTCGAGCATCCAGTCGATTCAGGTGTCACGCGACGGAACACGGGTACTCGCGCTTGTGCACACGGTGGGCCAGCCCCGGCTGCTTGTGGCCGGGATCACCCGCGCCGCGGACGGCACACCGGTCAGCCTCGGTGAACCTCTCGGGTTCGCGGCCGGCGCCGGCGTCGGGCTGTCGGCGACCTGGGTCGACGACGTCACCGTCGCCTCGCTCGTCGGAGCGTCCGACGGACGGGGAGAGGTCGTGACCCAGGTGATCGGTGGCGAATCGGGAGCACTCGCCATGGTTGATGACGCGGTGCAGATCGTCGGTGGCAACACGGTCAGGCAACTCCGTGCACTCTCGTCGACCGGAAGTGTCGAGGTGCTGCGAACCTCCGTATGGCAGACGACGTCGAAGGGTGTGTTCTTCCTGGCCACCCAGCTCGGCAGCCCGGACTAGTCCTCACCAGCTCGGGGGAACGCGCGAACTCTCCACCGCTCCGTTGCCACCCTGTCCGTCAGTGGCGGGCCGGGACATGCTCGGCGGATGAATCACAGCGGGCACGCGGAGCCGGACTCCGACCCGGACTTGGGCTCGGACTCGGGGGTCGTGGCGGCAGGTGTGCGCTCGGCGTTCCGCGAGGCGATGGGGCTTCTCCTTCCTGTTGCGTGCGTCGGATGCGGTGAACCGGACGTCGCGCTCTGCGCCGGGTGTGTTGCGAGCATCGGCGAGCCCCCGGCGGTGCGTGACATCGGGGATGCGTTCCCGGTGTGGGCTGGCGCCGAATACGACGGTGCCGTGAGGCGCGCCATCCTCGCGCTCAAGAATGACCAGCGAACCGATGTCGCTGCGGTGCTCGCCCAGATCCTCAGGACGGCGTTCGACCTGGCGCTCGCCGAACTTCCGCGCCACGCCGGAACGGTCACCGACCTGAGGCTCGCCGCTCTCCCGTCCAGCAGGGCGGCCTACAGACGAAGGGGATACCGGCCGGTCGACAGGGTGCTCAGAAAGGGAGGACTCGCCGCGGAGCATCCGCTTAGGCTGGTCCGACAGCCTGCCGACCAGGTTGGCCTCGGTCGAGCGGGTCGAGAACGCAATCTTGTGGGGTCGCTTCGGGCCTCGGAGCGTGTCGCCGGAGGGAGTTTCCTCGTTGTCGACGACGTGGTCACGACGGGTGCGACGCTCAGGGAAGCACGCAGGGCACTCGACTCCGCCGGGGCACGGACTGTCGGTGCCGTGGTCATCGCGGCAACGCCACTGCGCATCATAGCAACGCGCCAACCACACAGTTTGCCGAGTGACTTCTCATCCGGCGCGGACTAGCGTGGGGTCTAAAGGCGCGAAAGGACCGCCCATGAATATGCGGCGGTTCGCGCAGATCTGGGAGGTTGACGTGGAAATTAACATTGTCGGACAAGGCCTGGGACTCACTGATCGCTTCCGCGATTACGTCGAGGAAAAATCAGAGAAAGTGGCCCACCTGTCAGACCGTGCCCTCGCATTCGAGGTCAAGGTCAGCCGCCATCATGATAAGAGTGGCAAGCCCGGAGACGACCGGGTCGAGCTGATGCTCATCGGTCCAGGTCCGCTTATCCGGGCTGAGGCGTCGGGCTCAGACAAGTACGTTGCCTTTGATCTGGCGATGGGAAAGTTGCTCGAGCAGGTACGCAGGGCGAAGGACCGCAAGAAAGTGCTGCGGGGCAAGCGGCGAACGTCGTTGTCGACCGCGAGCGCTGAGGGCTTCAGCGGCATCGACCTCCAGCCCGCTGACCCTGACGTGATCGACCGGGTCGCGACAGGAGTGCTGACGACGGTGGATGACAGCGACAGCGAATCCGAGGAGGAGTACTCGCCGGTTGTGATTCGCGAGAAGGTGTTCCCCGCAGAATTTATGACCGTCGACGAGGCGGTCGACAGGATGGAGCTGGTCGGGCATCCGTTCTTCCTGTTCGTCGACGCGAAAAATGACAGGCCGAGCGTGGTCTACCGGCGCAAGGGCTGGGACTACGGTGTCATCGGTCTCGATGACGAAGCGGCGGAGTCGAAGAAGCGGGCGTAACCCGCAACGGATGCCGTGAGGCACGTTGCGAGCGGGTGTCGGAGCGATCCGGCACCCGCTCGTGAGTTCCGGGTGTTTTCGCCGCCTTTATCAGGGCGCTCTCACCGGACTGGACGCTAACATGGGTAGCGTTGTCGACTGACGTTGATTACCGTGCACACGGCACGGTGGCGCGATACTCGCGTGCCCTAGATAAAAGTGGAGTGCAATTCGTGGCCTCAGTACTAGAGAGGGTTCTTCGCGTTGGCGAGGGCCGGATCCTCAAGAAGCTCGAAAACCTGACCAAAGCTGTTAACTCGCTCGAGCCGAACTTCGCGGACCTCACCGATGAGGAACTTCGCAATGAAACAGCCGAGCTCCGCGCCCGGTTCGAGAAGGGCGAAACCCTCGACGACCTGCTTCCCGAGGCGTTTGCCGCCGTACGCGAGGCGGGAAAGCGCACCATCGGGCTCAGGCACTTCGACGTGCAGATCATGGGTGGAGCGGCTCTTCACCTCGGCAACATCGCCGAAATGAAGACCGGTGAGGGCAAGACGCTCGTCGCCACGCTCCCCGCGTACCTCAACGCGATTGCGGGCAAGGGTGTTCACATCGTCACGGTGAACGACTACCTGGCGACCTACCAGTCTGAGCTTATGGGCCGGGTGTTCCGTGCCCTCGGCATGACCACCGGTGTCATCGTCGCCGGACAGACCCCGGCTGAGCGGCGCGAGCAGTATCTCTGCGACGTGACCTACGGGACCAACAACGAGTTCGGGTTCGACTACCTCCGCGACAACATGGCGTGGCAGTCCAAAGACCTCGTACAGCGTGGCCACTACTTTGCCATCGTCGACGAGGTGGACTCGATCCTCATCGACGAGGCGCGGACGCCGCTCATCATCTCCGGCCCGTCGTCAGGCGAGGCAAACCGCTGGTTCAATGAGTTCGCCCGCCTCGCGAAGATCCTCGTCGAGGGTGAAGACTACGAGGTCGACGAGAAGAAGCGCACCGTCGGTGTGCTCGAACCAGGTATCGAAAAGGTCGAGGACTACCTCGGCATCGACAACCTCTACGAGTCCGCGAACACGCCGCTGATTTCCTTCCTCAACAACTCGCTCAAGGCGAACGCGCTGTTCAAGAAAGACAAGGACTACGTCGTCATGAACGGCGAGGTCATGATCGTCGATGAGCACACCGGCCGTATTCTCATGGGCCGTCGTTACAACGAGGGAATCCACCAGGCGATCGAGGCGAAAGAGGGCGTTCAGGTCAAGGCCGAGAACCAGACCCTCGCCACGGTCACGCTGCAGAACTACTTCCGCCTGTACTCGAAGCTCTCCGGCATGACCGGTACCGCCGAGACCGAGGCCGCTGAGTTCGTCTCGACCTACAAGCTGGGCGTCGTTCCGATTCCGCCGAACAAGCCCATGCGGCGAATCGACCAGCCGGACCTCGTGTACAAGAACGAGGAGACGAAGTTCGCGCAGGTCGTAGAAGACATTGCCGAGCGCCACGAGAAGGGCCAGCCCGTCCTCGTCGGAACGACCAGCGTCGAGAAGAGCGAGTACCTCTCCCGCCTGCTCGCGAAGAAGGGCATCAGGCACGAGGTTCTCAACGCGAAGAACCACGCGCGAGAGGCCGCGATCGTCGCCCAGGCCGGCCGGCTCGGCTCGGTGACCGTCGCAACGAACATGGCCGGTCGTGGAACAGACATCATGCTCGGCGGAAACGCTGAGTTCCTGGCTGTCCAGGAGATGAACCAGAAGGGCCTCAGCCCGAGCGAGACTCCCGAGGAGTACGAGGCAGCCTGGGATGACGTCTTCACCGCCGTCAAGCAGAAGGTCCAGGAGGAAGCGGACAAGGTCATCGAAGCCGGCGGACTCTATGTGCTCGGCACCGAGCGCCACGAATCCCGCCGCATCGACAACCAGCTCAGGGGCCGGTCGGGCCGCCAGGGCGACCCGGGCGAGAGCAGGTTCTACCTGTCACTCACCGATGACCTGATGCGCCTGTTCAACTCCGGCGCCGCTGAAGCCCTCATGGGCCGCGGCGGGGTTCCCGACGACATGGCCATCGAGTCCAAGGTCGTCAGCCGGGCGATCCGGAGCGCACAGTCACAGGTCGAGGCCCGCAACGCCGAGATCCGCAAGAACGTGCTCAAGTACGACGATGTCCTCAACCGTCAGCGCGAGGCCATCTACGCTGACCGCCGCCACATCCTCGAGGGCGACGACCTGCACGAGCGCACCCAGAAGTTCCTTGAAGACGTCATCACCGAGGTGCTCGATGTGCACGTCGGCGAGGGCAACGGAGACGACTGGGACTTCGACGCACTGTGGGTCGACCTCAAGACCCTGTACCCGATCAGCCTGACCATCGATGAGGTTATCGCTGAGGCCGGGCAGAGGGGCAAGATCAACCGCGAGTTCATGCGTCGCGAGATCCTGTCGGATGCCAAGCTCGCCTACGCACGGCGTGAGGAACAGCTCGGCTCACCGGCGATGCGCGAACTCGAGCGGCGCGTTGTGCTCCAGGTCATCGACCGTCGCTGGCGCGATCACCTGTACGAGATGGATTACCTCAAGGACGGCATCGGCCTGCGGGCGATGGCACAGCGTGACCCGCTGGTCGAGTACCAGCGCGAAGGCTTCAGCATGTTCCAGCAGATGATGGGACAGATTCGCGAAGAGAGCGTCGGTTACCTGTTCAACCTCGAGGTCGAAGTCACCAAGGGGGCGAGCGAGGAAGTTACCTCCGTCGAGGCCAAGGGGCTCACCCGGCCGGACGACGAGGACGAGAACCTCAGCTACTCCGCCGCGACCGAGACCGGTGACGTCGAGGTTCGCAACCAAAAAGGCCAGGTAGAGAAAGCGGCAACGGCGCGCGCCAGGCAGGCGACAGCCGTGCGGTCAGCGCAGCCGGAGGCCGCAGCACCGGTCGCAACGGCCGAGCGTGGAGCTTTCGGTCAGAGGGGCCAGGCCACTCCACCCGTCGGAGGCAACCGCGCCGACCGCCGCGCCCAGGGTAAGAAGAAGTAACAGCGCGGCACACGCAAGCAGTGCAACACAAGCCCCGGCCCTTTTGGTGTCGGGGCTTGTGTCGTAAGGGCAGGCGTCGTAGCCGCAGGAGTCGTAACGGTAGGCGTCGTTCCACCGCCTCGGCTGCCCGGGTGTCCGCCTAGAGAATGCCGATGGAGGTGGCGCGCCATCGCTTGTCGACACCCTCGAGCCGAATGGCGACCGCCCGCGCTCGTGGCTTCTCGTAAACCATCACCACAGCCTCGATCACGCCGTCTGCCGGCGAGCTGGTCGTGATCCTGCCGATGACCAGGACGGGCCGCGTGGCTGGTGTCCCCTTGATCTGCCGCGCCCTCGCCGAAATCAGTTGCCGTTTGAGGAGGTGTTTGTAGACATCCTCGCTGATCCAGCGAGCGAGTTGATCGATGTCACGTGCTCCTCGCAGTACCTCCATGACGCATCGCGTCAGGTTCTCCAGAAGCGGTTCCGGCGGCGGGAGCAGCTCGGTCGGGGTTTTCTGTCTGTCGAAGAAGCGATCGGTGTCGAAGTGGTCCCCGCCAGACCCACGTGCACCGTGCGGTCCCGCAGGACCCGGCGGGTCGGTGGAACGCTGCCGCTGATCATGGGCGGGGACGGGATCGCCCGGTGCATTCTGCCGGGGAGGCCCCTGTGGTTTCCGCGACGGTGGAACTGGCTCGCCTGAGAACGGAATGCTCATGCGTGGCTCCGTAGAGTGACTGTCGGTGCTTGATGGGGCACGATGACCGGCGACGGACCGGCGATGACGCCACGGGGCAAGGCGGCAGCGGTGACAGGACGTGTGTTCGGGTCCACGCGAGACCTGCGTCAGCAGTTGCCCGGAACGTCCCGAGCAGGGTGAGGCTTCGAGACGGTACTTTTGCAGGTTCGAACCATCGATGTAAACCCCGGCGACCGAATCTGTGGATAACTCACGTTCCCGATCGCGGAATGTGTACCCTTCCAGAATGCGCTGGGACAGCCTTTTCGATGACCTCGAGAGTCAGCTCGAGCAGGAGCTTCACTCGGACGAGGGTGACCTCCGCGCTGAGGAGTACCGGCACCGGCTTGGCCGGCTGACGCTGAGGGAACGACTCTCGACGTTCAGCGGTCACGACGGCCGGGAGCGTGAACCGCTGTCGATCGAACTCATTACCGGCGAAGTCCTCGTCCTGATTCCGCAGTCGTTCGGCAGGGACTGGTTCTCCGCAGACCTGGCCGGGCAGGGAGCGCCAGCCAGTGCCGTTCTGGTTCCCGTCGGAGCGATCGCCGGTGTGATCGTGCCAAAGGCATCCGTCTCGCGGAGTCTTGATGTTCCGGAGGTGACGGACGGTGCGCCGCGGCTCACCGATCGAATCGGCCTCGCCTTCGCGTTGCGCGACCTCTGCCGACGGCGGTCCTTTGTCGAGGTCCACTGCGCAAGCGGCGTTGATGCCTGTCATTCCGGCACCATCGACAGGGTAGGCAGAGACCACTTCGATCTTGCCGTGCACGAACCGGGAGCGCCACGCAGGGAGCGGAACGTGGCGCACCAGCGACTGATCCCGTTCGACATGGTCGCGTACGTTCGCCTGTGACCCAGTCCCTGTCAGCCCTCGTCGTGGTTCGGCTTGATGATCGTCCCGCGTGCAATCTCGGGGAGGCTCGCGATGTCGGACTCCTGCCACAGGCTCATGCGTCTGGCTTCCTCGTACTTGCCCGCGATGTAGGCCTCGAGCACCCGGTGTTCGATGCGCCATCTTCCCGGCGCGCCGATGCTGATGGCGGGCAACTCAGCGGTTCGGATCAGCTCTGTCACCTCTGCTGTCGAGATATTGAGGATGTCCGCGGCGTCGGCAACCGTGAGGAAGCGGCCTACGGAGTCTGACGAGACCGTATCCATACGTCGATTATGAGGCTGCCGATCACCGGGGTGCCCTCTTGTGGATAACTTTCTCGCGTCATCGTGAAAGTTGGCAGCATGGAGGTCCGCAGGGCCGCCCCTGCGACCGCAGGGAGACAGGAGGGCCCATGGACGCGTCCATTCCGTCGGTTTCCCGGCGAATCCGGGCGGGTTTCGACCCACGATTCGCCGTTGGGATCGTGCTGATCGTCAGCTCGATCGTTGGTGTCTGGTTTGTCGTCACGTCGGCTGAGCGATCCACGGGCGTCTACGTCGCACGCACGACGCTGAGCGTCGGCGACGTGATCCGGGCCGGCGACCTCACCGTCCAGAACGTGCGCCTCGGAGACGCAGACGCCAGATACGTCACAGCCGGAAGCATCCCGGAGGAAGGACTTACCGTGGTCAGGACCGTGCTCAAGGGGGAGCTCGTGCCGCAGTCCGCGGTGGGAACCGACGCCAGCGTCGGGGTGAGCGCACTGGTCGTCGGTTCGACGTCGATTCTCCCGGAGTCCGTGGAGGCCGGTTCGCTCGTCGACGTGTGGACCGCACAGGTCGAGGATGACGGAACCTTCGCTCCGCCCGTCGTTCTCGTTGCGGGAGCAGCGGTTGTCAGGGTGGTCGAACAGCAGGGACTCGTCGTGGCAGGGGGACAGGACGTCGAGGTCCTCGTGCCGAAGGGCAAAGTCGCCGCGGTCCTCGCCGCCGTCGCTGGAGGCGATGCCATCTCGGTTGTCCCTGCGACGGGGAGGTGACGGCGGTGGTTGCTCTCGCCGTTGCCCTCGACGGTGACACCGAAGACCGGGTACTCCCCGCGCTTCTCGAGAGCGGGCACTGGGTCGACGTCCGGGTTGGAGAGCACGCCGACCCGGTGTCGGTGCTCGATGGGGCGACGGCAACCGTTCTCCTCATCTCTGCGGCGCCAGACCGGCTCACCTCAAGGGTGCTGGCGTGGTGCGACGCGCACGGCGTCCGGGTCGTTGCCGTGACGGCATCCGAACGGGACGTTCGTAATGCCAGGGCGCTGAACCTGCTCGAGGTGGTGTCGAGCGACGCACCTCTCGACGAGATCGACACCCTGGTGAGTGGCGGGTTTGTCGATCGGCCGGCGGCTCGCACCCAGGAACCCGGCCGCGTTCTCGTGGTCTGGGGTCCCGCTGGCGCCCCTGGGCGCACAACTGTTGCCATAACCCTCGCCACCGAACTCGCTGCGGTCGGCAGGTCTGTCGTGCTGATCGACGCCGACACGCACGCGGCGTCCATCGCTCCAGCGCTCGGTCTTCTCGACGAGTCGCCGGGCTTCGCGGCAGCGTGCCGCCTCGCGGGCAAGGACGGTCTCAGCGTGGCCGAGCTGGAGCGGATCAGCCAGACCTACCCGGTCGGCGGCGGATCGCTTCGCGTGCTCACGGGGATCACTCGCGCCTATCGCTGGCCGGAACTCAGCGCGGAGCGGGTCAGGCGAACGCTCGATGCCTGTCGGGAGTGGGCCGACTACGTCGTCGTCGACACCGGCTTCAGTCTGGAGAACGATGAGGAGATCTCAACGGACCTCTTCGCGCCGCGTCGCAACGCAGCGACGCTCACCTGTATCGACGCGGCGGACGAGATCATCGCCGTTGGTGCGGCCGATCCGATCGGGCTCCAGCGGTACCTTCGTGCGCACGGTGACCTGCTCGAGCGAGCGGTCGGCATCCCTGTGACGACGGTCATCAATAAGGTGCGAAGCGGATCGGTTGGCCTGAACCCGTCAGGGCAGGTCAAAGCGACGCTGCAGCGGTTCGGCGGTATCGGCGACCCGGTGCTCATCCCACACGACGAGAAGGGGACGGATGCCGCGCTGCTGGCTGGCAGGGCTCTTCACGACGCGAGTCCGAGGTCGTCGGCGCTCGCGGCGCTGCGCCGGTTCACGGCCAGCCGCATCCTGCCGCCACCGGAAGAAGTCGTCACGCGCCGGTCCCGTCGGCGCGAGCGCTCCCGCCAGCGCATCGGTCATGTGAGCCAGGCCTGATTGGGGCTCGACGCACGGGTCACACCCGCCAGCGCTGGCGGCCGCTGGGGCTGGCGCGACGGCATCCGGCACGGACTCGTACCGGTCAGCAGCACCCATAGACTGGACGAATGTCAACGCTCAGTGACCTCGTACTCGCCCAGGGGCGCTCCACCGAAGCCGATGTCGATTGGCTGCACATGCTCGTCGGCGATGCTCAGCTGCTCGCGGACCTGGCCTTCGCCGATATCGTGCTGTGGGTCCCTGACCGGGACGGCGGGTTCATCTCGGTCTCTCACTACCGGCCGTCGAGCGCTGCAACCCTGTTTTACCGTGACTTCGTCGGACAGCCGATCAAGGCGCAGTGGCGAGCACAGGTGAGCGATGCGTTCGAGAACGCGCGCATCGCCGACTCCACAGCCCCCGACTGGTACGAGGAAACACCGACACGGGTCCGAGCCGTTCCGGTCATGCGGAGGCTCAGCTCGAGTTCGCCCGAAAACTCACCGACGCCGATCGCTGTGCTCACCCGCCACACCAACCTCGGTGAGGCCCGTACTCCGAGCCGGCAGGAGCTCACGTTCAATGAGTGCGCAGACGACCTGTTCGAGATGGTGGCAACCGGCGACTTCCCCGACCTCTCGGCGCCCACCGGGCCGCGCAGGGGTGCGCCTCGCGCCTCCGACGGGCTGATCCGCCTCGACGTCGACGGGATCACGACTTTTGCGAGCCCGAACGCCCTGTCGGCCTTCAACCGGATGGGATTCGCCGAGGAGCTCGAGGGGGAGTCGCTCGCCGAAGTGACCACCAAGATCCTGCCGAGCAAGCAGGTCATCGACGAATCCCTGCCCCTCGTCGTCACCGGTCGCGCGCCCTGGCGCACGGACATCGAGGCCAGGGGAGTGACGGTGTCGCTTCGCGCGATTCCCCTCCGTCACCGTGGCGAACGCGCCGGGGCGATCGTGCTCTGCCGCGATGTGTCCGAGCTTCGCCACCAGGAACGTGAGCTCATTACGAAGGATGCCACGATCCGCGAGATCCATCACCGGGTCAAGAACAACCTGCAGACCGTGGCATCCCTGCTGCGGATCCAGGCGCGACGGGCGCACAACGATGAGGCTCGCGAGGCGCTGTCGCAGGCGATGAGGCGGGTGGCTGCCATTGCTGTCGTGCACGACACCCTGTCGGAGGGGCTGACCCAGGACGTCAACTTCGATGAGGTGTTCGAGCGCGTGCTCATGCTCATCGCCGAAGTGGCATCCAGCCACAACACGACGGTGCATCCCCACAAGACCGGTGAGTTCGGGGTGCTCCCCAGTGCATACGCGACGCCGCTCGCACTTGCTCTCACCGAACTCGTCACGAATGCCGTGGAACACGGACTCGCGGGCCGCGACGGAGAGGTCGAGATCGTCGCTGACCGGTCGGGCGACGAGCTCACTGTCCTCGTCCGCGATAACGGTGTGGGGCTCCAGGAAGGCAAGGTCGGTTCGGGACTCGGAACCCAGATCGTCCGCACGCTGATCCAGGGTGAGCTCAGTGGAACGATCGACTGGCACACGGTCGTCGGCTCTGGAACCGAGGTCACGATCGAGGTGCCGCTTCGCTGGATCTCTCGCACGTAGCATCCGCTGTCTTCTCAATGACGAGTGCAGAAAAGACCGTTGCCCACTCTCCGGAGAGAGTGGGCAACGGTCTTTTCATTGTCAGTGCCTGAGGTCTGGCGCCTGGGCGCGGTGCCTCAGGCCCGTCGGCTCAGGAAGCGCGGCGGGCGCGGGCGGCGCGGCGCTTGAGCGCGCGACGCTCGTCTTCGGAGAGGCCACCCCAGACTCCCGAGTCCTGACCGGTCTCGAGGGCGTACTGGAGGCAGATTTCGGTCACAGTGCACCGACCGCACACGGCTTTCGCCTTGTCGATCTGGTCGACTGCCGGGCCTGTGTTTCCCACCGGGAAAAATAGTTCAGGATCTGCGGTGAGGCAAGCGGCTTTGTCGCGCCAGTCCATGGGGGTACTCCTTTGAATTGCGGGTATGCGACCTCTGTGGTCGAAAATGGAAACGGGCCCGGATCTGAGAGGGCGATCACACGATGGGATCCGCTCACCTCTTTGTGAACCGCAGATCGAGGCCTCAATTATGTTCCCATAAGGGCTCAGTCAAATCAATAGATTTGGGTGCGATATACCTGTGAATAACGCTCCCGACACAAAACGGACACACGAAAGGTCTACAATTTCCAGTTTTTCACCCGAGACGCGAGGATCTCTCGCGATTCGCCTGCTCACCGGCCTTTTGTTCATCGAGGCTTTGGCCATGATTTGTGTCGTGGTTGTTCTCGTCTTCGACGTCCTCACCCAGCCGGCGGCATCCTTCGCCAGCGCACTCGCCCTCACCGTGCTTGCCGGCATCGCCGCTGCCTTCGTATCGGCCGTCGCCGTCGCTCTGGCGAGGCGCTCACCGTGGAGCCGTGGAGCCGCTCTGGTCTGGCAGCTCGTGCAGCTCGCGATCGCGGTCGGTGCCTTCCAGGGTGCGACAGCGCAACCGGCGTGGGGCTGGGCGATCCTGGCACCGACTCTTGTCGCGCTCGTGCTGCTCTTCACGAAGAGCGTGATGGAAGCGCTCCGGCGCCCCGAGGTCGAGTAGCCCGGCACCCCGCGGCGTCGCGCGCTGCAGTTGCATGCGCGCGCTGCAGAAGTATCTGCCGCGCGGGCATGGATGTGTACCGCTCGCGGACGGCGGATGCGGCGCGCGTGTCAGGCTACGCCGAGCTTCTTCCGCAGCGGATGCCGTCGGCAGGGGGTGTGAGCTGTCGCGCGAGCCGCGCGAGCCACGCGAGCCACCCGAGCCACCCGAGCCACCCTCGCCACCCGGGCGGCCCGGGCTGCGACGCGTACCCGGTCGCGCGCGCCCCGGCACCCCGGGCGGCCCGGGCTGCGACGCGTACCCGGTCGCGCGCGCCCCGGCACCCGTGGCGTCGCGCGCTGCAGTTGCATGCCCGCGCTACAGAAGTATCTGCCGCGCGGGCATGGATGTGTAGCGCTCGGGGGCTGCGGATGCAGCGCGGGTCAGGCTACGCCGAGCTTCTTCCGCAGCGAGGCCACGTGCCCCGTCGCCTTGACGTTGTAGAGGGCGAGCTCGATCGCGCCCTTCTCGTCGATCACAAAGGTCGAGCGCAGCACCCCGGTGATGATCCTGCCGTACGAGTTCTTCTCGCCGTACGCGCCATACGCCTTGTGGACGGCGAGATCCTCGTCGCTGAGCAGCGGGAAGGTGAGCGCGTCACGCTCGGCAAAGGCGGCGAGCTTGTCTGGCGAGTCCTTGGAAATGCCGAGAACCGTGTATCCCGCAGCCTGCAGCGATCCGAGGCTGTCGCGGAAATCACAGGCCTGGGTGGTGCACCCAGGGGTCATCGCTGCCGGGTAGAAGTAGAGGATGACCTTTGAGCCGGCGAAGTCCGCGAGGGAGACCGGTGTCCCCGCCGAGCTCGGCAGGGTGAACGATGGAGCGGTCTCGCCCGGCTGCAGCCGCAGTGGAGCGTCGGGAGCGGTGGTGGTCGATGAATCTGTCATGGTTCCAGCCTAAGCATCTCTTGTGGCGGCGCGGGTCGCGAAGGTCGCGAGCAGCCGCTGCAGCGAGTCGAGTCGCGCGGGGCCCGTCTCGCCGAGTTCGCCGGACTCAACGGCCTCGATGATGGCGCAGTCCGGCGCATCCGGCAGGTGGGTGCAGCCCCTGGGGCACCGCTCGGCCGCCTCCGCGAGGTCGGTGAAAGCCTTGAGGATGTTGGCGGGGTCGATGTGTCCGAGCCCGAAGGATCGGACACCGGGTGTGTCGATGACCCACCCTGTGCCGTTCTCATTCTCGATCCGGTAGGACACCGTCGACGAGGACGTGTGCCTCCCGCGCCCGGTGACGACGTTGACGTGGCCCGTCGCCCGCTGCGCGCTCGGCACCAGCGCGTTCACCAGGGTGGACTTGCCGACACCGGAGTGGCCGACGAAGACCGTGTCGTGGCCGATTAGGGCGTCGGTGATCTCGGCGAGCGGCATTCGGTCCTCCGCGCTCGTGAACACGAGCAGGTCGAGCCCGGCAAAGTTCTTCAGGAAGTCAGAAGGGTCGGCCAGGTCCGTCTTCGTGATGCAGAGAATGGGGCGGATGCCGGCGTCGAGGGCGGCGATGAGGTACCTGTCGACGAGGCGCTCGCGTGGTTCAGGATCCGCGGCAGCGACGACGACGAGCATCTGGTCAGCATTCGCGACGATGACGCGCTCGACCTCGTCGGAGTCGTCGGCGCTTCGGCGGAGCAGCGTCGTGCGCGGAACGATCCGAACGATGCGGGCGAGGGTACCTGGCTCACCGGAAAGGTCACCGACCACGTCGACACGATCGCCGTTGACGACCGCGTGCTTGCGGAGTTCGGATGCCCGTGACGCGGTGATCCGGCGTTCCTTCTTCGTGCCTTCATCGAGCAGCACCGTGTACCGGCCGCGGTCGACGGCGAGGACGCGTGCGGTCTGCGCGTCGTTGTGCTCTGGCCGGGTTTTCGTGCGCGGCCGGTTGCCCTTGCGGTTCGGCCGAACGCGGATCGATGACTCGTCGAATTCGGGCTCGTCGTCGTCGCCGGTGTCCCACCAGCTCATGCGCTGACCGCTTTCGAGAGCATCGTCGTCCACAGTTCGGGGAACTGGGGGAGGGTCTTCGCTGTTGTCGCGATGTTCTCGATCGACACACCATCGACGACGAGGCCGATGATTGCGCCCGCCGTCGCCATTCGGTGATCGTGGTAGCTCGACCAGACGCCGCCCGAGAGCGGCTTCGGCACAATCGAGAGGCCGTCGTCGAGCTCGGTGACGTCGCCGCCAAGCTGGTTGATCTCGGTGGCGAGAGCGGCAAGCCGGTCTGTTTCGTGGTGACGGATGTGACCGATTCCGGTGATCGTCGACGGCGACTCCGCGAGGGCGGCGAGTGCGACGAGCGGCGGCGCAAGTTCACCCGCCGTGGTGAGGTCGAGGTCAACCCCGAGGATGCGGCCGGTTCCGGTCACGGTGACGCGGTCACCGTCGATGGAGACTGTCGCGCCGAAGCGGGGGAGGATGTCGAGCAGTTCGGCGCCGACCTGAGTGGTCTCGGCGGGCCAGCGCGGAATGGTGACGCTGCCACCAGTGACGAGGGCCGCAACGAGGAACGGTGCCGCATTGGAGAGGTCGGGTTCGATGTCGATGTCGAGACCGGCGATCGGGCCGGGTTCGACCCGCCAGGTGCCAGGGGCGGGCGAAGTCACCGTCACCCCGCGAGCGGCGAGGGCGGCGATCGTCATGTCGATGTGCGGCAGGCTCGGCAGGCGGTCGCCCGCGTGCCTGAGGGTGAGCCCCTCGTCGAATCGTGCGGCGGCGAGGAGGAGTGCCGAGACGAACTGGCTTGAGCTCGATGCGTCGATGGTGAGTTCCCCGCCACCGACCCGGCCGGTGCCGTGAACGGTGAACGGCAGCGATCCGCGTCCGTCGTCATTGATGTCGACGCCGAGCTCGCGGAGGGAGGAGATCAGTGTCTTCATGGGGCGACCGCGTGCTGAGTCGTCGGCATCGAACGTGGTCGGGCCCAGGGCAAGGGCGGCAACGGGAGGAACGAATCGCATCACTGTGCCGGCGAGGCCGCAATCAACGGTGGTCGAACCGGTTAGTTCGCCGGGCGTCACCAGAAGGTCAGGGCCGAACTCGCCGGTGGCATCCGTCTCGGTAATCGCGGTGCCGAGGGACCGCAGGGCCTCAATCATGTTCTGGCTGTCGCGCGAGTGCAGGGGTGCACGCAGCAGCGACGGCGACTCGGCCAGGGCGGCAAGCACCAGTTCCCGGTTCGTCAGCGACTTCGAGCCGGGGAGAGAGACGACCGCCTCGATCGGCCCGGGGGCGACGGGTGCAGGCCACGGCTTATCGCCGGCGGGCTGGGAGCGGTCGCCGTAGATGTCGAACTCCGGTGCGGAATATTGAGACTCAAGCATTGTTTATCTAATGTATCGGCCATTACAGCTTTGGAGGCATTTCGGCAATGACAGTTCGCGTCCTTGAACGACAGGTGAGCATGCCTGTCGCCGCCGGGCTTGTTCCCGACCTCACGGGCGGTCTCGTCAAAGCGGTCGTAGACTTGCCTGTGATGACCACCGTGGACGATAACCCAGCCCCTGAACCGGTCGAAGACCCGCGAGCACTGTTTGAAGAACAGGCCCTGCCCTTCATCGACCAGCTGTACGGCGCGGCCATGCGCATGACGAAGAACCCGTCTGACGCGCAGGACCTCGTCCAGGAAACGTTTGTGAAGGCGTACGCGGCTTTTGGGCAGTACACGCAGGGCACGAATCTCAAGGCGTGGCTGTACCGCATCCTCACGAACACGTACATCAACATCTATCGCAAGAAGCAGCGCGAGCCGTACCAGGGCACGATCGATGACCTCGAAGACTGGCAGATGGGTGGCGCGGAGTCGACAACGGCGACGTCGTCCCGATCGGCCGAGGCGGAGGCCATCGACCACATGCCTGACAGTGCGGTGAAGGATGCCCTCCAGGCCATTCCTGAGGACTTCCGACTCGCGGTCTACCTGGCAGACGTGGAAGGTTTTGCGTACCAGGAGATCGCCGACATCATGAAAACCCCGATCGGGACCGTTATGAGCCGACTGCATAGAGGCAGGCGGATGCTGCGGGACCTTTTGGCTGATTACGCAACGGAGCGCGGCATCGACACGCGCCCGACAGGAGCTCGAAAATGACAGATTGCGGATGCGACCAGGCCAAGCGCGACCTTGAGGAGTACCTCCGGAATGAGGTCTGCCAGGCGAACGCCGCCGACATCAGGGAGCACCTCGAGCACTGCGCGTCGTGCCAGGAAGAAGCTCTGCTCGCGCGCACGCTGACGGATGCCGTCCAGAGGGCGTGCAAGGAGACAGCGCCGGAAGACCTCAAGCTGCAGGTGCTGGCGAAGCTCCGTACTGTGCAGGCGTCGCACTCCTGAGGCGAAGCCTTAGGCACGGCGGCAGCCCTTACTCAGGCAATCCAGTCTCCGTGACGTCGACCCTCAACCGTCTGCGGAACTGATACTGGAACTGATACTTCCGATTTCCAACTTTTGATCGACGCGGTCGCCCTGGCAGCGATCGTAACGTTGAGTGTGTGATCAAGACTTCTGCCTCTCGTCGAGACTCGCGCGTTCCTGTCTGGCTGCGCGTTCTCATCCCCGCCGCTCTCATCCTCGTCTGGTTCGGGCTCTTCGGAGCCGGCGGTGCGAGTTTCGGCCAGATCAGCGAGGTCAGCACCAACGACCAGTCGCAGCAACTGCCGGCAAGCGCAGAGGCAACGAAAGTCCAGGACCTTCAGGCGGAGTTTCGCGATGACGATGTCATCCCGGCGATCGTGGTCTTCGAACGCGACGGCGGTCTGACCGAGACCGACCTGGCCGAGATCGACGCCACCGTCGCCGAGTTTGCCGACGTGGATGGCGTCCTCGCCGAGGAGAGCTCGCCGCCCATCGTGTCCGATGACGGCGATGCCGCGCAGGTCGTGATGGTGCTCGACACAGACGTGAAGACGGCGGACACGGTCGAGGCCCTGAGGACAGTCCTCACCGACGACCCCATCGACGGTGTCACCGCCGCGATCACCGGCCCGGCAGGCCTCGCCGCCGACCTCACCGATGCATTCGCCGGTATCGACGGCCTCCTTCTCCTCGTCGCGCTTGGCGCGGTCTTCGTCATCCTCGTGGTCGTCTACCGGTCACCGCTCCTCCCGGTTCTCGTCCTGTTCTCGAGCCTCTCGGCGCTCTGCGCCTCGATCCTTGTCGTTGTGCAGTTGGCCCGCGCCGACATCCTGCTGTTGAGCGGGCAGACCCAGGGAATTCTCTTCATCCTCGTCATCGGTGCAGCGACGGACTACTCGCTGCTCTACATCGCGCGGTTCCGGGAGTCCCTCGTCACCCAGCCGACGAAGTGGAAGGCCACATGGGCGGCGCTCAAGGGATCGTGGGAGCCGATTCTCGCCTCGGGCGGAACGGTGATCGCCGCGCTTCTCCTGCTGCTCTTCTCCGACCTGAACTCGAACAAGTCGCTCGGCCCCGTCGCATCCATCGGGATCGTGTTTGCCCTGCTCGCCTCACTGACCCTCCTCCCGGCGCTCCTGTTCTGGGCGGGGAAGGTCGCATTCTGGCCGATCAAGCCGAAGGCCGAGGCCGCGGACGTCAACCCGATCGGCGATGACAGGAAGGGGCTCTGGCCCGGCCTCGCGCGCCTCATCGCAAAGCGCCCGCGCGTGATCTGGATCTCGAGCGTGATGCTCCTCGCGGTGCTCTGCCTCGGCATGTTCCAGCTCAAGGCCGACGGCGTCGCTCAGAGCGAGTTCGTGCTCGGCGAGTCACAGGCCCGCGACGGACAGGCGGTTCTCGCCGACCACTTCCCGGCAGGATCCGGTTCGCCGACGGTCATCATCGCCCCAGAGGACGAGCTCGAAGCTATCTCCGAAATCGTCCTCGGCACCGACGGCGTCGATTCGCTCACCGTGCTCGCAGAGGACTCGCCGTCGGGATCGCTCCCCGTCACTGAAGACGGTGTCCAGCCGCTTGGCCCTCCTGGAACCCCGGTCCCGGAGCCCACAGTTGTTGACGGCAACGTGCTGCTCTCGGCCACCCTCTCCGACGCCGGCGACTCGATCGCCGCCGAGAACGTCGTCGTGGAACTCCGCGAGGCGCTCGCGGACATCTCGACGGAGGATGCGCCGGTCCTGGTCGGCGGGACGACGGCCATCGCGCTCGACTCGAACACGACGGCGATTCACGACCGCAACCTGCTCATCCCGTTGATTCTCGCGGCGATCACTCTCATCCTGATGCTTCTGCTCCGGTCGATCGTTGCTCCGTTGCTGCTGATCGCCAGCGTTGTGCTGTCGTTCGGTGCGGCGCTCGGGGTGTCTGCGTGGGTATTCAACGGCATCTTCGACTTCCCAGGAGCAGACCCGTCAGTCCCGCTGTTCGGCTTCGTCTTCCTGGTGGCCCTCGGGGTGGATTACAACATCTTCCTCATGACGAGGGTGCGCGAGGAGTCGAAGAACCACGGCACAAAGCAGGGGATTCTGCGCGGGCTCGCCGTCACAGGTGGTGTCATCACCTCTGCGGGACTGGTTCTCGCCGCCACGTTCGCGGCGCTGAGCGTCATTCCGATCCTGTTCCTGCTCCAGATCGCGTTCATTGTCGCATTCGGTGTGCTCCTCGACACGTTCCTGGTGCGCACCCTGCTCGTACCCGCGTTGAGCTACGACATCGGGCGCGCCATCTGGTGGCCGAGCAAGCTCGCGCGTCGCATCCATTCGACCGACCGGCAGCCCGCCGCTGCCGTGGATGAGCCCGTGGCCGCTGGGCGCACAAGCTAGCCAGAGGGCTGGGAAGAAGCGGGGCCCGGGAACGGGGGCACAGGGGCACGGGGAAGAACCGGGGCACGGGGAAGAGCCAGGGCACGGGGGGAGAAGGCGGTGAACGGATGCCACGGTATCGGTTCACCGCCTTCGTGTCTGTGTGTGTCACTGCCGCCCGACGCGGCCACTCAGCTGGGCGAGCCGGGACTCCTCGAGGTCGAGAATGTTCTGCGCCCGTTCCATCACCCTCGAGCTGTACGCGCCGGTAGCCCGGGCGTCGAGCAGCGCGTCACGCTCCGCCTGCAGCACCCGCAACCGAAGAATCCGGTGCTGCTGGTGTGGCCCCGGTTGACCCGACCGGGCTTCGGCGACTGACTCGCTGCGCATGATGCTGTCCTCCCGCACCCGCTCGATGACGTCGGGGGAGAATTCGCCCCCGTTCTCGGCGAGCAGGTCGGGGTTGTCGAGGCTGGCCAGTCCGACGTCGCTGATCTCGTTGATAAGCCCGGCCAGCTCCGCCCGGTCTGCGGCGGGATCGGTGCCAACGATCCCCAGTTTGCGGATGAGGATTGGCAGCGTACCGCCGTTGGCGAGCAGTGTGACAACGGCGACAGTGAATGCGATGAGGATCAGTTGCGGTCGGTACGGGATGTCGGTTGGCAGTGACTGCGCCGCCGCGAGAGTGACGACGCCACGCATCCCCGACCAGGCGAGCACCGCTCCACCTCTCCAGCCGAGCCCCTCCGAGGTGAGGAAGGTCACGTCGGCCCGCCGGCGGGTGAGGAACCGGCGGACCCGCTTCGTGTTCCCCGGTGAGGAGGTCTCATCGGGCTCCCGGTCGTCGAGTCTCCGGAGCGCCGAGTCAAGGTACTGCTCCTGACCCTTGGCGCGTCGCTGGTCGCGGCGCAGTATCGCGATGAGCGGGATCACAAAGAGGGTGCGAACGAGCATAAGGAGAATGCTGGCGAGGATGCCGAGGCCGATGGCTGCGGTCACGCTGAGGTCGTCTGCCTCCACCTGGTCGATGAGCGTGCGGAGCTCGACGCCCATCAGGAGGAAAACGCCGTTCTCCAGCACGAACTGCGCTGTGCGCCAGTTCAGGCGCTCGGCGATCCGGTCGTGGGAGCTGAAGTACCTGGCGCTGTTGTGGCCGGTGATCAGTCCGGCGACGACCACAGCGAGGACACCAGACGCGTTGAGCTCTTCCGCGGGCAGGAAGGCCAGGAATGGCACGGTGAACGACAGCGTGGTGTTGAGGATCGGGTCGTCGAACTTCGACCTGACCCAGACCATCGCGTAACCGACAGCGGTTCCGATGACGATGGCGGCAGCGACCGCGTAAGCGAACTCCCCGGCCACCTCCGCGAGCGAAACCGCCCCGGCAGACGCGGCAATCGCTGAGCGCAGCAGCACGAGTGCCGTCGCGTCGTTCACCAGCCCCTCGCCCTCGAGTACGGTGACCAGTCGCGGGGGGAGACCGAGCCGCTTTCCGATCGACGTCGCGGCAACGGCATCCGGCGGGCTGATCACAGCCCCGAGGGCAATCGCGGCGGGCAGGCTGAGGTCGGGGAGGATGAGGTAGAGCGCGAAACCCGTGATGAACGCCGACACAATCACGAGCAGGACCGAGAGTCCGGTGATCGCCTTGAGGTTACGGCGGAAATCGACGAGGGGGACGTTGACCGCTGCCGCATAGAGGATCGGCGGCAGGACAACCGAGAGAATCAGCTCGGGCGGTACGACGATCTCGGGGACGCCCGGCACGAAGCTCGCGCCGATCCCGACGACGACGAGGAGGAGCGGACTCGCCACTCCGAGCCTGGGGGCGAAGCGCGCGACCACGACGATGGCCAGGACTCCGAAGAGCGCGAGGATGGCGTATTCCATTGCCCAAGAGTAGGTCGGATGCCGTCATGCGTGGAGTGCTTGCTGGCCGGCGTCCGCGGTGGTACGCGGCCTGAATCAGGAAACACGAGAGGGGTGTCGGCCGAAGCCGACACCCCTCTCGATCGCTTGCGACAGGCCTAGAGGGTGAGTGCCCTCGACAGCAGGTCGGCCTGCTCGGACGCGTGGCGCTTCGCCGAACCCGTTGCGGGCGACGCTGATGCGGCGCGGGAGACAACGCGGATGCTGCGTTCTCCGACGTGCTTCGACGCCTCGAGTGCGATGAACGGCCATGCGCCCTGGTTCTCCGGCTCGTCCTGTACCCACACCAGTTCGGCGTTCGGGTACTGGGCGATCACCGCGGTGAGGTCGTCCTTCGGCAGCGGGTAGTACTGCTCGAGCCGCACGAGGGCGACCTCATCGTTCGGCTGCTTGGCGAGTTCGGAGACGAGGTCCCAGTGGATCTTGCCCGAGTGCAGCAGAACACGCTTCACCGCGGCCTTGTCGGTGATCCGGGCATCGTCGATGACGGGCTCGAACCTGCCGCTCGTGAAGTCCTCGACACTCGACGACGCACCGCGGAGGCGGAGCATGGCTTTCGGCGTGAAGACAACGAGCGGACGGCGGGGCCTCGCGTACGCCTGGCGGCGCAGCAGGTGGAAGTACGACGCGGGAGTCGATGGGCGGGCCACCGTCATGTTGTTCTCGGCGCACAGCTGCAGGTAACGCTCGATCCTCGCGGACGAGTGGTCTGGTCCCTGTCCCTCGTAGCCGTGGGGCAGCAGGAGCACGACGCTCGAACGCTGTCCCCACTTCTGCTCGGCACTCGAGATGAACTCGTCGACGATGGTCTGGCCACCGTTGGCGAAGTCGCCGAACTGGGCTTCCCACAGCACGAGCGCGTCGGGGCGTTCCACGGAGTATCCGTATTCGAAGCCCATGACCGCGTACTCCGACAGCAGCGAGTCGTAGATCCAGAACCGTGCCTGGTTGTCGGCGAGGTTGGCGAGCGGGAGCCACTCCTGACCGTTCACGCGGTCGTGGAGGACGGCGTGGCGCTGCACGAAGGTGCCGCGTCGGCTGTCCTGGCCGCTCATGCGCACCGGTGTGCCCTCGACGAGGAGGGAACCGAGAGCGAGGAGCTCGCCGAATGCCCAGTCGATGTTGCCGTTGCGGCTCATGTCGAGCCGCTTCTGCAGCAGCTGCTGCAGTTTCGGGTGCACAGTGAACCCGGCTGGCTTGTTGTTGAAAGCGTCTCCGATGAGCTGCACGACGGCCTCGGGCACGCCCGTGGTCTCCGGCTCTCCCGAGTAGCCGTCGTCATCGGCCATGTCATCGAGGATGATGGGCGTCGACGCCGTCTGGGAGGCGTGGGTTTCCATGAATGCCCGCTCGAGGCGGTCCTGGAAGTCGCGGTGGGATGCCTCGTACTCGTCTTCGGTGATGTCGCCACGACCGACGAGAGCCTCCGTGTAGAGCTTGCGCACGCTGCGCTTCTGCTCGATGAGGTTGTACATCAGCGGCTGCGTCATCGACGGGTCGTCGCCCTCGTTGTGACCGCGCCTGCGGTAACAGATGAGGTCGATGACGACGTCCTTCTTGAATTCCTGGCGGTACTCGAGGGCCAGTCGCGCAACACGGACGACGCTCTCGGGGTCGTCACCGTTCACGTGCCAGATCGGGGCCTGGATCGTCTTGGCGACATCGGTCGAGTACACGGACGAGCGGCCTTCACCCGGAGTCGTCGTGAAGCCGACCTGGTTGTTGACGACGAGGTGGATTGTTCCGCCCGTGCGGTAGCCGCGCAACTGAGACAACTGCATCGTCTCGAGCACGATTCCCTGGCCAGCCATCGCTGCGTCACCGTGGACGAGGATGGGGAGCGTTGAGTAAGAGCCGATCGGCTGGCGATCCTGCTTCGCGCGGACGATGCCCTCGAGGACACCGTCGACAGCTTCGAGGTGTGACGGGTTGGCGGCGAGGTACACCGGGAGCTCGCTGCCGTCGGAGGCGCTGAAGGTTCCCTCGGTGCCGAGGTGGTACTTGACGTCGCCGGAGCCCGATGCCTTCTTGGTCGTGCCCTCGAACTCCTGGAAGACCTGGCCGTAGGTCTTGCCTGCGATGTTGGTGAGGACGTTGAGGCGTCCGCGGTGGGCCATTCCGATGGCGGCACCGTCGAGTCCCGCTTCGGCAGCGCCCTGCAGGATTGCGTCGAGAAGGGCGATGGTCGATTCGCCGCCCTCGAGGCTGAAGCGCTTCTGGCCGACGTACTTGGTCTGCAGGAAGGTCTCGAATGCCTCTGCCTCGTTGAGCTTGCCGAGGATGCGCATCTGCTCGTCGTGGGTCGGCTTGGCGTACGGTCGCTCCACCTTCTCCTGGATCCACTTGCGCTGTGCCGGGTCCTGGATGTGCATGTACTCGAGGCCGATGGTGCGGCAGTACGAGTCACGGAGCAGGCCGAGAATGTCGCGGAGTTTGGCCTGGCGCCTGTCGCCGAAGCCGCCGGTGACGAACTCGCGGTCGAGGTCCCAGAAGGTCAGGCCGTGGTTGAGGATGTCGAGGTCAGGGTGCGACCGCTGCACGTATTCGAGCGGGTCGACATCGGCCATGAGGTGGCCGCGCACCCGGAACGAGTTGATGAGCTCCTGGACGCGGGCGGTCTTGTTGACCGTGTCGCTGAGGTCGACCGAGATGTCCGGTGCCCAGTGCACCGGGTCGTACGGGATGCGGAGGGCGGCGAAGATGTCCTGGTAGAACGACTTCTGACCGGTGAGGAGCTCGTGGACCTTCTTGAGGAACTCGCCGGAGCCTGCGCCCTGGATGACGCGGTGGTCATAGGTCGAGGTGAGGGTGATCGTCTTGCCGATGGCGAGCTCGACGAGCGTGTGCTCGCTCGCGCCCTGGAACTCCGCCGGGTAGTCGAGGGCGCCGGCGCCGATGATGCAGCCCTGCCCCTTCATGAGGCGCGGCACCGAGTGCTCGGTACCGATACCACCGGGGTTCGTCAGCGACACCGACGCGCCCTTGAAGTCATCGGCGGTCAGCTTGTTGCCGCGCGCACGGGTCACGAGGTCCTCGTACGCGGCGAGGTACTCACCGAAGGTCAGCGTGTCTGCCTTCTTGATCGCGGGAACGAGCAGCGCGCGGCTGCCGTCAGGCTTGGGGATGTCGACGGCGATACCGAGCCCGACGTGTGCCGGTGCGACAACACTGGGCTTGCCGTCAACGACGTCGTAGTAGACGTTCTGGCTGCGGAAGTCCTTGAGGGTCTGGATCAGGGCCCAGCCGATGAGGTGGGTGAAGCTGACCTTGCCGCCACGAGCGCGCTTGAGGTGGTTGTTGATGACGATTCGGTTGTCGATCATGAGCTTGGCGGGGATGGTCCGCACGCTCGTCGCCGTCGGAACCGTCAGGCTGGTTTCCATGTTGGTCGCGAGCGACTTCGCCATGCCGCGCAGCGGCTGCACGGTGTCCTGCGGCTCTTCGCGTTCGGCGTCAGAGGCATCGAGCGCTGCCGGTTTCGTCGGAGCGGTGCGCGGGGCATCCGCCGGGATCGGCGCGGCTTTCGGCTGCACAGACGTCGTCTTCGCTTCCGGCTGCGATCCGATGACAGGGATCGGGGCGGTGAGCGGGTGCGAGGGAGGGGCAGGGCGCGTAGCAGCGTCGCCCTTCACTGGCGAGTAATTCTCGAGAATCGGCCACCACGACTGATCAACGGAATTCTTGTCGACAATGTACTGTTCGTACATCTCATCGACGAGCCACTCGTTAGCTCCAAATTCACCCGACGAACCGTCGTCAGTTCCCACACCGGTCAACTGGCTTGACACCGCCAGACCACCACTCTCTCCATTGAATTGAGCACAACAGCGACATCCGTGGGAAGCGCTGTCAGATCCAGTTCTCAAGCCTAATCCCTTTGGCCGGATGCTGCGGCCCTTCATCGGGAGGTACCGTGGAGTTCATGGAGTTCTACGGGCAGAAACCAGATTTCGATCTCACCTATTCGGACGTTTTTCTCGTCCCATCGCGGTCGGCGGTGACCTCGAGGCTTGACGTCTCCCTCGCGCCGGGAGACGGCACGGCCGCGCGCATTCCGATTGTCTCCGCCAACATGAACTCGGTGACGGGACCCCGCCTGGCCGCAACGCTCGCGCGGCGCGGCGGGCTGGGTGTGCTGCCCCAGGACATGCCGCTTCAGGATCTCGATTCGGCGATCCGGTGGGTCAAGGACCAGCCCGTCGAATACGACACGCCGATCGAGTTCTCCGCTGACGCCACAGTCGCCGACGCGCTGCTCATGACCCCGGCGCTGGCCGGACACGGCATCGTCCTGAGGTCATCGACCGGGGAGTACCTCGGATGCCTGCCGGCGACCGCACTCGGCTCGACGCGTCCCGACGCGAAGCTCGGTGATTTGCTGCACGAAAGGCTCACGTCGATCGATGCGGAGGACGTGACCGACCCGCGGAGCGCCTTCGACCTGCTCGTCGCGGCCGACCTCGACTTTGCCCCTGTGCTGCGGCACGGAAAGTTGATTGGAACCCTGTCGCGCACGAGCGCGTTGAGGGCGACCCTGTACAAGCCGGCACTCGACGCCTCCGGCCGTCTGGTTGTCGCGGCAGCGATCGGCATCAACGGCGACGTGGCGGCCAAGGCGCGTGCCCTCGCCGCCGCCGGTGTCGACGTGCTCGTGCTCGACACCGCCCACGGACACCAGGAGGGGATGCTCAGAGCTCTCGCAACGGTCAAGGCACTCGGACTCGGACTCCCGCTCGTCGCAGGCAACGTCGTGACACCGGTCGGCGTCAACGACCTCGTCGAAGCCGGGGCCGACATTCTCAAGGTCGGAGTGGGCCCCGGTGCCATGTGCACGACCCGGATGATGACGGCCGTCGGCAGGCCGCAGTTCTCCGCGGTACTGGAAACCTCGGAGGCCGCTCGTGGCCTCGGTGCCCACGTGTGGGCAGACGGAGGGGTGCGCTACCCGCGCGATGTCGCCCTCGCTCTCGCCGCCGGAGCGTCTAGCGTGATGATCGGGTCCTGGTTTGCCGGAACCGTCGAAGCACCCGGAACCCTGCACACGGATACCGACGGGCGGCTGTACAAGGAAAGCTGGGGGATGGCATCCACCAAGGCTGTCCAGGAACGGTTCGGACGACTCGACCCGTATGAGCTGGCTCGCAAGACACTGTTCGCCGAGGGCATCTCGTCGTCGAAGATCTACCTCGACCCCGGCCGCCCGAGCGTTGAGGATCTGCTCGACATGATCACCTCGGGAGTTCGGTCGTCGTTCACCTACGCCGGGGCATCGAGCGTCGATGAGTTCCGGGAGCGCGCCCTTGTCGGTGTGCAGTCGGCCGCGGGATACGACGAGGGCAAGGCGCTGCCGGTGTCCTGGTAACGACCCGGTTCGCCGCTCGGCCTGGTTTTCTGCCCCGCCGTCTCAGATACTTCGCGGCGGGAGCGATGGCCGCCTGCGTATAATTGCGAGCACAATGGACGACCCCCCTTCTGCTGAATCGCCCGCCTTCTCACAATCTGCCCCTCTCGCGTGGGAGGTGACCGGTGTTTGAGTGGATCATGCTCGGCGTCGGGTTGCTTCTGACCGTCGGCACCGGCCTCTTCGTCGCCAGCGAGTTCGCGCTCGTGAACCTCGACCGCTCCGAACTCGAGGCGCGCCAGGAGCGCGGCGAGTCCCGGCTGGGCATGACGATCGCCGCGCTGAGGATCACGTCAACGCACCTGTCGAGCGCCCAGCTCGGCATCACCCTCACCACTCTGCTCACCGGGTACACGATGGAACCGGCGATCACGACCCTGCTCTCCGAGCCGCTCGTCTCCGTCGGGCTTCCTGAGGTCGCCGTGGTCCCCGTAGCGACGACCGTCGCGATCGTCGTCGCCACCCTGCTGTCGATGATCATCGGTGAACTCGTTCCGAAGAACTTCGCCCTCGCACTGCCGGTCCAGACCGCCAAGCTCGTCATCCCGTTCCAGTCGGTATTCACCGCTGTCTTCAAGCCAGCGGTTGTGCTGCTCAACGGAAGCGCGAACGGACTCCTGCGATCGATCGGGATCGAGCCGAAGGAAGAGCTGTCCGGAGCGCGCACCGCTGAGGAGCTCTCGAGCCTCGTGCGTCGAAGCGCCGGAGCAGGCACCCTGGAAAGGGACACGGCAACGCTGCTGAACCGCACTCTGCTGTTCGCGAGCCACACCGCAGCGGATGTCATGACGCCACGACCGCGCGTCGAAGCAGTCCGCAGGGGGGATTCGGCCAGGCTCGTGGTTGAGCTGGCGCGAACGACCGGTTACTCCCGGTTCCCCGTCATCGATGAGGATGCCGATGACGTCGTCGGCCTCGTGCACGTCAAGCAGGCCATCGCGGTGCCTCGCGCCAAGCGTGGGGACGTGCCGGTGTCTGCGCTTCAGTCCGAGATCGTGCGTGTTCCCGAGACCATGCGCCTCGATGCTCTGCTCAGCGAACTGCGCGGCCGCGGTTTCCAGATGGCTGTCGTCGTCGATGAGTACGGCGGAACCGCCGGAATCGCCACTCTTGAGGACCTGGTCGAGGAACTCGTCGGTGAGGTCGCCGACGAGCACGACCGCACGCGAGCGGGAGTCGTCCGCACGCTCGGCTCGATCGCCTTCCCCGGTGACCTCCGTCCGGACGAACTGCTCGAACGCACCGCGATCACGGTCCCAGAGGACGGACCGTACGAGACCGTCGCGGGATTCGTGATGAGCGAGCTCGGCAGGCTGCCCGTGGTGGGCGACACCGTAGAGATCGACTCCGGCACGTTGCGGGTCGATCGACTCGACGGTCGCCGCATCGATCGCATCCGTTACACACCCCACCCGCTCGAGGAAGGAGCCGACCATGAGTGACTGGGCTGGAATAGCCTGGCTCGTCGTCCTGCTCGCCGGCAACGCCTTCTTCGTTGGTGCCGAGTTCGCCGTCATCTCGGCCAAGCGGTCGCAGATCGAACCGCTGGCCGAACAGGGCAAGCGCAGTGCCATCACCGCCCTGTGGGCGATGGAACACGCGACGCTCATGCTCGCGACCAGCCAGCTGGGTATCACGGTGTGTTCGCTGCTGATCCTCAACGTGTCCGAACCCGCGATCCACCACCTGCTCGAGGTCCCGCTCGCGATCACCGGGCTCCCCGAGGAAATGGTCGGAACCGTCGCATTCATCGTGACGCTGCTGCTCGTCTCCTACCTGCACGTGGTGTTCGGCGAAATGGTGCCGAAGAACCTCTCGTTCTCGGTGCCCGACCGTGCGGTGCTGCTTCTCGCGCCACCGCTGGTCTTCGTCGGCCGCGTCTTCAAGCCGGTGATCTGGGCGCTCAACGGGGCCGCCAACGCGGTGCTCAGGCTGTTCGGGGTCGAGCCGAAAGACGAGGCCACGTCGACGTTCACCCTCGACGAGGTGGCGAACATCGTCTCCCAGTCGACGCGTGAGGGCCTGCTGCTCGACTCGACCGGCGCACTCGTTGCGGCTTTCGAGTTCACCAACAAGAAGGTCATCGACGTCGCAATTCCCCTCGAGAACCTGATCACGCTCCCCGAGAACGCGACACCGACCGACGTTGAGCGCGCGGTCGCCAAGCACGGCTTCTCGCGTTACGTGATCGTCGATGAGAACGGGTTGCCGTCCGGCTACCTCCACCTCAAGGACGTCCTCAGCCTGGAGTCGGATGACGACGAGGACGAGTCGGACAAGCCGGTTCCCGCCAAGCGCATCCGCCATCTCGTGTCGATTTTCGAGGACACCGACCTGGAAGACGCCCTCGCGATCATGCGACGGTCAGGCGCCCACCTCGCCCGCGCGTTCAACAGCGAGGGCGACAACACCGGCGTGCTGTTCCTCGAGGACATCATCGAGGAACTCGTCGGCGAAGTTCAGGATGCCACGAGGCGGCACTAGCGGTCGGCCGGCGCCGTGTTCGGAACAGGGTACGGCGCCCGCTCGTACTGACCGGGCAGGTAGTCGATGCTTGCGCCGAGCTCGGCTGCCGCGCGCAGGGGGAAGTGTGGGTCACGGAGCGCTTCGCGGCCGATCAGGACCGCGTCGGCGCTGCCCGACGCGACAATCTCCTCGGCCTGCCTGGCCTCGGTGATCAGGCCGACCGCGGCGACACCGACGCCGGCAGCAGCCCTCACCGAGGCAGCGAACGGCACCTGGTAGCCGGGCGAGAGCGGGATATCGACGCCGGCGATCGCGCCTCCCGTCGAGATGTCGAAAAAGTCCGCTCCGGCATCCGCCGCCCAGCGGGCCACTGTTGCCGTCTGGGTCTCGTCCCAACCGCCCTGCGCCCAGTCGGTGGCTGAGAACCTGACGAACACCACGGTGTCACCGGCGTTCTCCCTGACCGCGTTGACGACCCTGAGCAGCAATCGTGCGCGGTTCTCGAGCGATCCGCCGTAGCTGTCGGTGCGAGTGTTGACGAGCGGGCTCAGGAACTGGTGCAGCAGGTACCCGTGCGCGGCGTGAATTTCGAGCACGCTGAAACCCGCCGTAACGGCGCGGCGAGCTGCAGCGGCGAAGTCGGCAACTACGCTGTCGATGCCAGCCTCGTCGAGTTCGCGCGGGGCTGCAAAGCCGTCGAATGCCTCGGTTGTCGGGCCGACGGTCTCCCAGCCGCCGTCCGCGATGGGCAGGCTGCCACGACGCCCGTCGCTGCCCCACGGGGCGAAGGTCGAGGCCTTACGCCCGGCATGGGCGAGCTGGATACCCGCTGCAGCACCGTGCGACTCGACGAATCGAACCACGCGCGCCCAGGCATCCGCTTGTTCGTCGGTCCAGATCCCTGTGTCGCGGTCGCTGATCCTGCCTTCGGGACTCACCGCGGTGGCCTCGGAGATCACGAGGCCTGCGCCGCCGACGGCGAACTGGCCGAGGTGCACGAGGTGCCAGTCGGTCGGGATGCCGTCCCTCGCCTCGACCGAGTACTGGCACATGGCCGGGATCCAGACGCGATTGCGGATCGTGAGGTTCCTCAGGGTGAGCGGAGTGAACAGGGCGGGCATCGATCTCCTTCGAGCGGTGTGCTGTGTGCGCACCACGGCTGTTCAACCTATCCCACAGGCCTCTATCGTGAGGGTATGGAGAGCGAATGGATGCCGTGGGCCGAGCGCGATGCAGCAGCATACGTTGCGGTTCCCACTGAGCGCGATGATAAGTACAGCCGCGGCGTGCTGGGGGTCGTCACCGGGTCTGCCGAGTACCCCGGTGCCGGGGTCCTCGGCGTCGAGGGGGCAGCGCGTACCGGGCTTGGGATGATCAGGTATCTCGGCGACGCGACGAAGCTCGTGCTGTCGCGGCGCCCCGAGGTGGTGACCCTTCCCGGCCGGGTGCAGGCGTGGCTCATCGGGTCGGGCACCGATTCGGGGGAGCTGGGACTGCTCGGGACCCTGTTTTCCGATGCCCTCGCGTCAGACGAACCTGTCGTTGCCGACGGCGGTGCGCTCGAGATGGCGGCAGAAGCGCCGAGGGCCGGGGTGATCGTCACACCCCACTACCGGGAACTGGCGCGCATGCTCGCGCACGTCGGGGAGAACGTCTCGGCCCAGACCATCGCGACAACGCCGTCGGTCTGGGCCAGTCGCGCCGCTGACATCCTCCGCGTCACCGTGCTGCTCAAGGGCAGCACCACCTTCATCGCCGAGCCGCTCGGAGCGAGAATCGCCGTTTCCGGTGCGCCCGGCTGGACGGCGACCGCCGGCGCAGGCGACGTGCTCGGCGGTGTGCTCGGTGCGCTCGTCGCGACGCACGCAGACGGGGCGTTCGAGCCCGGAACGCTCGCACGGCTGGCGGCATCGGCGCAGGTGCTGCACGCGACGGCGGCACACCTCGCCTCACGCGGCGGCCCGATCGTTGCGCTCGACATCGCTGAGGCGCTGCCCGATGCGGTCAGGCAGGTGCTTGCCCTCCGCGTCGACTGACGGCATCCGCGCACTTCTCACAGGGATGTCCCAGCCCCACGGTGCGCAGAATTTCGTCGCTTCTCGCTACCATTAGTTTCAGCTACAACTAATTAGGACAACCGCGAGAACGGAATTCAGCCATGCAGGTAAGCACCAGAACCCAGGCGGCAGCAGCCCTGGCAGGACTCGCCGTCATCGGCGGACTGGCCGGCTGCTCGGCGCCGTCCGGCCAGGCAGCGAACGACGATGGCAAGACCAAGGCAGCGCCGGAGGCCGGCACGGAATACGCCGACGGCGAGTACACGGCGACGGGCGATTACACCTCGCCGGGCGGTGAGGAGACGGTCACCGTGACGCTCTCGCTCGAGGACAGTGTCGTGACCGCGCTCGACGTGGTGGGGAGCGGACACACCCCGAACGGCAAGAAGTTCCAGGGCGAGTTCATCGACAACATCTCTGACATCGTCGTCGGCCAGCGGATCGACGAGTTGAAGGTCTCCAAGGTCGCCGGCTCGTCCCTGACCAGCGGCGGATTCAACGCGGCGATCGATGAGATCAAGGGCGATGCCGCGTGACCCTGACGCGCTCGTGATCGACGATGAGTCCGCTGGACCCGGTGTCGGGCCCCCGACCGCGGGAGCGGCGGGCTCTGCCGAATTCGACGCGATAGGCACCCGCTGGCAGATCGACTCGGACCGGCCGATCTCTGCCGGCCTGGTGAGAGAGATCACGAAGCGGATCGACGACTTCGACCGCGTCTGGTCACGGTTCCGCGACGACTCGACGGTGACGAGGATTTCGACGGTCGGCGGGGCCTGGGACCTGGGGCCGGATGCTCCCGCACTGTTCAGCCTGTACCGGCGCCTCGGCGAGGCAACAGGTGACGCTGTCTCGCCGCTCGTCGGCGATGCCCTCGCCGCGCTCGGCTACGACGCGTCGTACTCTTTTCGCCCGAACGGCGTCCAGGAGCCGGCGCCGGTGATGACCGACGTCGCCACGCTGGACGGCACGGTGCTCACCGTGAGCCGTCCGGTATCGATCGACATCGGCGCTGCCGGCAAGGGCTACCTCGTCGACCGCGTGGCCGAGCTTCTCCTGGCCGGCGGCCACAGCTCGTTCACTGTCGACGCGTCAGGCGACCTGGTGCACAGCGGCCCGCCCATACGGATCGCGCTCGAGCATCCGTTCGACCCTAACCTCGCCATCGGAGTGCTGACTCTCGCCGGGGGAGCGCTTGCCGCGTCCGCAACGAACCGGAGGGCATGGGGGAACGGGCTGCACCACGTGATCGATGGCCGTACCGGCGAACCGGTGCGTGAGGTCGTTGCCACCTGGGCGACCGCCGAGGATGCGGCCACGGCCGACGGTGCGGCGACGGCGTTGTTCTTCACGAGTCCTGCAGCGTTGCGTGCTTCGCTCGGCGCCGGGGTGCCCAATATCGACGCGCCCGGTATCGAGGTGCCCGGTATCGAAGCGCCCGGTATCGAAGGGCTCCGCATGTTCACCGACGGATCGGTCGAGTATTCTTCGGGGTTCTCCGCCGAGCTGTTCCGGTAAGGGCTGTTCCGATGAGGGCTGGCTGATGAGAATTCCGCGACGAAAGGTGTCCCGATGCGAGATGTTCCGGTGAGAGATGTGCCGAAGAGAGCTGCGTCGCTGAGAGGCACGTTCGACACCGCGCTCGGCCGCGTCACGACGTACCGGCAGGTCCTCGTCCTCCTCGTCCTGCTTGCCGGGGTGAGCATGCTGTTGAGCGCGACCGGATTGCTCTTCTTCACCCCGCTGGAACTGGTGTGCGGCCTCCTCGTCGCTGTCGGCGTCAGTTACCTGTCCAACGCCGTCGTCGCCCGGCTGTTCCGGGTGGTTCCGCACGCAGAATCGGCGATCATCACCGGCCTCCTGCTGTTCTTCATCTTCCGCCCGAGTACCGAACCCGGTGAGCTCGTCGCCACTGCGGCCGCCGCGCTCGCGGCCACGCTGTCGAAGTACCTCCTCGCCGTTCGGGGCAGGCACATCGTCAATCCGGCCGCTTTCGGCGCCGTGGTCGTCGGGGTAACCGGACTCGGCGTGTCGTGGTGGTGGGCGGGAAGCCAGGTGCTTCTCCCGGTCGTGCTCGTCGCCGCGTTCCTCGTGCTGTATCGCACGCGTCGCCTCGCGATGGCCGGTGTCTTTGTCGGCGTGAGCGTTGGCGTCATCGCCGCTGGGCTGGTCGCGGGTGGCATGTCGGTCGGTGCGGCACTGCTCACGCCGTTTACCTCGTATCCGGTCGTCTTTCTCGCCGGGTTCATGCTGAGCGAACCGCTGACCCTCCCGCCGAAGCGCTGGCAGCAGCTCGCGGAGGCGGCGGTGGTCGGAGTGCTGTTCGCCCTGCCGTACTCGATCGGACCGCTCTACTCGACGCCTGAACTCGCGCTTGTCGTCGGTAACCTCCTCGCCTTCGTCGTGAGCCAGCGCCGCGGCATCCGCCTCGAAATGGTGTCGCGTCGCCGGATCGGCCCGTCGATCGTCGAGATGACGTTCCGGCCGGCCGCGCCGGTGAGATTCGAGCCAGGGCAGTACCTCGAGTTGCAGGTGCCGCACCGCCCTGCCGATGCGCGTGGGCAGCGGAGGGTGTTCAGCATCGCGTCGCCGCCGGCATCCGCCGACGTGTCGATCGCGTACCGGGACAGCGCGAGCAGTTTCAAGACCGCGCTCGGCAACCTCGAGCCTGGCGACCGCGTGCGGGCGACCGGGATCTGGGGCGACTTCCTGCTGCCGCGGGATGCCGCACGGCCGGTGCTGCTTGTCGGCGCCGGTATCGGGGTCACACCGTTCCTGAGCCAGCTGGCCGCTGCCGGTGGGAGCGGGCGCGACATCGTGCTCGTCTACACCGTCGCGGATGCCGCTGAGCTGGCTGTTCTCGACGGCCTCGACCTGGCGGGCGTGCGCGTTCTGGTGCTCGCTCCGGAGCCTCCCGCCCGTCTGGCCGACGGTGTCAGCTATCTGGGGGCAGGCCGCATCGATCGCGATCGCCTCGCCGCAGCCGTTCCCGACGCTGGGTCGCGTGAGGCATGGGTGTCGGGGCCGCCCGCGTTCGTCGACGACATTCGTCCGATCCTCCGCGCCCTCGGAGTGCGCCGCATTCACAAGGATTACTTCTCGGGGTACTAGCTCGGGAAGCTAGATCGGGGTACTAGCTCGCCGGTGGGTGCCTGGCCGCCCGGTGTCGCGCGTTCGGGTGACACCTGCTGTGGGTGTGCACGCCTGGCACCCGCACCAACCGTCACTCGAAGCGGTACACGGGGTGCATCGGCGACCGAGTGAGCGTGTCGCGGCCTGCGTTCGGGTGACACCTGCTGTGGGTGCGCGCGCCTGGCACCCGCAACAACCGTCACTCGAAGCGGTACACGGGGTGCATTGGCGACCGAGTGAGCGTGTCGCGGCCTACGTTCGGGTGACACCTGCTGTGGGTGTGCGAGCCTGGCACCCGCAACGACCGTCACTCGAAGCGGTACACGGGGCGCATTGGCGACTGTGTGAGCGTGTCGCGGCCTAGGATGATGCGGTGAGCAGGTCGATCGGGGTGTGGGGCGCGTTCGTCCTCGTGCACGTCACCCTCGGCTGGATCTGCCTCGGCATGCCCGGCACCGGTATCGGCGCGTACGCGATCGGGCTCCCGCTGGGCGACGTGACCCTCGTGTACCAGCGCTGGGTCGAGCAGGCGCTCGCCGGAGACGGAATTCCGGGCATCGACGAGCGGTGGGTGTACCCGGCTGCGGCGCTCCTGCCGCTGTTCGCCGCGATGGCCGCGGGCCTAGGGAATTACGGGCTCACGTGGCTTGCCCTCGTGACCGTGCTCAATGCCGCCGCTCTCGCCGTGCTGCTCGGGCGTCACAGCTCTCCGCGTCGCGTCGCCGCGGCGTGGTGGTGGATCGCGTTCACGGCAGCCCTCGGACCGATCGCCCTCGCTCGCATCGACTCGATCACCGTGCCGCTCGCGATCATCGCTCTCCTGGTTCTGGCGAAGCATCCGCGTGTGGCCGGCACCCTGCTGGCACTCGCCACCTGGATCAAGGTGTGGCCCGCGGCGATCATTGCGGCCCTCGTGATCGCGTCGCGCTGCCGGTGGGACATCGTCGCCGCCGGGCTGGCCACGAGCGCCGTGATCGCACTTCTCGTTGTCGCTGCCGGCGGGGCAGAGTTCCTCTTCGGTTTCGTCACGGAGCAGGCCGATCGTGGGTTGCAGATCGAAGCTCCCGCGGCATCCTGGTATCTCTGGCTCGCGGCGCTGGGATCAGGGCCGAGCGCCATCTACTACAGCACCGAGATTCTCACCTTCCAGGTGACTGGGCCGCACGTCGACACGGTCGCAGCCGTTCTGACACCCCTGAGCGCCGTCGTGGCGGCGGCTGTGGCGTTCGCGGGCGTCGTGGCGGTCAGGCGGGGCGCCCCGGTGGTCCGCGTTCTGCCGCCGCTCGCGCTGGCGCTCGTTGTCACGCTCCTGCTCGTGAACAAGGTCGGGTCGCCCCAGTTCGTGACATGGCTGATCGCGCCCGTCGTGCTTGGCGTCGTCTGGCGGGGGCGCCGCTATCTCGTTCCGGCGGTCATCGCCCTGATCATCGCTGCGCTCACGCATCTGGTCTACCCCTACCTCTACGGGCACCTTCTTCTGGCTGACCCGGTTCTGGTCGCGATCCTCACGGTGCGAAACCTCGGTTACGCGGTTCTGCTCGGCTGGGCGATCACGGCCGTTGTTCGGGCGGGCCGACGCGTTCCGCCGAGAGGCCCTGTCACCGGTGCAACCGACGGAGTTAGCATGGAGAACGAGACCGCACACCGCTGAACTAGCCAGGGAGTAGTCATGCTCGTCGCCTTCAGTGTCGCACCGTCCGGCGGCACCAACCCCGAAGCGTCACTGCACGATGCCGTCGCCGCGGCCGTGAAGATCGTGCGGGAGTCCGGGCTTCCCAACTCGACTGATTCGATGTTCACGACGATCGAGGGGGAGTGGGACGAGGTCTTCGACGTCATCAAGCGCGCGACGGATGCCGTCTCGCGGTTCGGACCGCGCGTGTCACTCGTGCTGAAGGCCGATATCCGCCCGGGGCACACCGGTGAACTCACCGGCAAGGTCGAGCGGCTGGAACGCGCGCTCGAGGGAAACCCGTCGGAGTGACCCGGTCACCCGGCCTTGGGGCCGGGCACAGGAAATGACCCGCTGCAGCGGTTCGTGTGCTGGTCAGTCGAGGATGATGCCGTCGAGGATCGCGCGCTTGCGGAGCGCGACCTTGGTGCCGACGTCGAAGCCGGACGCGCGGTACTTCTCGCGGATGCGCTTGAGGTAGCTCTTCGCCGTTTCCTCAGAGATACCGAGTTCGTAGGCGACGCTCTTCACCGGCTCGCCCGCGGCGTAGAGTGCCATGACCCTGCGCTCCTGGGCGCTGAGCTTGGGAGATCCGCTCTTATTGGCGTTGAGCGCGATGTCGAGCTCGTGCGAGATGAACGACTCACCGATCATCGCCGACCGGATCGCCTCGACGATCATCGAGGGGTCTTCGGTCTTCACGAGGTACCCAAGCGCGCCGGAGGCGAGTGCCTCGCGGACGACGGCGGGATCCGAGTACGTGCTCATGAGCACCGTCTTCACGCCCGTCGTCTTGAGCGTCGAGAGCTTGAGCGACACGGGGATGTTGTCCTTGAGGTCGAGGTCGAGAAGCACGACATCGACGGGGAACTCGGGGTGGGTGAGCAGCTCCGGCCAGGTTGGGACGGCGGCGACCATGGTGATGTCGTCCGCTGCGCCGCGAATCCACTCGGTCAACGCTCCAAGAAGCATTTTGTGATCATCGACGATCGCAAGCCGAATGGGTGCCTCTGCACTGCTCATCTGTCTCCCCCTCTAAGCATCCGTTGGCCTAGTGGTCAATCGGATTGTCCACGGTGCACTCTATGACAACCATCAGCGCGCCGGGCGTAGTGCTATCAACATACCGTCCTGCACGGCCAAGATGCTGCCATGTGGCCGGTTCCACGTCAACGCGCCGCATCCCCTTCGCCTCAATCCGGATCGGGAAGCGGATACCGCCCGAGCGATCCGTGCCCTGGGCAGCCGCAGGACCGAGGGTCACTATCGCTTCCCGCGTCGTGCGCTGTTCCCCGTACATCAGCAGCCAGAGTGCCGACAGCAGGCCGTCGCGCTGGCGCTGGTTCAGCAGCCCGGCAAGCGATTCCGGGTCGCGCAGGTCGACAGCCCCCGACAGGAAATCGGACTCGCTGATGGCGTGGTGCAGCCAGGTGTGTCGCCGGCCAGCGATGAGGTGGAGTCGCAGTTCGGTGGCGAGCGCTCCGGCGCGGGCCGCACGCTCGTCCTCGAGCGGGAGTGGCTCGCGGCCGCTCGCGATGTCGTCGAAGAGTCGCTCAATCTCGAGGTCGATGGACGCGAGTTCCTCGGATTCGAGCATGCTCACGCCGAACGCGGGCGCGGTGACCGTTGACTGGATGAGCACGCGGTCAAGGGTCATCATCACCATTCGCCGGTACGAGCCCACGATGGCCGCGCCGATGAGCGGTGGCATGATCGCGAGGGTCCAGAGCAGGATGTCCGATCCGAGAGCGAGGGTGTCCGGCCCGGGATTCACGGCATAGTTCACCGCAAGCGCCACGGCGAGTGCTGTTGTGACGATAATCAGATCCCGAACCGGACGGATGCTGGCGATACCGAGAAGCACGCCGCCGACCGCGATAGCGGCGGTCGGGAAGAGCCCGAGGTCGCTGAGGCCCCACACGGCCGCCAGATCGAGCACCACGACAGCGGCGAGCCCGATGCTGAGCATGACAAAGGCGAAGTTGCCGAGGATGAAACCGTTAGCGCGCACCACGATGATGGTCGCAACAGACGCTCCGATGAGGAGCAGCCAGGCGGCGACATTCAGGGGCAGGTTCGGGTATTCGGACACGTGGAGCGAGAAGCGCCACAGGCAGCTCAGGATGATCATCGCTCCGGCGACCGCGAGTCCCGTGCCGAGCTGGTGGGTCCCGAGCGAGGCTCGCGCTGCGGCGGTCCGGTTCGGCCTGCGGGCAGTTCTGGTCACTTGGGAACCTCCAGTACGACCGTCGTCCCGGCGTCGGGAGCGCTGAAGACACGGACGCTTCCGCCCGCGTCGCGCACCCGCGCGACCACGGACTCGGCGAAACCGAGCCGCCCGCCTTCGACCGCCTGCGGATCGAAGCCGACCCCGGCATCCGTCACGACACCGCGGACAACCTCACCGTCATCGCTGAGGGTGACGTGGGCGACCGTTTGTCCCGAGTGCCTTCGCACGTTCTCGAGGCACTCACTGAGCGCGAGGACGAAAGCCTCGAGTTTGGTGCCGGGGAGACCGAGCTGGCCAGAGCCGTGCCAGTTGATGTCGAGCCCGATTGAGCCGAACCGTCTCTTGAGCGCCTCGAGGGTACCGCCGAGGGCGAGTTCGGCGGTGTTGGTCAGGGTGTACTCGCCGCTCGACTTGGGCTGGGGGGATTCGCCGAGGCGCAGTCTGGTGAGCAGGGCCCCGTCAGATTCGGCCTGGGCCCTGAGCGCCTCGGGGGCAACTCCGACGCCGGAGTGAGCGAGCAGCGTGAGCGTCGCGAGTACTGTGTCGTGCAGCAACCGGGCGTCCCTGTGCCGCTGGGTTTCCGTCTCGGTGGCCCGGCGCTCCACGTTGTGTGCCCGGCCGATGCTCGCAACGCGGGCCATGATGCGCGGGAAGCTGGACCGGAGCCACAGGCCGAACATCGTCGAAACGCCCCAGCCGACGGAGATGAAGACGAGAAGCGGGAGAGTGCGGGGGTTCACGCCGGTGCTGAGGGCGAGGATGGTTCCTATCGTGCTGATGAACGCGAGAGCAAGGCAGGCGAGCTGCCCCCAGGTGGAAACGAGGATCGTGGCCATCGACCCGATTCCCCAGGCACCGATGGCCGAGATGGCGCTCCCCGTTCCCATGTTGAGCTGACCATCTGCGGGGATGTAGATCGCGGCGATGGTGGAGAGCCCGATGCTGTAGGTGAGGATCATCCAGAGCGGGTCGGGCCGGTAGGTCATGATGATTTGCGCGGCGGCCAGGGCAGCGAGAAGGAGCACACAGGTCAGGTAATTCGGAAACTCCATCGCGGCGGGAAGTGACAGGCAGATCAGAGCGGTGACGGTACCCGTGAGGCCGAAGAGCCTGGTGGTGCGGTACAGCAGTCGCGCGAGTTGCCAGCTGAAGCGATCCCGCTCTTCGGCACTCAGTCGTTTCGGGCTCATCCTTCGCCCGTGAAAGCACCGAACGGGCGCTGGAGGAGCGGATGCGCGTCATCGAGGGTGCCAGCCATGTTCGGCAGTATATTGCCAGCCCGGTGTTCGCGAACGTCGACGCGGCCGGTTCTGCCGCTCAGGCGGCAGGCGATTCCAGCAGGCGCGAGAGGTGGAAGCTCACCGCGACGTGTTCGATCAGGAATCCGTCGTGGCCGTACTCGGACTCGATGACCGCCGGGGCGGTTCCGTCGATACCGGTGCGGATGCCCGCGGCGATGCGTTCCTGGCCCTCGACCGGGAATAGCCGGTCAGAATCGATTCCAAGCACGAGCGTTGGGGCACGCACCCGACCGAGGGCTTCCTCGATCCCGCCGCGGTCGCGACCGACATCGTGCGAGTTCATCGCCTCGACGAGCGTGATGTAGCTGTTGGCGTCGAAGCGGCGAGTGAACTTGTTGCCGTGGAAGTCGATGTAGGACTCGACCGCGTACTTGCCGCCGTCACCGAGGGGGCTGATCGGGGACTGCCAGCTGCGTTCGAACCTGTCGTTGAGTTCGGTCGGGCTGCGGTAATTGAGCAGTGCCATGCGTCTCGCGAGGGCGAGCCCCCGATGCGGACCCTCACCGTCGCGTGCGTCGTAAAAGTCACCGCCGGCGAACAGGGGATCGGTCTTGATCGCCTCGATCTGCACCGAATTGAGCGCGATCTGGTCTGCCGTGGTCAGGGGAGGTGCGGCGAGGACCGCGAGACGGCCGACCCGCTCCGGAAAGCCGACGGCCCACTCCAGCGCGTGCATTCCACCCATCGAGCCGCCGATGACCGCCGCCCAGCTCTCGATGCCGAGCGAATCGGCGAGGGCGACCTGCGCTCTGACCTGATCGCGGATCGTGGTGAACGGAAACCGTGACGCCCATTCGAACCCGTCGGGTGAGAAGGAGGCTGGCCCGGTCGAGCCCTGGCAGCCGCCGAGCATGTTGGGAGTGACGACGAACCAGACGTCGGTGTCGATCGCGAGTCCAGGCCCGACGATCTCCTGCCACCAGCCGGCCGTGGGGTGACCTGGACCGGCCGGGCCCATGACGTGGCTGTCGCCGGTGAGCGCGTGGGCGATCAGAATCGCGTTGTCTCTCTCGGGGGAGAGGGTGCCGTAAGTCTCGAAGGCGATGCGGACGTGTGGCAGGCTCTGTCCGCTCTCGAACTCCAGCGGACCGAGGTCGGCGAACAGGCGGAATCCACGCGGGTCGCCGTCACGCCACGCGCCCGTTGCCGGGGGCTTGCCGAGCACGTGCCTGGTGTCCGCCTCGGTGATAAAGCGGGACGGGACCGTGTCTTCGGGTGTCTGCCAGTCCATGCGTCCATTGTGCCCAACCGGAGTCCAGGCCGCCGTCGTGTTACGACTGGCGGCTTGATTCGCTCAGACGGATGCCGAAATTCGCGCGATTCTGCGAAGCGCGGCATCCTCGGAGGTCGACCGGCGGCCAAGAATGCGTCGGACGCCGCCGAGAACCACCCGGGTGGTCGTGACGGCGGGCCACAGCGGTCGACGAAGGCCGAGGAGCTCACGGTACTCGCGGGGGATCGACGCCACCGCGCCGGCGAAGAGCACCCGGTAGGCCGGAATGACCCCTCGTGACAACGGAGGATTGCGGATGAAGTGCACGATCTCGGCCACTCGCTCGTCATGTTTCAGGGTGCCTGCCGCATACACCGAGTGCAGATGCTCCTCCAGCTCAGCGGCCGATCGGGGTGGCTGCTCGACGCCGATGAGCTCGCCCGCCTTCGCCCACTCGCTGACATAGGCGTCTGCGCCGCCGGGAATCGCTGAACCCCAGAGAAGCTGGCAGGCCAGAAACGAATCGGTGAAGACCGAGTGCACCCAGTCGAGGAGTTCCGGATCGCCGGCCGCGTACTCGCGCTCATCGCCGTTCGCGTCGAGGTACGTTCCCGTGACGCGTTCGTGGAACCGGCCGACGCGCTGCGACTCGGTGACGGCGGTGGCCGTGTCACCGAAGGTGACGGTCATCAGCCAGCGGATGGTGCCGGACAGGCGGCCGAGCGGGTCTTCCCGATACCTCGACCAGTCGTGCACGCCGGCCAGTGCGCCCGGATGGAGTGCCTGCATCAGGAGCGATCGGATGCCGGCGACCATCGTCGGGAGTTCACCGTGCACCAGCCACGACGCCGAGCCCGGACCGAAGAAGCCGGCGTCATCACCGTCCTCGAGTCGGTCCACCCAGGCGGGTCGACCTTCGCTCGAGCCGGAGAGTGTGCTCAGGAGATGCGACTTCCACGCGTCGGCCAGCCTCGTCATCGGGCGAGGATAGCTCCGGCTGCTGGGAGCGCGCCGATCGTCCGGTCGCCGGCAGCTCCGGCGATCGACAGTTGCGGCGATCGTCCGGCGCCCCGGCATCCGCTCAGGGGTTTCTGACCCGGCTACGCCCGCGCGGCCTCGACGACCTTTCGGGCAGCGGCGAGACCCTGCTCGAGGTCTGCCTTGAGGTCAGCGACGTTCTCGAGGCCGACCGACAGGCGCACGAGGCCGGGCGTGACCCCGGTGGTGAGCTGCTGCTCCGGGGTGAGCTGGGAGTGCGTCGTCGACGCCGGGTGGATAACGAGAGAGCGAACGTCACCGATGTTGGCGAGGTGGGAGAACAGGCTCAGCGAGTTGACGAGCTCACTTCCGGCGTCGACGCCGCCCTTGAGCTCGAAGCTCAGCACGGCTCCGACACCCTTCGGCGCGTACTTGTTTGCCGCCGCGTACCAGGGGCTCGACGGCAGTCCCGAGTAGTTCACGCTCGCGATGTCCGGGTGGCTGTCGAGCCACTCCGCGATTTCCTGCGCGTTTTGTACGTGACGCTCGATCCGGAGGGACAGGGTTTCGATTCCCTGGATGAGCTGCCAGGCGCTCGCCGGGGCGATGGCCGCACCGAGATCGCGGAGCAACTGGACGCGCGCCTTGATGATGTACGCGAGGCCATCACCGACAGCCGTCGTGTAGCTTGCACCGTGGTACGACGGGTCCGGCTCGGTGAGGCCGGGGAACTTCTCCACGTTCTTCGACCACTCGAACGTGCCGCCATCGACGATGACGCCGCCGATCACCGTGCCGTGGCCACCGAGGAACTTCGTCGCCGAGTGCACGATGATGTCCGCGCCGTGCTCGAACGGCCGGATCAGGTATGGCGTCGCAATCGTGTTGTCGACGATGAGCGGGATGCCTGCCTCGTGCGCGATGCTCGACACCAGCGCGATATCCAGGATGTTGATGCGTGGGTTGCCGATCGTTTCGGCGAAGAACAGCTTCGTGTTCGGGCGGATGGCGCGGTGCCACTCGTCAGCGTCGTCCTGGTCCTCGACGAACGTTGTCTCGATGCCGAGCTTCGCGAGCGTGTACTTGAACAGGTTGTATGTACCGCCGTAGATCGACGACGACGAGACGATGTGGTCGCCCGCCTGGGCGATGTTGAGGATCGAGGCCGTCGACGCGGCCTGGCCGGACGCGAGAAGGAGGGCGCCGCTGCCCCCTTCGAGAGCGGCGACCCGCTCTTCGACGACGGCCTGCGTCGGGTTCTGGATCCGGGTGTAGATGTTGCCGAACTCGGCGAGGGAGAAGAGGTTCTTCGCGTGGTCCGCGCTGTCGAACACATAGCTCGTGGTCTGGTAGATCGGCGTCGCGCGAGCCTTTGTTGTCGGGTCGGGCGCAGCACCCGAGTGGATCTGCTTGGTTTCGAACTGCCAGGAAGCTGAATCGGCCATGATGAGCTCTTTTCGGGTGAGGGGGCGGGGGACACGCGGGCTGGGGCTTGGCCCTCATTCGAGACTAAGCACCGTGACAGCAGGCACACAATCCCACCGCAACATGACGTAATCGGGCCCACCGCAACATGGCGTAGTCGAACCCCCAAAATACGGCGGTCTATCGGATCTCCGGTCCCGCGTGGACCCGCCGCTACTCTGGAGCAATGACGAGAAGACGCGCAGTGGTGACAGGGGCAAGTTCAGGAATCGGCGAGGCGACGGTTCGCCTGTTCGCGAGCCGTGGCTGGGACGTCGTCGGCGTCGCCCGCCGGCGGGACCGGCTGGAGGCGCTCGCCGCGGAAACCGGTGCCCACGTCGTTGTCGCCGACGTCACGGTGCAGGCCGACGTCGACCGCCTGCGGGACGAGGTGGCGGCATCCGGTGGTGCTGATGTCCTGGTCTGCAACGCTGGCGGTGCTTTCGGCATGGACTCCGTCGAGGCCAGCGACCCCGATGACTGGGCAAGGATGTTCGACGTCAACGTGCTCGGCACCAAACGAGTGATTTCCGCGCTGCTTCCCGTTCTGCGCGACACGGTCGAAGTTCCGGATGCCGCGTCGATCGTCGGCGTTACATCGGTCGCCGGTTTCATCGCTTACGAGGGAGGCGGAGGGTACAACGCCGCCAAGTTCGCTGAGCGGGCGCTCTTCGCCGTGCTCAGGCTGGAACTCGCCGGTGAGCCGATCCGCGTCATCGACGTAGCTCCGGGCATGGTGCACACCGAGGAGTTCTCGCTCGTGCGATTCGGCGGTGACCAGGCCCGCGCCGACGCGGTCTACGACGACGTGCCAGACCCGCTCGTTGCCGATGACATCGCCGAGGCCATCGTGCACGCCGTCGAACTGCCCGCGCGCGTCAACATCGACTCGATCGTCGTGAAGCCGGTCGCCCAGGCAGCCCTGCACAAGGTGATCCGTGGCGAACTCGCGATGAAGCGGAGCTGAACGGCCTGACTCGCGTGTAGGTTCTTCGGCATGACGAATACCGATGGCGCGCTCGCTGGCGGAAACATGAATGCCGTCACCAGGATCGGGAACACGGTTCGGAGAACAGCGGGGCCGTGGACGCCGACGGTGCACCGGTACCTTCGCTACCTCGAGCGCAACGGCATCGACTGGGCGCCGCAGCCGATCCGGTGCGATGACGACAACGAGGTGTTGAGCTTCATCCACGGGGATGTGCCGGTCTATCCGCTTCCCACCTGGATCTGGGACGATGCGGTGCTCATCGACGGCGCGAAGAAGCTCAGGCAACTGCATGACGCGTCGATCGGATTCGGCGTCGACACGGCAATCTGGCAGTCGCCGACGAAGATTCCCTCAGAGGTGATCTGCCACAACGACTTCGCGCCGCACAACCTCGCCTTCGCCACCGACGGTTCAATCGTGGGTGCGATCGACTTCGACCAGGCCTCGCCGGGCCCCAGGCTCTGGGACCTGGCCTATTTCGCCACCCGCGCCTGCCCGCTCACCCGGCATCCGCCCGCCGGCGCTCCCGGTGCCGACGACGCCAGGCGACGCGTTGAGCTGATTCTCGAGGCGTATGGGTCGGATGCCACCTGGCGCGATGTTCTGCGCGTTGCGGCGACCCGGCTGTGGGATCTGGCGGAATTGTCGCGGGAGAAGGCGGAGGAACTGTTCAAACCGGAACTCAGGGCGGAGGCTCTCGCCTACGACCGTGACGCCGAATACCTCGCGTCGGTTCTCCGGGCGTCCGCCTAGAAGTGCGTGATGCCGTAGACCGGGCCGTCTGATGCCAGCAGGCCCTTGAGTCGCCGAGCCGCGCCGTCGGTGTGCTCGATGAGCTGTCCTGCGGCGCGCAGCACAACGGGATCGGCGCCGCCGAGGTAGAGCGAGCTGAGCACCCACGCGTCGAGCTCGATGTCGGGGGTCGCGGAATCCGCGCGTTCCACCCGCGCCGTGGCATCCGTTACCGAGATCCGGAACACGCCGTCGGCGAATCCGAGGTCATCGATGACGCGGAGGACGATGTCGCCGTCGGTGACGTACGGGCGCGCCTCGAGCGCGGCGATCGGGTCGAGGATACGCAGCCAGACCCAGTCCTCGTTGGCGGTGACGGTGATCGCCCTCGGGTCGGCGAGTGCCCAGGACAGTGGGTCGTCGAGCCGACCTGCCCGCCAGGTCACCGAGTCGCACAGTTCGATCGACGCGAGGTAGTACCAGAGGCCCAGGTAGGCGTTGTCGTCGGCCGCGACGAGGTCGAGGACCTCGACCGACCGCGCGTCTGTTCCCTTGCCGCCGAACCGGTAGGAGACGTAACCGTCGATCTCGCCATCGGTGTCGTAGTGCAGCGCCGCGCGGATCGCGCGGTCTTCGTCCTTCGCCTCGTCGGCCTGTCCCGAGATCCGACCCCAGATGCCGGCGTGCCTGCCGACGGAGCCGGTCTGGCTGGCGTGGAACCGGTCGAACACGGCGGGGGCGATGTCGATGAGATCGCGGGCGTCGACCCACTCGGCGGTTCCGGTCGGTGTCGTGAGCAGACGGAAGCGCGCGTCGGTGGCGACGGAGATGTTGTTGGCCCAGGTGGCGGGACCGAACCCGAACCGGCGGTAGATGGTGGCTTCGGTTGCCGTCAGTGCGGCAATCGCCATTCCCGCTTCGTGAGCGCGAGTCAGGCTGTCCGTCATCATGCGGCGGAGGAGGCCCTTGCGGCGGTGGGTCGGACGCACGGTGACGGACGAAATCAGGTGAGTGGGCACGAGGTGACCGCCACCGACGTTGACGGTCTTCTCGAACGAGGCGAAGGTGGCGACGGGGTATTCGGGCGGAAGCGAGGACGCGCGGCGCGTGACCGGGTACGCACCGGTGAGGACCTGGTCGTCCGTCCTCAGGCGGACGGCTGCCCTGGCGACGGCCTCGTCGGTCATGCGGGGGTAGTGGAACGCCTGGTTCTCGATCTGGATCCAACCCACCGTCTCGGCGAAGTTGTCGTCGGTCGGTGCGGCCGCGCCGAAGACGTGGAGTTCGTATTCCTTCTCGTGTTTGCTCACTGCTTAACCGTACCTTGGTGTTCTGAGGAGGAGTTCCGGAGGGGTACCGTGAACCCATGACACCCGCGGCCGAGACCAGCTCCCCAGCCCCCGTTCCAGACCGCGAGGTCCTCAGCTGGGACGAGTTCGGTTCGGCCTCACGCGAGCTGGCGAAGGCCATTCTCACTTCGGGTTTCACCGCCGATATCGTCGTTGCCATTGCGCGCGGTGGCCTGCTTCTTGCCGGGTCGATCTCGTACGCCCTCGGCACAAAGAACTGCGGCAGCATCAACGTCGAGTTCTATACGGGTGTCGACGAGCGACTGCCGGAACCCGTGCTCCTGCCGCCGCTTCTCGATGCTCCCGCGCTCCTCGGCCAGAATGTGCTGCTCGTCGACGACGTCTCTGACTCCGGTCGCACGCTCGCGATGGTGGTCGACCTGTTGCGCGGGCACGGCGCGACGGTGCGCACGGTGACCCTCTACTCCAAGCCCCGGACGGTCCTCGAACCCGACTTCGTCTGGCGCAGGACAGACAGGTGGATCACCTTCCCGTGGTCGGCGTTGCCGCCGGTGACCGCCGACGCACCGTAGGCTCGACGTATGAGTGTGCACCTGGTTGGCGGCGGTTGGTCCGAATCGAAGAGTTCCGCGGTCTATGACCTGTTCGTTGCGGAGGCTGCTGAACGCGCGGAGTCCGAGTCCTTCGATGGTGCGCCGCGCATCGCCGTGATCGTGGTCCGCGATGAAGACGGTGATGCACACGCGGCGAAGCTGGTCGATGCCGCGTCAGCAGCCGGGGCGTTCGAACCTGTGGTCACCTCACTCGCGTTCGGCGAGACCGCGACGCCCGCTGCACTGGCCGGCGTGCACGGGATTATCGTCGGCGGCGGGTTGACGCCCGCGTACCTCGCGAGCCTCACGCCGATCTTTGGCGAAATCAGGCGGCTCGTCGCATCCGGCGTACCGTACCTCGGCTTCTCCGCTGGGGCCTCGATCGCATCCGAGCGTGCTCTCGTCGGCGGCTGGCGGATCGGTGGCGTCGAGGTCAGCCCCGAGGCGGGTTCTGAACACCTGGATGAGGTCACCGTTGAGAACGGCATCGGCCTCCTCGATATCTCGGTCGACGTGCACGCCGTGCAGTGGGGCAACCTGTCGCGACTCATCGCGGCAACCGAAGCGGGCCTCGTCGACGGCGGCGTCGCGATCGATGAGAACACAGCCTTTGTCGTCGGCGAGGGCGCTCTTCGCGTCGTCGGCGCCGGCAGCGTGTGGCAGGTCCTGTCCACTGACGGTGGTGTCCGCGTCTCCTCACTCGCCGCTGGATGAATTTCACCCTCACCGAGCTCGCCGCCCAGGGTCTGATCGATCCGGGCTGGGCGAGCGCGCTCGAACCTGTGCAGCCCGAGCTGAATGCCCTTTCTGCGTTCCTTGACGCTGAGACGGAGTCGGGCAGGGGATTTCTGCCCGCACCGGAGAATGTGCTGCGCGCTTTTCGGTCGCCGCTCGACGGCATCCGGGTGCTCATCGTCGGGCAGGATCCGTACCCGTCACCGGGGCATCCGATCGGCCTGTCATTCGCTGCGGATCCGCACGTCAGGCCGCTTCCGCGAAGCCTCGTCAACATCTACCGAGAGCTGAACGACGATCTGGGCATCGCGCCCGCCGAGTCCGGCGACCTGAGCCCGTGGACCGATCGCGGTGTGCTGCTCCTGAACCGTGTGCTCACCGTGTCGCCGGGCGTCGCGGGTTCGCACCGGCGGAAGGGCTGGGAGGCGGTGACCGAGTGCGCCATCCGTGCCATCGCGGCGAGGGACAAGCCGCTCGTCTCGATCCTCTGGGGAAAGGACGCTCAGGCTCTCGCGCCCCTGCTCGGCACGACCCCACGGATCGAGAGCGTGCACCCGAGCCCGCTCTCGGCCTCGCGCGGGTTCTTCGGCTCACGGCCGTTCTCCCGGGCCAACGAACTGCTCGTCGAGCAGGGCGCTGAGCCCATCGACTGGCGGCTGGACTCGACGACCCTCTGGTGAGACGACTCCGACGGCAGTCTCCGTCGCCCGCAGAGATGCCGGTCCGCAGAGATGATTCCGGAAGACGAAACGGGATCGACACACGGGTCATCTACTCTTGAACCGTGCTTGAAGAGGAATACCAGCCCCGACGCCGATTGCCGCCGCACCTGCGCAAAAAACCCGAGCCAGAGACGCCGTTCAGTTACACGATTCGCGAGGCGCGGCCGGAGGACCTGCCGCACATTCGCGAGATCTATAACTACTACGTCGCCAACAGTGTCGTGACCTTCGACGAAGACAAGATGTCGCTCGCGAAGTGGAAGGCGAAGTTCGCCCAGCTGCAGAAGCTCGGCCTGCCGTTCATCGTCGCCGAGTCGCCGAACGGGGTGATCCTCGGCTACGCGCTGGTGTCGCCGTGGAAGGACAAGCGGGCGTACCGCTTCACCGTCGAGAACTCGATCTACCTGGGCCCGGCGTCGACGGGCAAGGGGCTCGGTCGTGTGCTGCTCGGCGAACTCATTGACCGCTCGAAGAAGGCCGGTCTGAAGGAGATTCTCGCCGTGATCAGTGACAAGGGCGCCGAGGGCTCGATCGCGCTGCACGAGTCCTTCGGGTTCGTGGAGATCGGCCGGATGGGGCGGGTCGGGTTCAAGTTTGAGCGCTGGCTCGGCACCGTTTTGCTGCAGAAATCGCTGAAGTAGGCGCGCGATGACTGAATCTGCGCCACTTGAGCGCCCGGCCAGGAGCACGCCGCTTCGTGCGTACGCCGGGGAGATCCATGCGGACCCGGATGCCGTCTTCGCGGCTCTCGAGCGACGGTTGCGTGAGAGCTCGACCGAAGTCTCGCCCGCCGTCGACAGCGCCGCGCGTTTCATCGCAGTGCAGGGCAACTGGTGGTATCGGGCTGAATACCGGGTCATGGCATCCGATGACGGCGCTCGTATCGAGCACGAGCTGCTCAACGTTGCACCGAGGTTTCACTGGGCCGGGCCGCTGGCCGGACGCGCGGTGCTCGCGGACTCGCCAGCCGCCTTCGGGCGACTCCTGACCGAGCTGGCTGCCGAGCTCGAGCGCTGAGTCGGGGTCTCGCCGCGGCGAGGCGACCGCGCTATCGTCTCGCCATCGAGCCGGTTCTGCGCTCGACTGTCACGAGTGCACGGCAAACGCCGCCGAACCGTGCATTTGCGACGGTTGACCGACGGTACTCAACCACTTCGGGGCTCGTCTGTCGCGAATGCGCGGCAAACGTCGCCGAACCGTGCATTTGCGACAGTTGAACGACGGTACTGAACCACTTCCGCGCTCGACTGTCACGAGTGCACGGCAAACACGCTGAAACCCGCCATTTGCGACAGTTGTACGACGGTAGTGAACTGCTTCGGCGTTCGACTGTCGCGAGTGCACGGGCAACGTCGCCGAACCGTGCATTTGCGACGGTTGAACGACGGTAGTGAACCACTTCGGCGCTCGTCTGTCACGAATGCGCGGCAAACGTCGCCGAACTGTGCATTTGCGACGGTTGAACCGCGGTACTGAACTGCTTCGGCGCTCGACTGTCACGAGTGCAGGGCAAACGCCGCCGAACCGTGCATTTGCGACGGTTGAACGACGGTACTGAACCACTTCCGCGCTCGACTGTCACGAATGCGCGGCAAACGCGCTGAAACCCGCCATTTGCGACAGTTGTACGACGGTAGTGAACTGCTTCGGCGCTCGACTGTCACGAATGCGCGGCAAACGTCGCCGAACCGTGCAGTTGCGACCGTTGAACGACGGTACTGCAAGGCTGCCGCGCTGAAGGTGACACGCGAACGTAACCGGTCGCCCCGGCGCCGAGTGCGCGGCGGTGGTTCACACGCGACAAAGGCCGGTGGAGCTGTCGCCCCACCGGCCTGTGTGCTGAGTTCCTGCACCGAACGCCCGCGGTCACCGTGCGTTCGACGTGTGCGGTTCCTATCCGCGGGAGGTCGCCCGGCTGAGGATGAAGTATCCCGCGAGTGCCGAGAGCACCGTCGGTACGAGCAACCAGGCAACGACCCCCTGTGGTCCTGAGGCGACGAACCATTCGCCGACGAGGTGCCAGGTCTGCGTCAGGGTAACCAGTGCCACGGCACCGACAATCAGGATGATGGTGATCGCGCCTGCGACCAGGAGCCCGTTCGTGCGCCAGCGCATGAAGATCGTTCCGCTCACCGTGCCGATGAAGGCGAAGAACATCATGGCGACGGTGAACACGAAGAGTCGCTGCCAGACCTCACCCGAACCGAAGTACACCGAGGTGAACATGTGGCCACCGAAACCCCAGCCGTTCGTCCATTCCTCCACGTAGGAGAGCACTGTGAGGATCACGCCGTACGACACCGAGAGCAGGAGGAACGCCAGTGTCGAGCCGAGGTAGAACTCGCGGCGGGTGAGGCTGAGCCCAAGCGCATAGGCGAACGTCATATTCATGGCCTGGGCGCCGACGACGAGCATGTACACGAAGATGTAGAAGGATGCGCCACTCCACTGGGTGCCGTCCAGGGCGTCCTGCCGGTCGCCGCCTGTGACGTTCGCTGCGATGATCCACCAGATCAGCATGTTGATCAGCCAGATGAACGCCAGGATCATCAGGGGGATCCAGTACACCGTCCACTTGTTGATGAGGTTCAGCCGAGCGGCGTTCCAGATCCGGTTGAGGGGCTGGGGGTTGCCCGCTGTCACCGGGTTCGAGGGAGTACCGGCCACCTGTCGGGTCCGTTGTGTGCCTTGCGTTGAGGATGCTGTTGTCATGATTGGATCTCGAATTCCTTCTCGGTGACGTTGGTGCGTCGAACGATGAGTTGTTGGAGAGAGACAGGGGAGAGTTCAAGGCCCGCGCTCGCGGCCTCTCGCCTGTCGTCGGCGCTGAGCGGGCCGACGGTGACGGATGCCAGCCCCCCGATTCCCTCGCGGGAGAGGACCTCGCGGTCGGCGACGAACGCGTCAACGGCGCCCCGCATGCCGACGACGGTTGTCGCTGAACCCCGGAGAGCCTCAGCGGCTTCGTCGATGATGATCGAGCCCTGGTCGATCACGAGGACGTGCTCGAGGAGCTGCGCCACCTCGTCGATCAGGTGAGTGGAGAGCACGACGGTGCGGGGGTGCTCCGCGTAGTCCGCGAGAAGCCGGTCGTAGAAGAGCTGGCGAGCGACAGCATCCAGTCCCAGGTAAGGCTCGTCGAAGAACGTCAGCGGGGCGCGCGACGCGAGGCCGACGATGACGCCAACCGCAGACAGCTGGCCGCGGGAGAGTTTCTTGATGCGGCGGTCGACGGGGAGTCGGAACTCCTCGACGAGCTGTTCGGCGAACTCGGCATCCCAGTTCTCGAAGAACCATGGCGCGCTCGCAAACACGTGCTTCGCCTGGAAGTCGTCCGGGTAGCGCTGGCTCTCCTTGATGAACGAGATGCGGCTGAGCACCCGTGCGTTCTCGGCGGGAGGCTCACCGAACACGCGGACGTCGCCCGATGTCGCGAACTCCTGTCCGGTAAGTACCTGCATGATCGTGGTCTTTCCCGCTCCGTTCCGGCCCAGGAGGCCGGTGATCGTGTTGGGGGTGATGTCGAAGTCGACGTTGTTCACCGCGGTGACCTTGCCGAATCGCTTGGTGAGGTTCCGCACGCTGACGACAGCGTCGGATCGAGAGTCTGATGTGTGAGTCATGCTGAGACGCCTTCCGTAGAGATCATTTCGCTGAGCTGGTCGGGATCGATCCCGAGTTTTGCTGCCTCGGCGATGAGGGGTCGTACGAATTCATCGCGGAAACGGTCCTTTCGAACCTGGATGAGTCGGGCGCGGGCGCCCTCGGCTACGAACATGCCGATGCCTCTCTTTTTGTAGAGAATTCCGTCGTCGACGAGGCGGTTGACGCCCTTTCCGGCGGTTGCTGGGTTGATGCGATAGAACGCGGCGAATTCGTTCGTCGACGGCACCTGGCTCTCCTCAGGAAGAGAGCCGGCGATGATGTCGTCTTCGATCTGTTCCGCGATCTGCACGAATATTGGTTTGCCTTCGTCGATCACGGCGCCTCCGCGGTTGCTCGGTTGGTTACTTCACTAACTAACCAACATCCTTTCTTTCGGTTTGTCAAGCAAATTCGAGAACATTGGCGGATTAAGCTCGTTGGGTGACCGAACTTCATGAACTGAGTGCGCTCGACCAGTGGCTGGCCCTGCAGCGGGGGGAGTTCTCACCGCGCGAGCTGGTGACTCACTACCTGGAACGGATCGAGCGGCTCAACCCCGACCTGGGCGCGTTCGTTACGGTGACAGCGGATGCCGCGATCCGGCGGGCAGAGACCCTCGAGTCCGTCGTGTCACGGACCAGTCCGCTGTGGGGGCTGCCGACCGCTGATAAAGACCTGACCCAGCGCCGCGGGGTGCAAACGGGCTTTGGCTCCAAGGCGTTCACGGGGACTATCTCTCACCGATCCGACGAGATCGTTGAGGTGCTCGACGATGCGGGAGCGATCAGTCTCGGTAAGACGAATACTCCCGAGTTCGGCATGTACGGCTACACGGAGTCCCGTGTTGCCCCACCCGCACGGAACCCGTGGGACCTGTCGCTCGGTGCCGGCGGGTCCAGCGGTGGGGCTGCTGCAGCGGTGTCTGCCCGGCTGCTGCCCTTTGCGCCGGGGAGTGATGGGGGAGGGTCCATTCGGATTCCGGCTGCGGCCTGTGGTCTGGTCGGAATCAAGCCGTCTCGCGGTCTTGTTCCGGCGGGCTCCGGTATCGATTCTGTCGGCGGGCTGGCCGTCAAGGGGCCGATCGCCCGCAGCGTCGCGGATGCTGCGCTCCTGCTTGACGCCATGATCGCGCGTCGCAATGGCCGCATCGATCACCATTTCACCCTGCGGGCGCCCGACGACAACGACGGTGATCTGCTCGGTGCTGCGGTGCGGGGTGAGGGCAGGTTCAATATCGGGGTGCTTCGAAACAGCCCGTTTGACGACGCGAGGGACATCGTCATCGCGCCGGAGGCATCCGCAGCCCTTGATATTGCGCTGGCGCAGTTGTCGTCCATCGGACACGGCATGGAAGAGGTTGTTCTCTCACACGGTGGCGTTTACGCCGATGCGTTCCGGCGACTGTGGCAGATTTCGGCCGCGACGATCCCGGTGTCCGACGACAGTCTCGAGTTGCTCGAGCCCGTGACGGCCGAGCTGGTGCGCGGCGGTCGTCAGATCGGGGCCAGGGAGGTGATGGAGACGTTGTCGATTATGAGCGGATTCGAGCGTTCAGTCATTGCGCAGTTCTCGCAGTTTGATGCAGTGATCTCGCCTGCGCTCGGTCAGCTGCCGAGGCCGGTTGGTTCGTATGATCTGGAGGATCCTGATGAGAACTTCTGGCAGCAGGTGGAGTACTCGCCGTTCACGTCATTCGTCAATGTAGCCGGGTTGCCCGCGATTACTCTTCCGATCTCGGAGACCAGTGAGGGGTTGCCGATGGGAGTGCAGGTGATCGGACGGCCTGGCGGTGAGGCGACACTGCTGTCGATCGGAGCCCAGTTGGAGCGCCGGATCCGGTGGCAGCACCGGAGTCCAGCTTTCGCGAACCGGTGAGCCGCTGGCCACGCCTTCGCTTGTGCACTCCGTGGCCGGAACGTGCGGTGCGCAGCTCCGACGGCTGCGGGTAGGTGTTTGTGTGACATTTGTGACACTCCAGCGTTCCTGCATCATGATGGACAGATGACTAAAGCTGCGCGGGTTCACCTCTCCAAGACGTTTCCGTCTGTGTACGAAAAGCTGGCGGCGCTGTCCACGGAGGTGGGCCAGGTCGCTCGGGACAACGGGATCGAGCCGCTGTTGTCTGAGCTCGTGCAGATGCGGGCGTCCCAAATCACGGGCTGTGCGTATTGCCTTCGGGTGCACACAAAGAAGGCACTCGCGCTCGGTGAGACGACCGAACGGCTCACAGTTCTTTCCGCCTGGCGGGAGGCTGGCCTGTATTCCGAGCGTGAGCGTGCTGCGCTTGCCCTGTGTGAAGCGATGACGCTGATTTCGGATGGTCACGTCTCCGATGACGTGTACAACGCAGCGATGGCGGTATTTTCGGAGAAGGAGTTTGCTGCGCTCTCCTGGGTGATCGTGTCGATCAATGCGTTCAACCGAATTGCAGTGACGAGTCGCTACCTCGTCGATCCGGTGTTTGCCGAATCGGCGGGCTCGGCTCACTCTGGTTCACCCGTCAATCCCCGCGAAGCACCCGCAACCCAACCCGCTCCGGAACGGAGTCAGGCCGGAGGGCCCGACACTCACGCCGGAGCCCACTGAGAACCGGCTGGGGAGGCGCTGCATTGTCTGGTGATTAAGGTAAGGCTTGCCTATACTGAGAGGGACATGACAGTACAGCGCCGCACCGACCACGCCGGTCACAAGGTGAACGAATCGAACCATAAGCACCGTGTTCAGTTTCTGATTGCCGGTGACGAATCGTCCCTTCCCGAGCTTGAGGCGGTCCTGTCGACTCTTCCGCTGTGTGCAACCGGTCGGGTGTTCGTTGAGGTCGAATCCGAAGATCAGATCGGTTCGCTGGATGTTCCGCCGCGGATGACAGTGACGTGGTTGCCCCGGTCGCGTCGTTCGGGTGTTCCCGGATCTGGCGCCGGTTGTGCTCAGGGTGAGGCCTTTTCGCGGGCCGTTCGGGCGTGGGCTGGCGAGATGCTGTGCAGCGATCCCGAAGAGGCGCACATTTGGCTCGGTGGCCACTATCGCGGTGTTGCGGAAGCTCACGAGTACCTTACGACCTCTCTTGGTGTTGCGGCCGACGTGATTCAGACGCCACCCGCGTACCGCCTGGGCGTTTCGCGCTAACATCCCCGGTCCGGTCCGGTCCGGTCCGGTCCGGTCCTGCCGGTCTGCGTCGGAGTGGAGTGGGTTCTGGCCGTCCGCTTTTGTCTGGTCTGGTCCGTCTGCTTTGGTCACGTCTGCTTTGGTCACGTCTGCTCCAATCCGGTTTGGCCTGGCTTGGGCTGCTCCGCTCTGGTCAGAGCCTCGAGCGCGTTCGGTCGATGGTTCCGCTGGCGATCGGTCTAGTCCGGTGGCACATACCAGGTCTCCATAGCCCGTTGACTCGATTCGCGGCGGCGCTGGGATTGGGATTGATCAGCCGTTCGGTCTCGGTTCGCGGGCCGCGACGAGCCCGAAGGATACATGGGCCCCGCAGGTGATCCCGGTGCCTGCCGGGATGGTGCCGCCGGTGGAATGGGTGGAATCGGTGGTCGTTCGTGAGGCTGGGGCGACATGGCAACCGATGGCGTCTCGGACTTGGCAGACTCTGGCGATGGCGATGGCGATGGCGATGGCGATGGCGATGGCGATGGCGATGGCGATGGCGATGGCGATGGCGATGGCGATGCCCATGCCGATGGCGATGGCGATGGCGATGCCGATGCCGACGGGGTTGATGGCGGTGGTGATGGGGTCGGTGGTGGCGGCGAAGCACCGACGCTCCGGTTCGAGCTGATCCGGTCGGCCGTGCCTCCCGTGTGTCCCGCACCTCCCGCACCTCCCGTGGCGCTCACACTGTCGTCTGCGCTGCCGTCATTACTCGCCGCTTGCCCGGCCTCGATGGCGCGTTGTTTTCGTTGTTCGAGTGCGCGGGGCGGGGGTTGTTTGAGGGCGGAACGGCTGCGGAGGGGGCGTGGTTTTTGCTCGGGGTCGAGAGTTTTGGGTGGAATGGCGGAGTAGGTGGTGCCGTTGCGGATGATTTTCCAGCCGGTGTTGTGGATGAGCATGTGGTCTTCGCGGCACATGAGGATTCCGTCGGCGATGTTGGTGAGTCCGTGGTCGGCGGCCCATTCGTTGATGTGGTGGGCTTCGGTGTAGGACGGGGGTCTCGTGCAGTCTTCGAAGACGCAGCCGCCGTCACGGATGGCGAGGGCGATGCGTTGCTTGGTGGTGAAGCGACGTTGTTCGCGGCCGACGTCGAGGGGGTTGTTGTTCTGGTCGACGAGGACCGGGCGGGTGCCGGTGGTACAGATGTGTCGCTCGATGATGTTGCCGGGGATGGCTTCTCCGGTGTCTTCGTTGAATCCGGTGCCGGTGAGGTGGCCGTCGGCGTCGCGGGTGTCGAGTTGGTCCTGGGTGATCACGATCCGGACTCCGGGCTGGCGGTTGCCGAATGCTGTGTTCGGGTCGGCTTCGGCACCGGCTTTGAGGGTCGCCATCAGGAGGTCGAACACGAGCTGGTCGTTGCTCCGGGGATCGTCGATGAGGCGCTGGGCGCGTTCGGCGTCGGCGGGGTCGATCATGCGGGGGCCGCCGCGGCGGGGTCGCATTCCAGCGCCGACGAGTTGGTCGATGTATGCCGCTGATTCGTCGTCGAACTCGACCCACGCGGTCCTCACACCGTCGGCGGAGCGGGAGAAGCGCCATTTGCGGTTCTGGAAGTGTTGGTCCCAGCGGAGTCGGACGCCAACCGGGTCGATCTGGTCACGGAGGAACCGGGCCCGCCGGCCGAGCTCGTCGGCGTTGGTGCCGACGGCCTCGGTGAGGATCTGTTCCGCCGAGATCCGGAGGTCGTCGGCGCTGACCCGTTCGTTGGGTTCACCCAGGCCTCGCATGATGATCGTGACCGCTTCAGGCTTGAGGATCCGGTCGCGGACCGCACGGGTGAGGGGCTCATGCCACGGCACCTCGGGTGCCGGTCGCGTGGCCGCGGGCCCTGCGTCCGCACCATCTCGGCCGCCGGAACCATCTCGGCCGCCGTCGAGGCCGTCATCCGTGCCCGGGCCGCCATCAAGCCCACCGAGCCCACCGAAAAGCCCATCGCCAGAGCCGCCACTGACGATCGGGTGGGTGGCGGCATCCGCCTCGCCCATCGCTTCACCGAGCTTCACCTGGCGGACCGCTTCAACCCGGGTGGATCCGGTCAGTCGTTGCACCATGTCGACGGCATTGTGGTCGCCGTTACGCTTGGCCAACCCGGAGTAACCGAGCTCACGAGCGGAACGCTTCGCGACCACACCGGCGGTCGCGGCGACCACGGCATCCGCCTCGGACCGCAACCGTGACGCATCACGCAGAAGATCCTGGAGTTCGGCGTCGCTGGCCCGGTCAATGAGGATCGACAATGGTGCGGGTTCATCGCAACCTGACCGGCGGGCAGCGGCGGTCGGGGAATCATCGTTCGATGGCGCCGCACCGGGCAGCGCCGTACCGGGCAGCGCAGCACCAGTCAACGCCGAGCGGGGGACACCGGAAGGGTCAGCGTCAGACACCGCACTAACCGACCGAGGCGTGAGAGTGGCCTCAAGCGAAGCGATTCGATCGCACACGTCGAGTGCGACCCGGCGAACCTGCTCCGAGATCTGAACCATGCTCAAATTTTACCAAGCGATCCGCCAAATTGGAAGATACGTTCGAAGATATCTCAAAGTAGAGCCGAAAAAAATAGAACGAAGGCTCCCCACAGAATCTGACTCCACTGCCCACCTCCACACCGGCGCGACCATAATGGACCCATGGATCCCCGAACAGTCCCCGCCCTTACGCTCAACGATGGCCACCGCATCCCCCAGGTGGGCTTCGGGGTGTACAAGGTTCCTCGTGAACGAACAGCGGATGCCGTCGTGACCGCCATTGAAGACGGCTATCGGCACATCGATACCGCGACCCTCTACGCCAACGAAGCCGAGGTGGGAGAGGGCATTCGCCGCTCGAGAATTGCCCGCGATGAGATCTTCGTCACCACCAAGGTCTGGAACACCGACCAGGGCTTCGACGAAACACTCCGAGCGTTCGACACCAGCATGAGCCTGCTCGGACTGGACGTCCTCGACCTCTACCTCATCCATTGGCCCGCGCCGACCCAGGACCGCTACGTGGACACCTGGCGCGCACTCGAGCGTCTTCAGGCCGACGGCCGGGTTCGGTCCATCGGCGTCAGCAATTTCCACCCGCACCACCTGGAGCGGCTCTTCGCAGAAACGGATGTCGTCCCCGCGGTCAACCAGATCGAGCTGCATCCGTGGCTCCCGCAGCAGGCGACGCGCGAATTCAACGCGGCCCACGGCATCCTCACCGAGGCATGGTCGCCGCTCGCGCGCGGTCGCGTGATCGGGAACCCGACCCTCGACGCCATCGCCGACAAACACGGCGTCACTGCCGCGCAGGTCGTGCTTCGGTGGCACGTGCAGCTCGGAAACGTCGTCATTCCGAAGTCCGTCACTCCCGAGCGGATAGCCGCCAACATCGACCTGTTCGGCTTCGAACTCGACGGCGAAGACCTCGCGAGCATCGCGACCCTCGAGTCGGGCGAGCGCACCGGTCGCGACCCCGACGACCTGGACTGATTCGCGCGACAACCTCAGGCGGCCCATCCGCCAACGACGCGTTACCCCAGCTCGGCCCGCACCTGCGGGAGCACCTCGGTCGCGAGCAACTCGATCGAGGTCATCACCAGAGGGTGGGGGAGACCCGACCAGTCCATCTGCAGCGCGTGCCGATCGTGCGCCAGGTGACCGTGAAGCGCAATGATCTTGTCGGCCACCTCGTTCGGGCTTCCCGCGAAAATCGCACCACGGCGTGCCGTCTGGGTGTCAAACCCCAGCCTGCTCGGCGCCGTGAAACCGCGCTCAGCCGCAATCGCGGTCATCGACCTGTGCCAGTACGGGAAAAACGTGTCCTTCGCCTCCTGGCTCGACTTCGCCACAAACCCCGGACCCGAGACAGCGACTTTGAGGGCGGATGCCGCGTGGCCGGCCGCCGCTCCCGCCTCGCGATACAACCGGGCACGCGGCGCGAACTGCTCGGGCGACCCACCGATAATGGCGTAGTTGATCGGGAGCCCGAGGTACCCGGCGCGCATCGACGACTCGGGGTTTCCTCCCGTCGCGATCCAGATGTCGAGCTTGCCCGAGTGAGGCCGAGGCAGGATGACTGCATCGGTGAGCGCTGGCCGGTACTTGCCGTGCCAGGTCACTCGCTCATGAGCGTTGATCTCGAGAAGGAGTCCGAGCTTCTCCTCGTAGAGTTCGTCGTAGTCGGCAAGGTTGGCACCGAACAGCGGAAATGACTCGATGAACGACCCGCGACCGGCCGCGATCTCCACCCGGCCTCCCGTGAGGAGATCGATCGTCGAGTACTGCTGGAACACCCGAACCGGGTCTTCCGTGGAGAGCACGGTGACGGCGCTCGAGAGCCTGATGTTGTTCGTCACCGAAGCCGCCGCCGCGAGCACCGTCGCCGGCGACGTGATCGAGTATTCCGGGCGGTGATGCTCGCCGATTCCGAACCAGTCGAGGCCGAGCTCGTCGGCCAGTCTGATGCGCTCGATCGTGTTCCTGAGCTGCTGTTCGGCGGACTCCAGCTGCCCGGATTCGGGGTTCAGCGGAATGTCCCCGAAGCTATAGACGCCCAGCTCCATGCTCACGACCCTTCTGCCTGCGACGCGACCGCGTGCGAGGCAACCGCCGCAAGCACGAGCACTACCACGGGCGTCGACTCAGCCACGATCACTTCCAGCACCTCACTTTCCGTGAGTAGCAGGCCGGCCAGCAGCGGGACGCCCGGCGCGAGAACCGGAGGGATTCCCCGCGGCCACGCGTCCGGCGGCGGTACGCCCGGCCGAAGGACGCCGGATGTAACCGCCCTTCTCGAGCCCTGCCTCGATCTCGAACCGGTTCTTGAGCGGATCCCGCCCGGCGAAGAAATACAGGATCGGGAAGACCATCCCGTATCGCTGCCACTGCTCCTTGTGCACCGCCTCGTGTTCGAGCACATCGGCCGACACGTTCCGGTCGGTGAGGTAGCACCCGCCGACACACGACCCGCCTCGGCCAAAGGTCCATTTCGGCATCCCGGTGAAGACGAAGAGCCCATTGCGGCGCGTGATCTTTCCCGTCGACCAGATCGAGCCCCAGATGAAGCCGACGGCGGTCGCGTACAGATAACCGGCGCGGCTGAACAGCGAATTCGAACCCACGCCCGTCACTCTCCGGCCCGGTAGGTCTCGAGCAGCCGAAGCCAGATCTCACTCATCGTCGGGAACGCGGGCACCGCGTGCCACAACCGGGTGAGCGGCACCTCACCGACGACAGCGATGGTGGCTGCGTGCAGCAGCTCCGCGACATCCTGCCCCACAAAGGTCACCCCGAGCGCAACGCCCCGGTTCTCGTCAACGACCATGCGCGCATGACCCTCGTACCCGTCGGCGTGGAGTCCCGAGCCTGAGACCGCACCCAGGTCGTAGTCGACGACGCGCGTGCGGTAACCGGCCTTCTCCGCCGCGGCAGCGGTGAGCCCAACGGTCGCCACCTGCGGCTCGCTGAAAATCACCGACGGCACACGTTCGTGATCAGCGGATGCCGCCAGGTCGCCCCACGGTTCGGCCTGCGTTTCCGGCGCGCGAACGCGGGCGGCGATCGCCTTCCCGGCGGCGCGCCCCTGGTACTTGCCCTGGTGGGTGAGGAGCACGCGGTGGTTGACGTCGCCCGCCGCGTACAGCCAGCCGCCATCCACTCCGTCGACACGGAGCGAATCGTCAACGCTGATCCAGTCACCGGGTGTGAGTCCGACGGTCTCGAGCCCGATGTCTGTGGTTCGCGGCGTGCGGCCCGTCGCGACGAGAACCTCGGCGGCCGTCACGGTTTCACCGGAGTCCAACTCGATGACCGCCAAGCCGTCGTCGTCGCGGCTGACCCCGACGGGTGCACCGTGGAGGACGGTGGCGCCGTCGGCGCGAAGCCGCATCGTCACCGCTTCGCCCGCGAACGGTTCGAGTCCGGACAACAATCCACTTCTGGCGATGACGGTCACCGTCGACCCGAGCGCGATGAACGCGGTCGCCATCTCTGCGGCGACCACTCCGCCGCCGATGATGGCGAGCGACTCCGGCACGTCCTTCACGCTTGTCGCGTTGCGGCTCGTCCACGGTGCCGCCTCGGAGAGGCCGGGGATGTGGGGGATCAGCGCGTCTGACCCGGTGCAGACAGCGACGGCCTGCCTGGCCTCGAGAACGACGGTCTCGCCGGCATCCGTCGTCACTTCGACGGTGCGCACTCCGGTGAGCCGCCCGTGCCCACGGACGAGGTCGATCCCCGCGCTCTCGAGCCAGGGCAGTGAGCCGGTGTCGTCCCAGTCGCTCACGAACGAGTCGCGGCGCGCGAGCACCGCAGCGACATCGAGTGGTCCGGTGACGGACTGCTTCGACCCGGCCACCCGCAGTGCAGCGTCACGGGCCGACGGCGGCCGCAGCAACGCCTTCGAGGGGATACACGCCCAGAATGAGCAATCCCCGCCGACAAGTTCACGCTCGACGATCACGCACGTGAGGCCAGCTTTCGTCGCGTAATCAGCGACATTCTCACCCACCGGTCCTGCCCCGAGGACGATGAGGTCGTACTGCTTCTCAGTCATGACCCGAGGCTACCGGTCACCACCCACGCTGCGGAATGTCAGCGCGCGAGCGCTCCAATGATTCGCAGGATCGTAGGCAGGTCGTCGACCGCTCGTTCGGGGCTCGACGGCGCGAAGCCGCAGATCGTGGCACCCGCGAGCTCGAACGAACCGCGGACGCCGCCGATGAGGTCAACGAGGTGTGCCGCAGGGAGGCCGAACGGCTCAGCCCACGATGTGCCCGCGATGTCAGCGGGGTCGAGCACGTCGAGGTCGATGTGAATGAAGACCTTCGATGCTCCGGATGCCGAAACCGCCTCGATCACGGATTCCGGCGTCCAGTCGTCGACAGACAGCATCCGGATCGCGCGTTCGTCGATCACGACCTGCTCGGCATCGTCCATTGAGCGTGCGCCGAGAATGACGACCTGTGAGGGATCGAGCGGAGCGGTTGATGCCAGCTCGGGAATATCTTCGCCGAGCAGCGAGCGCAGCACCATGCCATCAAACGAACCGGATGGTGACGACACGGCGTCGTTGAGGTCGGAGTGGGCGTCGATCCACAGGACGCAGACATCGCCGTCCGCAGCCGCGTATTCGATCGAGGCGAGGGCAACAGCGCACCCTCCGCCGATCGTGATCACGGGGGCCGTCGCCTCTCGGAGGGCGGCAAGCTGGTGTTCACGGATGACGAGGAGCGATGAGAGCCGGTGTACTCCGGTGTCGAGCGATTCGCCGGCTTCGACGGGAACCTCGACTCGAACCGTCGCCGTGGATGGCAGGTCGCCGCCGATCGCGTCAGCACCATCGATGAGTCGCATCGCTCGGGAAGAACCGGAACCCTGCCACGCGGGCACCACCATGAAAGTCGCCATTTTCTTAGTATCCGGCAGCGGATCGGGTTTTGCCGAGACCCCTGCGCTTACCGGTGTGTTGCGCGGTGTTGCACCGGCATACGGTATTTCTCTCGGGGAGAGGGCAGAATGGAACCACAACCCGAAGGAGGCCGCCGTGTCTGACGCCGCTGCGCGCCTCGTTGTCGTCGAGGTCACCACTCGCCGCGAGAACGCTCCCGAGTACGACGCCTACGTCAGGACCATGATCGACCGGGCGGCCCACGAGGCACGCGAGACCGGTTGGGATGTCACGCAGCTGTCCGCCGCCGACCTCGGAGTCACCGGGCTGCTCGATGCGGCCGACTCCGCGGACGCCATCATCGTCATGGGCGGCGAAGACATTGATCCCCAGTTCTACGACGGCGAACGCGGTTACGAGGGCGAAAGCCATCACTTCGAAATTGCGGATGCCGCACAGATCGAACTTGTTCGTCGCGCCGCCGCGACGCGGACGCCGGTGCTCGGCATCTGCCGCGGGCACCAGGTCATCAACGTCGCGCTCGGCGGCACTCTGCTGCAGCATGTTGAAGCTCCGGGGCACCGCGTCACCGATCTTCCGGTGGAGTACGCCCTGGTCGAGCACCCGGTCCGCCTTGAGCGCGGGTCCAGGATCGCCGAGCGCTTCGGTCGCGAGCACATCCTTGTGCAGAGCGCGCACCACCAGGTCGCCGACCGGCTCGGCGATGGCCTGACCGCTGTGGGCTGGGCGCACGACGGCCACATCGAGGCCATCGAACACGAGTCGCTGCCCATCACCGGTGTGCAGTGGCATCCAGAGGGCCTCCTCGCGCCCACCGGGCAGCTCCGCGTCCTGCTCGACGGCCTCGCGGCCGAGACCCGCGCTCAGCTGCAGCGTTCCTGACCTCGCCCGCCAACGGCATCCGCTCACCGGGTTCTTCTGCAAGCGGTGGCTGGCGACGACGGATGCCGCAGGGCACGGTTAACAGGAAATCGCACGATTATCAGGACCGGTCGTTGAGAACCTGCCTGATAACCGTGCGATTACCTGTCAATCCCGCGAGCTAGGCGGCGGGTGACGTGCTACTCACCCGGGGTGTACGGCGCGCCCTGTGTGACGGCGGGTGCGCTTGAGTTGCCCGAGACGGCGCGCGAGCCGCCTGACTTCAGTTCGGCGAGCCGGGCCTCGACCTCGGTCATTTCGCCGATGTCCTCGAGCGACTCGAACTGGGCGTCGAGGCTGGAGGCCGCGAGCTCCTGCTGGCCGCGGACCTTGGCCTCCTCGCGACGGATCTTGTCTTCGAACCGGCTGACCTCGCTGGTCGGGTCCATGATGTCGATGCTCTTGACGGCATCCGCGACCTTCTTCTGGGCCTCGGCGGTCTTCGAGCGGGCGATGAGCTCGCTGCGCTTCGACTTGAGCTGCTCGAGCTTGCCCTTCATGCCATTGAGGCCGTTCTTGAGCTGGTCGACGACCTGGGTCTGCGACGCGATCTGCGGCTCGGCCATCCTCGCCTCGTTTTCGGAGGTGATCTGGCGCTGCAGGGCCACCTTCGCGAGGTTGTCGAACTTGTCGGCGTCTGCGCTGTTGCCCGCCGCACGGTACTCGTCTGCCTTGCGGCTCGCGGCGAGTGCCTTATTGCCCCAGTCGCCTGCCGCACGCACGTCTTCGGCGTGGTCCTCCTCGAGAAGGCGCAGGTTTCCGATCGTCTCGGCGATGGCGCTCTCGGCCTCAGCGATGCTGTTGGTGTAGTCACGCACCATCTGGTCGAGCATGAGCTGCGGGTCTTCTGCCTGGTCGATGAGAGCGTTGATGTTCGCTTTCGCCAGCTGGGCGATGCGCCCGAAGATTGACTGCTTGGTCATAGTTCTTCCTTCCGATCGATTGATGTCATGAAGCGAGCCGTTAGAACCGGCCGCCTCCTCGTCGGGAGCGTGAACCGCTCCCGCCGAAACTTCCCGCGCTGCGACCGCTTGACCTGCCGCCGCCAAAGCCGCCGCCACCGAAGCCGCCGCCACCGGAACGGCCGCGCGAGCTTCCGCCGCCCCCGCCGAACATGCCGCCACCGCCACCGCCGAACATGCCGCCACCGCCACCGCCGAGCACCTGGCCGATGAGGATGCCGCCGAGAATCGCACCCATGGAGCCGTCGCTCGAGCCTCTGCCGCCACCGCCCATCACGTCACCGAAACCTGTGCCGTAACCACTGACGTCGTTCTGGGCATACTGCATCGACTGCCGGGCGAGTTCGTTGGCTCGTTGCGCGTAGATGAGGGCCGATTCGCTGTCGGATTCCCGCGACTGCATGGCGAGGCCGAGGTTGCGTTCAGCCTCCGCGAGGCGGGTGCGGGCCTCGGCTCCGACCGCGCCGCGACGGGTCGTGATGTACTCCTGGGCTGCCGCGACCTGATCCTGCGCACTCGTCAGGGAGTGCAGGAGCATCGACTGCGTGCGCCGGCGCTGGCCTTCCGCGTCACGGACCTGGGTGAGCACGCTGTCGATGGTCGAGTCCGCTGCTTCGAGTCGCTGGACGAGCTCGTGAGGCGAGTATGGGCCCGCCGAACGATCGGCGCCGAGCTCGGCGAGGATTCCCTCTGTAGCGCCGATGACGTTCGCGAGCGAGCCCTCCGGGTCGGGCTGCGAGCGGGCAAGCTGCAGGTCGTTCTCGAGCTCGGTGACCAGGGCGCGGATCGATTCTTCCGCCTTCGCCAGGTCAGCCGCAGCGTGGTCGATGGCGTCGAGGAGGATTCCCGCCTGCTCGATCGATTCTTCGGCAGCACGGATGCCGACGGCCGCGGTTGAGAGGTCACCTTCCGTCAGGTCCTGATCCGCGGCATCGAGTCCTGTCGCTGCGAACCGCAGCCGCTCGTCGGCCTCTTCCACGTTGTCGGCGACAGCCGAGAGAGCGGCGGGACTATAGCGGCCCGAGAGCGTGGAAAGCGTTGCCTCTGCAGCGGGCCTGCGCTGAGAGACACGCTCGAGTTCGGAGCGAAGCCGCTTGACGGCATCCGGTGCAGTCTTTTCGATCTGCCTCAGTTCGTCGAATGCGGCAGCCTCGCGATCGAGGGCGTCGTTGGCGCTCGCGCAGAGGCGGATGATCTCGGCGTTCCAGGCGCGAACCTGTTGCTCCGTGTCGGGCTCGGCGTCGTCGAGACGCTGCTTGATCGTGAAGGCCTGCGAGAGGGTGGTCTTTGCCGTCGCGATGGCCTCACGGAACTTAGCCGCCGACTCTTCGCCGTACTGGGCGATGGCGAAGCCGAGTTCCTGTTCGCTTGTACGCACGGCGTCGTCGGTCTCGATCAGGGCACTGCCGGCCTGGCGATCGAGGTCCTCGGTGGAGATCGCCGCGAGTTCGGCTGGCTCACCAGCGCGCGGATCGACGGCCGGGGTCTTCTTGCGGCGCCGCATCAGGACGATGACCAGGACGACAGCGATCGCTGCAATGACGAGAAGGATGATCCAGACGGTGCCGCCGGACAGGCCGCCGCCACCGCCGGTGCCAACAGCATCCGTCACAGCGTCACCGTTGATCGCGTTGGTGAGCCCCTGGGCGGCGGCAACGCCCGCGCCTGCCCAGTTGCCGTCGGAGAGCTCGGGGAGGACGAGGCGCTGTTCGATCTCACCCAGCTGTTCGTCGGTGACCGGTCCACCGGAGTCACCGGAGAGGTAGTACACACGGGCCTCTGTGGCGACCGCGAGGATGTACTGGTTCGGACCGAGCCCGTTGTTTTCCGCCGTGGTGTTGGCCCACTCGGCGGCGTCGCTCGGGTCTTCGAAGGTGTCGACGTAGACGACCCAGAGGTCGGCGCCGGTTTCGGAGCGCAGTGTGTCGATTGCAGTCTCGATCGACTGGGTTCCGCTCGAATCGAGAACCCCCGAGTCATCGACGACCCGCGAATCACCGAGGATGACGGGCTCAGCTGCAGACGCAAGAGCTGGGGTTCCAAGGACGACGGCGACCGCGAGTGTCACAGCGCCCCAGATCGAGCGTGCCCGCATCGGCTCACCTTCGGTTGGGGTTGGAGGTACGGTGCGAGTCTATTGTTCGGTCACTGAGGGAGTCCAGAGAACGAGGCCCCCTGGGTAACCCGCGCGAGGTTGTGGTAGGCGGGTGCTCGTTCATCCCACGGATGCCTCAGGCGTCGCGACGTGAGGCGCGGTCCAGCCAGTCTTCGATGAGTACTCCGAGGAGTTGCGGGCGCTCGTGCATCAGGGCGTGGCCTGCGCCGTCGATGACCGCGGGGGTAGTAATCGGTCGGTCGCTGGGGTTCACGGTGGGGGCGGATGCCAGTGGCGTCGTTTCGGGAGGTAGATCCAGGTGTCGGGGCGCAATGGGTGCGCGGGCTCTGCGATTCTCCGCCCGAGCCCCTGAGAGGGCGGCGCGGCGCAGCGACGCCCGCTGCTCGGGTTCACGCTGGCGCGGATGCCCGTGGCGTCGTTTCGGGAGGTAGATCCGGGGGTCGGGGGGCAATGGGTGCGTGGGCTCTGCGATTCTCCGCCCGAAACGCTGAGAGGGCGGCGCCGTGCAGCGACTCCGCGGGCCAGGTAGGCGCCGTAAGAATGTCCGGCGAGAAGGACAGGTCCGCCAGAGATCTGGTCGATGAAGTCGGCGAGCAGGGCAACCACGTCACTATTGCTGGTGAGGCCCTCGGCCGTCGAGCGACCCATTCCCGGCAGATCGGGATAAATCCGGCGGTAACCAGCCGCAGGGACGACGGCTTCAACTGCCGCTTCGATGTCACGGTGGTCAACGCCGGCACCGTGAAGGGCGACCAGGGGGATGCCGTCTCCGTGCTCGGCGTATGAGATGAGGACTCCGCGTATTCGGGTTTCCATACTCCGAGATCGTAGTGACGCGTCTCGGTGAGGGGAACGGGGGTCCGGATGCCAGCGGTGCCAGCATTGCGAAAGCGATCAGCGCGTGGGACGGCCGCTCATCTGGACACGGCCGAAAACGTCAGGGTTCGCCGGTGCCAGCTCCGGGAACTGCTTCGCATAAAGGTCGGCGACCCGCGAATTCTGCGCTCTCACATCAATGTGATGAGGAAGAGTGCCAGCCCAGTTCGCAACCTGCGCTCGCAACGCGGCCGCTGATGAGTCACCTGGAAGTCGCCCGTGATTGTCGAAGGACATCACGCTCCGTTTGAATCGCACATCCAGAGACGCGCCTCGGGTGGAGGACAGAAACACTAAACGTTTGGGGTCCAGCAGCCGCCACGCCGCGTGCAGGAGAACGGCACCGACGATAGAGATGGTGAGGACTGCGATGTATACCGCCCCGATCACCAGGGCCCAGGTCGCGTCGAGTAAAAGCGCGAGAGAGCCCAAAGACACGGCGAGGGCGACCGCCCCGATCACCACGGCAACGAAAAGTGCGCGTTGTTTCCGGGTAGCCAGGAGCTGGGCAGACATGGTAATTGCCGCCAACCGCCAGAAATCGGCCATCGTCGCAGCGGACGGTCCAATGGGCCGGGTCGATGGAAGAGTCACCCCAGCAGACTATCGCCGCCCGCGTTTCACCCGCCTCGCCGTGGCAGCAGATCCTGCGGGTTGCCTCTGCATACAGGAGGCGGCATATCGGGTGCGGGCCTTAGGCTAACGAGCGACGGCGGACGGGGGGAGGGCGGCTTGGCTGATGGCTCGGTGCGCGTTGCCGATGCGGCGCGCGACGATATCGCCGCGGCACACCTCTCGGAAGCCGGAGTCCTGGCCTGGTTCCAATCTGAGTGGATGGCTGACCAGCATCCGCTGGCCGCCGATGTCTGGGTCTTCTCGCCGGACTCTGACCGCGTGCTCGTCGTTGAGCACCGGTGGCGGGGACTTGTGCCGCCCGGTGGTCGGGTCGAGGACGGTGAGACTCCTCGAGAAGCGGCGAGCAGGGAACTGGCCGAAGAGACGGGACTCGACCTGGACCTCGGGGAGCGACCGGCCTTCGCCGCGGTGCGCTCGTACCGGTCGGATTGGCCTGTGACGCTGAGCCTTTCGTACTGGGCGATCGCCGACACCCAAGCGGCCCTCCGCCCCGAACCCGGGCAACCTGCACGGTGGGTCTCCATCGATGACGACTGGCGCACATTCCACCTCGACGACGCGCGAGTGATGAGACGTTTCGTTGCGGAGTTGCGTGAGCGTGAAGGAGTCGCCCGTTGACCGATCCTGGTCTTCGCAGCTGGCCGCCGAGCGACGGCCGCTTCCGTCACTCTGATGTGTCAGCGCCCATAGGGCGCGGTGACGCAGGTGGGGCGGATGCCAGCTGCGTCGTTTCGGGCGGTAAATTTGGGGGTCGGGGCACAATAGGTGTGTGGACTCTGCGATTCTCCGCCCGAAACGCTGAGAGGGCGGCGCGGCAGGACGACGCTTCCAGGGAGGTCGCATGACTGATCGACAGTCCGACGGAAGCGCCGGCGACGCGAACTACGGCGCGATCGGTGAGGGCTATACGGCATACCGCCAGCCGGACCCCCGAATTGTGGCGGCAATTAACGCAGCGTTCGGTGGAGCACACACGATCATCAACGTTGGCGCGGGTGCCGGGTCGTATGAACCGATCGACCGTGACGTAACGCCGGTCGAGCCGAGCGCGACAATGCGCGCACAGCGACCACGCACGCTCGCCCCGCGATCAACGCGACGGCCGAGGCGCTGCCGTTCGAGGACGCTGTTTTCGACGCGGCGTTGGCGTCGTTCACGGTCCATCAGTGGGCGGACCTCCGCGCCGGGCTGAGCGAGCTGCGCCGTGTCACTGCGGGCCCCGTCGTCGTTCTCACGTGCGATCCGACCGCCCTCGATCGTTCCTGGCTGTCTGAATACGCACCGGAGGTCATCGCGACCGAGGCCAGCAGATATCCGAGCATCGCCGACATTGCCGACGCGCTCGGCGGAACCGTTGAGGTATCCGCGATTCCGATTCCTCTGGATTGCACCGACGGGTTCGGTGAGGCTTATTACGGTCGGCCCGAGGCGCTGCTGGACCCCGGTGCGCGACTGGCGAACTCTGCGTGGAGTTTCGTCGAGCCATCAGTGGGGAAGCGCTTTGAGGCGTCGCTGCGGGCCGATCTCGACTCCGGCGCATGGGACGCCCGCCACGGTGCACTCCGCAGCGCGCCGACCTTTGGCGGCTCGCTTCGGCTGATCGTGTCGCGCCCGGCGCAGTAATCGCGGGATCACGACGCGGGCATCGATTGGTTAAATCGACATCGCGAGGGCTGATGCAAACAAATACAGGATGCCCGTCATCAGGCCAATGAGTTCGCGGGGAGAACAGGCCAACTTTCCGTGAGCGAATCCGCTCACGGACAGGTCGCCGTGCGTTCGCTGATCGACGCTGCGGGTGGCATCCACTTGCCGTCACCGGCCAGCGGATGCCAGTGGTGTCGTTTCGGAAGGTAGATCCGGGGGTCGGAGCGCCAGAGGTGCGCGGACTCTGCTATTCTCCTCCCGAAACACTGAGAGGGGCGGCGCGGTAGGTGTGTGGCATCCACTTGCCGTCACCGGCCAGCGGATGCCAGCGGATGCCAGTGGTGTCGTTTCGGGAGGTAGATCCGGGGGTCGGAGCGCCAGAGGTGCGCGGACCCTGCGATTCTCCTCCCGAAACACCACGGCGCGGCAGGTGAGTGGCGACTGCTACCCAGCGCTACGGGCGTGTCGCGCCCGTAACCAGCCCCGCTGTAGCTCCGTGAAGAACCGAACCGCAGCGTGGCATCCGCTCGCCGTCACCGGCCGCGACTACCGTTGACGACGTGAGTTATGACCCGTACGGAAGCGATGTCCTCGCCACCGATTGGCGAAAGAGCAAGACCCCGCCACCCGAAGAGCACGAAGCGGTACCCGACCTCGTCGTCGAAGAAATGATGACCGGCTGGTGCGGTGCCGTCACCGGTATCGAGGGCAAGACCGTGCAGCTCGAAGACCGCCACGGCAAGCGCCGCGTCTTCCCGCTCGGCCCCGGGTTCCTGCTCGAGGGCAAGCCGATCATCCTCACGGTGCCGAAGAAGAAGGCCCCTGGTCCGACCCGCACGGCCTCGGGTTCGTTCGCCGTGGAGGATTCACGGGCACGCGTCGCGCTTCCCTCCCGCATCTACGTGGAGGGCAGGCACGACGCCGAACTCGTCGAGAAGGTCTGGGGCGACGACCTGCGCGTTGAGGGCGTCGTCGTCGAGTACCTCGGCGGCATCGATGACCTCGCCGCCATCATCACCGACTTCGCGCCAACCCCGACTCGCAAGGTCGGGGTGCTCGTTGACCACCTCGTCCCCGGTTCCAAGGAGACCCGAATCGCGGATGCCGTGATGCGCGGAAAACACGGGGGCAACGTTCTTATCGTTGGTCACCCCTACATTGATGTCTGGCAGGCCGTGAAGCCGGCGCGCGTCGGGCTCAAGGAATGGCCCAACATTCCGCGGTCGATCGAGTGGAAGAAGGGCATCTGCGCCGCCCTCGGCCTGCCGAACGAGAGCCAGGCTGACATCGCCCGGGCGTGGCAGGCGATCCTCGGCCGGGTGCGCAACTACTCAGACCTTGAGCCGGCGTTCCTCGGCCGGGTGGAGGAACTCATCGACTTCGTGACGGCGCCGACCCCGTAACCCGGTCACCAGCGGTTGCGGACGTCTTCCGCCCAGCCCGTGATCCCCGAGAACGAGACGCGGTTGCCGGTGTCATCAAGCAGCCAGCCGCTGAACGTCCCGAAACACTGGTGCCCGAACGACGAGAAGACCTTGAGGTCGGTGGCCGACACTTTGTCATAGAACGGGGTGAAGGTGATGTCGCCGGAGTCGCCGAAGATATGCCACGGCGCGAGCCAGTTCTCGGTGTCGTACTCCCAGGTCAACTCCTCGCTGATCTTGCTCATCCGCCCGTCAACGAACAGGGCGTTCTCGGTCGACCCGGTGCCGTCGGTCCACTTGGAGCCGAGCTGCAGCCCGATCACCCGTCCGTCCCAGACCCCGGAACCCGCAGCCCAGTTCCAGTGCATCGAGTACGGCCAACGGCCCCTGCCGTGGTCGAGGGTCGCCCAGGATGCCCCGCGGGGGATGTCGATTGCGGCGCCGTCGATCCGGATCGTGCCGGATGCCGGCCGCGCCACGTCTTTCACCGTGTACTGGAACCGCGTTTTCGACCACGGCACCACAACACCGAGCGCCTCATGGCCCTCGGGCCTCGCGGCCAGAACGTCGAGGTGAACGAGCGAGGTGTCCGCCTGGAGCCGGGTTCCGCCGTCTTCCTCGGTGATCTCGACCTGCAACGGGCGCGTGCGCACTCGCGCCGGTCCGCCGCCGAGGGTGCCGGGCAGGGTGACACTCCCGCTGAGCGGTCGGATCACGCCGGTGTGGATGACGTCCTGCGACTCACGATCGAAGAGCCACAGGTCGTGCACCGAGGCGTAGTCGAGGCTCGAGACGGTGACCGAGACAATGTGGGTGGGCGTTGTGACCGCCCAGTACTCCCAGCGTTTGTTCCTTCCCCAGCCGCGACCGAACTTACCGATGCCGTCGGTGGTGTGGAGTGGCGTCCGTGTGAAGCCGACAGCGGCGGGGTTCAGCCGCCCGTCCGGACCGGTCAGCGCGACGGGCCTGGTGATTTCACTCTCGCGCATGGGCGGGTGGGTCCTCTCGGGGTGTTTGGGTGTTGCCCGCCGTAAGCCGCGCGTTGACGCGCCGGACAACATCCGGGGTCAGCTTCACGATCCGGCGGTCGTAGGTCAGGATGCCGTTGAGCTCGTCTTCGACGTCGGAGAGCTGTGTGTAGACCGTCGCCGAGAGTCCCTGCGGGACGGCCGGGATCACCTCAGCGTCGTGCAGCCGCTCGAATGCGGCGTCGAGCTCGGCGTGCGACCGATAGCGCCGGTAGCCGAACTCCTTGTCGCTGAACGCGTGCCCCGGCTCGCGGTAGCTGTACCCGCCGTACTCCGAGAGCACGACGACGCGGCCGTCCTCTCGCCACGAGCGTCGCATCCGGAACGGCCGGATGTACACGTGCAGGCTCTTCACATCGCCAGCGCCCTGGTCGTGCCAGCCGCTCGCGTGGTCGATGGTGCGCGTCGGGTCGAGTGCCCGGACCTCGTCGGCAATCTCTCGCGCGTCGAACTGGCCCCAGCCCTCGTTGAACGGCACCCACATGGCGATGCTCACGACGTTCGACAGCAGCTCGATGGTCTCGTGAAGTTCGCGGCGGAACTCGGCGCGCCCGGCAGCATCCGCTCGCCCGAACAGGTCGTAACGGTCGTCTCTGAACCGAACGGGAGTTGCGGCGGGCAGGGTGATCACGGCTGGGCGATAGGGCGCGCCGCCGTTGACCATGTCCTGCCAGACCAGGATGCCGATCCGGTCGCAGTGCGCGTACCAGCGGAGCGGTTCGATCTTGATGTGCTTGCGCAACATGGTGAAGCCGAGATCCTTCATGGTGCGGATGTCGGCGATCAGTGCGTCGTCGGATGGCGCGGTGTAGAGACCGTCGGGCCAGTAGCCCTGGTCGAGTACTCCGGCGTGGAAGTAGGGCTTCCCGTTGAGCAGCAGGCGCGGCACGCCGTCGGCGTCCGTGCCGGTGCCGAACGAGCGGATGCCCACATAACTCGTGACCTCGTCGGTGCCGAGAGTGACGCGGACGTCGTAGAGGAACGGGTCCTCGGGGCTCCACGGGCGCACGTTTGCACCGAGGGGAATCCGGGTGGGGGAGTTGGCCTGCACCGTCGCCTCGGCCACCGTCTGTCCCTCGGCGGTGACGACGACCGTTGCGGGCGAATCCGAATCGGAGACCACGGTGACCTCGACGGCGCCAGCCTCGAGCTGCGGCGTGAGCTGGAGGCGCTCGATGTGAGCCTCCGGCACGGATTCGAGCCACACTGTCTGCCAGATCCCGGACTGGGCGGTGTACCAGATGCCGCCGCGGTCGAGCTTCTGTTTGCCGTGCGACGCCGGCACGGTGTCCGACGCATCGTGAACGGCAACGGTGAGCGTCGCGCTGCCGCTGCCGACGGCATCCGTCACATCGATCGAGAACGGGAGGTACCCGCCGACGTGCGAACCGATGGATGCGCCGTTGAGAAATACCTCGCACTCCGAGTCGACGGCGTCGAAGTGCAGGAGAAGACGGCCGACATTGAAATCGGAGGGCAGGTCGAGCTCGCGCCGGTACCAGAGCGTCTGGTCCGGGGCGAGCTGGCGGTTGACGCCCGAGAGCGCCGATTCGGGGGAGAAGGGCACGAGGATCGGCCCGTCCCACTCGGTCGGTTCGGCCTCGTCGTCGGTCCTCGCGCGGATCGCGTATTGCCACCGGCCGTTGAGGTTGAGGTAGCTGTCACGCACCAGCTGCGGCCGCGGGTACTCGGGGAGGATCGCGTTCTCGTCGAGCGCATCGCCCTCGATCGTGGTCAGGTTCATGCTGCTGTTCTCCTTTTCAAGGCTCGGAGAGGGAGGATCGCGACCAGGAGCACCGCCGCTGCGGCGAGGAAGATCCACGCCGTCGGGACCTGCTTCTCGACGCCGAGGTCGACGTACGTTTCGGCGGCGCCGACGATTACTGCTGCGCCGAGAAAGGGACCGGCGACCATCGGAATGAGCACGGCCGCGATCATCCGGAGTCCCTGCACGCTCCCGACCCGATCGGTCGGAGTGTGGTCCCGCACCGTCGCGGTAAGTGCCGCGATCGATAGCATGAACCCGGTCATCATCACGATCCCTGCGAGGATCACCGGCACCATGTCCCGCACGAAGAACATGAGGACCAGGCCGGTCGCGAGCAGGGCGACGGCAGGGGGGATCGACCGGACCTTGCCGAATCGGTCGATGAGTCGTCCGCCAAGAACGCTGAGAACGGATGCCGTCACCAGCACGGTTCCGAGAACAATGGCGTAGCCGTCGATCCGCAGGGTGCGCTGGATGTAGATGATGAGGTAAGGGAGGAAGACCTGCGTGCTCGTGCCGACGATGGCGAGGCACACGAGCGTCACGTAGAGCGTCGGGTTCTGCCGAACGGCACTCGGTCGGAGGCCAGCGACCACGGCGGAGAAGTAGCCGCCGGGTTGGGGCGAGACGGTCACCGGGTCGCGGACGAGGAACCACGCGACGACGCCGACGAGGCTGGTCGCGCCACCGATGAGCAGGAAGAACTCGCGCCAGGCACCGGCCTGAGTCAACCCGTCGAGCGCACCGAACACGATGAGCATCGCCAGGAGTGGGAGGATCGCAAGCACCGAATCCACCCGACCCCGGTTGGCGGGCACCGTCGACTCGGTCACCCAGGCGTTGAACGCCGCATCGTTGGCACCCGCCCCGATCACGCTCATGAGGCAGTCGAGGAGAATGACCGCGAGAACGGTGAGAACGACGGCATCACCGACAGCGGCGAGCTCCCGGATGCCGTCAACGCTGAGAAAACCGAAGGCCGCTGTGATGAGCCCCCACAGCACGTACCCGATCGCGATGAACTCGCGGCGCCGGCGGACCCGGTCGCTCGCCGCGCCGAGGAGCATGGTGGCGATGGTCGCGCTGGCGGCGCTCGCCGCAACCATGAGCGCGAGGACTGTCGGGTTGTCGGTGATCGTGTCGTAGACGAACACGTTGAGGTACATGTTCTCGATGGTCCACGCGAGCTGCCCGACGAGGCCGACGAGCACGATCGAGGTCCAGACCCGACCGCTGAGCGCTGGCGCAGTGCGCTGGGCAGACCCGGGTATGCCGGTGACGGGCGTCGTAGTCATCGTGGTCCTCATCATCGGGGAATCCGGCCTGAGACGGCCTCCGCTGATCATATCGGCGGGCGGCGGTAACCGCGCGGACGGCCGCGAAACAGGAGGTCGCACGATTATCAGGATGCTCGTGGCGGGATCGCCCTGACAACCGTGCGATCTCCTGCAAACCCGTCGGCGGCGGGAGCCGTTGAGTAAAACTTCTTGCACTAGCTTGCCATGCAAGCTAGCTTGTGAACATGACAGCGGACGTTGGTGCACAACTGCGCAAGGGCGTGGTCGAGTACTGCGTGCTCGGGCTGCTGTCGCGCGAACCAATGTACGGCTGGCAGCTCTCCGAAACGCTGACGGCGGCCGGCATGATCGCGAGCATCGGCACCCTCTATCCCGTTCTCGGTCGCTTGCGCGAGAAGGGCTTCGTGATCTCGTTCGATGAGGCCTCCGACGCAGGCCCCGTGCGCAAGTACTACCGGCTGACCGCAGCGGGAGAAGAGCGCCTCGACGCGTTCCGGCAGCAGTGGGCACCGTTCCGCGACACGGTGCAACATCTCATCGAAGGGAACCCCCGTCCATGACTGAACAGACCCCGCAGGTCGTTCGCAGTTACCTCGCCCAGCTGGATTCGGCACTCGAGGGCATGCCCGCCGAGCTCGCCCGCGACATCCGTTCCGGCGTGGAAGAGGAACTGGCCGGGCTCGATGCCGGAACGGCATCCGCGCGCATCGAGGAACTCGGGGATCCCGTCTTCATCGCCGCCGAGGCGCGGGATGCCATGGGCACGGTTCGGGCGCAACCAGTCGTTCTCGAGGCGCCGGCGAGCACGCTGAGCGCGTCACGCGGCTTCGCCATCACCGCTGCGTTGCTCGTCGGGATCGGCGGGTTCATCGTGCCGATCGCCGGCTGGATCGTTGGCATGGTCATGATGTGGATGTCGTCGGCATGGCGTCGGTGGGAAAAGTGGGTGGCCACGCTGGCCATACCTGGCGCGGCGATTCTCGCGATGATCGTTGCCGCGATCGGCTCGGCACTCGGGCAGCCCAACGGCCAGATGGTGTTCGGGATGCTGTCCGGCTGGCACGTTTTCCTGATTGGCGTGCCGTCGACGATCGTCGTCGGTATCTGGCTGCTCTGGCGCGCCAGGGGGCGCGTTTTCGCCTGACAGCGATCACACCCCGCCACCGTTGTTTTGAGTTAGTCAAAACAACCGTGTACTCTGGAAGATACGGAACGACCGCTCAATGCTGCGCCCGGTGCGCGGATTGAGAGATTTCCACCCGGGTGCAGCGAGTTGATCCGCCGCCCGAATCGGTGGGATCAGCGGCATCAGACGCCGAGCAACGTCGGACCGGAGACGGCCGCACGCGCCCGAATGCGCTGCGGCGCCGTGCCTGGCAACACAGCCAGATGTTCAAAGCCTGAAGGCAGAGGCCAGGCGCCCGTCGGTCGTGTCGCGGAAGCGGCACACAGAAGCTCACACCCGAATAACAGGAGAACCCTTGTCACGCCCTTACCCCCAGATGACCGAAGCGACGCTACTCCTGGGAAACATCTCAGCAGAACACGTCTCGCAGCAGCACGTTACGCCCCCGGCGTTGAACGATGACGAATACATCGCAACGCTGTCCACCAGTAGCCCGGGAGCGCCAGGCTACGTCGTCGGACGACGCGTTCAGGGCAAGGCTTACGACCGAATCGTGATGAACTACGGGCCCGCCGACAAGCCCTGGCAGCGGACCTGGCGTCTCGATGTCGACCGCGGAACCCGGGTCAACTACCAGATCCTCGACGACACGTCCTCGAACGGGTTTGCCACAGCCGAACGCTGATTGGTTCGCCTGTCTCAGTCCGCGAAGATCGGTGGCACCCGCTCGCGCCACGGCATCGCCTGCTCAAGCTGGGCCGCAACGGCGAGAAGCAGGTCTTCACGACCGTGCGCGGCCACGATCTGAACACCGATCGGCAGCGATTCCCTGCTCTCGCCGAGGGGCAGGCTGATCGCCGGGTTGCCCGAGATGTTGAACGCTGCGGTGAACGGCCCGTACTCCGAAATTCTGGCGAGCCACTCGCGGGCGGAGTACCTGTCGTTGTCGTAGTCGAGGGTTCCGTGCGGCGCCGGCAACTGCCCGATGGTCGGCGTGACGAGCAGGTCGAACGTCTCGAAGAACCCGGCGACTGAGCGGGTCACCCGATGCTGGGCGTCGATCGACGCCAGGATGTCGAGTGCGCTCGCTCGTGCAGCCTCCTCGAGCACGCGTCGCGAGACACCCTCGAGCAGCGCCGGATCCGGCCGCCGTGGTGCCCGCAGCATCGCGCCACCGGTCGAATACACGGCGAGCATTTCGCCCTCGATCAGGTCGTCAGCATCGAGGGCAGGCATTGCCTCGGTGATTGTGTGCCCAATCCACTCGAGGGTCTCGGCCGCGCGCACTGTCGCGAGCCGCACGGTCTCGTCGACCGTGGCATCCGACCACGCAGTCGACTGCAGTGCGATTCGCAGGCGTCCCGGATCGTGTTGCGTGCTGTCGACGAACGGATGCCGCGGTGCGAGCGACGTGTACTTCTCGCCGACGGTCGGTGCGCTCACCGCGTCGAGGAGAAGAGCGGTGTCGCGCACGGTGCGGGTGAGCGCGAACTCCGTGATGAGGCCGAACCCAGCCTCGCCGGCAAGCGGGCCCGACGGGGTCCTGCCGCGCGTGGGCTTGAGACCGACCAGTCCGCAACTCGACGCGGGAATGCGAATCGAACCGCCGCCGTCGTTGGCATGCGCGAGTGGAATGGCGCCAGCCGCGACGAGTGCAGCGCTTCCGCCGCTCGAGCCGCCGACGCCCCGATCGAGAGACCACGGGTTGCGCGTGATCCCATACCGACGCGACTCCGTGGCGAAAGTGAGACCCAGCTCCGGTGCCGTGGTCTGGCCGAGGGCAACGATCCCTGCCCGGCGAAACCGGGCCATGAGTTCGTGGTCGACCGCTGCAAAGGCCCGGTTGATGCTCCGGCTACCGAGGGTGAACGAGATATTCCGCGCGAACGGACCGCTGTCCTTGATGAGGAACGGCACGCCGGCGAGAACACCGGCAGCGTCGGCGTCGAGTGCGGGGTCGAAGAGTTCCAGCGTCAGAGCATTGAGGTCGGGATTCACTGCTGCGATTGCCTCGCGGGCAACAGATTCAACCTCGGCACCGGTCACCTCACCGGCCGCGATCAGTTCGCGAACGCCTGTGGCGTCGAGCGCTGAGTACTCTCGCAGCTGCACACGGACTCCCTTGACTCGTGGATCACACTAACGAAACAAAAGACCCGGTCGGCCTGAAATTCAAGCTGACCGGGTCTTTCTCTATGTGCCCTCGGAGGGATTCGAACCCCCGACCTGCGGTACCGGAAACCGACGCTCTATCCCCTGAGCTACGAAGGCGTACAACTCAAAACTACCAGAATTTCAGCGCGCCGATTGCCCGCGTCCGACGGTTGTTTCGATCGTGGAGGAGCTACGCCGGAAGATTCTGCATCGCCGCGATGGCCAGCTGCTCAACGTCGCCGGGTTCGAAGAACGTCGTCGACCGTGCCGCGATCCAGTAGGAGCCCGTGAAGATCTGCGCTTCGCCCTGGGAATCGATGACCGTGAAGTAGCCCTCGATGGGCGGCGCGCCATAGGTCGGCACCGGAGTGCTCTCCGTTATGGCGACGTTCTTCAGCGCTGTGAGCTCGTCATCGCTGAGTTTGGCCACTGCGATATCGATGGTGTCTTTGCTCGTGTTGTTAACCCACTGGCACGTGAGCCCGTTCATGCCGGCAATCTTGCCCGGCTTGGTGTCCGGGTTCGGTGCACCGTCGGCTACAAGGCTGAAGTTCGGGTTGTAGTCGTACATGTCGTCGGCGGTGATGAGTTGGTCGCACGACGCGCCGATGGGCTGGCTCACGACCGGTGTCTCGCTTGGCGGAACCGTCGCGGTCGGTGTCGGAGTCGGTTCGCTCGTCTCGCTTGAGCTCGGCTTCGGGGTCGGGCTCGCGGAACTCGAAGGCTCAGCGTCCGGGGTGCATCCCGTCAGCATGACAGCGCCGACGGATACGGCGACGATCAGCGCGAAGGAACGGGAAGAGCGGGGGAACTGAAGCGAGGTGGCCATGGATGTCTCTCTGTGAGGATGTACAAAAGATACCAAGCCACGCGTGCTCCGACGATGATGCCGGATGGTGCGTCGGGGGTCCGAAGGGTGAGGCACGGGCGCTGCCGTAGAATTGACTCTGTGACCCCTGACGATCTCTCCGCTGCCCTGTTCGACCTCATCCTCCCACTCGCCGAGAGTCACCGCGAGGGATCGAGCGCCGAGATCCGGCGGGAAGACGTCGTTCTTGAACGCCCGAAGAACCGCGACCACGGCGACTGGGCATCGAATGTGGCGATGAAACTGGCCAAGCGACTCGGGACGAACCCCCGCGAGTTCGCCGCACAGCTCGCTGCGTCACTCGCCGACGTCCCCGGCGTCGCGACCGCCGAGGTCGCCGGACCCGGATTCATCAACGTGCGCCTCGACGCAGCGGCGGCGGGAGCGCTCGCGAAGAAGATCGTTGACGAGGCTGACGCCTACGGCCGCAACGAGTCGCAGGCCGGAAGGGCGATCAACCTGGAGTTCGTTTCGGCTAACCCAACCGGCCCGCTCCACATCGGCCACACCCGCTGGGCAGCGCTCGGTGACTCGATCGCCCGCGTGCTGAAGGCATCCGGAGCAAACGTCGCAAGCGAGTACTACATCAACGACGCTGGCAGCCAGATGGACACCTTCGGTGCCTCCGTGCTCGCCGCCATCCAGGGCAAGCCAACGCCGGAGGGCGGATACCCCGGAGCGTACATCGCCGAACTCGGTCGCCAGGTGCTCGAGCTTGAGCCGAACCTGCTCGAGAAGGACGAGGCCGAAGCCCTCGCCACCGCCAGGGAACTTGCATACAAGCTCCAGCTCGCCGAGATCGAGAAGTCGCTCGCGAGCTTCAACGTGCACTTCGACGTTTGGTTCTCGGAGCGCACACTTCACGCGAAGAACCCGGACACCGGACTGAGCGCCATCGACGAGGCCGTCGACCGGCTGCGCGCGCAGGGCCACGTCTTCGACGAGGACGACGCCGTCTGGGTGCGCACCACCGACTTCGGTGATGACAAGGATCGCGTCATTCGTCGCGGCAACAGCATCTACACCTATTTCGCAGCGGATGCCGCTTACTACCTCTCGAAGTCCGACCGCGGTTTCGAGCACAAGATCTACCTGCTCGGCGCGGATCACCACGGCTACGTGCACCGGCTCAAGGCGCTTGCCGGTGCTGCCGGCGACAACCCGGACACCGACATCGAAATTCTGATCGGGCAGCTCGTGAGCGTCAACGGCGCCAAACTCTCCAAGCGAGCGGGCAACATCATCGAGCTCGACGACCTGCAGGCCTGGATCGGAACTGACGCGCTGCGTTACTCGCTCGCGCGCTACCCGGCAGACTCGCCGCTCACGCTCGACCCCGAGCAGCTGAAGAAGCGCAGCAACGACAACCCGGTGTTCTACGTGCAGTACGCACACGCCCGCACGCGCTCCGTTGCCCGCAACGCCGAGGCTGCGGGTGTCGACCGGTCGGCGTTCGCCCCCGAACTGCTTGACCACGAGACCGAGTCCGCCCTGCTCGGCGCACTGCAGGAATTCCCGCGAATTGTCGCCCAGGCCGCAGAACTTCGCGAACCCCACCGCATTGCCCGCTACATTGAAGAAGTTGCGGGTCTGTACCACCGCTGGTACGACAACTGCCGGGTGATCCCGCTCGGAGACGAACCGATCGGCGACGTGCACCGCTCGAGGCTGTGGCTCAACGACGCCACAGGCCAGGTCATCCGCAACGGTCTCGACCTCCTCGGCGTCACGGCTCCAGACAGGATGTAGCAATGACCTCCTCGGATATCGACGGCTGGGAGACGCTGAGCAGCCGTGCAACCGTGACCGAGGATTCCGAGCCGCCGCGCAGGAAAAACCGCACCGCACGGTGGATTGCCGTTGTGCTGATCGTCGCCGCGGTGATCGCTCTCGCGATCGGCGGGCTGTTTCTCGCCGAGAACGTCACGAAGGGCATCGCGACGGACGCGATCGCCGTCGCTGTCGAATCCAGCCTGCCCTCAGCGGTCGATGCTGAAGTGGATGTGGACATTGCGGGGGAGTGGGTGCTGTTCCAGATCTTCTCGGGCAGCCTCGACAAAGTCACGCTGACGAGTGATGACGCCATGGTGGATGGCAGCCCCGCCGACTTCACGCTCGTCGCGACAGACGTGCCGCTCGACCTCAAGCAGCCCGTCGGTGACATCGACGCCACGGTGAGCCTCGGACCAGGATCGATCAACGAACTCCTCACGCTCCCGGGGAACGACGCGGAGGTGGCACTCGGCGATGGCACCGTCAGTTACGCGGATTCGGCATCCATTCTTGGTTTCACCCTCGGGTACCTCGTCGAGGCGACGCTGTCACCCAACGGAACCGACGTACTTGCCACTCCGGTGGCCGCTACAGTGACGTCGGATGTCGGGTCGCTCGACGTCTCAGGTCTGATCGAACGGATACTCGGGGCCCAGCCCGTGCGCATTTGCGTCGCCGACCGCTTGCCCGTTGGCGTAACGATCACGAGCATCGACGTCACTCCGGAGAGAGCGACACTCAACCTCCGCGCAAGGGATTTCACCCTCAATGGTGAGTCGCTGCGAGCGCGCGGCACCTGCCCCGATCCGGTGTGATGCCCCCACAGGCCGCCAGGGTAACGAGCTGATGCCCTTCCCAACAACGAGCTGGATGCCCGGCAGCGCATACGGCCCGTGCCAGAATTTGCTGACGCTCGCGATTCCCGCACCCTGAGGACTTCTCGGTAGGATTTGGGAGTCTCCACCGCACCCTCACGCGGTACTCCATCACCCGCACGATTGGTTTCTGCCGTGGCTTCTCACCCACTCGCCCCCGCGTGGCTGGCGGTTCCCGACGACGCCAATTCCCTCTCCCCAGCGGTGTTCAGCCGAAACATCGGCCGCGATGACAGCGGAGCGCTCACGGTTGCCGGCGTTCCGGCCACGGAGATCGCCGAGACGTTCGGAACGCCCGTCTACGTCTTCGACGAAGCCGATGCCCGCGAACGGGCCAGCCATGTGCTCGCCGCCTTCTCCCGCGAGTTCGAAGCGATCGGGTCGAAAGCAAAGGTTTATTACGCGGGTAAGGCGTTCCTCTCCACCGAGATCGCACGCTGGGTCACCGAAGCCGGCCTCAACATCGACGTCTGCTCGGAGGGAGAACTCGCCGTTGCCCTCGCCGCCGGCGTGGACGCATCCCGCCTCGGTCACCACGGGAACAACAAGTCGCTCGCTGAGATCGACAGATCCGTCTCCGTGGGAATGGGTGCGATCGTGATCGACAGCCTCCAGGAGATACCGCGCGTTGCGGATGCCGCGGCGAGGCACGGTCGCCGTCAGGCGGTCCGGCTCCGGGTCAACAGCGGTGTGCACGCGCACACCCACGACTTCCTCGCAACGGCGCACGAGGACCAGAAATTCGGGCTGCCACTCGAGCATGCTGCGGATGCCGTCGCCGACATCCGTTCGTTCGACTCCCTCGAATTCCTCGGTCTCCACTGCCACATCGGGTCACAGATTTTCGGTGCTGACGGCTTTGCCGAGTCCGCGGCACGGTTGCTCGCGGTGCACAGGGAACTGCTCACGGCGGGACCGGTGCCAGAGCTCAACCTCGGCGGCGGCTTCGGCATCGCGTACACGACGGCTGACGATCCCGATTCGATCGACGACCTCGCCGCCGCGATCGCCGGCATTGTCGCCGCGGAGTGTGCGCGCCTCGAGATCCCTGTTCCTCTCGTCGCATTCGAGCCGGGTCGCGCGATCATCGGCCCGAGCGGGTTCACCCTCTATGAAGTGGGTACGACGAAAGACGTCGAATTGATCACGGATGCCGGCACGACGGCGACGCGACGCTACGTCAGCATTGACGGCGGAATGAGCGACAACGTCCGGCCAGCGCTCTACGGTGCCGACTACTCCGTGCGGATCGCCAGCAGGACGAGCGCCGCAGAGCCGGTCCTCATCCGTCTCGCCGGAAAGCACTGCGAATCAGGCGACATCGTCGTCTCGGACGACTACCTCCCCGGCGACGTTGCACCGGGCGACCTCGTCGCTGTCCCGGCGACGGGAGCGTACTGCTGGTCGCTCGCGAGCAACTACAACTACCTCGGGCGACCGCCCGTTGTCGCCGTGAAAGACGGCACAGCGCGGGTTATCGTCCGCGGTGAAACCGAGGCTGACCTACTGGCGCGCGACGCCGGATTGGATGCACGATGACTGAATACCGCACAGTTCGGGTGGCGCTGCTCGGCGCCGGGTCCGTCGGTTCGCAGGTGGCGAGGCTTCTTCTCGCCAACGGCGACGAACTGGCCGCCCGTGTCGGAGCCAGGCTCGAGCTGGCCGGTATTGCCGTCCGCAACGTCGACGCCGAGCGCGACGTGGAATTGCCGCGCGAACTGCTGACCACCGACGCCGAGTCCCTCATTGTCGGGGCAGACATCGTCATCGAACTGATGGGCGGCATCGAGCCGGCGCGCAGTTACATCCTCTCCGCCATCAACTCGGGGGCCGATGTCATCACCGGCAATAAAGCGCTGCTCGCCGCCCACGGTCCCGAACTCTTCGCCCAGGCGGAGCAGGTCGGGGCAGAGATCTACTACGAGGCGGCTGTCGCTGCCGCCATCCCGATCATCCGGCCGCTGCGCGACAGCCTTGCCGGCGACAACATCAACCGGATCCTGGCCATCGTCAACGGGTCGACGAACTTCATCCTCGACCGCATGGACCGCTTCGGCGACAGCATGGAGGATGCCCAGAAGACCGCGTTCGAGCTCGGGTTCCTCGAGGCCGACCCCACTCTCGACGTCGGCGGCTACGACGCAGCCCAGAAGGCGACCATTCTCGCGAGCCTCGCGTTCCACAGCAGTGTCGACCCTGAGGGCGTTTACCGCGAGGGTATCGAGCACATCACACCCGAGCAGATCGAGGCGGCCAGGAAGGCCGGTTACGTGATCAAGCTGCTCGCCATCACGGAGCGCATCACCGCCGAAGACGGGACATCGGGCGTCTCCGCACGCGTGTATCCCGCCCTCGTGAGCCGTGAACATCCGCTCGCCGCTGTGCACGGCGGAAACAACGCGGTCTTCGTCGAGGCTGAAGCTGCCGGGCCCCTCATGTTCTACGGCGCAGGTGCCGGGGGAGTTCAGACGGCGTCCGCCGTGCTGGGCGACCTCGTTTCCGCGGCCCGCCGTCACGTCGCCGGTGGTCCCGGTCTCGGTGAGTCCACCCACGCCGACCTTCCGCTCCTTCCCATCGGCGAGGTCGTCACCAAGTACCAGATCACCCTGAGGGTCGATGATCGCCAGGGTGTTCTTGCCGAGGTCGCCACGGTTCTCGCCGACGGCGGCGTCTCGGTCGAGACTGTCGAGCAGACCATCGAATCGACGGAGGACGTCCCGACGGCGTTCCTCGTCATCGGCACGCATGCCACCAGGGAAAGAGCTCTCCAGTCCACCGTCACGGCGCTCAACGCGTCCGGTGTGGTTGAGTCAGTTGTCAGTGTTCTACGAGTTGAAGGAGTCTAGTAATGGCGAAGCAGTGGCGCGGAGTTCTGCACGAGTATGCAGACCGCCTGGACGTAACGGCCAAGACCCCGATCATCAGCCTCGGTGAGGGTGGAACCCCGCTCATCTACGCATCAGCACTGTCGGCTCGAACCGGTGCAAAGGTCTGGGTCAAGTACGAGGGCATGAACCCGACCGGATCCTTCAAGGACCGCGGCATGACCATGGCGGTCTCCAAGGCCGTCGAAGCCGGAGCAAAGGCCGTCATCTGCGCGTCGACCGGCAACACATCGGCATCGGCTGCTGCTTACGCGACCCACGCCGGCATCACCGCGGCTGTTCTGGTGCCGGAGGGCAAGATCGCCATGGGCAAGCTGGCCCAGGCCATCGCGCACAACGCGCAGCTGATCCAGGTGCAGGGCAACTTCGATGACTGCCTCGACATGGCGCGTGAACTCGCCGCGAACTACCCGGTCCACCTCGTCAACTCGGTCAACAACGACCGCATCGAGGGCCAGAAGACCGCGGCGTTTGAAATCGTCGAGGTGCTCGAGGACGCACCCGACTTCCACTTCATCCCGGTCGGCAACGCGGGCAACTACACCGCGTACACCCGTGGTTACACCGAAGAGCTCGAGCGCGGCATCTCCACCAAGCTTCCGCGCATGTTCGGGTTCCAGGCGGCCGGCAGCGCACCGCTCGTCACCGGGGAGATCGTCAAGCACCCCGAGACCGTCGCGAGCGCGATCCGCATCGGCAACCCCGCGTCGTGGGAGCTCGCTCTCGCTGCGCGCGAGGCGACCGACGGTTACTTCGGGGCCATCGAGGATGCCAAGATCCTCGAGGCGCAGCGCATCTTGTCGCAGGAAGTCGGGATCTTCGTTGAGCCGGCATCCGCCATCAGTGTTGCCGGATTGCTCGAGCGCTCAGAAGCGGGTCAGGTCCCTGCCGACGCCACTGTTGTGCTCACCGTCACTGGTCACGGGCTCAAGGACCCGCAGTGGGCTCTTCGCAACGCCGACGGGGGAGACATCACCCCGACGATCGTCCCCGTCGACGTCACTGAGGTCGCGAGCGTTCTCGGGCTGGCCAAGGGTTCGGCGTGAGCCTGGCCGGTCGAAGCGTCACCGTCCGGGTACCGGCCACGAGTGCAAACCTCGGGCCGGGCTTCGACACCCTCGGCCTCGCGCTGAGCCTGTACGACGAGGTCACCGTCACGGTTCGCGATGAACCGGGTGCGACGGTCGAGGTCATCGGTGTCGGCGACGGCGAGGTTCCGACGGACGAGACCAACCTCGTGGTCTCGTCGATGGCCTACGCGTTCCGTGCCCTCGGTCAGGACGTTCCTGGGGTCGATGTCGTTGCGCGCAATGTCATTCCGCACGGTCGCGGCCTCGGGTCCTCTGGCGCGGCGGTTGTCGCGGGGATCGTCGCGGCCCAGGGCCTGCTCGACGGAATCGTCGACATCGACGATTCGCAGTTGCTCAAGCTGGCTACCGAGCTTGAGGGGCACCCGGACAACGTGGCGCCCGCACTGTTCGGCGGGCTCACCATCGCGTGGGTCGAGCCGACCGGTCCACAGCACAAGAAGCTCACCGTGCACCGCGGTGTCGCGCCGCTCGTCTTTGTCCCGCAGCACACACTGTCGACGAAGCTCGCGCGGAGCCTCCAGCCCGAGAACGTTCCGCACTCGGATGCCGTTTTCAACGTTTCGCGATCGGCGCTGCTGATCGCTGCGCTCACGCAGAGCCCCGAACTCCTGTTCGCGGGGACGGAAGACAAACTGCACCAGGACTACCGGGCATCCGCGATGCCGGAGACCTACCGTCTGGTCCTTGCGCTCCGAGCTCACGGTTTTGCGGCTGTCGTTTCTGGCGCAGGTCCGTCGATCCTGGTGCTCGCTGACGGCCCCGGGCAGCGGCTCGAGGCGGCGGAACTCCTGGCGAGCGAGTCCGACACCGAATGGGACGCCCTCTTCCTCGCCGTGGATGTGAAGGGCGCTTCGCGAAGCGAAGCGAAAGGCGGCAGCCCCAACTAAGGCAACCTCAAAAACGAGACGTCTCCCTCAACCACACTCAAACCGAACCCGTGCCTGGTCGCGCGTCCCCTCAACCACACTCAAACCGAACCCGTGCCTGGTCGCGCGTCTCCCTCAAGCACACTGAACCGAGGCGCGATTGCGTGCCCCCATTCACCGAAAAACCCGACTAATCACTCCGCCGATCTGCACCAGCCCGAGCCAGGCCAGGAACCGCTGCAGCGGGCGCAGCGGCCAGCGCGCAACGCCGCGCCAGCCGCTCGAGCGAGCCCAGGACATCGCCAACCGCAATTGGGTTCCGCCGGGTGCTTGTGCGAGTTCGATCGACAGGACGTTCGCATTGCCACGTGTGGCGTCCGGGTAACTCGTGCGCCAGGCGATCCGAACCGGTTCGGCTGAGTCGACAAGCTGCACTCGCCGTCGCCGGTATTCCCTCTTTACGCGTGCCGGTTTGCCGTCGGGGTGCACGGTGGGGGTGATGGCCAGCCAGCTGTCGCCAACGGTCGGCGTGTCGGTGTGGTCATCGCCGTCGGATTCGATCGCTCCGACACTCGGATTCCATTCGGGCATGCGCAGGGGATCCGCGAGCAGCGCCCAGACCGTCTCGACACTCGCGGGGACGAAGGCTTCGGTGTGGCCAGTGACGGAGTGTGGCATTCCCGCGGTGCCGGCCGGTCGCTGCGCCGGGGGATTCGGCTCCTCGGTCGTCAGCGCGGCCTCGACCTGGGCCGCCGAGAGGTCGAGCCGGGCGAGAAGGTCATCGATGAGTCCGCTGGGCTCGGCGATCAGCTCGCGCAGCACGGCGGCTGCGTCTCCAGAACCGTTATCGCCGGCGCGCTTGAGCAGGGTGAGTGCCCGCGGCGTCCACTCATAGCCGCGGGTCTCGTGAAAGACAATGCGACCCGGTTCCGGCTGGTCGATCGCGACACCGATGCGACGTAACTGGTCCGAGTGCATGGCATCGACGGCAGCTCTGGCACGATCGAGCGTGATGCCTGCTGTGCGAAGTGCCTTGCCGGCGACCTGGTCGCTCAGAACGAGCGCCATGAAGAGGTCCTCGAGGTCAGCATTGCGTTGCCCGCGTCGCGACGCCTCTTCCATCGCGGCCAACGAAAGCGTCTGGATCGTCGCTGCGGCGGTGGTGAACGAGCTCACTGGGTCCTCCTGGGTACGGGAATCGAGGGGTCTACGCGTTTTGCGTACTTCTTGTGAACCGCCTGGCGGGTGACTCCGAGGGCGTCTGCGATCTCAAGCCAGCTCATTCCGGCGCGGAGAGCGGCTTCAACCTGCTTGAGTTCAAGTGCATCAGCGAGGGCGCGCAGGGAAACAATCGCGCGCAGGCCCACACGGGGGTCCGTCGTGTTCGCCGCCGTCGCGGCGAGCGTCTCGGTTTCCATGTAAGCAACCTATGTTGCTTGTAGGAGTTAAGCAACCCCAGTTGCTTAACTCAGTGCAGCGCATCGTTGTGGTCGCCCGAACTGGGGCCAAATCGCGACACGGCGTGACAGTGACGCTGTTTACCTGCCGGGTGCTAGAGTGGGAGGCATCCCGACAGGCAAGCCGATAAGGCAAATCTGGCCTTCGGGTCATTTCTGCAAACCCATCGCCATCGCAACGGCAGTGTGCCTGTGATCTTCGGTTCGAAGAGCAGACAGGGCGCCAGTCAATCTGACTTCCGCCACAGCTGAAGATGAGCTCTCCTGACGCGCTCGACGTGGATCAGGGGGAAGGAACCCACTTTTAGTGACTAACGTCAACATCCGTCTTGATACGGAATCAGGCGCAAACCTCTCGTCCCTCAAGGTCTCTGACCTGCAGCTGCTTGCCAGCCAATGGGGCGTTCAGGGCGCATCCAAACTTCGCAAGGGAGAACTCGTGGAGAGAATTGCCGAGGCCCAGGCCGCTTCCGCTCCCGAGGTAAACGGCGAGGCTCCGGCCGCGTCGGCCGCCTCGGCTGAGCATGCCCCCGAAACCCAGGTCCCCGCGCCGGACGCAGTTGTCGCGCAGGACTCACCGGTTGAGGTTCCTGCTGTGACGGAGGCAACTCCCGCCGAGGAGCCGACAGCTCCTGTCACCAGGAAGCGCGCGCCGCGTCGCGCCTCCACCGGTGCCACCAAAGCGGGCGAGCGCGTTCAGGCTGCTGGTCACGTGAACTCCGACGGTGCACCACTCATTCCGGATGCTCCGGTGGCGGACGCCGCCGTCGTCGCTCCGGTGGAAGCACCGCAATCGGCCCAGGGTGAGTCAACTCCCGTCGAGGCACAGGCGACCGACGCCCAGGCAACTGACGCGCAGGCAACTGACGCGCAGGCAACTGATGCACAGGCAGCCGACGGACAGGCTGAGGGCCGCGAGAGCGGATCCCAGCGTTCAGGCCGCAAGAACAACAGGCGCGGACGCGGCAGCAAGGCTGACCGCGCCGAGAACGCCGACCGCACCGAAAACGCCGACCGTGCGGAGAACGTGACGGTCGAGGCTGACGCTGACGCGGCATCCGACACCGACACCGACACCGATGCATCGCAGGCCGATTCGTCGCAGGGCGAGCGCCAGGGCCGCGGCCGTGGACGTGGCCGTGGACGCGGTGGCGACAACGCCAACCGCGATGACGACCGCGCTGGCAACGAGCGCAACGGTAACGAGCGCAACGGCAACGACCGCAACGGCGACAAGAACGCTGATCGCGACCGGAACGCTGACCGTAACGGTAACGGTAACGACCGGAACGCTGACCGTAACGGTAACGACCGGAACGCTGACCGTAACGGTAACGACCGGAACGCCGACCGCAACGACCGCGACCGGAACGCCGACCGTAACGACCGCGACCGGAACGCCGACCGCAACGACAAGAACAACGAGCGCAACGAGCGCAACGCCGATCGTGCGCCTGCCTCCGACCGCCAGGATTCCGATCGGAACGCGGGCAACCGCCAGCTCGAGCGCGATGACGAGGGTGGCCGTAACGGCCGCAACCGTTACCGCGACCGCAAGCGCCGTGGCGGAACCGACTCGGCCGACTTCGAGCCCGAAATCGCCGACGACGACGTGCTCCTGCCCGTCGCCGGAATCCTCGACGTTCTCGACAACTACGCCTTCGTGCGCACGACGGGCTACCTGCCCGGTTCGAACGACGTCTACGTCTCGCTCGGCCAGGTCAAGAAGTACAACCTGCGCAAGGGCGACGCCGTCGTCGGTGCAATCCGCCAGCCGCGCGAGAACGACAGCAACGCGCGCCAGAAGTACAACGCGATCGTCAAGGTTGAGTCCGTCAACGGCCAGAGTGTCGAAGAGGCTGCTAACCGCGTCGAGTTCGGCAAGCTCACCCCGCTCTACCCGCAGGAACGTCTCCGTCTCGAGACCGAGCAGGGCAAGCTCACGCAGCGCATCATCGACCTGATCGCTCCGATCGGCAAGGGACAGCGTGGACTCATCGTTGCGCCGCCCAAGGCCGGCAAGACGATCGTGCTTCAGCAGATCGCCAACGCCATCTCGATCAACAACCCCGAGGTTCACCTCATGGTTGTCCTCGTCGACGAGCGTCCCGAAGAGGTCACCGACATGCAGCGCACGGTGAAGGGTGAGGTCATCGCCTCCACCTTCGACCGCCCAGCTGAAGACCACACGACGGTCGCCGAACTCGCCATCGAGCGCGCGAAGCGTCTCGTCGAGCTCGGTCACGACGTCGTTGTGCTCCTCGACTCGATCACCCGCCTCGGACGCGCGTACAACCTCGCTGCACCGACCTCGGGCCGGATCCTTTCCGGTGGAGTCGACGCATCAGCTCTGTACCCGCCGAAGCGTTTCTTCGGCGCCGCGCGCAACATCGAGAACGGTGGATCGCTCACCATCCTCGCCACGGCGCTCGTCGAGACCGGGTCCAAGATGGACGAGGTCATCTTCGAAGAGTTCAAGGGCACAGGCAACTCCGAGCTTCGCCTGTCGCGCCAGCTGGCCGACAAGCGCATCTTCCCGGCCGTCGACGTCAACGCGTCGTCCACCCGCCGTGAAGAGATGCTGCTCGGTGCAGACGAAGTCAAGGTCACCTGGAAGCTGCGTCGTGCCCTCGCTGGCCTCGACCCGCAGCAGGCACTCGAGGTCGTCCTCGGCAAGCTCAAGGAAACCTCGTCGAACGTCGAATTCCTCGTTCAGATGCAGAAGACGATGCCCCAGCCGGTTTCCGGTTCGGGTCACGACCGCGATCACCGCTAGCTGAGTTCACGAACCCGTTTGCCTCGAGCGTTCGGCCCCCCGAGGGTCGTTTGCCCGGGGCAGGCGGGTTTTCTCGTGGGACAGATGGCAGGATGAAACGTAAGGGACGGAACAACGCATGTTTGAATCGGTAAAGACTCTGATCGAAGAGCACAAGGATCTGCAGGATCAGCTCGCCGATCCGGCGGTGCACGCAGACCCGGCTCGATCCAAGAAAATCAACAGGCGGTACGCCGAACTGTCGAAAATCATCGCGGCGTACAACGCCTGGCTCGAGGCGCAGGACGACCTCGCTGCGGCCCGTGAGCTCGCCAAGGAGGACGAGGCGTTCGCCGCCGAGGTCCCCGGGCTTGAAGAGGGACTCGCGACGGCGCAGGAGAAGCTTCGCCGCTTGCTCATTCCGCGCGATCCCGACGATGGCCGTGACGTCATCATGGAGATCAAGGGTGGAGAGGGCGGCGCCGAGAGCGCGCTGTTCGCCGCCGACCTGCTGCGGATGTACCTGCACTATGCAGAGTCCAAGGGCTGGAAGACGGAACTCCTCGAGCGCACCGAGAGTGACCTCGGTGGGTATAAGGACGTCCAGGTCGCGATCAAATCCAACGCGACAGACCCGTCACAGGGTGTCTGGGCACACCTCAAGTACGAGGGCGGCGTCCACCGCGTGCAGCGCGTTCCGGCGACCGAATCGCAGGGACGTATCCACACCTCGACGACGGGCGTGCTCGTCTTCCCCGAGGTCGACGCACCCGAAGAGGTCGAGATCAGCCAGAACGACCTCAAGATCGACGTCTACCGGTCGAGCGGCCCCGGTGGCCAGTCGGTCAACACGACCGACTCCGCTGTGCGGATCACCCACCTTCCGACCGGCATCGTCGTTGCGATGCAGAACGAGAAGAGCCAGCTGCAGAACCGTGAGGCCGGAATGCGTGTCCTTCGCGCGCGCATCCTCGCCCGCCAGCAGGAGGAGCAGGCCGAGCTCGACAGCGCCAAGCGTAAAACCCAGATCCGCACCATGGACCGGTCAGAGCGCATCCGCACGTACAACTTCCCCGAGAACCGCATCGCAGACCACCGCACCGGCTACAAGGCGTACAACCTTGATGCCGTGATCAACGGCGCCTTGGATCCGCTGATCGAGTCAGCGATCCAGGCCGACGAAGAGGCGCGTCTCGCCGACATCGGCGACACCAACTAGTCGTTCCGCTTCCTCGTCGTTCCGCATCGAAAAAGCCGGTCATCTCGCGATGACCGGCTTTTTTACGACGAAAACGGATGCCGCGTGCACGCGGGTGCACCGCGGCATCCCTCCTAGATGTTGTATTCCGGTTCGGTGAGCCCGTAGGTCTTCCCCTGTATCCGCGGCCGCGCCCGAGCCGGCACGCCGACCAGCACAGAGAGGGCCGGTGCGTCCTTCGTGACGACGGCGTTGGCGCCCACGATGCTGCCCTTGCCGACGACGACGGGGCCGATGATCTTCGCACCGGCGCCGACCTGTACGCCGTCCTCCAGTGTCGGGTGTCTTTTCTCCCGACCGCGGCTCTTTCCGCCGAGCGTGACGCCGTGGTAGAGCATTACGTCGTCGCCGATCTCCGCCGTCTCACCGATGACGACGCCCATCCCGTGGTCGATGAAAAAGCGGCGGCCGATGACGGCACCCGGATGGATCTCGATACCGGTCAGGAACCGTGCGAACTGTGACAGGGCACGCGCGGGCATTTTCGCGCCGCGAACCCACATCCGGGAAGAGAGCCGGTACGCCCACACGGCGTGCAGTCCTGAGTAGGTCAGGAAGATCTCGACGCTGCCGCGGGCGGCCGGGTCGTGAACGCGTGCTGCTGTGATGTCTTCCCGGATGCGGGTGAGGATTCTCATTCTCAGTCGAGCAGGTCGGACCAGAGCGGGGTGGAAATGTAGCGTTCACCCGTGTCGCAGACCATGGCGACGATTCGCTTGCCCTTGTTCTCCGGGCGCTTGGCGAGCTCTGTCGCCGCCCAGATGATTGCGCCGGACGAGATGCCAGCGAGAATGCCTTCCTCGGCGGCGAGGCGTTTGGCGACGCGGACCGAGTCCTCGAAACTCACATCGACGACCTCGTCGTAGATCGTGGTGTCGAGGATGTCGGGGATGAAGTTCGCGCCGATGCCCTGGATCTTGTGCGGGCCTGGGGCCCCACCGCTGAGGATGGGGGAGTCCAGCGGCTCGACGACGACGATCTTCACCCCTGGTTTGCGCTGTTTGAGCACCTGGCCGACGCCGGTGATCGTTCCGCCGGTGCCCACTCCGCTGACGAAGATGTCGATGTCGCCGTCGGTGTCACGCCAGATCTCTTCCGCGGTTGTCGTGCGGTGAATCTCGACGTTGGCCTGGTTGGCGAACTGCTTCGCGAGGATCGCGCCCTCTGTCGATGCGACGATTTCCTCGGCCTTTGCCACGGCGCCCTTCATGCCGAGGGCGGGTTCGGTCAGGACGAGTTCAGCTCCGAATGCGCGAAGGAGCACGCGACGCTCGGTGCTCATGGACGCGGGCATGGCCAGGATGACCTTGTAACCGCGTGCTGCGCCGACGAGCGCGAGCGCGATTCCGGTGTTGCCGCTCGTGCCCTCGACGATGGTTCCGCCGGGCTTCAGCGCACCGGATGCTTCGGCAGCATCGACGATGGCCACTCCGAGGCGGTCCTTGACGCTCGATCCGGGGTTGTAGTACTCGAGCTTCGCGAGCACGGTGGCACCCGCGTCGTCCGTGACACGGTTCAACTGGACAAGAGGTGTATTGCCAAACGCCTCGGTGATATTGGCGTAGATTTTTCCGGCCACGAATATGCTCCTTGGGTAATGGGGACGCAACTATGCGCGTCAGGTTACAGCTTATTGCTGGGTTTATCCGGCCTGTGACGGCCCGCATTCCGGTCGGGGCGCTCTGGCGAGCGGGTAAGCTCGACCTGCGGCGGCACGACCGCAAGGGATTTGCTAAGAGAGCGCATGACTTCTTTTCACACGACGTCGGTCGGTGACGTCAGGGACCTCGCCATCGCCGCACTGCAGCAGGCGGGAGTTCCGGGCCCGGACGTCGACGCCGAATTGCTCATCGGACACGTGCTCGGGATGGGCAGGGGGCAGGTCCAGGCCGCCGTTGTCATGGGCCGCGAGGTGTCGGCCGAGTACGCGGGTGAGATCGCCGCTCTTGTGGAGCGCAGGGCGACACGGGAGCCGCTTCAGCACATCCTCGGGGTTGCCCCGTTCAGGGCCCTTGAGCTTCTCGTTGGCCCCGGCGTCTTCGTTCCCCGCCCCGAAACGGAGCAGGTGGCCCAGTTCGCCATCGACGCGCTCAGCGCAGACTCCGATCCGGAACCGATCGGTATCGACCTCGGCACAGGTTCAGGAGCCATCGCCCTTGCGATGGCGACAGAGGTCCCTCACGCGCGCATTTACGCAGCCGAGAACTCGGTGGATGCCTTCATCTGGGCGAAGCAGAACTTCCGTAAGGTGGGCGCGAGCAACGCGACACTGATCTTCGACGACCTCGCGGGGGCGTTCAGTGAACTCGACGGTCAGGTATCCGTTGTCATCTCCAACCCACCGTACGTGCCGGCAGCCGCCATCCCGCGCGACCCGGAGGTGCGGTTCTTTGACCCTCCCGCCGCCCTGTACGGGGGAGAGGACGGGCTTGACGTCGTTCGGCAGCTGTCGGTGACGGCTGCCCGGCTGCTTCGACCGGGCGGGACGCTGGTTATCGAGCATGGCGAGTTGCAGGGCGAAGCGATTCGCGACATCCTCACCCGCGACGGCTGGCGCGCCGCCGCGACCTTCCGTGACCTGACCCAGCGGGACCGGACGACAACGGCACTTCGCGCCTAGCCAGCCCCGCCCCCACCCCGCGCGAGAGCATCAGTTGCGGGCGAGCGCATCAGTTGCGCGGGATGTTCTCGACCGGAAGTGATGTTCTGGGCAGGCAGCGCGCGCCCCGGCCGCTGCGACCCGAGACGAATTCGCGGCATCCTCCCACACAGGCTCAGATAGAATCGGCGGAATGTCACGTCTCTTCGACTCCTCCGTGGAATCAGACCTCCTCACCGGCATGCGGCTGGCTCGAACGGCCCTTCGCCGCGGTGAGCTCGTCGTGATCCCCACGGACACCGTGTACGGAATCGCCGCTGACGCGTTCTCCCCGAGGGCCGTTCAGCGGCTCCTCGACGCCAAGGGTCGGACCAGGCAGTCACCGCCACCCGTCCTCGTGCCGAGTGTGCAGACCCTCGAGGCACTTGCCGCGGTCATTCCGGATGCCGTCAGGAAGCTCGTCGACGCATTCTGGCCGGGGGGACTGACCATTGTTCTGCCCGCGCAGCCTTCGCTGGCATGGGACCTCGGAGACACCGACGGCACAGTGGCCGTGCGGATGCCCAACAATCGCATTGCGCTCGAGCTGCTCACCGAGACGGGGCCGCTCGCTGTGTCGAGTGCGAACCTCACCGGTCAGCCCGCGGCGATAACCGCCAGGGCCGCCCAAGCCATGCTTGGGGACACGGTTGAGGTCTACCTCGACGGCGGCGAGTCGGCGACTGTCGCATCGACGATCGTTGACGCCACACGGCTGATCGCCCCGGGCGGACGGCTGTCGATCCTTCGTGAGGGTGCGATCTCGCGCGAGCAGATCCGCGACGTGATCGGTGACGTCCTCGAGGACCCGGTGCCGGAGGACGGTGTGTCAGACGCATGACCCTCTACGCGATCATCGCGGCGGTCACCGCGCTGATCACCTTTCTGATGTCGATCGTCGTCTACAAGCTGGCGCTCAAATTCAAGCTCTACCCGTCGATTCGCGATCGTGACGTACACACCAAGCCAACCCCGAGGCTCGGGGGAGTGGCGATGTTTATCGGTGTGGTCGCGACGTTCGCGATCGCCTCGCAGAACCCGTTCTTCAAGGACACCTTCGCCGACCCCGGCCCCATCCTCGCCATTCTCGGCGCTTCGTTCCTGATCGTGCTCGTCGGCGTTGCCGATGACATCTGGGATCTCGACTGGATGATCAAGCTCGCCGCTCAGTTCCTTGCCGCTGGCCTCATCGCGTGGCTCGGCGTGCAGATCTACTCCCTTCCCATCGGCGGTCTCACCGTCGGCTCGTCGTGGATGAGCGCGACACTGACGATTTTCGCGATAGTGCTCGTCATGAACGCCGTGAACTTCATCGACGGCCTCGACGGTCTCGTCGCCGGCGTCGGACTGATCGCCAACGGTGTCTTCCTGGTCTATGGGTACCTCCTCGTCCGCGAGATGGGCCAGTCGAGCTTCTTCAACCTGTCGCTGCTGATTTCCGCGGTGCTCGTCGGGGCGTGCGCAGGGTTCCTCCCGCTCAACTGGCATCCCGCAAAGATGTTCATGGGAGATGCCGGCGCGCTTCTCGTCGGCCTGCTCATGGCGACGTCTGCCGTCGCGATCACGGGGCAGATCGACCCGTCGGCGCTCAGCGCGAACCCGTCAGATGCGGGTGTGGTCGGGCGGAGTCAGCTGCTCGGGGCGTTCATCCCGATCATCCTTCCCTTCGCGATCCTCATCGTTCCGCTGCTCGACTTCGCGCTCGCGGTGATCCGGCGCCTCCGCGCCGGCAAGTCTCCGTTCAGCGCCGATCGCCTCCACCTGCACCACAGGCTCCTCGACATGGGCCACTCGCACTTCCACGCCGTGCTTCTGTTCTACGCCTGGACCGCCGTGATCGCGCTGTCCTGCCTGATGTTCTTCGTGTTTCAGCCGTACTGGTTCGCGCTCGTCTTCCTCATCGTCGGCGTGATCGTCTGCACGGTCTTCACGCTGGCCCCCCTCGGCAAGCGGAAAGCCGTTGAGATCACCGTGCAGTCTGCGGAGGAGGGCACGGAGGTCGCTGAAGACCTTGCGAGCTTCGACCCGCTCGATGCTGCGGCGGATGTGCGCAGCCCGGACGCACCAATCTCAGAAGACGTGGTGAGCCGCGCGCTTGCCGCAGAGCCCAGTTCCGAACCACGGGATAACGAACCACAGAAAGATCAGCGATGAAATCAACACCCATCTTCCGGCAGAGTCTCAAATGGGGAGCCGTCGCATCGCTGGCCATCGCCGTCATCGGTGGCGGGATCGGCTATATCGTCGACGGCACAGTCGGCCTGGGCAGTGCACTGATCGGAACAGCGCTCGCGCTCGTCTTCCTCAGCATCACGGCGGGCAGCATCCTGTTTGCCAACCGGTTCTTCGGGAGCGACCTCTACGTGCCGATTTTCTTCGGGGTGGTGCTCGGCGGCTGGATCGTGAAGTTCGTCCTGTTCCTCGTCATGGCGCTCCTGCTCAAGGACCAGCCGTGGATCAACCCGGTCGTCCTCTTCCTCAGTATCATCACCGGCGTACTCGTCACCCTCGTGATCGACGTCGTCATCGTTTCCCGGTCACGGATGCTGTATGCCAGCGACGTCATTCTTCCCGGCGACAACAACAGATCGCACTGATCAAGGTGTTTAGTTCGCCGCTCGGTTCGTGGGGATGCTTATCGTTTGATAGTGTTGGTATGTATTCCCGCTTGAGCATCCCACTTCGTTCGTGGCTGTCTTGCACCCCCCATTGTTCGTCGTCGCGAGAGCTTAGCTCCACGCCCGAAACAGGAGAGCGCGCTGTTAGCTAACGCTGTGAACCTACTGGTTCAGACCTCAACCGACGACACGTCGTTCCACGGTCCGTCGATTCTTGAATTCTTCCCGGATGTTGTGCTCTTCGAGGGCACCGGATTCGACATCAACCGAATCATGCTGATCCGGTTCCTCGTCGTCGCCGTGCTCATCGTCGTGTTCTGGCTCGGAACCCGGAACATGAAGGTTGTTCCCGGAAAGTTCCAGAACCTCATCGAGATGGCCCTGGACTTCGTTCGCGTCAACATCGCCGAGGACCTCCTCGGCAAGGTCGACGGGAAGCGGTTCCTGCCGATCCTCACGACGATGTTCTTCATGGTCGCGGCCATGAACATCACGGGCATCATCCCGTTCCTCAACATCGCCGGAACGTCGGTCATCGGTGTCCCACTCGTCCTCGCACTGATCTCGTACGTCACGTTCATCTACGCAGGCGTCAGGAAGAGCCCGGGGAAGTTTTTCAAGAACTCGCTGTTCCCCGCCGGTGTCCCGTGGCCCGTCTACATCATCGTGACGCCGATCGAGCTCATCTCGACCTTCGTCATCCGGCCGGTCACGCTGACCCTCCGACTGCTCATGAACATGGTCGTCGGGCACCTCCTGCTCGTGCTGTTCTTCGCGGCGACGCAGTTCTTCGTGATCACCCTCGGTGGATGGTTCATCGGCCTCGGCGCCGTCACCTTCGCCTTCGGCTTCGCTTTCACCCTGTTCGAAATCCTGGTCGCATTTCTCCAGGCCTATGTCTTCACCCTGCTTACCGCGGTTTACATCCAGCTCGCGGTAGCTGAAGAGCACTAAAAAGAGTCGGCGACCGCCTACTCTTACATCACGGAAGGAAACACACGTGGACGCAACAACCGTTCTCGCCGAGATCAACGGAAACATCGCGACGGTCGGTTACGGTCTCGCAGCCATCGGCCCAGCCATTGGCGTTGGAATCGTCGTTGGCAAGACCATTGAGGGTGTCGCCCGTCAGCCTGAGCTGGCCGGTCGCCTCCAGGTTCTGATGTGGATCGGTATCGCCTTCACCGAGGCGCTCGCCTTCATCGGTATCGCCACCTACTTCATCTTCACCAACTAGTCCTCTTTCACCCCTCGTAAGGAGGCAAGATGCTTCACGCACTCGTTGCGGCGGCTGAAGAGGGTACTACCAAGAACCCTCTTCTCCCCGAGACCTACGACATTGTCTGGTCGGCGGTGTGTTTCGTCATCCTCTTGGTGCTCTTCTGGAAGCTCGTTCTTCCTAAGATGCAGACCATGCTCGAAGAGCGTACTGCGGCCATTGAGGGCAACATCGCCAAGGCGGATGAGGCACAGCGTCAGGCTGAGGCAGCTCTTGAGCAGTACACCGCTCAGCTCGCCGAGGCACGTCAGGAAGCCGGCTCGATTCGCGACACCGCTCGCGAAGACGGCAAGAAGATCGTCGCTGAGGCCCGGAACCAGGCAACTGTCGAGGCCCAGCGCGTGACAGCCAGCGCCCAGGCGCAGATCGAGGCAGAGCGCCAGGCCGCTCTTGTTTCGCTCCGCACTGAGGTTGGAACACTCGCCATCGACCTCGCCGGAAACGTCATCGGCGAAACGCTGTCGGACGACGCGAAGGCAACGGCCATCGTCGACCGCTTCCTCGCGGACCTCGAGGCTTCGGAGAAGGCAACCAACTAATGGGAAGCGCTACCAGAGAAGCACTGGCTCAGTCGAAGAAGGCACTGTCCGACCTCGAACGCGTCGACCTGGCAACGGTTGCGGAACTTTTCGCAGCCGGCCGGGTCGTTGGCGACTCTGGTCAGCTGCGCTCGCTCCTCGCGGACCCGTCCGCTCAAGCCGGTGTCAAGGCGACGATCGTCGATCGCGTGTTCGCACGCAGCATCGGCGGATCGTCTCTTGCACTGCTCAAGGATGTCGTCTCAGCGCGCTGGTCAAGCCAGAAGGACCTGCTCGGCGGAATCGAGGAACTCGGACTCCGCGCCGCAGCCCTCTCCGCCGGCCCGGACGCCAGGCTCGAAGCCCAGCTGTTCGAGTTCGGCACGACAGTGTCTTCCGACCCGGAACTCGAGCTCGCGCTCGGGTCGAAGCTCGGCAGCCAGAACGCAAAACTCGCACTCGTCGACACCCTGCTTACGGGCAAGGGATCGCCGGAGATCGTCGAAATCGTCAAGCACCTCGTCCTGCAGCCTCGCGGCCGCCGGATCGGGGAACTTCTTCGCCACGCGGCATCCGTCGTTGCTGACCAGGGCGGCTTCTCCGTCGCCACTGTGTCAAGCGCACGGCCGCTCGGCGCCGCTCAGCTCGAGCGACTCGAAAAGGGACTCGCGGCACAGTATGGCCGCGCAATCCGTCTCAACCAGGTTGTCGACCCCGCTGTCATCGGAGGCCTGCGCGTGCAGGTCGGCGACGATGTCATCGACGGCAGCATCGCATCGCGCCTCGGCGAACTCAGACTTCAGCTTGCTGGCTAGCGCCAGTAGACAACGTAGGGGACAAGACGTCTCCACACAGATAGGGAAGAAGATGGCAGAACTCACGATCAGCCCCGACGAGATCCGGGATGCTCTCAAGGAATTCGTCACGGCTTACGAGCCGGGTAAGGCAAGCGCAACCGAGGTCGGCAAGGTCATCGACGCCGGTGACGGCATCGCCCACGTCGAGGGTCTGCCAGGCGTTATGGCCAACGAGCTCATCCGCTTCGCGGATGGAACACTCGGCCTCGCCCAGAACCTTGACGAAGACGAAATCGGTGTTGTCGTCCTTGGCGAATTCAACGGCATCGTCGAGGGCATGGAAGTAACACGCACAGGAGAGGTGCTGTCGACTCCGGTCGGCGACGCATTCCTCGGTCGTGTCGTTGACCCGCTCGGCGCTCCGATTGACGGACTCGGCGAGATCAAGGCAGAGACCCGCCGCGCGCTCGAGCTCCAGGCTCCTGGCGTTATGCAGCGCAAGAGCGTGCACGAGCCGATGCAGACCGGTATCAAGGCGATCGACGCCATGATCCCGATCGGCCGCGGCCAGCGCCAGCTCATCATCGGTGACCGTCAGACCGGCAAGAGCGCAATTGCCATCGACACGATCATCAACCAGAAGGACAACTGGGCGTCAGGCGACGTCAACAAGCAGGTTCGCTGCATCTACGTCGCCATCGGCCAGAAGGGCTCGACGATTGCCGCCATCAAGGCGTCGCTCGAAGAGGCCGGCGCCATGGAGTACACGACGATCGTCGCCGCTCCCGCGTCCGACCCCGCAGGTTTCAAGTACCTCGCTCCCTACACCGGTTCGGCCATCGGCCAGCACTGGATGTACGGCGGCAAGCACGTCCTCATTGTCTTCGATGACCTGTCGAAGCAGGCAGAGGCATACCGCGCCGTATCGCTGCTCCTTCGCCGTCCGCCAGGACGCGAGGCATACCCCGGTGACGTGTTCTACCTGCACTCCCGTCTGCTCGAGCGTTGCGCCAAGCTGTCCGACGAGCTCGGTGCCGGTTCCATGACCGGTCTTCCGCTCATCGAGACGAAGGCGAACGACGTTTCGGCGTACATCCCGACCAACGTGATCTCGATCACCGACGGACAGATCTTCCTGCAGTCAGACCTCTTCAACGCCAACCAGCGTCCCGCTGTTGACGTGGGAATCTCGGTCTCGCGTGTTGGTGGAGACGCCCAGGTGAAGAGCATCAAGAAGGTTTCAGGAACGCTGAAGCTCGAACTCGCTCAGTACCGCTCGCTCGAGGCATTCGCGATGTTCGCATCCGACCTCGACCCGGCCAGCCGTCGCCAGCTTGCTCGCGGTGCTCGCCTCACCGAGCTGCTGCGCCAGCCGCAGTACTCTCCGTTCCCCGTCGAGAACCAGGTCGTCTCGATCTGGGCCGGTACGAAGGGCAAGCTCGACGAGGTTCCTGTCGAAGACATCCTGCGCTTCGAAAGCGAACTTCACGACTACCTGGGTCGCAACACCCAGGTGCTCTCGAAGCTCCGCGAGACGAACGTGCTCAGCGACGACATCGTCGACGAGCTCGACGCAGCTGTCGACGCCTTCAAGAAGGAATTCCAGACCGGTGCGGGCAAGCCCCTCAACGGCCCGGGTTCCGAGCAGTTCACCGAACTGCCCGCTGAAGACGTCAACCAGGAAAAGATCGTCAAGGGACGTCGATAAGTAATGGGTGCACAACTTCGGGTCTATACGCAGAAGATCAAGTCTGCGCAGACGACCAAGAAGATCACGAAGGCGATGGAGCTCATCGCCGCCTCGCGCATTGCAAAAGCGCAGGCGCGCGTTGAAGCATCCGGGCCGTACTCTCGTGCGATCACCCGCGCGGTGTCAGCCGTGGCGACGTACTCAAACGTCGACCACGTGCTGACCACCGAGCCGGAGACCATCGAGCGTGCAGCCGTTGTGATCTTTGCGTCTGACCGCGGCCTCGCCGGCGCGTTCAACTCGCAGGTTCTGCGTGAAGCCAACGAGCTTGCCGAGCTGCTCCGCAGCCAGGGCAAGGACGTTGTCTACTACCTCATCGGTCGCAAGGCCGTCGGGTACTTCGCATTCCGCAAGCGTTCCTCGGAAGGTCAGTGGGTCGGCGAAAGCGAGAACCCGACCTTCGCAACAGCGCAGGAGATCAGCGCTGCGCTTCTCGAGCGTTTCGTTCAGGATGCGTCAGAGGGTGGCGTCGACGAGATCCACATCGTCTACAACCGTCTCGTCAGCATGATGAGCCAGGTTCCCGAGGTTGTGCGGTTGCTTCCACTCGAGGTCGTCGAGGGTGTCGAAGAGCCCAACGACAAGACAGTGCTCCCGCTTTATGAGTTCGAACCAGACGCAGGGAGCGTGCTCGACGCACTTCTGCCCGTGTACATCGAGAGCCGCATCTTCAACGCGCTGCTTCAGTCCGCTGCTGCAAAGCACGCGGCAACGCAGAAGGCGATGAGTTCGGCCAGCGACAACGCGGACAAGCTGATCACGGACTACACACGGCTGCGGAACAACGCCCGCCAGGCCGAGATCACCCAGCAGATTTCCGAGATTGTCGGCGGCGCAGACGCACTGTCGTCCGCCAAGTAACTTTACGAAGAGAGAAGAAGAGCATGACAGACATTGCCACCGCTCAGGACACGACGGGTGAGGTGAAGGCCGGCGCTACCGGCCGAGTCGCTCGCGTCACCGGTCCGGTTGTTGACATCGAGTTCCCGCACGACGCGATTCCCGGTATCTACAACGCACTGAAGACCACAGTGAACATGGCCGGCGTGACCCAGGTCCTCACGCTCGAGGTTGCCCAGCACCTCGGCGATGACCTGATCCGCGCCATTGCGCTCAACCCGACCGACGGACTCGTCCGCGGCCAGGAAGTGACTGACACCGGAGAGCCGATCACGGTTCCCGTCGGTGACATCACCAAGGGCAAGGTTTTCAACGTCATCGGTGACGTCCTCAACGCTGCTCCCGGCGAGCAGATCGAGATCACCGAACGCTGGCCCATCCACCGCAAGCCACCGGCATTCGACCAGCTCGAGTCGAAGACCGAGCTCTTCGAGACCGGCATCAAGTCCATCGACCTTCTCACCCCGTACGTACAGGGTGGAAAGATCGGTCTGTTCGGTGGTGCTGGTGTCGGTAAGACAGTCCTCATTCAGGAAATGATCCAGCGCGTTGCGCAGGACCACGGTGGAGTTTCGGTCTTCGCCGGTGTCGGTGAGCGTACCCGTGAAGGTAACGACCTCATCGCCGAAATGGAAGAAGCAGGCGTCTTCGACAAGACCGCCCTCGTCTTCGGCCAGATGGACGAGCCGCCAGGAACGCGACTCCGCGTCGCCCTCTCGGCCCTCACCATGGCTGAGTACTTCCGCGACGTGCAGAAGCAGGACGTCCTGTTGTTCATCGACAACATCTTCCGCTTCACGCAGGCCGGTTCCGAGGTCTCCACACTTCTCGGACGCATGCCGTCCGCGGTGGGTTACCAGCCGAACCTCGCCGACGAGATGGGTATCCTCCAGGAGCGCATCACGTCGACCCGTGGCCACTCGATCACGTCGCTGCAGGCAATCTACGTTCCTGCTGACGACTACACCGACCCGGCTCCTGCAACGACGTTCGCGCACCTCGACGCGACCACCGAGCTGTCACGTGAGATCGCATCAAAGGGTCTGTACCCCGCGATCGACCCGCTGACCTCGACGAGCCGCATCCTCGACCCGCGCTACATCGGTGATGACCACTACAACACCGCTGTTCGCGTCAAGGCGATCCTGCAGAAGAACAAGGAACTCCAGGAGATCATCGCGATTCTCGGTGTCGACGAGCTGAGCGAAGAAGACAAGATCACGGTTGCCCGTGCTCGTCGCATCCAGCAGTTCCTCTCGCAGAACACCTACATGGCGAAGAAGTTCACCGGTGTCGAGGGATCGACGGTTCCGCTCAAGGAGACCATCGAGTCCTTCTCCGCGATCGCCGACGGCGAATTCGACCACGTTGCCGAGCAGGCGTTCTTCAACGTCGGTGGCATCAACGATGTCGAAGAGGCCTGGGCCCGCATCCAGAAGGAGAACGGCTAGTCATGGCTTCGCTCAAGGTCAGTGTTGTCGGGGCAGACCAGGAAGTGTGGTCAGGGACCGCGTCCATGGTCATCGCCCGGACTGTCGAGGGAGAGATCGGTATTCTCCCCGGCCACGAGCCGATGCTTGCCATCCTTGCCGAGGGTCAGGTTCGCGTCACGGCTGAGAACGGTGAGAAGATCACCGCGACGGCCGCGGACGGGTTCCTCTCCGTTGAGAACAACACAGTGACGATCGTGGCTGGCAACGCCAGCCTGGTCAAGTAGTACCGCCGCAAGGCTCCTCGTAACGCCCCGTGCTTATCCTGCTCCCTCCGTCTGAGACGAAGCGAGCCGGTGGCACGGGGCGTTCGTTGTCTCTCGACGCGCTGCGTTATCCCGAACTCACCGCGGTGCGTCGGCAACTAACCGACGACGTTGTTCGGCTGGCAGCAGACCGGGACGCCATGATTGCTGCGCTCAAGCTCGGGCCCAAGCAGCACGGTGAGGTCGAGGTGAATCGGATGCTGTGGGAGTCACCGACCATGCCTGCGCTCGACAGGTACACCGGCGTGCTGTTCGACGCGCTCGACGCGGGAACGCTCGATGCTGAAGCCCGAGCGTTTGCCGGCAGGCACGTGCTCGTCCACGCGGCCCTCTTCGGTCCGGTTGGTGCGCTCGACCCCATCCCCGCTTACCGGTTGTCCCACGACTCGCGCATTCCGGGGGCGCCGATGAAACGCCTCTGGGCTCCTGTCGTTGCGGACGCGCTCGCCCAGCACGACGGTCTCCTGATCGACATGCGCTCCGAGGCGTATGTCGCGCTCGGACCGTCACTCGCGATGCCGAACTCCTTCTATCTTCGGGTTCTTACTGACGGGCCAAACGGCTCGCGCCGCGCCCTCAACCACTTCAACAAGAAGGCCAAGGGTGAGTTCACCCGCGCCATAGTGCGTGCGCGGATCCCGTTTGCCCATGTCGATGAACTCTGCGCCTGGGCGCCGACGGCGGGTTTCAGGCTTGAGAAACTCAGCCCGGACTCCGGTGCGAGGGAACTCGCACTACTCGTCTGAGTTTTGTTCCCGGGATCTTGCTCCCTGAATTTGCCCTCGGGATTTCGCTGACGGAAATTAGCTCACCGGCTTGTCGTCACGCAGCCCGCCAGCATCCCTCGACGTGGTCGTCGACGATCCCCGCTGACTGCATCAGCGCGTACATGGTCGTCGGCCCTACGAAGCGGAAGCCCCGACGACGGAGCTCCTTACTGAGCGCTGTTGACTCCGCGGTGATCGCCGGGATGTCACTGAACGTCGCCGGGCGCGGCGGGAGGGGATCCGGTCGAAAGCTCCAGACGAGATCTGACAGGCTCTCGCCGAGCTGAAGTGTTGCCCGCGCGTTGCCGATCACGGCTGTGATCTTGCCTCGGTGCCGGATGATGGCCGGGTTCTGTACGAGCTCTTCGACCTTGGCGTCTGAGTACGAGGCGACCGTCTCGATATCGAAGTTGTCGAACGCTTCCCGGAAAGCGGGCCGCCTCTTGAGAATCGTGATCCAGCTCAGTCCGGCCTGGAAACCCTCGAGGCTGATCTTCTCGAAGACCGCACGGTCGCCGACCAGGGGGGTTCCCCATTCTTCGTCGTGATAGCGCTGGTACTCGGGGTCATTGACCGCCCAGGCGCACCGGCTCTTGCCGTCGGTTCCGGGAACTATCGATTCGGAAGGGGGCATGCCGACCAGAGTACCGGCTGGAAAAGAGAGTACCCGCGCCGGAAAAAGGGCTGTCGACCGTCTACGAAGTTCCGATCAGTCACGCGGTCTGGAGAGTTGCCCGCTGCAGGGGCTGCCGGTACTCGATGCCCTCGTGGTCAAGCAGCCGCTCTTTGGTGGGCACTCCGTTGCCCTGCGTATACCCGGTGATGCGGCGTCCGGTTGCGAGCACCCTGTGGCACGGTACGAACAGGGGCAGTCGGTTCGCACGCACCGCACTTCCGATGGCACGGCCGGCGAGACCGGCACCGATGTCGTAGCCCAGCTGCCCATAGGTTCGTGATTCGCCGAAGCTGATCCCCGCGAGCCCGGTCCAGGTGGCCAGCTGGAACGGGGTACCGACGGGGGAGAGCGGCACATCAAACGCCCGGCGAGAGCCGTCAAAGTAGTCCGCGAGCTGCTCGGACGCGAGCACGAGGACATCGAGCGGCGATTCACGGTAGCCGTCGAGGGGCAACTCGTTCCCTCGTTCGATAACGAGCGTCGTCACGGAGGTGCCGTCACTCGTGAGTTCGATCCTGCCGAGCGGGCTGGAGAAACGGAGGAGACCGACGGGGCGGTCGAACAGGGTCGGCATCGGCCCGGGCGCGGGTGCGGGGTCGCTGTGGTGTCGTGTCATGTGCTCGACGGTATGCGGCACAGCGACCAGGGCGGGCGTTTCACAGCATCGGTGGATTCTCGCCGCCGGAGCACCGGTTGTGGGGGAGTCTGACCGCCGACCGGTAGCCTGATCGAATGGCAGACATCGAATATCGCACACTCGGCTCCAGCGGACTTCGCGTCTCGACGATCGGGCTCGGCTGCAATAACTTCGGGCGGCTCGGCACGGCGAGCGAATCACAGGAGGGCACGAACGCGGTGATCTCAGCCGCGATCGACGTCGGCGTCACGCTCTTCGACACCGCCGACATGTACGGCAAGGAGCCGGGGCTCAGCGAGACGCTGATGGGCAATGCACTCAAGGGGCGTCGCGACCAGATCGTGCTCGCCACCAAGTTCGGTCATTCCGGGGCCGACGTCGGCATTCCCGCGTGGGGCGCCAAGGGATCCAGGCGGTATGTGCGGCTCGCTGTCGAAGCATCCCTCCGGCGGCTGCAGACCGACTGGATCGACCTCTACCAGCTGCACACCCCAGACCCCCTCACGCCGATCGAGGAGACCCTCTCGGTGCTCGATGATCTCATCGTCGAGGGTAAGGTGCGCTACATCGGCCACTCGAACCTGCCGGCTTGGCAGGTTGTCGAGGCAGAGCTCACCGCCGAGCTCACGTCGCACCCGAAGTTCATCTCGTCGCAGAACGAGTACAGCCTCATCGTCCGCGATGCCGAGCGCGAGTTGTTCCCCGTGCTGGCGAAGTACGACATCGGCTTCCTGCCGTACTTCCCGCTCTACAACGGCCTCTTCACCGGCAAGTTCAGCCGGGCGGGCGGCCCGTCGGACAGCCGGATCATTCGCCAGCGCAGCTATCTCCTCGACAGCGCACCGTGGGACGCCATCGAGGCGTACGAGAAGTTCTGTGACGACCGTGGAATCACGATGCTCGAAGCAACATTCGCCTGGCTGCTTGCCCAGCCGAACCTCACGAGCGTCATCGCCGGCGCGACGCGGCCCGAGCAGATCGTTCAGAACGCGGATGCTGCAACCAGCTGGCATCCGTCTGCTGACGACCTGACCTTTATCGGTGACCTGTTCGCTCCCCGCGAAGAGGTGAACGGGTAAGACTCTCCTCGGCGGAGAGCCGCTCAGCTAGGCTCGCTGGGTGGATCTGCCGATCGGTCGGCGGTACCCCTGATAAGGACTCCCATGCTCGCAAAACTCGTCGGCCGCTACCTGAAGCCCCACTGGCCGCTTCTCGTCGGTGTCGTCGTTTTTCAGTTTGCGCAGGCAATAGCGTCGCTGTACCTGCCCACCCTCAACGCCGACATTATCGACAACGGCGTTGCCACGGGAGACACGGCGTACATCCTGAGGGTCGGGATGCTGATGCTCGGCATCACCCTCATCCAGGTGCTGTGCGCGATAACTGCCGTGTACTTCGGAGCCAAGGCGGCGATGAGGCTCGGTCGCGACGTCCGCGCGGCGGTGTTCACCCACGTCGGCCGCTTCTCCGAGCGGGAGGTGTCGAAGTTCGGGGCTCCGTCGCTGATCACGAGAAGCACCAATGACGTCCAGCAGGTGCAGATGCTCGTCCTCATGACGTGCACGCTGATGGTGTCTGCGCCGATCCTCGCCATCGGCGGTGTTGTCGCGGCGTTGAGCCTCGACCTCGAGCTGTCCTGGCTGATGGCCGTGTCCATCCCGGTGCTTCTCATCGCTGTCGGGCTCATCATCGTGCGGATGATTCCCTTGTTCCAGTCGATGCAGAGAAGGATCGACCGGGTCAACGGAATCCTGCGGGGCCAGCTCACCGGCATCCGCGTTGTCCGCGCGTTTGTGCGGGAGGCGGAGGAGACGTCTCGCTTCGAGAAGGCCAACGATGAACTGACGGATGTCGGCCTTCGCGTCGGTCGTCTGATGGCGCTGATGTTCCCGATCGTCATGCTCGTGCTCAACGTGTCGAGTATCGCCGTGCTCTGGTTCGGTGGGTTCCGCATTGCTGACGGTTCCATGGAGGTCGGAACCGTGATGGCGTTCCTCCAGTACCTCATGCAGATCCTCATGGCGGTCATGATGGCGACGTTCATGGCGGTGATGATCCCGCGCGCAGCGGTGAGCGCTGACCGGATCGAAGAGGTGCTCTCGACCGACTCAACGGTGCGGCAGCCGGACCGGCCGGTCTCGACACTGGATGTCGCTGGGAGGATCCGGTTCGATCACGTCGAGTTCTCCTATCCCGGTGCAGAGCAGCCGGTGCTGCGTGACATCACGTTCGACATCGAACCGGGCACGACGACAGCGATCATCGGATCGACGGGATCGGGAAAGACGACACTGATCAATCTGCTTCCCCGGCTTTTCGACGCGACCGGCGGGCGGGTGCTCGTCGATGGCGTCGCTGTCAATGAAACAGATCAGGACCTCTTGTGGTCGAAGATCGGTATCGTGCCCCAGCGGCCGTATCTCTTTTCGGGCACTGTTGCGACGAACCTGCGGTTTGGAAAGCCTGACGCAACGGACGATGAACTCTGGCGGGCCCTCGAGACCGCGCAGGCGCGCGACTTCGTCGAGGCGTTCCCCGATCAGCTGGACGCGCCGATTTCGCAGGGAGGCGGCAACGTGTCCGGCGGGCAACGACAGCGACTCGCCATCGCCAGGGCGCTCGTAAAGCGCCCGGAGGTCTATGTCTTCGACGACTCGTTCTCGGCGCTGGATCTCGCCACCGATGCGCGACTGCGCGCGGCTCTCGCGAGGGATGTCCGGGGTGCGACGATGGTGATCGTCGCGCAGCGCGTGAGCACGATTCGGGATGCTGACCAGATCATCGTCCTCGAGGACGGCGCGGTTGAGCGCACGGGAACCCACGAGGAGTTGCTCGAGTCGTCTGAGACCTATCGGGAGATCGTCGAGTCGCAGCTCGCCGTCGAGGAGGCACTGTGAGCGACATCGACGAGGTCGACGACGACGCACCAGTCAGGGTTCCGGCGCGACCACCTCGCGGTGGCGGTCCGTTCGGCGGAGCGGGGATGCCCGCCGAGAAGAGCATGAACTTCGGGCCGAGCGCGAAGCGTTTGCTCGCGAGGCTGAGGCCTGAGCGGTGGAAGCTCGTCTTTGTCACGGTCCTCGCCGTGATCAGTGTCACGCTGTCCGTGATGGGACCGAAACTCCTCGGTGACGCGACAAACATCCTCTTCGAGGGCGTCATCTCCCAGGGGCTGCCCTCCGGTGCCAGCAAGGAGCAGATCGTCGACTCGCTCCGTGCAACCGGCGATAACGACCGGGCCGACATGCTGAGCGGAATGACTCTCACGCCGGGACAGGGCATCGACTTCGGTGCCCTCTCCCGTGTGCTGCTCATCGTGCTCGCCGTGTATTCCTTTGCCTTTCTCTTCGGCTGGATCCAGGCTCTCGTTCTCAACGGTGTCGTCCAGAGGACGATGTACCGGCTTCGCGAGGACGTCGAGGTGAAGGTCAACCGCCTTCCCCTCAAATACTTCGACAGGATGCAGCGCGGTGAGCTGCTCAGCCGGGTCACCAATGACATCGACAACATCGCACAGACCCTGCAACAGACGCTCAGCCAGGTGCTCGTGTCGCTGCTCACCGTGATCGGCGTGCTGATCGCGATGTTCACGATCTCACCGCTGCTCGCACTCATCGCACTGGTCACGATCCCGGCGACGATCCTCATCACCGGTGTGATCGCCAAGCGGTCACAGAAGAAGTTCGTCGCGCAGTGGAAGCACACCGGTGAGCTCAACGCGCAGATCGAGGAGATGTACTCAGGCCACGCCATCGTCAAGGTCTTCGGCCGTGCCCGCGAGGTCGGGTCACGGTTCTCGTCGAAGAACGAGGAACTCTACGAGGCCAGCTTCGGTGCGCAGTTCATTTCCGGCATCATCATGCCGTCGATGATGTTCGTCGGTAACCTCGTGTACGTCGCCATAGCGGTCGTCGGTGGAATCCAGGTCGCGACCGGCGGCCTGAGTCTCGGCAGCGTGCAGGCCTTCATCCAGTACTCCCGCCAGTTCACCCAGCCGCTGACCCAGCTCGGGTCGATGGCCAACCTGCTCCAGTCGGGCGTGGCATCCGCTGAACGCGTCTTCGAGCTCTTCGACGCCGACGAACAGTCGCCGGATCCGTCCGACCCGGTGACCCCGCCACGAGACGGCAGGGGCCGCCTGGTCTTCGAGGACGTGTCCTTTAGCTATTCGCCGGACAAGCCCCTGATTTCGCACCTCAACCTCGTGGCGGAACCCGGGCACACGGTGGCGATCGTCGGTCCGACCGGCGCAGGCAAGACAACGCTGGTGAACCTCATCATGCGGTTCTACGAGCTGGATTCAGGCCGGATCACCCTCGACGGCGTGAACATCGCCGAGATGACGCGCGACGACCTGCGTTCCCGCACCGGCATGGTGCTGCAGGACACCTGGCTCTTCGGCGGGACGATCCGCGAGAACATCGCCTACGGTCGACCGGATGCCACTGAGGAGGAAATCCTCGAGGCCGCCCGGGCTACCTACGTCGACCGCTTCGTGCACTCGTTGCCCGATGGCTACGACACGGTTCTCGACGATGAGGCATCGAATGTCTCAGCGGGGGAGAAGCAACTGCTCACCATCGCGCGGGCCTTCCTGGTCAAGCCGAGCGTTCTCATCCTCGACGAGGCGACGAGCTCTGTCGACACCAGGACCGAACTGCTGCTCCAGAAGGCGATGTCGGCGCTCCGGCAGGACAGGACGAGCTTTGTGATCGCACACCGTCTGTCGACGATCCGCGACGCCGACCTGATCCTCGTGATGGAATCCGGGGCGATCGTCGAGCAGGGAACGCACGCCGAACTGCTCGCTGCCGGGGGTGCGTATTATTCGCTCTACAACTCGCAGTTCGCCCAGGCAACGACCACGGACGACGCCTGATCAGGGTTGCCGACGCCTGATCACGGCGGCCAGCGCCTGATCAAGCGACGAACGAGGCGATTCCCCTCACAGTGGCAGTGGAACGCTCGTTCACTCACCGGAGCTGGAAGACGGCGCAGAGGCCGGGCATTCGCGGTGAAGACTGCCGTCATGACGACGATCATCACCGCGCACGGCGCCCACGACTTCCTTGCCCTCGTCCCCAGCCTGGCTGGCTTCGTGCCGCGCGACAGCGTGGTTCTCGTTGCCTTTCGAGGCAACCGCACCTGCGGCGCGCTGCGCATCGATCTGCCTGGCGAGGACGCACCGGCTCCCGTGCGCAAGGCGTTTGCCACGACAACGCTCGGCATGGTCTGCAGGATCCCCGACGTCGACGCGATAGTGCCGGTCGTTTATACGGATGACACTTTCGAGCGTTACGCAGGACCACCACGTCGAGCGCTCATCGCCAATCTGACGACCCGTGCCAGACACGGGGGTTTCCTTGTGCGCGACGCGCTGTGCGTCGCCTCCGATGCGTGGGGGAGCTACCTCGATGACGGACCGCGGCGGGGGCGGTCGCTTGAGCTTATCGCCCAGTCGGCGGCGCGTCAGGACGAACGGCTGCCGCGCGACGCACCGGCGCTCGGTGACGTCCCGGCACTCGACGACGTCGTGGCCGGTGCGACGCTCGAGGCGGCCGATGCGGCCGAGTGCGAACGTGTGTCATCGCTGTACCGCGTGCTCAGCGGGCTCAGGGAGAGTGCAGAACTCCTGCCGGTTCTCTACTGGGAGTACAACTTCGACGGCGATACCGTCGCGTTCGCCGATCATCTCGTCACCGCTCGCCCTGATGCTGATGCTGATGCCGATGCCGAGAGCGGGAAGAACGCGGCGCTGCTTACCTTTCTCGTGCAGAGTCCGGCGGTCAGGGACACGGTGCTGATGACCTGGGGCTGGGGGACCACCGCGGGCGATGAGAGTGCCCTGACGCAGAGGATGTTCGCCTCGGGTGAGGACATCAGCGGGATGCCGGGCGCTGGTGCTCTCGGTGGGTGGGACATGCCGAGGCCGGACCCTGACCGCATTCGCTCGGCAATCGCCGTGCTGCGGTTCGCCGCGGCGCGCGTTCCGTCCGAGACCGCACCAGCGCTATTGACGATGATCGGGTGGCTGTACTGGGCACTCGGTGCCGGTTCGGTCGCGGCGAGGTGGATCGCGCAGGCTGTGGACATCGACCCGAGATACGGTCTCGCCGACCTCATTGGCACCATGATCGGGGCCGGACATCTGCCCGAGTGGGCCTTCGATGTGCCACCGGAAGCAACCCGGTGCGACGCAATTGACCCCTGAAGGCGACCCGAGGGAACCACTCGGTACATTCCGCCGGTATTATCTACGGAAGGGGCGACTCGCTCTGGCACCGAGAGGACGACCGCGTGACTGAGATTGACGTGCGCACCGATTCGTACGTCGTCGACGTGCCCAACGGACAGCCGCTCGCGCTGTCGTGGGCAAGTGTCACCGACACCGGCCGCAAGCGCCAGGTGAATCAGGATGCTCTCATCGTCGAGTATCCGGTCTTCGCCGTTGCAGACGGCATGGGCGGTCACGAAGCCGGCGAGGTCGCAAGCGCCGCAGTCATCGCGCGACTTGCTGAGCGCGTGGAGTCTGGCGAGACTGTCGACCGCATCGCCGTTGAGAACGCTCTCCGCGATGCCGTCGCCGACATGCTCGAACAGGTCGGCGAGTCCGACCTCGGCACGGGGACGACGGTCACGGGGATCGTGCTCGGATTTTCCGGTCCAGAGAACTCGGTCCCGTCCTGGACCGTTTTCAACATCGGCGATTCGCGGGTCTACCGGCTTCTCGGTGATGAACTCGTGCAGGTGACGCTCGACCACTCGGTCGTGCAGGAGCTTATTTCCATCGGCGCGATTACACCCGCTGAGGCGGAATCCCACCCGCACGGAAACGTCATCACCCGTGCGGTCGGCTTCTCAGACGAACCGCTTCCCGATTACACCGAGGTTCCCATCCAGGACAAGGCGCGCTGGCTCGTCTGTTCCGATGGGCTCACCAAAGAGCTGACCGACTTCGGTCTCAGGCACTTCCTTCTGCAGTCTCCGACTCCGGAGCAGGCTGTCCGCGCTCTCGTGGAAGCTGCCCTCGAGAACGGTGGCCGCGACAACGTCAGCGCCATAGTTTTGGACGAATTGCTCGTCTCCCGCGCCTGACCGCGGTTAATCGCGGTTCTTCGCCGTTCCCTCGTAGTACCCTCCACACGGGTATCGCCGGGAGGCTGCGTCCACCGGTGTCGTCCCGCTGTGTGGCCTGGCGTTCGGACATGATGTTGTGGATTCATGAGCGTCAGCGCGCCGAACGATGAACCGATCACCCTCCCGCGGCAACCCGTGCGCTCGCCCCCGTCGCCGTTTCCCGTCCTAGCGGCCCTGGCGCCGGTCGCGGTCTCGGTTCTGATCTGGCTCGTCACCGGATCATCGTTTGCCCTGATGTTCGCCGCGCTTGGTCCGGTGATCGCGATCGCGAGCGTGATTGACTCGCGGTGGTCGTCCGGCAGGCGGCTGAAGAAGGACCGCGCCGCGTATGCAGCCGAATTCGACAGCATTTCGCAGCTCATCGACTCGAGGCTCGACGAGGAGCGACAGGTGAGGAGACGGAACGCGCCGGGAGCGCGGGCACTCGTCGGTACGACCGGAACGGGCAGCACCGCAGCGCCATCTCGCCGGCCGCACGAGAGCGGAGAGCCCGACGTCGCGCGCTCGGTCCGACTCGGTCGCTGGCGCGTCAGCGGCGCAGCACGGACTCGCGTGGTCGTCGGTACCGGCACTCTGCCGAGCACCCTCCGGGTTGATGGCGCGGTGGACTCAGCGGCGGGTCGGGCGCTGCGCGATCGCGCGCGGTTCGCATCGGGAGTCCCGGTCGATATCGACGCGACTCGTGGCATCGGCGTCGTCGGCGCCACGCTTCCCGCCAGGGGGTTCGCCAGGGGCATTCTGCTCCAGCTGTGCAACGCGATGGGGCCTGAGACCGCGGAGGTCCTCACGGAGGGCCCCGGATGGGACTGGGTGTCCGTTATGCCGCACGCGGGGACAGGGCGAGGCGCTCCGGTGACTGTCGTGGTCAGGGATCTGACCGCGGCGCCGGGGTCGCCTGATCTCCTCCCGGAGAGAAATCCGAGATCGCTGGCAGGCGGGCGCAGTCACGATCGCGCCGGGTCCGGTTCCGCTTGGCCTGAACACGCATGGTCCGGTTCGGCCACGGCCACGGGCACGGCCACGGGCGAACGTGCGACGATCCTGATCGTGCTCACTCGCACGGTCGAGGAGATCCCGCCGGAATGCGGTGAGGTACTCGAACTCACGGGGTTGGCGACAGCGGTTCTCCACCACGGCGACTCCGACAGGTCCTCAGGAGTCGCCAGCCCCATAGTCCTTGCGCTCGAACTCATGACCGAGGTCGAGTGCGAGTTGTTTGCGACGGTACTCGCTGCACTCGCGGACAGGCTCGGTGTTGCGACAGCGGCAGTCGAACTTCCTGCACGCGTCGGCTTCGGTGACGTTCACCGGCGCGCCGGTGATGAGGGGGCGGTGAGCACGAAAGACGGGTCATCCCTCCGGGCGGTGCTCGGGATCAGTGCCAGTGCCAGTGCCAGTGCCAGTGCCAGTGCCAGTGCCAGTGCCAGTGCTGGTGGTGGCGCTGGTGCTGGCGGTGGCACAGCGGTTGTGGTCGACATCGTGACCGAGGGGCCACACGCGATAGTCGGCGGTACAACAGGTAGCGGCAAGAGCGAACTGCTGACCACCTGGGTGGCAAGTATGGCGCTCGGGCATTCGCCGGCGCTCGTCACTTTCCTGCTTGTCGACTTCAAGGGCGGCAGCGCGTTCGCGCCATTGAGATCGCTGCCGCACGTGGTTGGACTCATCACGGACCTCGACGAGGTCGCCGCGGCCAGGGCGCTCGCCAGCCTCAGCGCAGAGATCGTGTATCGGGAAAGGACGCTCGCCGACCTCGGGTGTCGCGATATCGCCGAGGCGCGCGGCGCCTTCCCCCGACTCGTCATCGTCGTCGACGAATTCGCCGCCATGCTCGACGGCTTCCCCGATCTCCACGCTCTTTTCGTTGACATCGGAGCGAGGGGGCGTTCGCTCGGCATGCACCTCATTCTCTGTACGCAGCGCCCGGCGGGAGTGGTCAGGGACGCCCTCCTCGCCAACTGCGGGCTCCGGCTGTCACTGCGCGTGCACAGCCGCAGCGACAGCGTCGCGGTTGTGGGCACGGATGCTGCAGCGCACCTGCCTGCTTCAAGGCCCGGTCGGCTTATTCTGGCCACAGGGGGCCGCGACCGGCAGGTGCAGGTCGCCGCGGTTTTACAGTCGGAAATCGAGAGCATTGCAGCGAACACACAATCCGGCGTCTCGCCGCGTCGGCCGTGGCTCGACCCACTTCCCGACCGGCTTGCCCTGAACGATCTCGAGCCACCGAACGCGACCTCGAACGGCATCCCCGGCGCCGTCCGCGGCGCCATCCCGGGCGCGATCCGTCTCGGGCTGGCAGATCTGCCGGGACTTCAGCGGCAGGACACCGCGCTCTGGGTGCCGGAAACCGATGGGAGTGTTCTCGTCGTCGGTGCGGCGCGCTCAGGGAAAACGACGGTACTCGACACGGTAACCGCTGAGGCGATGGCAACCGGCGACACAAATAACCGGGACCCCACCGGTTCCGGCGCACGTCGCCCGGGCTGGCGGCTGGTTCGGGTCGGCTCTGACGATGAAGAGACCTGGGACACGGTGATCGGGCTCGCGGCCAGCCTCCGCGCCCCGGCGACCGCAGGCACAGCAGGCACCGCAGGCGCCGCGGCCACAGCGGGCACCGTGTTCAGGTCAAGGGTCGCGGTTCTCCGACCGGGCGACAAGACACTCCTCCTGATCGATGATGTCGACTCCACGCTCGCGCGACTGGATGACGATTATGCGACCAGGCTCCGTGACGCCCTGGTGGAGTTGCTGCGCGACGGTCCCCGCCGGTCGGTGTGGGTGATGCTCACGCTCAAGCGGCTGGCGGGAGCACTCAGCGTGCTGTCCGGGTTCGCCGGTGCCGTGCTCATGCTGCGAATGGCGAATCGGCAGGAACACCTCATGGCGGGTGGTGACAGTGCGAGCTGGGTGGCCAATCGGCCGGACGGAAACGCGGTGTGGCGTGGGGCCACGATCCAGGTCGCTGTCGCCGACGCAACAGTCGCCGACACAACAAGCGGCCCGGTGTCCGCGCCTGGGACCGGGACCGGGTCTTCATCTGGCCGGGCAGGGCCAGGCCGACATGGGCGAAGCAGCACCGCCCCCGAATACGTTCTGGGCCAGCACCCGCTGACGGTGCTCGTCTGCCGGTCTCCCCAGCACCGGGTGGAATCGATACTCAACGATCCGTCGTGCGAGCGGGGCCTGCGCGTGGCCGCGGTCGGAGGGGCGACGCGGCTCACCGTGGGGGACCTCGGACTCGGCACTCCCGGAGCCGTAGTACTCGTTGGCGACAGCGATGACTGGCAGACCCAGTGGGCACTGTTCGCTGCGCTCCGCCAGGACGCGGAACTCATTCTCGACGGTTGCACGGTCGCCGAGTACCGTGCACTCACCAAACGACGCGAGCTTCCGCCCCTCCTGGTCTGGCCCGGCCATGTCTGGCACGTCCCTCCCGGCGGCCAGGCGGAGCGGGTCAGCCTGCGGTGAAGCCAGCCTGCGGTGAAGTCAGCCGGACTCAGACCGCGCCTGCCCGGGGCCGCGACGACCGGCCAACGCTCGACTACGCCTGCAGAAGTGTCTCGACCGAGTGGTATTCGCGTCCGTGGGCGGTAGCGACCGGTGCAAAGTAGACAACGCCGTCGTGCACATTGAGCCCCTGGGCGAGGGCGGGGTCGGTGCGAAAGGCGTCCCGCCAGCCGCTGCTGGCCAGGGCGCGAGCGTACGGCAACGTGGCGTTGGTGAGGGCGTAGGTGGACGTGTGCGGTACGGCACCGGGCATGTTGCCGACGCAGTAGAACACCGAGCCATGCACGGTGAAGGTCGGATCGGCGTGGGTCGTCGGGTGCGAATCCTCGAAGCATCCGCCCTGGTCGACCGAAATATCGACGAGGACGCTGCCCGGCTTCATCCTCGACACCAGTTCATTGCTCACGAGCTTGGGAGTTTGAGCGCCGGGGATCAGCACCGAGCCGATGACGAGGTCAGCACCGAGCAGCGAGTGCTCGATCTCGAACGCGTTGCTGGCGATGGTTTTGATCCGTCCGGCATAGATGGCGTCGAGTTCACGAAGTCTCGCGATGTTCGTGTCGAGAATCGTGACGTCAGCCCCGAGTCCGACCGCGACGGCGGCGGCGTTCGTGCCCGCGACTCCGCCGCCGAGGACCGTGACCCGGGCGGGCGACGTACCGGGCACGCCGGGAACGAGGAGTCCCGGCCCGCCGTTGGGTTTAAGCATCGTGTTGGCGCCGACGATCGCCGACAGGCGCCCGGCGACCTCGCTCATCGGTGCCAGCAGGGGGAGGGAGCGATTCGGCAGCTGTACCGTCTCGTAGGCGATGGCGGTCATCCCCGAGGCGAGGAGCGCCTCGGTCAGCGCGGGCTCTGCCGCGAGGTGGAGGTAGGTGAACAGCACGAGATCCCGCCGAAAGTAGCCGTACTCACTCGCAATCGGCTCTTTCACCTTGAGCAGCAACTCCGCCCGCTCCCACGTCGAGGCGGCATCCGGAAGGATCGTCGCCCCCACGCGTTCGAAGGCAGAATCCGGAATGGATGACCCGGCGCCTGCTCCACTCTCGATAAAGACCTCGTGGCCGGAGAGCATGAGATCGTGGACGCCGGCCGGGGTAATGGCTACCCGGAATTCGTTGTTCTTGATCTCGCGGGGGACGGCAACTCGCATGGTGCTCCTCGATTCGCTGCCTGGCCCTGGTGGGGCCGGCATCTCAGGACGTCGCGCTGGAGTCCGACGTCACTGTCGGTTCGGGCCGGATCTGGCCTCGGCCTCAGCCTAGCGAGGGAGCATGCGTTTAGAGAGAGCCCGACACCCGGATTTCGCCGACAACAGCCGTGCCGCCGAGGACATCGAGGTTGAGGTCAGGTCGGATCTCCTCGATGGCGTCGCGGCTGAGGGCACCGGCATCCGCGAGCAGTTCGAGGCCGACGATTGTGGCGGCCCGAAGGCTTCCGTCGAGCATTTTCAGGGCGACCGTTGTGCCGTCAGGCGCAGCCATCACCATGACGCCTTCAGCGCCGAGCTTCGCGAACACGCCGAGCCTGTCGATCACGACGGTGTTCGGGCGGCCGGGGCCGTCGATCGCCCAGCCGTCTTCGAGCGCCGCCTGGCACAGGATGCCGGCGTTCCGGTAGATCGCGAACGGTGACGTCGGGCTTGACGTCCGGATCCGGCTGATGCCGCGCGCGAGTCCGGCGAGCGACAGGGCGTGCACCGGCGCACCACAACCGTCGATTCCGGACGCTGCGGGGCGCTCGCCGGTGAACCGCTCGACGACATCGAGGATTGCGTGCTGCAGCGGGTGTTCCGGGTCGAGGTAGCTCTCGATGGGCCAGTTGTTCGTGACGCAGGCGAGCAGCATGGCAGCGTGCTTGCCCGAGCAGTTCATGTAGATCGGTGACTTGTCGCCGTTGTCCTTCAGCAACTCGTCGCGAGCGGCGCTGTCTGAGGGCCAGTCTGCGGGGCACTGGAGTGCGGTCTCGGTGAGTCCGGCCTGCGCCAGGATGCTGCGGACGACGGAGACGTGGCGCTGGGTTCCTGAGTGACTCGCCGTTGCGAGCACGGCGGCCGCACCGCGAAGGCCGACACCGGCGTTCATCACGGCGATCGCCTGGAACGGCTTCATCGTCGACCGCAGGAATACGGGGGCACTCGGGTCGCCGAGGGATCGAAGCACGTCGGCGTGCTGGTCGATGACGATGGCGGAGCCTGAATGGCGTGATTCGACGAAGCCGCTTCGTTCGACGACGGCGAGCTCCACTGCGCTGGTCACCGGAAAAGTCTCGACGGGGTTCGCTGTACTGGTCACCGGTCAAGATTAGCCGGGATGATGACAGACTGAGGCCATGGCGCGTGAACACAGCTACGGCATCGATGTCGTGTGGCAGGGCAACCTCGGTTCGGGCACGAGCGGGTACCGGGAGTACAGTCGCGACCTCACCGTCTCAGCCGCTGGAAAGCACCAGATCGAGGGTTCGGCGGACAAGCCGTTCCGCGGTGACCTGTCGAGGTGGAACCCCGAGGAACTGCTCCTCGCCGCACTCGCCCAGTGCCACCTGCTCTCTTACCTCTACGTCGCCGTGACCGAGGGCGTCGTCGTCACCGACTACTCCGATTCAGCGACGGGCACCATGGTCGAAGACGGTGCCGGTGGGGGAGCGTTCACCGAGGTGCTCCTGCGGCCCAGGGTCACCGTCGCTGATTCTTCGATGGCGGATGCCGCGATGCGGGCGCACAAGAAAGCGAACGAGCTGTGTTTCATCGCGCGCAGCGTGAATTTCCCTGTGCTGCATGAGCCGGAGATCATCGTCGCCTGAAACCGACTCTCCGTCCGGCGGGGTGCCGCGGGGGAGTGTCAGAGCCGTTCAGGCCGGAGTACTGCCCGCTTGATCTTTTCGATGGTGTCCGCTGGCGGCGACTCGTTGTATGCGTGTGCCAGTTCCTGGGCCGTGAGCGTGTGGATCGCCGCCATGATCTCGTCGGTGGCCTGCCGCCTCGCCTTGCCGCTCGTGGCCGGTCCGTGCACGGTGACGTCAATGGGCTCACCGAAGATGACGGTGACCTTGCCGAGTCGCGGGAACTTGCTTCCGACCGGCATCAGGTCAGCGGTGCCGATGAGTCCGACGGGGACCACGGGTGCCCCCGTCGAGAGCGCGAGCCACGCCACGCCGGTCCTGCCCTTGTAGAGGCGACCGTCGAGCGAGCGAGTGCCCTCGGGGTAAATGGCGAAAGCACTCTCGGTTTCGAGTATGCGTTTACCGGCATCGAGCGCTTCCTGCGCCGCCTGGCCGGCACCGCGCCGAACGCCAACAGCGCCGATCGACGTGAAGAAGGTGCGGGACGCCCAGCCGCGGGCACCCTTTCCGTCGAAGTACGACGACTTCGCCAGGAATTGCACCCTCCGAGGGGCAACGACGGGGATCGCAATGCTGTCGATGAACGACAGGTGGTTACTCGCGAGAATCACGCGGCCCGTCTTCGGAACGTTCTTCCTGCCGATGATCTTCGGGCGAAAAACGAGTCGAACAATGGGCATGAGAACAGCCCGGCCGAGCAGGTAGACCATGCCGGGCGCCGTGGGTTCCTGAAGCGGGGCTTGATCAATTGACACAAGGAAGCAGCGTACCCGCTCACATATTCTCAGTGACGCATGGGGCTCGTGGCACGCGTGTCACGAGCGTTCGCAGCAAATACAGAAATGACTACGGCAGACTTGGGGCTCACCCTTCCGTTTCAGAAAGTGACCTCTCCCTTGCGTACTCCCGTCTTTCTTGCTGCAGCAGCGGCATCCGCTCTCGTCCTGACCGGCTGCTCCGGCGGCGGTGAAGCCAAGCCGGACGCGACGACAGCGTCCGCAGAATGCCACGACACGAAGGAAGGCAGCGTCGTGACGTCGGTCGACATCTCGGGAGACTTCGGAGCGGCCCCCACTGTCGACTTCGCCGAGCCGCTGAGCGTCGAGAAGACCGAGCGCACCGTGCTGATCAAGGGCGACGGCGAGGAGACAGCGCCGTCTGACCGCGTCGCCGTAGAGCTCACGCTGTACAACGGAACGAGCGGTGCGACGCTCGCACAGACCCGTTACGACAACCTCGGGACCCAGCAGATCGTCATCGACGACGCGTCAGGCATCCTTCCGGGCATCGTCAGGACCATCGAGTGCGTTCCGGCAGGCTCACGAGTCGCCGCGGTGATCAGCCCGGACGATGGCTTCGGTGACGTCGGTGCGTCCGATGGCAGCGTTGCAGCGACCGATTCGCTCCTCCTCGTCGCCGACGTCCTGAGCATCACGCCGGAGAAGGCCACGGGCGCCGAGCAGACGCCGGTCGAAGGCATGCCGACCGTGAAGCTCGCGAAGGACGGCCAGCCGACGGTCAGCATTCCGGAAACCGATCCGTCGCCCGAACTCCAGATCGCGAACCTCAAGCTCGGAGACGGTGAAGCGGTCCAGGCCGGCGACACAGTAACCATGCACTACCAGGGCGTCAACTGGCGCACCGGCGAGGTCTTCGACCAGAGCTGGGGCACCCAGATCGCGAGCTTCAAGACCGACGGGCTCATCCCCGGATTCACCGCTGGACTCGTCGGACAGGCCGTGGGCTCACAGGTGCTCGTGTCGATTCCCCCGGCCCAGGGCTACGGCGAGGCCGGTAACTCCCAGGCGGACATCGAAGGCACAGACACCCTCGTCTTCGTCATCGACATCCTCGCCACAACGAGGTAGCGGCAGCACGCGAACGGATGCCGCTGGCTAGGCTGTGGGGATGCGACGCGTCATAATTCTCGGCTCAACTGGGTCCATCGGTGTCCAGGCCCTCGACGTCATCCGGGCGAACCCGGAGAGGTTCGAGGTGGTCGGCCTCGGTGCGAACAGCAAGCGGGACGAGGTTCACGCCCAGGCCGCGGAGTTCTCGGTCGACGACATTGCGTTCGGTGCCGCGGATGCCGAGCGGCTGGTGCGGTCGGTCGATGCTGACGTCGTTCTCAACGGCATCACCGGTTCGGTGGGACTCGGTCCGACACTCGCCGCTCTCGAGACCGGCCGCACCCTCGCCCTGGCCAACAAGGAATCGCTCATCGTCGGCGGTGACCTCGTGAAGCGGCTCGCGAAGCCGGGGCAGATCGTTCCCGTCGACTCTGAACACTCGGCCATCGCCCAGGCCCTGCGTTCTGGAACGAGCGCCGAGGTCCGTCGTCTCGTGCTGACGGCATCCGGTGGTCCGTTCCGGGGGAGAACACGCGAGTCGCTCACCACCGTCACCCCGGCAGAGGCGCTCGCCCACCCGACCTGGGACATGGGACTCGTCATCACGACGAACTCGGCAACCCTCGTCAACAAGGGCCTCGAGGTGATCGAGGCGCACCTGCTCTTCGACGTGCCGTACGAGCGCATCGACGTTGTGGTTCACCCTCAGTCGATCGTGCACTCGATGGTCGAGTACATCGACGGCTCGACGATTGCGCAAGCCTCACCGCCGAACATGCGCCTGCCGATCTCACTCGGTCTTGACTGGCCGCACCGCGTGTCTGGGGTAGGGCGCCCGCTCGACTGGACGACGGCATCCACGTGGAGCTTCGAACCGCTCGACTCGGACGCGTTCCCCGCGGTCGAACTGGCGAAGACCGTCGGTCGTGCCGGTGGGGCCTACCCGGCAGTTTTCAATGCAGCCAATGAGCAGGCGGTCGCGGCGTTCCACGCGGGAGGTCTCGGCTTCGTCGACATCGTCGACACCGTCAGGCGGGTCGTCGATGCGCACAATCCGGACGGGGAGCTCACCCTCGAATCCCTCGCCGAGGCCGAGTCGTGGGCGCGAGCCACGGCTGATCGTCTGATCGCAGGACTCGGCTGACGTCAGGCCGTTACAGGGTGGCCCAGCCCGCCTCGGTCAGGGCTGCCCGGGTCTCGTCCAGCACCGAGAACGGAATCTTGACACCGGCTACTTCTCGGTATTCCTTCTCGGGGAGCCCGGCCCAAAGGATGGTGTCTTCGGCGGTTGCTTCGGCGACCGCGGCACGAATCGCGAGTTCCGGGGCCGCGATCTCGCGGATGTCGCCGTCCGGCTTTGCCTCGCGTGCACCGGCAAGGACGGCGCTGCGGATCTCTGCCGGATCCTCGGATCGCGGCTGGTGATCGGTGATGATGAGCACGTCGCTGCCCAGGGCCGCTTCCCGGCCCATCTCGGGTCGCTTGAGTGCGTCTCGGTCGCCGTTGGCGCCAGCGACCATGATGACGCGGCCGCGCGTGAGTGACCGCACCGATTCGAGGGTTTTGGCGAAGGCGTCGGGGCTGTGGCCGGCGTCGACGTAGACGGTCGGACCGTCCACGACCGGCACGAGCACCGAGCGGCCGGGAAGGGTCGCGACGATGCCACCGTCCCGGTCGAGCACCGAACGGATCTCGGCGGGTGAAATCCCGGCCTCGACGAGCATTGCGATTGCGAGCCCTCCGTTGGCGGCCATGTGCCGCCCGATCACCGGCACCCTCGTCGAAAACGAACCAGCGCGCTCCGAGTGCACGGTGAACGCCGTCGAGTCCGGCTTCTCGTCGTCAATTGTGACGGTCCAGTCGGATACCGCTCCCGGCGTCGATGAGATCGTCACGACATCGACACCGGCGCGTTCCACCACAGCGAAACCGGCCGGGGTATCGAGGCTCACAACCGCTTTCCGTGACCGTTCGGGGGTGAACAGGGCGAGTTTCGCTTCGAAGTACTCGTCCATGTCGGCGTAGTCGTCGAGGTGGTCGTGGCTGAGGTTGGTGAAGGCCGATACGTCGAAAACGACACCGTCGACCCGGTGCCTCGTGAGGGCGTGGGCTGACACCTCGAGGACCGCCGCGTCAACGTCGACCTCGTGCATCCGCGCGAGCAGGGCGTGAAGTTCGGGCGCCTCAGGGGTGGTCAGTGAGCTGACGACGACCTCGTCGCCGATCCGTCGCTCGGCGGTCGAACTGAGGCCGGTCTTTCGACCGAGCTGGGTGAGGAGCGCGTCCAGGAAGTGCGCCGTCGACGTTTTCCCGTTCGTACCGGTGACACCGAGGGTCAGCGGTCGGTCTGTCGATGTGCCGTAGAGCCACGCCGCCACCTCGCCCGCGATGTCCCGCGGCGAGTGGGTGACCAGTAGGACCGGAACGCCGGCGGCCGTCGCGTCAACCGCGCCACTGGCATCCGTCAGGATTGCGACGGCTCCGCGAGCCACGGCATCCTTCGCGAACGCTGCTCCATGGAATCGCGCCCCCGGGATCCCGAGATAGAGGTCACCGGGCTCGACATCCCGTGAGTTCATGGTGATGCCGGTGAGCAGAACGTCCGGTGCATCACTGTGCAGGGCGAGCGTGAAGTGTTCGGCGAGATCGACAAGGGGCCTGGGGGTGGGGTGGAGAGGACGCACAGCCCCATGTTCTCACAGGCCCCCGTGCGGACACCGGGGCGAAAGCCCCACCGGGATCGACGCTCATTCACAGCACGCCGACAGCGGCCGTCCAGCGCGGGGATGTAGTGTTCTGGCGTGGAAACCGTCCTGCTCTATATCCTCGGCATCGTCATCATGGTGATCGGCATCGCCGTGTCGATCGGCCTGCACGAAATCGGTCACCTGGTTCCCGCGAAGCTGTTCGGGGTCAAGGTCACGCAGTACATGATCGGCTTTGGCAAGACGATCTGGTCGCGGAAGAAGGGCGACACCGAGTACGGCGTCAAGGCGATTCCGCTCGGCGGCTACATCTCGATGATCGGCATGTATCCGCCGGCGAAGGACGACAAGGAGAACTCGGCGAGCCGGGGGTTCTTCAGGACACTCGTGCAGGATGCCAGGAGCGCGAGTGCGGAATCCGTCGGTGACGGTGAGGACGACCGGACCTTCTACCGGCTGCCGGTGTTCAAGCGGATCATCATCATGCTCGGCGGGCCGACCATGAACCTTCTCCTGGCGATCGTGATGTTCGCCATAGTGCTCGTCGGATTCGGCGTACCCCAGTCGTCAACAACCATCGCGACGGTCAGCGAGTGTGTGCTGCCCGCGTCGAGCGAGAAGTCCAGCTGCGACCCTGACGACCCACTCGCGCCTGGTGCGGCCGCGGGGCTGGAGCCTGGCGACACCATCATCTCGGTTGCCGGTGAGAAGGTCGACACCTGGGACGAAGCGACGGAGATCATCCGCACCTCACCGGGCACGGACCTCGAGGTTGTCCTCGAACGCGATGGCGAGACCCGTACGGTGACGATGACACCGCTTCTCACCGAGCGTGTCGTTCTCGACGACACCGGTGAGGCCCGAACGGATGCCGCTGGCGAGCCCGTCACGGAAGAGGTCGGTTTCGTCGGTATCGGTTCGCAGTCCGAACTCGTGCCGCAGCCCGTTACGGCCGTGCTTCCCGCTGTCGGCGACAATGTCGCACAGGTTGCGAACATGATCCTCAACCTGCCGGAGCGGCTCGTCGGCATTGCCAATGCCGCGTTCGGCCCGGGGGAACGCGACCCCAACGGTCCGATGAGCGTTGTCGGCGTCGGTCGCGTCGCGGGCGAGATCGTGAGCCTCGAGGAGGTTCCCGTGTCGGCAAAGGTGCAGACGATGGTCGGACTGCTCGGATCGCTCAACGTCGCGCTGTTCGTGTTCAACCTCGTTCCGCTGCTGCCGCTCGACGGTGGTCACGTGGCTGCGGCGCTGTGGGAGTCGATCCGGCGGTTCTTCGCGAAGCTCTTCTCGCGCAAGGATCCGGGCCCCGTCGATGCGGCCAAGCTGATGCCGCTCACCTTTATTGTCGTGATCTTCCTCGGCGGGATGAGCGCGCTGCTCATCTTCGCCGACATCGTCAAGCCGGTGAACCTGTTCGGATAGCGGTACTTCACGTACTCCCAGCGCTCTTCGTACTCCTTCGGGAGTAGTCGGCGGCGCTTCGCGAGGCCGACGCCCGACCCGGTGTCTGGCGATACCCTCGGAGGATGGACACAGCGCGCACGGGACAGGGCGGCGCACAGAGTGACGCTGGGCCGGCCGGCCCGGGGTTTCGTGGGCTGCCTCCCGCCGTTCGGCTGTGGTTCCCGGCCATCGTCTCGTTTCTCGTGCAGGTGCCGCCAACCCTGTTAATTCTCTGGCGGACCGGCCCGTACAGCGCGGGTGACGCGTGGCTGGCATTCGCCCTCGCGATCGCGAGTCCGCTCCTTCTGATCGGGGCCAGGCGGTTCCCTGGACCCGTTGTCGCCGCTGTCACCGCGGTCGCCGTTGCCGACCTGCTTCTCGCTCCCTTCGTCGGACCGCCGACGGTCGCGGTTGCGTTCGCCATTGTGTCGGGGATTTTCCGCGGTGCGAGGGTGTGGGTCTACACGTCGGTGGTCATCGGTTGGCTCACAGCGGTGATCGGCGGTTCCCTGCTCGGCATGGACTGGAATCCGGTGCGGATCGCGTTTGCAACGGCCGGACTCGCGTTGCTCGTGGCGCTCGCCGAGGGCGCGCGAACACGGCGGGAGCATATGAGCCAGGTCAGGCAACAGTCGATGCAACACCGGGCTGAGGTGGAGCAGGCGGAACGAATGCGAATCGCCCGTGAACTGCACGATGTTCTCGCCCACTCGCTTTCGCAGATCTACGTGCAGGCGGGCGTTGGACTGCATCTCATGGACACCCAGCCCGACAAGACCCGCGAGTCGCTCTCGAACATCAAGTCGTCGAGCAAGACGGCGCTGGACGAGGTCCGCAGCGTCCTCGCGTTCCTTCGCTCGGATTCCCTCGACCCCGTGAGCCTGACACCCGAACCCGGCCTGTCAGCGTTGCCGCAGCTCATCGATTCGTTCCGGGCGCAGGGCATCGAGGTGTCGTTCGAAAATTCGCTGACCGAGCTGCCATCTGCCACCGTGCAACTCGCTCTCTACCGGGTCGCGCAGGAGAGCCTGACCAACGTGCTTCGGCACGCGCATGCGTCGAAGGCGAGCGTCGTTCTCGAAGACGTGGGCGACAGCATCCGATTGCGGGTGGCTGACGATGGTGCCGGAATGCAGCAGAGTGCACGCGACGCGTCGAACGGCAGCGGGCTGCTCGGGATGACGGAGCGTGCGGCCCTGCTCGGTGGCACTCTCGACGTGGGGAACACGCCACAGGGCGGGTTCGCGGTCACCGTGACAGTACCGAGGGAGCAGAAATGACGATCAGGGTGGTGCTCGCCGACGATCAGCAGCTCATCCGGGCGGGCTTTCGCGCGCTCCTCGAGGCCGAGGCCGACATCGATGTCGTCGGTGAGGCTGCGACGGGGGCGGATGCTGTTGAACTCGTTCGTTCGGAACGTCCCGATGTCGTGCTCATGGATATCCGAATGCCCGGAGGTGACGGGCTCTGGGCAACGGAGCAGATCACCGCGATGCCCGAACTCGGCGGGACCCACATTGTCGTCGTGACCACCTTCGAGCTCGACGAGTATGTGGCGCAGGCGATTGCGGCGGGAGCAAGCGGGTTTCTCGTGAAGGACACGGAGCCTGTTGAACTGATCCGTTCGGTGCGCGTCGCCGCTGCCGGTGATGCTCTGCTGTCACCGAGTGTGACCCGGCGGCTGCTCGAACGTATCTCGAGCGGGCTCGTGGCGAGTCGGCCCGTGGAGGGGCTCACCGAACTCACGGCCAGGGAGCGGGAAGTGATGGTGCTCGTTGCGGCAGGCCTGAGCAACGATGAGATCGGGGCGCGACTGTTTCTCAGCCCACTGACGGCGAAGACTCACGTGTCGCGAATTCTCACCAAGCTCGGGGCGCGTGATCGGGTGCAGCTGGTGGTGCTCGCGTACGAGAGCGGGCTGGTGACCCCCGGCTTCTCGGTGTAGCTCCGGTGGCTCTGTGCTCCGTGCGGAGTACCGCCGATTCGTTGTCCAGGCAGATTTGCCGTGGGGCGGGATTCGGGAGAGTGAGACCAGAAGGTTCCGACGGGACCGTCACGGACAAAGGACACACTGATGCTCACCGCACTGGCACAAACGGCACTGGCACAAACGGCACTGGCAAGCACAACTCTCCCCGGCGCAATTCTCGACCTGCACCCGGGCGGCTGGGGTGGAGGGCCGGGTTGGCTTTTCCTCCTGATCCCGCTGTTCTGGATCGTCGTTCTCGCGCTCCTGTTCGCCTTCCTCGGGCGCCGCTTCCGGCGGTCAGGACCGCCGTGGGCGATGGCGCACCAGGCAGGCCGAAGCGCTGAGGCCACCCTCGCGCAGAGGTTTGCGAACGGCGATATCGACGAAACCGAGTATCGGGCACGGCTCGAGGTGATTCGGACGAACAACCCCGATCCGCGGCAGAACCAGATGTAAGGGCCAGGCGCGGCGAAGACCAGGGGAGCTCAGGCGGTGGCGTATCGCTTCGCCGAGCGTTCCCTGGCCTTGGCCGCCTCGACCTCTCTGTCTTTCGGCGGTGCGCTCGTCACGAGGTCCTCGAGAAGGTGCCGCGTCGCGTGAGCGATGTCGCGGACCGCCCGATCGAAGACCTCGGCATTGGCCTGTGACGGCCGGGTCGATCCGCTGACTTTCCGTACGTACTGGAGGGCCGCGGCGTGGACCTCGTCATCTGTCGCTTCTGGCTCAAAGTTATGGAGCTGATGAATGTTCCTGCACATGCCACCGAGGGTAGTTCGGGCCCAGCGACTCCGGTAGCCCCCGCGGACTCAGGATTAGAGCGAGAACTCAGCCTCTGGCCGGTTGTCGACAGCTGCACGGATCCGCTCGGTCATGTCGGCGGACATCGGGGGAAGGGCATCGATGGGGAACCATGCGGCTTCGCTGTTCTCGCCGTCGGCGGGAAACGGTGTGCCCGACTCGAATCGCAGGCGGAAGACGAGATCGAGGTACTGGCTCCTGTCGCCGTTCGGGTAGACAACCGGCTCTGTCACCCCGACCTGGACGAGGCGCTCGACGGATGCCGTGACATCCGCTTCTTCCTTGACCTCGCGAATTGCAGCTGTCGCCGGTTGCTCGCCCGGGTCGATGATGCCGGTCACGGGCGTCCACGCTCCGTTGTCGCTACGGCGGACGAGGAGAATCTCGTTCTCTCTGAAGACCACAGCTGTCACCCCGGACAGCCACAGCGGGGCTGTGCCGATCTTTTCGCGAAGAGCAAGGACGAAATCGGGAGTCGGCATGCCAAAACTCTATTCGACGTCGCGAGCAACACTCTCATGGGGCGACGCGTGGGCCACCTAGGCTGAGGGGCATGACCTTCGCCGAAGACTCCGACCCGTACCGCTGGCTTGAGGATATCGATGGTGCCGAAGCGCTGGACTGGGTGCGGGCCAGGAATGCCGTGGCCGAATCCACGCTCGCGGCCACACCTGAGTTCGCGCGGGTGGAGGCTGCGGTGCTCTCCGTACTGGACTCGGACGCAAAGATTCCGATGGTGCAGAAGATCGGGGACTGGTACTACAACTACTGGCGGGACGCTGAGCATGAGCGGGGACTGTGGCGGCGAACGACGCTCGAGGAGTACCGGACGTCAGCTCCTGCGTGGCAGACGGTCCTCGACCTCGATGCGCTCAACGCGGCCGAGAACGAAGACTGGGTGTGGCATGGTGCTTCGGTGCTTCGACCCGGCTACCGCAAGGCTCTCATCGACCTGTCGCACGGGGGTGCGGATGCCGATGTGACGCGCGAGTTCGACCTCGACACGTTCTCGTTCGTCGAGCCGGACGACGGCGGTTTCTTCCGGCCGGAGGCGAAGGGCAGCCTCGGCTGGATCGACGACGACACCGTCTACCTCTGCTCGGACCTGGGCCCGGACTCGGTCACCACCTCCGGGTATCCCCGGATTGCGAGGAGGTGGCGTCGTGGGACACCCATCGAGTCCGCTGAGGTCATTTTCGAGGGGGAGTTCACCGATGTGTCTGTCGGTGCCTTCCGGAGCCACACGCCCGGCTACATCCGTGACTTCGTCTATCGCGGAACCACGTTCTACACGTCGGAAATCTACGTCGACGTGAACGGGACGATGACGAAAATCGACGTTCCGGCATCCGCTGAAATCGGCTTTTCGCGGCGGTGGCTGATCATCGAGTTGCGGGATGATTGGGAGCTCAACGGCAGCACGTTCGCGGCCGGTTCGTTGCTCTCCGCCGATTTCGATGCGTTTGTGGGCGGGGACCGATCGGTCGAGCTTGTTTTCGAGCCGACGCCGTCGACGTCGCTCGCGAGTGCGACCTGGACGCTCAACCACCTGGTCATCTCGGTTCTCGACGATGTGAAGAGTCGAATCCATGTGCTGACGAGGGCGGATGAGACGTGGAAGCGGAGCGAGTTTTCCGGCGCACCCGAATTCGGTTCCGTCCAGGTCGCTGCCGTCGACAGTGAGGAAAGCGATCTGGTCTGGCTGGTGACGACCGATTACCTCACCCCGACCACGTTGTCGATCGTCAAGGTCGGGCAGGCGGATACCGATCCGGTCGAGCTCAAGGCCCAGCCCACGTTCTTTGACGCGAGCGGGTTGCGGATCGATCAGCACTTTGCCCGGTCGGATGACGGGACCCGGGTTCCGTACTTTGTCGTGCGGCGTGAGGATCTCGCGTTCGATGGAACGGCTCCGACTCTGCTGTACGGCTACGGGGGATTTGAGGTGTCGCTCACGCCCGGCTATTCCGGGGCGCTCGGGCTGGCCTGGCTCGAGAAGGGCGGTGTTTATGTTGTCGCGAACATCCGCGGTGGTGGAGAGTACGGTCCGCGCTGGCACCAGGCGGCGCTCAAGGAGAACCGGCACAGGGCATTCGAGGACTTTGCCGCTGTCGCTCGCGACCTCATTTCGCGTGGTGTGACATCCGCTGCCCATCTCGGTGCGCAGGGCGGGTCGAATGGTGGTCTTCTGGTCGGCAACATGCTGACGCAGTATCCGGAACTTTTCGGCGCACTGGTGATTCAGGTGCCGTTGCTCGACATGAAACGGTATTCGCACCTGCTGGCCGGCGCATCCTGGATGGCGGAGTACGGCGATCCGGACGACCCTGACGAGTGGAAGTTCATCCGTACCTTCTCGCCGTATCACCTGTTCGATCCCAGTCGGGAGTATCCGCCGGTGTTGGTGACGACGTCGACGCGCGATGATCGGGTGCATCCCGGTCACGCTCGAAAGCTCGCGGCGCGGATGCTCGATGCGGGCAAGGACGTCACGTATTTCGAGAACATCGAGGGCGGGCACGGGGGAGCGGCGACGAACGCTCAATCGGCACACATGTCTGCGCTGTCGTACCGGTTCCTGGCGGAGCGGCTTGGACTGGAAGGGTAACGGATCGACAACTCCTTGAACCTGTGTGATGTGGCGGCGGGGTCCGATGTGGGACGGTCGGTCTGTGCGCACACATCGAATCGGGTTGGTCGTTCTGGCGTCAGCGCTCTGCGTCGCGGTTACTGGTTGCGGCTGGATCGGCGGTTGGGGCGGAGTGTGCCACCCGGTCGGATACGTCAGCCAGGTGCGCGTGCTGCTGGTCGGGGATGCCGGGTCTGTTGACGAGGTGCGTCTCTGTGATGAGGCGGGAGTCTGTTCTGCGGTGGAGGCTGAGGTTCTCGTTGGGGAGGACGAGCCCCTTACCCTCATGGAACCTGACCAGCTGAGCGGTGGACCAACTCCGGTCGAGATCCAGCCGGAGGAGGATGTGCTCGAGTCAAGGGACGACGCGCTCGAGTCGAGGCCGGTCGAGGTTGAACCCGGTGATGTGGTTCCGGAGCCAGCGCCAGGGTTGACGCCAGGGTTGACGCCAGGCGCAACGCCCAGTGCGACACCGGTTGAAATTCCGCCGTATCTGGCGCGTTCTGAAAGCGAAAACGTGTGGGTCATCACCGTGATGGCCGGGCGTCCCGACAAGGTTACGGTTACGGCGTATCGCCTGGACGGTTCGGTCGCCGGGGAGAGCAGCAGTGTCGACCTCGACTGGAAGAGGGTTGGGGGCTCCGAGCAGTGTGGAGGGCCGACGGAGACTGATCCGGTGACGGTAATGGTCAGCTAGCATCCTCTTGTCGCAATCGAACAAAACTACGATTTAACTTATCCACAACGTAGATATTTATCGAAGTAACGTCAGTGGTCTGGTGTTGACTTGTGGTATGGAAAACAACGACAGAGCCGTCGATCCTCCGGACGACGAGAATCACGATCCACCCGGTAGCCACACGGATGCCGTCGTGGCGGCGTCCGGTGCAGCCGAGTTGCTGAGCTCGGATGGCGCACCCGAAACTGAGCCTCGCGATCCGGGTACATCTGATGGAGTGGCGGCGCGCGAGGCCGGGGCCAACGTGGGCGAGGAGGCCGACTCCAGCGGCCAGGCCACTATCGCTGCCGAGTCGAGTGCGGATGCCGCCTCACCATCAGCCGAGTCACCGGTGCCGCGGCCTGACGGGCTGTTCACACCGTCTGAGGGCGCGACTGCCAATCCTGACGTCGCAGCCGGTGCGAACGATGCTGATGCTGATGCTGATGCTGATGCTGATGCTGATGCTGATGCTGACGCTGCTGAGCCTGAGCCTGAGCCGACGGTGTACGCGAAAATCGCGGATACCTGCACCGCTCTGGTGGATGCGGTGGCGCAGGTGGAGAAGCTGGAGGCCCGTCAGGCGGCGTGGAAGGCCGAGTTCATCGACCGCGCAAGGACGCTTGCCGTCACTGCGGAGGAGGGCGTGCTGGTCACGGCCCGGTCGCGGAGTGCGGTCGAGCGTCAGGATCTGGCATTGCGGTCGTTCATCGCGGAACTGGCCTGCACGCTACGGGTCGCCGAACGCACCGCCACAGCACTGGTCGACGAGAGTCGGGCCTTGTTACACCGGCTACCGGTCACCCTGGCAGCGTTGCGGGAAGGGGAGATCAGTTACCGCCACGCCCAGGTGCTGGTCGATCAGACCGACACCCTGACCGATGACGCTGTTGCGGAACTTGAGGAGAAGGCGTTGCCGTTTGCGAAGACGATGCCGGTGGCCCGGTTTCGGCAGAAGACGAGGATGCTGCGGGAACGGTTACAGCCGGAGTCCGCGGTCGCCCGGTGTCGGAAGTCGGTAACCGATCGGCGGGTAGAACTGATCCCGGCACCGGACGGGATGGCCTGGCTGAACCTGTTCACCACCGCACCGGCCGCCGAAACGATCTTCGACACCATCCGTGCGCAGTCGATGAAACTGCAATCACCGGTCGAACCACGCACCCTGTCCCAGTTGGATGCCGATGTGGTGTTCGCGGCGATGATGGAGGCGTTCACCGGTGAGTTCACCCTGCCCGACCCCACCGGCACCCGGGTCTTCGGCACCGGCCTCGGCACCCGCAATCCCTACACCGACCCGCATCCCGCACCTGCCACTGCGCCTCCATCCGGAGAAGAAGAGGGTGCTGTCATCGCCCCGGGACCCGGACGTGACCCGGCGACCGCGTTCCGGAAGATCGTGCCAACGGTGATGGTCACCGTCCCGGTACTCACCCTCCTCGGTAAAAGTGTCGAACCGGGCAACCTCGACGGATACGGGCCCATCGACCCGGACACCGCACGGGAACTCGCGTCCCAGGCACCGGAGTTCAGTCGAATCCTGACCCACCCGGAAACCGGAGTCGCCCTGTCCCTCGGCCACACGAAATACACCCCATCGAAAGCGATGCGACGGTTTCTTCGCTACCGCGACGGGTACTGCCGGTTCCCCGGCTGCACCCGCAAAGCGGTGTCCAGCGATATCGACCACACCGACCCATACGACACCGGCGGAAACACCGACTTCGACAACCTCGCCAGCCTCTGCCCCAAACACCACAAACTGAAACACGAAACCGGGTGGAACGTCGAGCAACTCGGTGACGGGATACTGAAATGGACCTCACCCCACGGACGCGAATACCTCACCCACCCCGAGAACCCCGTCCGCAACCCGATCCCACATCCGATCCCACCGGCGAAAGCGGCACCACCAAAACCCGCACCACCAAATCCCGCCGCGGGGGCTGAGTCGGACGACGCAACCGAAGCTGCCACAACCGAAGCTCACACAACCGAGGCAGAGGAGGAAGACGCCCGGCAGAACAACGTCTATACCCGACTCCTCGACGCCCAGAGAGAAAAACGTGAGAAGGAGAGAAAGGAAAGAGGGAAAGAGGGTGAGGCCAATGAAAGCGACGCTCAACGAGAAGGCGAACCGCGTGACGACGACGGCCCACCGTTCTGATTCACAACGTCATCCAGCCCGGGTTCTTGATTCATGAGGCTCATCAGGATCCGGACCCGGATACTGATTCACGACACTCATTCACCGGGATTCTGCCCCGCGACGCTCATCGAAACCTAGAATCGACAGGTGTTCACTCACCGTGACCCGCTCCCTCGTCTGCCCCGGAAGGTGCTCGTTGCCGGAGTGTCGGGAGTAGGCAAAACCACCCTGGCGAAGCAGATCGCGGAGGTCATCGGCAGCACCCACGTGGAGATCGACGCGCTCTTCCACGGACCGGAATGGGTGCCGCAACCGAACTTTCTCGACGACGTCCGAGCCTTTGTCGCAGCCGAGACCTGGGTGACGGAGTGGCTGTACCACTCTGCCCGCCCTCTCCTCGCAGCGAACGCCGACGTGCTCGTCTGGCTCGATCTGCCGTTCGTGCGGGTCACACTTCCACGGCTTGTGCGGCGCACTGTGCATCGCCGCCGAACCCGGCAAGAACTATGGAACGGCAACATCGAGCCACCTTTCCTCACGTTCTTCACCGACCCCGAATACATCATTCGATGGGGCGTCCGAACACGCAACAAGTATCGAGTTGCGATCCCTCCGCTCGAGGCAGAGAACCCGAACCTGACAGTGGTTCATCTCCGAACACAGCGAGAGGTCGACGCCTGGCTCGATGGCCCACTGGCGATGTCACTCAGTGCGAGCGACGCCTAACGACCAGCCCGTCTGAAGCCGAAATACAGGGCAACGGCGCCGGCCGTCAACAGTAGGACATTCACGGTGACGTACACGCCACCATCTGCAAGGGAACGCATCGCCGTCCAACCGGCAAGAGAACCGACGACGGCGAGTGTCACCGATGAGAGCCCGAGCATCTTGAGCCGCCCGGGCGTCTCGGTGCTCACAGCGACAGGAGAAGCGCGTCGCCCTGGCCGCCACCCCCACACAACGCAGCCACTGCTTTGCCCGAACCTCGCCGCGACAGCTCGAGCGCCGCATGCAATACAAGCCGCGCCCCGGAAGCGCCGATCGGGTGCCCGAGGGCGATAGCTCCGCCGTGGATGTTGACCTTCTCGTCATCAATACCGAGGTCACGCATCGACTGAACGCTGACGGCCGCAAACGCTTCATTGATCTCGATCACATCAAGATCGGATGCCGTCCAGCTCGCCTTGCCGAGGGCATCCGCTATCGCCCGTGACGGTTGTGAATGCAACGAGTTATCCGGCCCGGCAACCGACCCTGAGGACCCGACCACGGCCAGCCAGCTCAGCCCGTGCTCCTCAGCGTACGAACGACTGGCGAGCACGAGCGCACATGCACCATCACTGAGTGGCGATGAATTGCCGGCGGTAATCGTGCCGTCCTTGTCGAACGCCGGACGCAACGCTCCCAGAGAGTCGAGCGTCGATTCACCCCTGACACCCTCGTCCTGGGTGAGGATCGTCGGCTCACCGCGCCGCGACGGCACCTCCACTGGAGTGATCTCGTCGGCAAACACGTCACTCGCCTGCGCCCGCGCCGCCCGCGTATGTGAGCCGACCGCAATCCGGTCCTGCTCGTCCCGATCGATACCGAGTGGCCCGTTGTGCCGTTCGGTCGAGATGCCCATCGAGTCACCGTCGAAAGCATCGGTCAGACCGTCGAACGCTGCGGTGTCGAGCAAGGTTACATCGCCGTATTTGTAGCCCTTCCGCGAGGCGGGCAGCACGTGGGGCGCATTGGTCATCGATTCCTGACCGCCAGCGACGACGACGGATGCTTCGCCAAGCCGAATCATTCGAGCCGCGTCGATCACCGCCTGAATTCCAGACAGGCACACCTTATTCACGGTCACGGCAGGCACTTCCCAGCCGATTCCTGCCGCACGCGAGGTTTGTCTGGCGGGATTCTGGCCTGCACCGGCCTGAAGGACCTGGCCGAAGATCACCGCGTCGATGTCTGCAACATCAACCCCCGACCGCTCGAGTGCAGCCTTGAGCGCGATCGCTCCGAGTTGGACAGCACTGAAGCCGGCCAGCTGGCCCAGCAGTCGTCCCTGCGGAGTGCGGGCTCCCGCAAGGATGACAACATCGTTCTGGCTCATGAAAACTGACTCCCTTGTCGTTGACTTCGGCACCTGGTGCTTGGTGCCTGGCACCTGGCACCTGGTATCTGGCACTTGGTACTTGGTGCGTGGCGGATTTGCTCTTTCCAGCTTGGCACGTTTTCGCGGTGACCAGCGGGGTCAGCAGTGGGGGCAGCAGAGTGGTGTCAACAGCGCGGGGTCACAAGCGTGGGATCAGCACCATGATCAGCGCCTGGGGTTCAGCAGCATAGGGGCAGCAGTGTTACTCAGTCGGCGGCAGACCCTGCCGACGCGTACCTGACCGCGAGCTGGCGGAACGCGTCGGCAAGCTCGGGTGGGTGCACATCCTCGATATCGGTATCGAATCGGCCGAGGGCGGCAGCGAGGGCGACCCACGACCACGATCCGGACTCCAAACGACAGCGGTCAGGCCCGAGCTCCTCGACGGTCCCATCGCCGGCAAACGGTCGGACCGAGCTCGCAGGCAGCGAAAGGATGACAGTGCCTGTGCACGGCCAGGCGTTCGTCCGATCAGATCCCTTGAACCGGGCTGAGACAAACTCGTGGACGTCATCACCCGGAATCCGGCGAGGAGCAAACCGCGGACCGGTCGGCGTTCGCGGACCGATCCGATCCGCACGGAAAATGCGCCAGTCCTCGTGCTCCAGGTCCCATGCCACGAGGTACCAGCGAGCGTTGGACGTCACGAGGTGGTGTGGCTCAACGCGATGTGGTGCCCGGGGCTCGACGGTGGTGGTGTTGCCGGTGGCGCCGGTGGTGATGGTGCCAGCCTGCTCAGTGTCAGCCAGCTGAGTGTCAGCCAGTTCAGGGCCACCCTCAGCTTGGGCTGCGCTCCCGGTACGGTCGTGTGACCCGGCGTAATCGAACCGCAACACCTCCCGCGCCCGGATCGCCGTTGACAACGCGATGAGCACATCGGAGGAGACCGTTTCAGCCGCCCGGGGAATCGCGGTGAACCTCACGGCATCAAGACGGTGACGCAATCGCGACGGCATCACCTGTCGCACGGTCGTGAGTGCTCTCACCGCGGCTTCCTCGACCCCGGCCCCGGCAACGGTCGCAGCCTGCAGCGCAACGGCAAGCGCGATCACCTGATCGTCGTCGAACAGGAGGGGAGGCAGGTCCGTTCCGGCATCAAGGCGGTACCCGCCATCCGGTCCCTTCGTCGACCTGATGCGGTACCCCATCTCACGGAGGCGATCCACGTCACGTCTCACCGTGCGGTGACTGATCTCCAGTCGCTCGGCGAGAAGCTGACCGGGCCAGTCCCGCCGGGCCTGCAGCAGAGACAGCAGCAACAGAAGCCGCGACGTTGGTGAAGTCATGTTTCCGATGCTAATTCCAGTAGAGGACGAAGGCTGACCTCTACTGCCGAGAGACTCGAAGTTATCGGGCACACGAACCCGGAAACATCTCGTCAAAGGAGCACAACAATGTCTGTCATCACCACCCCGCACCTCAACTTCCGCGGCGACGCCCGCTCTGCCCTGGAGTTCTACTCGTCGGTCTTCGGCGGTCAGCTTCTGATCATCACCAATGAAGACGCTCACAGCACCGAACTGCCGAGCGAAGCACAGCAGGTCAAGTTCGGCCAGGTCGTCAGCGAGAACGGATTCCGGATCATGGCGTACGACGTGCCGGCAAGCCAGTCATACGAGCGGGGCGACAAGTCCATGTTCGTGTCGGTCCGCGGGGACTCCGCCGACGAGATCGCCGGACTCTGGTCGAAACTCGTTGAGGGATCCACTGTTGTGGAGGACCTGGCCCCGTCCTTCTTCTCGCCCGCCTACGGAATGCTCGAGGACAGGTTCGGCGTCGTGTGGGTTCTCGACGTCGCGGTCGCCTACGAACCGGCGTGACGGCACGGGCGTGGAGGCCCTGGTCTCCACGCCCATCCCGCACCGGTTTCGTGCAAGGGTCGTCCTGCGCTGGTTCTCGTGCAGGGGCGCGGTAGGTTGGAAATCGTTGGCCACCGTCGGTCTCCTCGCAGGCCGCCTCTGCCGACACGGGGGTGCCGCGAACGCGCGGCATCCGCAGCGACGGAGGTGCAACGATGACGATGGACAAGACAGTGTCGAGCGCAGCTGAGGCGATTTCCGACATCGACAGCGGATCATCGATAGCGGTCGGTGGCTTCGGACTCTGCGGAAACCCGATGATTCTCATCGAGGCCCTTCTCGAACTCGGCAGCGACGAACTGTCCATAGTGAGCAACAACTGCGGCGTCGACGACTGGGGACTCGGCATCCTGCTCGCCAACGGCCGCATCCGCAAGATGACCTCGTCATACGTCGGCGAGAACAAGGAGTTTGAACGACAATTCCTCTCCGGCGAGCTCGAGGTCGAACTGACGCCTCAGGGAACTCTTGCCGAAAAGCTCCGCGCCGGCGGTGCGGGCATCGCCGCCTTCTACACGCAGACCGGAGTCGGAACGCAGGTCGCCGAGGGCGGCCTGCCGCGCCGATATGACGGAACCGGGGGAGTGGCCATCGCCTCCGAACCGAAACCGGTCCAGATGTTCTCGGTCCGCGGCACAGAGAAGACCTTCGTTCTCGAGGAAGCCATCACCACCGATTTCGCCCTCGTCCACGCCAAACGGGGAGACCGCCACGGCAATCTTGTCTTCGACAAGTCCGCTCGCAACTTCTCACCTCTGGCCGCAATGGCCGGAAAGGTCTGCATCGCGCAGGTCGAAGAGCTGGTCGAGCCGGGAGGCATCGATCCGGATGCCGTCCACCTGCCCGGTGTGTTCGTGCACCGGGTCCTTGAGGTCGGCACCGACATCGAAAAACGGATCGAACGACGCACCGTTCGCCAGTCGGAAGGTGCGTGACCATGGCTCTCAGCCGCAATGAAATGGCCGCCAGGGCCGCGCTCGAACTTGAAGACGGTGCATACGTCAACCTGGGAATCGGATTGCCAACGCTCGTCCCGAACTACGTCCCGGACTCGATCACCGTCACGCTCCAATCGGAAAATGGAATCCTCGGTGTTGGTCCTTACCCGACGGAAGACGCTGTCGATCCCGACCTGATCAACGCGGGCAAGGAGACCGTCACGACACTCCCAGGCACATCGTTCTTTGACTCGGCCCTGAGCTTCGCCATGATTCGCGGCGGCAAGATCGACGCGGCAATCCTCGGTGCGATGCAGGTCTCCGCTCGAGGGGACCTCGCGAACTGGATGATCCCGGGCAAAGTCGTGAAGGGACCAGGGGGAGCGATGGATCTGGTTCACGGTGCCGAACGGGTCATCATTCTGATGGAACACGTCGCCCGCGACGGCAGCGCCAAGATCGTCCACGAGTGCTCACTGCCCCTCACCGGCCGGGGCGTCGTCGACAGAATCATCACGGATCTCGCCGTCATCGATGTCACCGCCAGCGGCCTCGTTCTCGTCGAGACAGCACCAGGCGTCAGCGTCGACGAGGTGATCGCGGCAACAGAGCCGCCCCTCAGGATCGCACTGTAGAGCTGAACGGAATCCAACTTTCGGACCATCATTCATCGGCTTGTGTTCAGGGGCGCGGCGTAGGATGGCACGGTGCCAGCAGTTAATTTGGGAATGCCCAAGGTCCCCGAGATCCTCGCTCCGCGACGCAAGTCCCGTCAGATCAAGGTAGGCAAGGTCCTCGTCGGCGGTGACGCGCAGGTCAGCGTTCAGTCCATGACGACGACGCCAACCACGAACATCAACGCGACGCTCCAGCAGATCGCCGAACTGACGGCATCCGGCTGTGACATCGTCCGTGTCGCCGTGCCGAGCCGTGACGATGCCGAAGCCCTTCCGATCATCGCGAAGAAGAGCCAGATCCCGGTCATCGCCGACATCCACTTCCAGCCCAACTACGTTTATGCAGCGATCGACGCCGGGTGCGCCGCCGTCCGCGTGAACCCGGGCAACATCCGCAAGTTCGACGACCAGATCGGTGAGATCGCCCGACGCGCCAAGGCCGCAGACGTATCACTCCGCATCGGCGTGAACGCCGGATCGCTCGACCCCCGCCTGCTGCAGAAATATGGCAAGGCCACTCCGGAGGCTCTCGTCGAGAGCGCCGTCTGGGAAGCCAGCCTCTTCGAAGAGCACGACTTCCACGACTTCAAGATCTCGGTCAAGCACAACGACCCGGTCGTCATGGTCAAGGCATACCGCCTGCTCGCCGAACGGGGTGACTGGCCACTTCACCTCGGCGTCACCGAGGCCGGCCCGTCATTCCAGGGCACGATCAAGAGCGCAACGGCGTTCGGCATCCTGCTCTCAGAAGGCATCGGCGACACCATCCGGGTCTCGCTCAGCGCTCCTCCCGCCGAGGAGATCAAGGTCGGCCTGCAGATCCTGCAGTCGCTCAACCTGCGTGAGCGCAAGCTTGAGATCGTGTCATGCCCGAGCTGCGGCCGCGCACAGGTCGACGTCTACAAACTCGCCAACGACGTGACCGATGGTCTCGAGGGAATGACGGTTCCACTCCGGGTCGCCGTCATGGGCTGTGTCGTCAACGGCCCAGGCGAAGCCCGCGAAGCCGACCTCGGTGTCGCATCCGGCAACGGCAAGGGCCAGATCTTCGTCAAGGGTGAGGTCATCAAGACCGTTCCCGAGTCCGAGATCGTTGCAACGCTCATCGAAGAGGCCAACCGCATCGCAGCCGAAATGCCCGCGAGCGACACCAGCATCGGTTCTCCGGTGGTCAGCGTCAGCTAGCGGGTCGGGCGCACTCCCGTGGCCCGCACCAGCGCGGCCACAGGCACTGTAAGTGGCATCGCAGCTCGCGCAGGCGCAGGGTCGGAGGGTCGGGCAGGGCTAGCATGGACGGGTGGTAACTCGGCTAACTAACTATTTCCTCAAGACCCTCCGCGAAGACCCTTCAGACGCCGAGGTGATCAGTCACCGCCTGCTCGTCCGGGCCGGCTACATCCGGCGCCAGGCTCCGGGTATTTTCGCGTGGCTGCCTCTCGGCCTCAAGGTCAAGGGCAAGATCGAACAGATCATCCGTGATGAGATGACCCGTGCTGGTGCGCACGAGGTGCACTTCCCGGCGCTTCTCCCGCGCGAACCGTACGAGGTCACCGGCCGCTGGGACGAGTACGGCGACGGACTCTTCCGGCTCAAGGACCGCAAGGGAAGCGACCTGCTGCTCGCTCCCACCCACGAGGAAGTGTTCACTCTCCTCGTCAAGGACCTGTACTCCTCGTATAAGGACCTGCCCCTGTCGATCTACCAGATCCAGGACAAGTACCGCGACGAGGCACGTCCCCGCGCCGGCCTGCTGCGCGGCCGCGAGTTCACGATGAAGGACGCGTACTCCTTCGACTACACCGATGCCGGCCTCGACGCGAGCTACATGGCACAGCGCGACGCCTACGAGCGCATCTTCACCCGCCTCGGCCTCGAATACGTCATCGTCCAGGCGGATGCCGGTGCAATGGGCGGATCACGCAGCGAAGAATTCCTGCACCCAACGCCCGTGGGCGAAGACACGTTCGTGCGCTCAGCTGGCGGCTACGCGGCCAATGTCGAGGCGTGGACCACGCTCGCACCCCCAGCCATCGCGATCGAGGGACAGGCGCCTGCAGAGGTTCACGACACCCCGAACACACCGACTATCCAGACCCTCGTCGATGTCGCCAATGCCGAGCACCCCCGCGAGGACGGTGCAGCCTGGACGGCGGCGGACACGCTGAAGAATGTCGTCCTGGCGCTCAACCACCTCGACGGTACCCGAGAGCTCGTCATCGTCGGCCTGCCCGGCGATCGCGACGTTGACCTCAAGCGCGCCGAGGTTGCCTTCGCTCCGGCTGAGATCGAGGCTGCGACCGAGGCCGACTTCGCCAAGCACCCGGGACTCGTCAAGGGCTACATCGGCCCGTGGAGCGAGAACGGCCCGGTGCTCGGCGAGAAGTCGGCGACGGGCATCCGTTACCTGCTCGACCCCCGCGTCGTGGACGGCACCAGCTGGATCACCGGAGCGAACGTCGACGGCAAGCACGTCTTCGGCCTCGTCGCCGGTCGCGACTTCACCGCTGACGGAATCGCCGATGTCGCTGAAGTGCGTGCCGGCGACCCCGCACCGGACGGATCAGGACCCGTCGAGCTCGCACGCGGCATGGAGATCGGCCACGTGTTCCAGCTTGGCCGTAAGTATGCGGAAGCCCTCGGGCTCAAGGTCCTGGACGAAAACGGCAAGCTCGTCACCGTCACGATGGGGTCATACGGCATCGGTGTCACACGAATCCTCGCGATCATCGCGGAGCTCAACAACGATGAGAACGGCCTGATCTGGCCCGAGACCGTCGCTCCTTTCGATGTCTACGTCGTTGCTACGGGCCGAGATGCAGCGGTCTTCGAGGCGGCGGAGAGCGTCGTTGCCGACCTCGAAGCTGCAGGGTTCGATGTGCTCTTTGATGACCGCCCGAAGGTCTCACCCGGCGTCAAATTCGGTGACGCCGAACTGATCGGCATCCCGAAGATCGTCATCGCCGGTCGCGGTGTCGCCGACGGCGTCGTCGAGCTGTGGGACCGCCGCACGAACGAGCGCACTCCGGTTCCGATCAGTGAAGCAGCAGCAACGCTCCAGGCCGGCAGCAAGGCCACACAGAGCGTCTGACGCTCGCATGCAAAAACCCCGGTCGGATGATTCCGACCGGGGTTTTTATATGGCGCCAGGGAGTTAGCGGCCGTGGTGAGCGCCGTGCTTGATGATCGGCATCGGGCCGGTGACGCTCAACTGGTCCTCCCAGCACTCGACGTTCTTGAGCTCGGGCAGGCGCTCTTTGGTGAACACCGGATCGAAGCCATCGCGCCTCTGGTCTGAGTAGTCCTTGAGGAGCTTGAATGCCACACCACCGAGCAATCCGATCGCCGTGAGGTTGACGAGTGCCATCACGCCCATCAAGCCGTCAGCGGTGTTCCAGACGATGTCAGCCGTGAGCACCGAGCCCGCGAGTACCGCGACCACGGCGGCAACGCGGTAGACCGTCAGCCACACGGGCTTCGTCGTGATGAACTCGATGTTCGATTCGCCGTAGTAGTAGTTTCCGAGGATCGAGCTGAACGCGAGCAGGAAGACGATCACGCTGAGCAGGATGCCGGACCACGCCCCGAGCTGACTCGTGACGGCGTCGAAGGTGAGGCCGATTCCGCGCTCAGCATTCGCGAGGTCCGGTGTCGAGACCAGGACGATGAACGCCGTGATCGAGCAGATGAGGAACGTGTCGAAGTAGACGCCGAGCGTCTGCACCAGGCCCTGCTTCACCGGATGGGTGACCGCCGCTGACGCACCGGCGTTCGGCGCAGAACCGAGCCCTGCCTCGTTCGAGAACATCCCGCGCTTGACGCCCTGGAGGATGATCGTGCCGATCGCCCCACCGGCGACCTGCTGGAAGCCGAAGGCCCCGGCAAAGATCTCCCCGAAGACCCGGGGTACCTCGGTCACGTTCAGCCCGACGATAATGACGCCGACGACGAGGTACAGGAGCGCCATGAGAGGCACGATGGCCTGCGTGACCGAAGCGATCCGTCGCACGCCGCCGAAGACGACGAGGCCGGTGAGCACGGCGAGGGCGAGGCCGACAACCCACGGCAGCCAGGTGAGCTCAACTCCGACCGTGCTCATGACTGTCGCGCTGATGGTGTTCGCCTGCAGAGAGCTGAACGCGAGCGGGAAGCAGAGGATGAGGATCACAGCGAAGAGGATGCCCATCCACCTGGCCCCGAGACCGCGTTCCATGTAATAAGCGGGGCCGCCTCTGAACCCGTCTTTGTCCTTGGTCTTATACAGCTGGCCGAGTGTTGACTCGACGAAGCTCGATGCGCCACCGATGAACGCCATGGTCCACATCCAGAACACCGCACCGGGACCGCCGATGGCGATCGCGGTTCCGACCCCGGCGATATTACCGACGCCGACGCGGGATGCTGCCGAAATGGTGAAGGCTTGGAACGCGGAAACCGACTGCGCTTTGCCGCTCGAATCGAGCGGCGTCTTGTCGGTGAGCGTCCGGAACATCTCCGGAATCATGCGGAACTGGACGACGCCGGTTCTCACTGTGAAGTACAGGCCGAGAAGTCCAACAACGGGCAGTAGCACCCAGGTCCAGAGTCCGTCTCCCGCTGCGAGCACGAGATTATTGAGTGCGTCCATCATTCAAACCTAACCGCCAGCGGACGCTCCTTCGTTCACGGAGCGGTCGTGGAGGAGGCCAGGCAGCGCCACTTCGCCGGCTTTCGTAACGCATCTGTGATCGGACCGCCAGCACTGAGCAGCGAACTGTCCAGTAGGTTCTGACCAGTGGCGAGAGTCTCGTTCTCGCTGGACGAGACGGGTAACCATGACGGTTCGGGCGCGCACGCTTGCGGCACTGACAGTAGCGCTACTTTTCGGCGCAGCGGGTTGCGCGGCTCCGCCAACTCCGCCACGGGAACCGGCCGCGACGGCATCGCCGTCAGAGACGCCGACCGTGACGCCGACGCCGACGGACACCCCCGATGCTCCCCTCGAGAGTGTCGTTGTCATCGGTGCTGACGGGCTCTCCGTGCAGTCGGCAGGCGGGGATGAGATCAGTTTCCTCCGATACGACACCGCTCCGGAAGCAGCCATCGCCGATCTGACCCGGATCTTTGGCGCTGAGCCCACCCTGGAACATTTCCCAGGTGACCAGATCTGCGAGCCGGAGAGGTTGGAGTACACGTGGGTGGGGATGTCCATCCACGTCGAAGGGGATAGTTCGAGCGCGGCCACTTTCGCGGCCGGTGTCCAAAAGGGCGCGAGCAACTCCGCGATCGTCGTCCAGACCGAGCACGGCGGACAGATCGGTGGCTCTTTCGTAGAGCTGGCTTCGGCGATTCCCGGCGCGCTGAGCGAGACCTGGGATTACGAGGGCGAGCGGTGGGATGTCGTCATGGACGGCCTGACCGCAGAGCCACCAGCCGGAGAAGAAGGCGAATTCTGGCCTGGCGTTCGAATCCACGCGATCGACGATGAAATCTTCAACATCTATGCTCCCGTGGCCTTTTCGAGCGACTGTTAGCACCATGTGCTCCGCGGCCACAGGCAGCCCCGTGGTGTTGGAAAGCGCGCGCGTCGGGTAAGTTAGAAGATCGATCCGCCAGTGCAGAAGTGGCGGTGGCAGCTGAATAGAGGAGTACCCCGGTGGACATCGATCTCAACGTACTGAAGATGATGGAGCGGGAGAAGGAAATCCCCCTCGGCGAACTCATCGGCATCATCGAACAGGCTATTCGTACCGCCTACATCAAGAGCCAGACCGAACCGGGTGAAGCAGAACCCGACGTCCGCGTCGAGCTGGACCGGAAGACCGGTCACGTCGCTGTCCTCATTCCTGAAAAGGACGAAGAGGGCAATATCATCGGCGAGGCCGAGTCGACCCCTGAGGACTTCGGCCGCATCGCTGCTTTCGCAGCGAAGCAGGTCATCAACCAGCGTCTGAGGGACCTCGCTGACGACGCGATCCTCGGCGAGTTCAAAGGCCGCGAAGGTGACATCGTCGCAGGTGTCGTGCAGCAGGGTCCCAACCCGCGCATGGTGCACATCGACCTCGGAACCATCGAAGCGATCATGCCGCCCGAAGAGCAGGTCCCCGGCGAGGAATACAAGCATGGTGCCCGCATCCGGGTCTACGTCACGAGCGTTGCCCGTGGAATGAAGGGCCCGCAGATCACCGTGTCTCGTACCCACCCGTCTCTCGTTCGCAAGCTCTTCGCGCTCGAGGTCCCTGAGATTGCATCCGGCGTCGTCGAGATCGTGTCGCTTGCCCGCGAGGCGGGTCACCGCACAAAGATCGCCGTTCGCGCCAACGACCCGAGCGTCAATGCCAAGGGTGCGTGCATCGGCGAGCTCGGACGACGGGTTCGCGCGGTGACGGAGGAACTCGGCACCGAGAAGATCGATATCGTCGACTACTCGCCGAACCTGGCTACGTTTGTCGCCAACGCGCTCTCGCCGGCGAAGGTCACGAGCACTTTCATGATCGACGAGTCCACTAAGGCTGTCAGGGCGCTCGTGCCCGACTACCAGCTGTCCCTCGCTATCGGCAAGGAAGGGCAGAACGCCCGCCTCGCCGCGAAGCTGACGGGCGCGAAGATCGACATCCAGCCGGACTCGATCCTCGAGGACTGAATACGCTGCTGACCGGATCAGCCGCCTGGTCGGGTCGAGAGGCCGAATTCTATCCTCGAGGCTCGACCACGCGCTGCCGGGCGTCTTCGAATTGAGGGAGTGCTAGGATGGAACCCGTTAGAACGTGCGTCGGATGCCGCGTACGTGCCGAGAGATCCTCCCTCGTGAGGGTCGTGGCCAGGGACTCACAGCTCGTGGTGGACACCACCGCGTCGCTGCCAGGCCGAGGCGCGTGGCTGCATCCGCAAATCCAGTGTTACCAACTCGCAGTGAAGCGGCGGGCCTTCGGGCGTGCCCTTCGTGAGCCGAGGTCCCTCGACACGGCAGCACTTGAAATTTCAGTACGAGAGAACAGGCTGAACGGCTAATGGACAACTAATGAGCGGCTCGAAATGAGACCCGTCCGTAAATAAAGGTCCGCCCTGTCTGGGTGGACCCAGACAGGAGAATAGTGGCTGGAAAACCACGCGTACACGAGATCGCATCTGAACTCGGTGTCGACAGCAAGGTAGCCCTTGCGAAACTGAAGGAACTGGGCGAATTCGTCAAGTCGCCCTCATCAACTATTGAACCCCCGGTTGCACGGAAGCTTCGTGCTGCCCTTGAAGCGGACGGCGCCAAGCCCTCCGCTCCTGACGCGGCAAAGGCCCCGGCCACCTCGGCGAAGCCGGGCTCACGCCCGACGCCCGCTCCGGCTAAGAAGCCTGCAGCCGCCGCTCCGGCACCGGCTGCGGAGCCCGCCGCGAAGACGGAAGCTCCTGCAACACCTGCAGCGCCCGCAGCACCGGCGCCAGCCGCAGAGGCAGCACCGGCAGCAGAAGCAGCACCGGCAGCATCCGCAACACCATCAGTAACGCCATTGCCCGCTGCTCCGGCAGCCGCGGAAGCGTCGGCTGACGCCGCGACCGGCTCTGCAGACAAGCCAGCAGCACCGGGCGGTCCTCGCCCAGGCGCACCTCGCCCGGGTAACAACCCGTTCGCGAGCGCACAGGGCATGGGCCAGCGCCCGGCAACACCGCGTCCGGGTAACAACCCGTTCGCAAGCGCACAGGGCATGGGCCAGCGGCCCGCTCCCACCCCGAGCAACATTCCTCGCCCGCAGGCACCCCGACCCGGTTCGCCGCGTCCGGGTGCTCCGCGTCCCGGCGCTGCAGGTCAGCGTCCCGGCGGCGGCGGATTCCAGCGTCCCGGTGGCGCAGGTCGCCCCGCAGGTGGCGGATTCCAGCGTCCAGGCGCTCCCGCTGCCGGTGGATTCCAGCGTCCGGGTGGCGCTCCAGGTGCTCCAGGCTCGAACTTCGGCCCCAACCGCCCCGCAGGTGGCGGCGGTCGTGGCCGTGGCCCCGGTGGTGGAACCGCCGGTGCGTTCGGTCGTGGTGGCGGCAAGAGCAAGTCACGCAAGTCGAAGCGCGCCAAGAGGCAGGAATTCGAACTCAGGGAAGCTCCGTCGCTTGGTGGCGTGAGTGTTCCCCGCGGTGATGGAACGACCATCGTCCGTCTTCGCCGTGGAGCATCCATTTCGGACTTCGCCGACAAGATCGACGCCAGCCCCGGAAACCTCGTCACCGTGCTGTTCCACCTCGGTGAAATGGCGACGGCTACCGAGTCCCTCGACGAGGCGACCTTCGGCATCCTCGGTGAAGAGCTCGGCTACCGGATCCTCATCGTTTCCCCCGAGGAAGAGGACCGCGAGCTTCTCGAAGGCTTCTCGATCGACCTCGACCAGGAGCTTGCAGACGAGACGGACGAAGATCTTGAGATCCGCCCGCCCGTCGTCACGGTCATGGGTCACGTCGACCACGGTAAGACCCGACTGCTCGACGCCATCCGTAACGCCAACGTCGTTGCGGGAGAAGCCGGCGGCATCACGCAGCACATCGGTGCGTACCAGGTCGTCGCTGAGCACGAGGGCGTCGAACGCCCCATCACCTTCATCGACACACCGGGCCACGAGGCGTTCACCGCCATGCGTGCCCGTGGTGCGCAGGTCACCGACATCGCGATCCTCGTGGTCGCGGCCGACGACGGCATCATGCCCCAGACGATTGAGGCACTCAACCACGCACAGGCAGCAAACGTGCCGATCGTGGTCGCAGTGAACAAGATCGATAAGGAAGACGCCAACCCGCAGAAGGTGCGCCAGCAGCTCACCGAATACGGACTCGTCGCCGAGGAATACGGTGGAGACGTCATGTTCGTTGACGTGTCAGCGCGCAACAACATCAACATCAAGGAACTCCTTGACGCTGTGCTGTTGACCGCAGACGCCGGCCTCGACATGCGCGCCAACCCGAACAAGGACGCCCGTGGTGTCGCGATCGAAGCGAAGCTCGACAAGGGACGCGGTGCTGTTGCGACAGTGCTCATCCAGTCGGGAACGCTCAAGGTCGGAGACCCGATCGTCGCCGGTACCGCTTACGGCCGTGTCCGTGCGATGGCAGACGAAAACGGCGACGCCGTCGAGTTCGCCACCCCGTCACGTCCGGTCCAGGTTCAGGGTCTGTCTTCGGTGCCTCGCGCCGGCGACACGTTCCTCGTCACTGACGATGACCGCACAGCACGTCAGATCGCTGAGAAGCGTGAAGCTGCTGAGCGCAACGCCCAGCTGGCCAAGTCCCGCAAGCGCATCAGCCTTGAGGACTTCACCCGCGCTCTCGAAGAGGGCAAGGTCGAATCGCTCAACCTCATCATCAAGGGTGACGTCTCCGGTGCCGTCGAGGCACTCGAAGAGTCGCTGCTCAAGATCGAGATCGACGACAGTGTCCAGCTGCGCATCATCCACCGCGGTGTCGGTGCGATCACCGAGTCGGACGTCAACCTGGCGACCATCGACAACGCGATCATCATCGGCTTCAACGTGCGCCCCGACCCGAAGGCTCGGGAACGTGCCGCGCGCGAAGGCGTCGACATCCGGTTCTACTCGGTTATCTACAACGCCATCGACGATGTGGAAGCAAGCCTCACCGGCATGCTCAAGCCCGAGTACGAAGAAGTCCAGTCCGGTGTCGCCGAGATCCGCGAGGTGTTCCGCTCCTCCAAGTTCGGCAACATCGCCGGTGTCATCGTTCGCTCGGGAACCATCACGAGGAACGCGAAAGCTCGCGTTATCCGCGACGGTGTTGTGCTCGGGGACAACCTCGCCATCGAATCGCTGCGTCGGTTCAAGGACGACGTCACCGAGGTTCGGACGGACTTCGAGGCTGGAATCGGTCTCGGCAAGTTCAACGACATCCAGATCGGTGACGAGATCGAGACGACAGAGATGAAAGAGAAGCCGCGCGTCTAGGCTCCTCTCGACTGCGGCAGCCTCTTCGGGGCTGCCGCAGTCGATTCCGTCCCCGCACAGGGACACAGGGACTGCAGGCAAGGCTGAAGGAGAAGATCATGGGCGAGAACCCACGAGCACGTAAACTGGCCGACCGTATCCAGGAAGTCATCGCCAAGCGCATCGAGCGTGGAATGCGTGACCCCCGGCTCGGATTCGTCACGATCACCGACGTCCGCGTCACGGGAGACCTCCAGCACGCGAGCGTGTTCTACACGGTCTACGGCTCTGACGAGGAACGGGCAGACTCAGCGGCCGCACTCGAGGCGGCCAAGGGCATGCTTCGAAGCGAAGTCGGCAAGAACATCACGGCACGGCTGACCCCGAGCCTCGAGTTCATCCACGACGCCCTCCCGGAGAACGCCAAGCACCTGGACGAGCTCCTCGCCAAGGCCCGCGAACGCGACTCATCGATCGAGGCACTCAAGTCCACGGCGACATACGCCGGCGACCCCGACCCGTACGTCAAACCACGGGTTGCTGACGACGACGAATAAACCGAACACACTAGAGCTTCGAGCAAAACGGGCTGTGTGCCGCCTCAGGGCAGCACATAGCCCGTTTGTGCGTTCACGGCCAGCCCGTCGGCGACGAGTCCAGCGAGTGCGCGTTCGCGCTGAACGGCATCCGGCCACAGGCTTTCGATCTCGGCCGGTGTGACGGGAACGTGTGCCGCACGCAACTCGGCCATGATCAGGCCACGGACGTGCCTGTCACTGCCCTCATATTTCTTCTGCACTGCCTTTCGTTTGCCCTCGTACGCCGGATAGCCCGCGAGACGCCAGGCGCAGGCATCAGCGATGGGGCACTCATCGCACTTCGGCGCCCGTGCCGTGCACACAATCGCACCGAGCTCCATCGCACCGGCGTTGAACACCCTCGCATCCTCGACGCTTTCCGGCAGCAGCCGCTCCATCGCGGCGAGGTCGCGGGCATTCGACGGGGGAGCGGGCTCCTGGTTACCGTCGATCGCGCGCGCGATGACGCGTCTGGTATTGGTGTCGACGACCGGATGCCTGTGGCCATACGCGAACACCGACACGGCTCGCGCGGTGTAATCACCGACCCCTGGCAGGGCGAGGAGATCGTCGACACCCTGCGGCACGATCCCATCGTGCCGCTCGGCGATCGTGACGGCAGCAGCGTGCAGCCAGAGAGCTCGGCGCGGGTAGCCGAGGTTCGCCCACGCCCGAACGGCTTCACCGGGCGGAACGCTCGCGAGCGCCCCCGGCGACGGCCAGCGCTCGAGCCACTCGGCAAGGCGGGGGATCACACGGGCGACGGGGGTCTGCTGCAGCATGAACTCAGACACCAGGATTCCCCACGCCGGGAACCCCGGCTCGCGCCACGGCAGGGCGCGGCCGCTCGTGGTGAACCAGTCGATGATCCGGTCAGACAGCACCGAGTCAGACAACTGGGCCGACAGCGGCGGGGACAGCACCGGGGCCGACGGCTGCGGGGCGGACGGCAGCAGCGCGGGACGCGGGGCGAGGGGAGTGTCAGACATACGTCCGTCAAGCGTATGCGGTCGGCCAGAGGTATTCTCGACTGATGAGTCTTGTTTCGACACCCAGGGTCGAGCTGTTGCGTGACCTGCGAGAAGAGATCACCCACAATTACCCCGCAGGCCGCACGATTGTGGCGGTGGACGGCATCCAGGGCTCCGGCACTGCGGCGTTCGCCGATGACCTCGCCGATGTGTTCCGTGAAGCGGACAGGGCCGCCTTCCGTGCCTCGGTCGACGACTTCCACCGGCCGAGGGAGGAGCGATACGCGCGGGGACGGAACTCCGCTGAGGGTTACTACCATGACTCGTTCGACTACTCGCTGCTTCGCCGTGTGCTCATCGAGCCGTTCCGGTTGGCGGGAAGCACCGGATTCCAGCTCGCGGGTTTCGATGAGAAACGCAACACGGGTGAAGAGCTTCGATGGGTGACAGGACCAAAAGACGCCGTGCTCATCGTCGACGGTGTTTTCCTCCACCGGCCTGAGCTTCGCGGTCTCTGGCACTATTCGATCTGGCTCGACGTGCCGTTCTCGGAGGCGTACCGGCGGCTGGCAGAGTCGCTCGGCGCAGATCCGGACCCTCAGGCCGCGTCCAACGCAAGGTACGTCGGTGGTCAGCAGCTCTACCAGCGAGAAGCGAACCCGCGCACCAGCGCGACCGCGGTGGTCAACAATTCTGTTGAAGCCAGTCCTGCCCGGGTCTTCCTCGACAGCTGCTGAGTCCGCTCACACGTGGGTGCGGGCCTCGGCACCGGACACAACGCTGGCCACAGCATCCGCCACCTGCCGCGGGGTGAAGAAGACCCCGGTCTTCTCGACCTCGTGCACGAGGGCCGTCAGTGATTCGTTGACCGGGGCGCGACGCCCGAGCGCGCGTGCCTGCCGCACGACTGCCCCGTTGAGGAAGTCGATCTCCGTGGGCTGGCCCCGCCTGATCGACTGCAATGTCGAGCCGGGGTTGGGGACCGGTCCCATCCTGGCCGCGAAACGGGCGGGCAATGCCTGTCCGAGCGCGAGGGGCAGCCGAGCGAAAAAGCGAAGCCTGAGGTCACCCAGACCCTGAATCGACCCGAAACGGATGCCGGTGGCAGCGCCGACGCGCACCGTCTCCCGCATGCTCCTCGTCATGATCATGCGAAGGGAACGATCGGCAACGACCTCCTGCACGCGCAAGCCAGTGATCGCCGGCAGGGCGTTGAGCTGGTTGACGAGGAGCTTCGTCCACTGCGCTCCCACGAAATTACCGATGGCCGTGAACCGCAACGCCTCACCGAGCTCGGCCTCGATCCGCCGGACCTCGGCGTCGGGCTGGCCGGTGCCCCTGCCGACGTACGTCGTCGCCGGGGTGGTCACCCGCACAGCGCCCGGCTCCAGGTACGACGCCGCGACGATGGACAGCGCACCGATGCAGGACGAGTCGACGAGTGTTTTCGAGACTGTGTCGACACCGTGGAGACCGTTCTGCACAACGATCACCGGTGTCCCGTTGATCGCCTGACCGTGTTCGGCGAGGGCGGATGCTGTGTCCTGCGCTTTGACGGCGATGAACGCGAGGTCGAAGTCCCCACCGGGCACTTCGGGGGTCGTGAGTTGCGGGACGGCGACGAGCTTCGTTGTGTCCCACTCGCCGAACCCGCCGCTCAGATGAATTCCGCTCTCGCTGACCGCCTCGAGCTGCGCTCCGCGGGCGACCAGCGTGACCTCGTGGCCGGCCCGGTCGAGAAGTGCCGCGAAGGTGGAGCCGAGGGCTCCAGCTCCGATCACGGCAATACGCATGCCTTCAGCCTACGGTGCCGCGTGTGGGAAGATGGTCTGTCGCCCGCAAGGCACGAAAGGACCATCTGTGCACTCCGGCATCCTCCTCGTTGACAAGCCGCAATCGATCACGAGCCACGACGTCGTCGCGCGCACCCGGAGACTCGCGGGCACCCGTCGGGTCGGGCACGCGGGCACCCTCGACCCGATGGCGACCGGTCTCCTGATCCTCGGCATCAACTCATCCACCCGCCTTCTCACCTACCTCGTCGGGCAGGACAAGGAATACCTCGCGACGATCAGGCTCGGGATCTCCACGACGACGGATGACGCCGAGGGCGAACCGGTCGAGCGGGCGGATCCGGATGCCGTTTCCAACGTCACCGACGCTGCGATCGCGTCAGCGGTCGCCGACCTCACCGGAAGTATCTCCCAGGTTCCGTCGAGCGTCAGCGCCATCAAGGTCGACGGTAAGCGGGCATACGCACTCGTCCGTGCCGGTGAAACCGTCGAGCTCAAGTCCCGCCCGGTCACCGTCTCACGCTTCGACGTTCTTAACCGAACGGACGGCGAGGGCATCGTGGACCTCGAGGTCCGCGTCGAATGCTCCTCGGGAACCTACATCCGCGCCCTGGCCAGGGACCTCGGTACAGCTCTCGGCGTCGGCGGTCACCTCACAAGCCTCCGGCGGACACGCATCGGGCCATTCAGTGTCGACAACGCTCCCCGCCTCGACGAACTCGACGTCGCAGCGAGCCTCATCGGCCCGGCGGAGGCGGCATCCGTTCTCTTTCCCCGCATCGCTCTCACCGAGCAGCAGGCCATCGACCTGGGGCACGGCAAGAAGGTTCCAGCCGCTGAGCTCGCATTGTCCGGGCCCCTCGGTGATGATTCACTCGCCGCCGCTGTCGCCCCTGACGGACGGCTGGTCGGACTCGTGAAGATCGCGGGGGATGTCGCGAAGAGCGCCGTCAACTTCCCGGCCGATGCAGTGGCACCTCCGAAGGACGCTCAGGCAACGCCTGAGCCGGCGGCTCAGGCAACAGGCGACGGGGAAACCCGGGCATGATCGAGTGGTTTACCTGGCTGCAGGTGGCTGTAGCGGTTGGGGCTGGCCTGCTCTGTGTGATTCTCGGATTCGCCGGCAAAAAACCGAGTGACCTCACCCTGGGCTCGCTCGCGCTCGTGGAACTCCTCCTCATCGCCCAGCTCGTCGTGGCCATCGTCGCACCGTTCACGGGCAACGAACCGGTCGGAAGCGTCCTCGAGTTCTACACCTATCTCGTTTCGGCGATTCTGTTGCCGGCCGCTGCGGGCTTCTGGGCTTTGGTGGACCGCAGCAAGTGGAGCACTGTGATCCTCGGCGTCGTCGCACTAGCGATCGCGGTGATGGTCTACCGGATGCAGCAGATCTGGACGACGCTCCCGTTCTGAGCCCCACTGAGGACTGCCCGCCCAACGCGAATAGAATTAGCGGTGTCATGACATCACACAACGAACAAGTCTCAACCGGGACCGGGGCGACCCTCGCGCCCCGACGGAGTATCTCAGGCATCGGCCGCGTTCTCGTTGTCGTCTACGGGATCCTCGCTCTCGGGGCGACGGGCCGTTCATTCGTGCAGATCGCCGAGCGGTTCGGTGACGCGCCGCTCGCGTACTCGCTGTCGGCACTCGCCGCCGTGGTCTACATCGTTGCGACGATTGCGCTCATTCGCAGCGGGTCAGGGTGGTATCGGATCGCCTGGCTCACCATCGGATTCGAGCTGCTCGGCGTCCTGACGATCGGGACGCTCAGTGTGCTCGAACCCCAGTTGTTCCCCGAAGCGACAGTGTGGTCGTACTTCGGCGCCGGGTACCTCTTCATTCCACTGGTGCTTCCTCCCCTCGGAATGTGGTGGCTCGCGAGCCACAGGCCCGCCCGCCGTTCGACGGTTGCGGCAGCGTGATCACGTTCCGGCGGGTCAGCGACATCCCGGCAGGTTTTGGCCCGACCGCTGTCACCATCGGCAAATTCGACGGGGTACACGCGGGTCACCGCGCGGTGATCGAGCGGCTGAAACAGGCCGCAGGTGAACGCGGACTCAACTCGGTCGTCGTCACGTTCGACCGGCATCCGCTTGCCCTGCTCGCCCCGGAAAAGGCACCGCCCGTCCTGGTGAGCAACGAACAGAAGCTCGACCTCCTCGCTGAAACCGGAATCGATGCGGCGCTGCTGCTGCCGTTCGACCGGGAATTCTCGTGGCTCAGCCCCGAAGAGTTCGTCACGACGGTGCTCACCGACGGACTGAAGGCGAAGCTCGTGCTCGTTGGCAACGACTTCAGGTTCGGCCACAGGGGCGCGGGCGATGTCGCCATGCTTCGCGAACTGGGTGCCAGACACGGGTTCGACGTGGAGACCATCGCCGACGTTGCTCCCGACGATGGCAGGCGGGTGTCATCCACCTGGATCCGTGAGCTGCTCGCGGAGGGGCGGGTGGCTGAGGCCTCCCGGCTGCTCGGACACGACCCCGCCGTTCGCGGAGTCGTCGTGCACGGGGCCAAGCGCGGACGTGAACTCGGGTACCCGACGGCCAACCTTTCGCCGGACTCGGACGGCCTGATCCCCGCGGACGGTGTTTACGCCGGCTGGCTGCGAGTGGGCTCACGACGGTTCCCCGCCGCGATTTCGGTTGGCAACAACCCGACGTTCGACGGTGTGCCGCAGAAGCAGGTCGAAGCGTACGTGCTTGACGAGGACATCGACCTGTACGACCAGGTGGTCGAGGTGCAGTTCGTCGACCGCATCCGCGGCCAGGTCGCCTTCACCGGCATCGATCCGCTCATCGTGCAGATGGCAGACGACGTCGAGCGGGTCAGGCTACTGCTTTCCTGACGGCTCTGGGCGCCTCGGGCCAATTCTGACGGCTCAGGCAAGCCCTGGCGTCGGAGCGGGTGCCAGGAGGCGTTCCCGTCCCGGCGGCTGCATGGCCTTGCGGCCGTTGAGGAACAGGATGACGCTCGCGGCATCCGCGATGATCTCCGATCCGTGCCCGATCTTCCACCCGGCGTCCTCTGCGACGAGAGTGCGGTGCCTGATGACCGCGCGCACTCGCCTCGGTGCCTTCAGCGCGCTGGCCGTCGCTACCCGGTGGGTCGTTGCCGGTGCGAACGGGAGCCGGATGTCCAGGGGGTGCAGGGCGTCGTAGCCGTGCACGACGACCTCGAGAAGTTCGCCGGCGTTCGTGCGTCCGTGTCCCTGTGCCTTCTCGGCGGCGATCGCGCGCAACTCCCGGCGCAACTCGTCTGTGCCGCCCGAGTCGGCAATCCCGCGTGCGATGTCATCGAACGACTCCATCGGGTTTGCGTGGCGCCCGGCGACGGATGCCCGGACAATGTCGCCGGCCAGTCGCATCGATGGCGTGCCGATCCGCCAGACCAGATGAGCGATGGTGTCCTTGACGCTCCAGCCCTCGCAGAGACTCGGGCTTGCCCACTGCACTGCGGTGAGGGTATCGAGGCCGTCGCCCACGATGGCAAGAGCCTCCGCAATCTCGATTCCCCTGGAGGGCGTTGACGGTTCCTGGCGTGATCGGGAGGCAGACATGAGTACAGGGTACGCGCGGCGGGCGTCGTCGGTCGAGAAGCGCACCGCCCATACACTTGGGCCGTGATGTCGAACGCGAACCGTCCGCTGCTCGCCGGCAGGACTCTCGCGTTTATCGGCATCATTCTCGTCGCCGCAAACCTCAGGACCGCGGTCGGGGCGCTGTCGCCCATCATCGGCCGCATCTCGGAGGACCTTCCTCTCGACCCCCTCATCGTCGGCCTGCTCGGTGCAATGCCGCCGGTGTGCTTCGCGCTCTTCGGGATCATCACCCCGGCCCTCGTCCGCCGCAGTCGGCTCGAGGTCGTGCTCATCCTCGCGCTCGCCGCGATTCTCGTGGGGCATCTGATCCGCGGTATCGCCGGTGACGTCCTGACGTTCGTGATCGGCAGCGCGGTGACCTTCGCCGGCCTCGGGCTCGGCAACGTACTTCTGCCACCGATCGTGAAGAAGTATTTCCCCGACCGGATCGCACTGATGACGACGGTGTATGTCACAATGCTGTCCGTTTCGACACTCATCCCACCGCTGATCGCCGTTCCCGTCGCCGATAGCGCGGGGTGGCGGATCTCACTCGCCATGTGGGCAGGGGTGAGCGTCGTCGCCCTCGTTCCGTGGCTCGTCCTCAACCTCCATGCCAGGCGTACCCCGCCGTCACCGCGCATCGAACCCGCGCGGACCGAGGTGGTTGGCCGACTCTGGCGTTCTCCGCTGGCCTGGTCCCTGGCCGTCATCTTTGGCCTCTCGTCACTCAATGCGTATGCGATGTTCGCCTGGTTGCCGAGCCTTCTCCACGACATCGTCGGTGTGAGCGACGCGACAGCGGGAGTGTGGCTGTCGGTCTTCGCCTTCATGGGTTTTCCGGCCGGGCTGCTGATTCCGATCCTCGCCGTTCGCATGAAAAACGTCGCACTCCTGGTCTATGTGGCCATCGGATGCCTCGTGGCCGGTTATGCGGGACTCCTGATCCTTCCCACCGTCGCGCCTCTCGCCTGGGTGGTGCTCATCGGTCTTGGGCCGCTCCTGTTCCCGCTCGCGCTGGTGCTCATCAACGTGCGGACAAGAACCCACGACGGAGCGATAGCCCTGTCGAGTTTCGTCCAGGGCGTCGGCTATGTCCTCGGCGCGCTTGGCCCGCTCGTCGTCGGCATTACGCACGATGTGACCGACGGCTGGACCGTTCCGCTGGTCATCCTGATCGGTGTCGCGTTCATTGGAGTCTTCGCCGGGGCGATCGTGGCCAGGGACCGCACCATCGAGGACGGCGCGTGACCGGACCCGCGTGACCTGCACCGGCGTGACCTGTGCCGGCGTCATTGCCAGCACCCAACATCCGCCGGGGTAATCCTCGCATCGTGCTCATATGAGCAGAAATCACTACCTGTGTTGTTTTGAGCACTGTCGGGATTTAGTCTGGGGGTTGGCGGGCTGGCAATGTCCGTGTCGGGAGGGTCCGTGCCGGCAGAGCAACGAACGTCAGGGGAAGCGGTGGAAACCATCGACAACGACGAGCTGCTGTCCATCCGCGCGGCCGAGCTGTACTACGACGAGAACAAGACCCAGGACGAGGTCGGCGCGATTCTCAAGCTCACCAGGTGGAAGGTCGGGCGGCTGCTTGCCTCCGCCAAGGAAAAGGGCTTCATTCGCATCGAGATCGTCCACCCCCGGGCGCGCAAGCTGACGCTCGAGCGCAGTCTTCGCGAACGCTTTGGTCTCGACGACGCCATAGTCGTCCCATCGGCGGGGACGAACAGCGCCGACGATCTTCGCGCACGCGCCGCTCAAGCCGCAGCCGACTATCTCGCGAGTCTCCGCCCCGTGCCCAGGGTCCTCGGCGTGAGCTGGGGCCGAACCCTCCATGATGTTGCCGAACACCTCAGTGACGGCTGGGCCACCGGCGTGAACGTCGTGCAGATCAACGGCGGGGTGAGCGTGAACCAGCGAGCCGGAACAGCGGCAGCCACCGCGTTCGAGATCGCCCGCAAGGCCTCCGGTCAGGCCACCCTACTTCCGAGCCCGGCCATCCTGGAGCGGCTCGAGACCAAACGGTCCATCGAGGCCGATCGCACGGTCGGTGGAGTGCTCGCGATGGCGGCTGGCGCAGCTGCGTACCTCTACAGCGCCGGCGTGGCCGGCCACGACTCCGCGCTCGTCGACAGCGGGTACCTGACACCGAACGACGTGGACGAACTCGTGCGCCGAGGCGCTGTCGGCGATGTCGTCGGGCGCTACATCGATGCGGCCGGCATGATCGTCGACCCGTCGCTCGACGAGCGAACTGTCGGCCTGAGCCTGGCCACGCTACGCAGTGCGGCGACGAGCATCGCGGTGATCGCCGGCGCTGGCAAGATCGCCGTCGCGCGCGCCGTGGTCACGAGCGGACTGTGTACGGTGCTCGTCACCGACGAGGCAACAGCGCTCGCCCTGCTCGACGCCGGCAGCTGACGCTCATATGCACCAGGCGCTGCGCCCCCGGCACAGTGCCCAACGACTTCTCGACCCGAACACACTTATGCAGGAGGATCCACGCATGACCGAAACCAGACAGGCTGTTGTTCCGCGAGCAACAGCCCTCGAGCTCTTCGACGGGCCGATGACCGACGCGAATCTCCGTCGCTACCTCGAGGGAATTCCCGGGGTCGACGCGGTCGGCCTCGAGCAGCGCGCTGCCGGACTCGGCACACGCTCAATCAAGACCAGCTCCAAGAAGTGGGCGCTCGACACGACCATCGGGCTCATCGACCTCACCACTCTCGAGGGTGCCGATACTCCAGGGAAGGTGCGTTCCCTCGTCGCCAAGGCGATCACCCCGGACGCATCAGATCCGTCGACGCCCCGGGTTGCCGCTGTGTGTGTCTATGGAGACATGGTGCCGTATGCCGTTGAGGCGCTTGGATCGCACCACGCTCGCGGTACCGACTCCGGAATCAATGTCGCCGCTGTCGCAACCGCATTCCCGTCCGGCCGCGCATCGCTCGCCATCAAGCTCAGCGATACAGCGGATGCCGTTGACGCTGGCGCCGACGAGATCGACATGGTCATCGACAGGGGTGCGTTCCTCTCCGGTCGTTACGGCCAGGTGTTCGACGAGATCGTCGCCGTCAAGGAAGCCTGCCGGCGCTCAGACGGCAGCTACGCGCACCTCAAGGTGATCCTCGAGACCGGAGAACTCAACACCTACGACAACGTTCGCCGGGCATCGTGGCTCGCCATCCTCGCCGGTGGCGATTTCATCAAGACGTCCACGGGCAAGGTGGCTCCGGCGGCGACGCTTCCGGTCACCCTCCTCATGCTCGAAGTGGTGCGCGACTGGCACCGCCTCACCGGCGAGAAAATCGGCGTCAAGCCGGCTGGCGGCATCCGCACCTCGAAGGACGCCATCAAGTACCTCGTCACCGTTGCCGAAACCGTCGGTGAGGAATGGCTGCAACCGCACCTCTTCCGCTTCGGCGCGTCGAGCCTGCTCAATGACGTTCTGCTCCAGCGGCAGAAGATGTCCACGGGGCACTACTCCGGCGCCGACTACGTCACAATCGATTAAGGATTTTCAATGAGTTTTTTGGACTACGCACCGGCCCCCGAGTCGACGGCGATCCTCAACCTGAAGAGTGAATACGGCCTCTTCATCAACGGCGAGTTCGTGAGCGGAAGCGGCACCCCGTTCACGACCATCTCACCGGCGACCGAAAAGACAATCACCACTCTTGCTTCTGCCGACGACTCTGATGTCGATCGAGCGGTCGCGGCCGCTCGTGCCGCATACGACAACGTCTGGTCACGGATGTCGGGCGCAGACAGGGGCAAGTACCTGTTCCGCATCGCGCGGCTCGTCCAGGAGCGGGCCCGTGAACTCGCCGTTGCTGAAAGCCTCGACAACGGCAAGCCGATCAAGGAGAGCCGCGACGTCGATGTGCCGCTCGTTGCAGCGTGGTTCTTCTACTACGCAGGCTGGGCGGACAAGCTCGATCACGCCGGTGTCGGACCCAACCCCGCATCGCTCGGCGTCGCCGGCCAGATCATTCCGTGGAACTTCCCGCTGCTCATGCTCGCCTGGAAGATCGCGCCTGCGCTCGCCGCGGGCAATACCGTCGTGCTGAAGCCAGCTGAGACCACCTCGCTCACCGCGTTGCTGTTCGCCGAGATCCTGCAGCAGGCAGACCTGCCAGCCGGTGTCGTCAACATCATCACCGGCGCTGGCTCGACGGGGGCAGCCCTGGTCAACCACCCCGACGTGAACAAGATCGCGTTCACCGGTTCGACGAACGTCGGCCGCGGCATCGCCCGCGCAATCGCCGGAACCGACAAGCGCGTCACTCTCGAACTCGGTGGAAAGGCCGCCAACATCGTCTTCGACGATGCGCCGATCGACCAGGCCATCGAGGGCATCGTCAACGGCATCTTCTTCAACCAGGGTCACGTCTGCTGCGCGGGCTCACGGCTCCTCGTGCAGGAGAACATTCACGACGAGGTCGTCGACCGGCTCAAGGAGAGGCTGTCGACCCTGCGTCTCGGCGACCCGCTCGACAAGAACACCGACATCGGTGCCGTCAACTCGGCCGCGCAGCTCGATCGGATCCGCACACTGACCGATGTGGGGGTGGCCGAGGGCGCCGAACGGTGGAGCCCCGACTGCGTGCTTCCGTCTGAGGGCTTCTGGTTCGCGCCGACGATCTTCACCAATGTCTCGACGAGCCACAGGATTGCCCGCGAGGAGATCTTCGGACCCGTGCTGAGCGTGATGACGTTCCGCACCCCCGCCGAAGCGATCGCCAAGGCGAACAACACGCCGTACGGTCTCTCCGCCGGCATCTGGAGCGACAAGGGCAGTCGCATTCTCGCTGTCGCGGACAAGCTCCGAGCCGGGGTGATCTGGGCGAACACCTTCAACAAGTTCGACCCGGCGAGCCCGTTCGGCGGCTACAAGGAATCCGGGTACGGCCGTGAGGGCGGACGGCACGGGCTCGGTGCCTACCTCAAGCCCGCCGGTTCGGCCCGCCAGGTCACGTCGGCTCCCGCCGCCGACCTCACCACGACTGCCGCAGCATCCGATGCAACGCTTACAACGGATGCTACGGATGCTACGGATGCAACGACACAGAAGGGCACCAAATGAGCCGCCTCGCCGTTCCCAAGACCTACAAGCTCTACATCGGCGGGAAGTTTCCCCGCTCGGAGTCCGGCCGCACCTACGAGGTGACCTCGAAAGACGGCGTCTTCCTCGCCAACGCCGCGAAAGCATCCCGCAAGGATGCCCGCGACGCCGTCGTTGCCGCACGCAGCGCGCTGTCCGGCTGGTCAGGCGCGACACCGTACAACCGCGGCCAGGTGCTCTACCGCATCGCGGAACTGCTCGAGGGGCGCCGCGTGCAGTTCATCGACGAGATCGAGCAATCCGAGGGCGTCTCGACCGAGGCCGCGACCGCTCAGGTCGACGAAGCCATCGACCGCTGGGTCTGGTACGCCGGCTGGGCAGACAAGTACGTCCAGGTCGCCGGAAACGCCAACCCGGTCTCTGGCCCGTACTTCAACCTCTCGGTTCCTGAGCCCACCGGAGTTGTGGCGATTGTTGCTCCACAGGGCACATCGCTTCTCGGTTTGGTCAGCGTGGTGGCCCCGGCGCTTGTCGCAGGCAACACGGTCGTCGTGATCGCGTCAGAAGCGCTGCCGCTCTCGGCGATCAGCCTCTCCGAGGTCCTCGCGACCAGCGACGTCCCCGGTGGTGTCGTCAACATCCTCACGGGCTCGCCCGCCGAGATCACCCCGTGGCTCGCGTCGCACGCCGACGTCAACGCGCTCGACCTCACCGGCGCGGGAGACCTCGATTGGATCGACCTCGAGATCGCCGCCGCTGAGACGCTCATGCGGGTGCTTCGACCCGAGAACGGTTCGGATGCCGCGGCGCCGAGCCTCGACCGGATCACGGCGCTGACCGAGACGAAGACCGTCTGGCACACCAAGAGCCTGATCTAGTCTCAGCGCAAAGCAAGCAGGGCCGCTCCGAAAGGGGCGGCCCTGCTGCGTGCTGTCAGTGGCTCTTCTTCATCGCGGTGATCCCGACCCAGAGTCCGACAGCCGCGAGCGCAAGAGCCGCAGCGAACCCACCGAACACGACAGGCGCTCCGAGGTCACCGGCGAGTAACGCCCGACTGGCACCGACGATGTGGCTGATCGGATTGACCGACGCGGCCACTCGCATCCACTCGGGTCCCTGTTCAAGGGGAAGCAGCATCCCGGACAGGATCATCAGCGGGAAGATCAGCGCCTGCTGTACGACCCAGAACATCCAGTCGGACTTCCGGCTCGCGAGGGCGAGCGCGTAGCTGAGCGCTCCGAGACCAATGCCGAAGATGGCGAGCAGAACGAGCGTCAGGAGCATTCCCGGGATGCCGGGCCGGAACCCGAACGGAATGGTCACGAACGCGATGACCGCGACCTGCACCGTGATGGGCACCATTTCTTTGAGCGCCCGCCCGATGAGAAGTGACGAGCGGGCGATGGGGGCGACGAGCGTGCGTTCGTGCGAGCCCGTCTGCATCTCATACAGCAGGTTCGATCCAGTCGCGCTCGCGCCGAAGAGGGCGACCATGACGAGGATGCCGGGCACAAACCAGGCGAGGACCTCGGGAGCGGGGTCTCCCGATGACCCGATGAGCAGCGGCCCGAACAGCCCGAGGAAGATGACGGGCTGCACCAGGCTGAAGATGAGTGAGAACGGATCGTGCAGGAGCGGTTGGAGTTCCCTCCAGAGCACGTTCCAGGTGTCGCGCGGAAGGTGTGTCTCGCGGACGGTGCGTGTTGCTGTGAAAGCGGTCATGATCGAACCTCTGCGTTCTCGGGTGGGGGAGTCGTGGAGTTGGGCGAGTTGGCGGAGCCGGGGCCGGATGTGCTGTCATCGCGGAGGCTTCGGCCGGTGAGGGCGAGGAAGACGTCATCGAGCGTTGGCTGGCGGAGGGCTGCCGTGCGCACGGAAATGCCCGCGGCGTCGAGGTCACGAAGAAGACGCGGAAGCACTTCGTCTCCACGTTCGAGGGTGATGTCGAGCACGCGCTCATCGTGCGCTGCCCGGTCAGGCCGGGCGTTCGGGAGCGACGCTGAGACGAGATCGGCTGTTCGCGCGGCATCGGCGGCAGAGCCGAGCCCGATGCTCAGAACGTCCCCGGCCAACCGTGATTTCAGTGCGGGAGCCGTGTCGTCGGCGATCATCCGTCCCGAGTCCATCACCAGGACCCGCTCGGCGAACTGGTCCGCTTCCTCGAGATAGTGGGTGGTCACAAAGATCGTGGTGCCATGCTGGCGTCGCAGGGTCAGGATGTGCTGCCAGAGATTGGCGCGACTCTGCGGATCCAGTCCCGTCGAGGGTTCGTCGAGGAACAACAGTTCGGGGGAGTGCACGAGCCCGAGAGCGATGTCGAGTCGGCGTTTCTGGCCACCGGACAAGCCGAGCACCGGTCTCTTCTCCAGGCCGCCGAGTCCGAGTGATTCGATGAGCTCGTCGGCCCGCTCCACCGTTGCCGCTCTCGGCATGCCATAGAAGGCTCCCTGGTTGAGCAGTTCGTCCCGCACCCGGTGGTTGTGGCCGGCGCTGTTGCCCTGGCCGATGTATCCGATGCGCGACCGCACCCGGGAACTCTGGGTGGAGATGTCGAACCCGGCAACGGTTGCTGTGCCCCTCGTCGGCGGCAGCAGGGTCGTCAGCATCCTCAGGCTCGTCGACTTGCCCGCGCCGTTCGGCCCGAGGAATGCGACGAGTTCACCGCGTTCGACGTCGATCGTGAGGTCGGTCACCGCGGCGGTGATGTTCTTCTTCACGGTGAACTCTTTGCTGAGCCCCCGTGCGCTAATCATGATGTCTCGTGTCATGACACCGAGACTAAAAACGAATGCGGCCACTTTCTGTCCTGATAAAAGTCGACAATGAGACTATGTCAGCAACCACGTCTCGGGCTCTTGAGCTTCTCGCCCTCCTGCAGACCCACCGGCACTGGCCAAGCTCCGATCTCATCCAGCGCCTCGGGGTGACGGCGCGCACCCTCCGCCGCGATATCGACAGGCTGCGTTCTCTCGGCTATCGGGTGACAGCGACGCGGGGGTCGATCGGCGGCTATCAGCTTGAGGCCGGCCCGGAACTCCCGCCCCTGTTGCTCACCGACGAGGAAGCCGTCGCCATGGCGATCGGGCTGCGGGCGTATGCAACCGAGGGCATTGCCGGCGGCGAAGTCACGGCGCTGACCGCGCTCGCCAAACTCGAGCACCTGCTCCCGGTCGAGCTGCGCAGGCGGGTGAACGCGCTGTCGGCTCATGTGCAGCCTCTACGCCGCGACGCCCCGCAGGTTTCGGCCGAACTCCTCGGCCAGCTCGCCCTGGTGTGCCGCGATCAGGACCGCATCCGGTTTCACTATGAAGCGCGTGATGGCTCACAGACCGACCGGCTCGTCGAGCCGCACTCGATAGTGTCGTCGTCCCGCCACTGGTTTCTCGTGGCCTGGGACGTCACCCGGGCAGACTGGCGCACATTCCGCATCGACAGGATCAGCAGGTTCTTCGACACCCGTGTACGGTTCGACGCTCGTGAGCTCCCCGCCGAAGACGCCGCCGAGTTCATTCAGGTCGCGGTTTCGCAGCTGGCCGAACCTCGACTGTACGCCGACGTCGTGATGGACCTTCCCATGGAGCAGATGCGCGCCCGGTTCGGGCCATGGTCGGACGGAGCCGAAGCGGTTGACGACGCCCATACCCGCTGGCCTATAGGCGGTGGGTCGTTCGAAGAGCTGATCAGTGCGCTCGCCTGGGTTGAGCGCGGCGTCGAGTACCGGATCGAGGGAAATGACGAGTTTGCTGAGTTCGTCCGGGAAGCGGGGACGCGGATGCTGCGGGCAACTTGAACGCAATACCCCCTAGGGGTACCGTGGAAGAGTGAAGACTGCAACGCTCGAAATTTCGGGGATGACCTGTGCCAGTTGCGTCGCTCGCGTGGAAAAACGCCTGTCCCGGCTGGACGGCGTGACCGCCGAGGTCAACCTCGCCACGGAGCGAGCCAGCGTCCACTTTCCGGCCACGGTGTCCGCCGAGCAGCTGGTCACGGCGGTTGAGTCCGCCGGCTACGGGGCCACGCTGGTGCCAGAGCATCCGCTCGCCGAGCCTGCCGCCCGCGCGGAGCCGGCATCCCTTCGCACCAGGCTTATCGTGAGCGCTGTCCTCACGCTTCCCGTCGTGGTGCTGGCGATGGTTCCGGCCTGGCAGTTCGTGAACTGGCAGTGGGTGTCGCTCGCGCTCGCCGCCCCGGTTGTGATCTGGGGCGGATACCCCTTCCATCGGGCGACCTGGCTGAACCTCCGCCATGGCACGCTCACCATGGACACCCTCATCACGCTCGGCACGGGGGCCGCATTCCTCTGGTCGCTCTGGGCGCTGTTCTTCGGCATGGCTGGAATGCCCGGAGCGACGCACGAGTTCAGCCTGTTCACCCCGGACGCCGACCCGTCGGGAACCATCTATCTCGAGGTGGCCGCCGGAGTCACCGTCTTCCTTCTCCTCGGTCGGTACATCGAGCAGCGCTCTCGGCGTGCGGCAGGGCATGCGCTCCGGTCACTGCTCGAATTGGGAGCGAAAGATGTGACGGTGCTGCGTTCCGGACCGTCCGGATCGCAGGAATCCACGATCCCGATCGGCGAACTCACGACCGGCGATCGGTTTGTCGTCCGTCCCGGTGAGACGATCGCCACGGACGGCATCGTCGAGTCCGGCTCTGCCGCCGTCGATGTCAGCATGCTCACGGGAGAATCGGTCCCCGTCGAGGTGGCGCCGGGCGACGCGGTGACCGGTGGCACGATCGCCGGCGGTGGGCGGCTCGTCGTTCGGGCGACCCGGGTCGGAAGCGAGACGCGGCTCGCCCAGATGGCGCGCCTCGTCGAAGCCGCCCAGCTGGGAAAGGGGCAGGCCCAGCGGCTGGCCGACCGGATCTCGGCGGTCTTCGTACCCATCGTCATCGCCCTCGCCGTTGCTGTGTTCGCGGGGTGGGTGCTCGCCGGTAACCCGCTCTCGTCGGGATTCACCGCGGCGGTTGCCGTGCTCATCATCGCGTGCCCCTGCGCCCTCGGCCTCGCCACCCCCGTTGCACTTCTCGTCGGCACCAGTCGCGGTGCGCAGTCGGGCATTCTCATCACAGGCCCTGAAGCGCTCGAGCGGGCGCGCCGAATCGACACGGTCGTGCTCGACAAGACGGGCACTGTCACGACGGGAACGATGACGCTGACCCGTGTGACGGCGACCGACCAAACCGCGCTCCGCCGTGCGGCGTCGCTCGAAGCCGCGTCGGAGCATCCGGTCGCCCGTGCGATCGTCGCCGGGGCAGTGGACCTCATGGGCACCGATGGACATCGTGCGGCGGCGCCGGCGGTGTCCGACTTCCGTAGCGCAGCGGGACTCGGCGTGACGGGAACCGTTGACGGGTTCGATGTCGTCGTCGGGCGGCCTGCCTTTGCCGCCGACCACGGTTGCACGGTGCCCGATGGGCTTGCGGATGCCATCACCGCGGCGGAATCCGCGGGATCGACAGCGGTTGTGGTCGGCTGGGATGGCGAGGTTCGAGGTGTGCTGGAGGTGGCCGACACGGTCAAGCCGGGAGCGCGTGCCGCCGTCGAGCGCCTGCGCCGGCTCGGACTCAGCATCGTCCTGCTGACCGGTGACAACGAGCGCGCCGCCCGGGTCGTCGCCGGTGAGGTCGGCATCGACCGTGTCGTCGCCGGCGTGCTTCCCGAACAAAAGGTCGACGAGATCCGGCGCATCCAGGGCGATGGCCACAGTGTTGCGATGGTCGGCGATGGCGTGAACGACGCGGCAGCGCTCGCGACGGCTGACCTCGGTATCGCGATGGGTTCCGGGACGGATGCCGCGATCTCGGCGTCAGATATCACGCTCGTCCGCTCCGACCTCGGAAGCGTTGCCGACGCCGTCGAGTTGTCGCGAAAAACGCTCGCTATCATCCACGGCAACCTGTTCTGGGCGTTCGCCTACAACGTCGCTGCGCTCCCGCTCGCCGCTTTCGGGCTGCTCAACCCGATCATCGCCGGCGCCGCCATGGCGTTCTCGAGCGTATTCGTGGTGCTCAACAGTCTCAGACTGCGCTCATTCACACCACGCTGACCTCTTCCATGGCGTAGAATGAGCGAGCGCCCGCCGTGTGGGGTGTGCCGATCCGCAATGAACATCTTCGCGTCGATTGGTCACGTAATCGGCGCCCGCTGTCTCGGCCACCGGCATCCGCCTGGCCATTCGACTGCTCAGGAGGAGCATGCCGCACACCGGTACACGCCGCAGTTCTGGCCGACAGGCCACCCGCGGATCTTCATCGCGCGCATCATCGTCGCGCGGTTCATCGTCACGACACGATGACGAATCCCCGATCATCCCCATCCTCGCCCGCAAGGTGCGCGAGGTTGAAGCGAAGGCGCAGAAGGGCAAGGTCGGGCCAACGAACCGGACCAAGTTCCAGGTCATCGCGTTCCTGGTTCGTGAGGAACGGGCAAAGGTCAAAGCCGACACCACCCTCAGCGACAGCACGCGAGCGGAACTGCTGAAGCGACTCGACGGTGTTGCGACCATTCTTGCGAAGACCGCCGCGCGCGACACCTCGCTCATCACGCTGCTCGAAGCGGATGCCGCCACCACGCCGGTTGCGCAGAAGTTGCGTCGCGACTGGCTGCTCGAGTCCGGCGCTGAGCTGAGCCCCGACGAGCTGATCATCACCACAACGAAGCCGGTGCTTGAGCCCGTAGTTCCCGCCGAACTCGCGGAGAAGCAGGTCATCCCGCAGTCCGTGAAGTCGCGGCTGATGGCCAATCCGTTCCTCGCTCCGGTCCTCGACCAGCCGGAGGTGAAGCAGCCCGTTCGCGGCCGGCTCTCCAACTGGGAACTGATGGGCCCGCTGTACAAGGCGTTCGAACAGGGCTCAGGCGGGCGAGCCGCGAGTATGGAACTTCCCGAGGCGCCGAAGATCGACAGGCTTTCTCCCAAGGGTCGCGAGATCATGCGGCACCAGGCCCGATTCGTTGAAGCGGTCCGAGAGGGTCACCGCACCTTCCTGCTCGCCGATGAGCCCGGGCTCGGCAAGACCGCGCAGTCGATCCTCGCCGCCAGCGTCGCCGACGCGTGGCCGCTGCTCGCCGTCGTCCCCAACGTCGTGAAGATGAACTGGGCACGAGAGGTCGAGCGCTGGGCGCCCAACCGCCGCGCAACGGTCATCCACGGTGACGGTCGCGACCTCGATGCGTTCGCCGATGTCGTCATCGTCAATTACGAAGTGCTCGACCGTCACCTCGCCTGGCTGGGAACCCTCGGGTTCAAGGGCATGGTCGTCGACGAGGCGCACTTCATCAAGAACCTGCACTCGCAGCGTTCACAGCACGTGCTGTCGCTCGCGTCGCGTATCCGCAAGCTGACACCGGGCGGCAACCCGCTGATGCTCGCGCTCACCGGTACGCCGCTCATCAACGATGTCGAGGACTTCAATGCCATCTGGCAGTTCCTCGGCTGGGTCGATGGCGACAAGCCCGCACCCGAACTCATGGCGAAGCTCGAGGAGACCGGACTCACCCCGGCCGACCGCGACTTCTACCCCGAGGCTCGCAGTGCCGTCATCGACATGGGCATCGTCCGTCGTCGCAAGATCGACGTCGCCAAGGACCTGCCGTCGAAGATGATCGCCGACCTTCCCGTCGAACTCGACGACGACCTCGGGCGTTCCATCCGCGACGCCGAGCGCGAACTCGGCGCCCGGCTGCTTGCAAAGTACCGTCGCATCATCGAGGCACGCGGGGAACGCGCGTCGCTGGCCGGAGAACCGGACACCGACATCATGCGTCTCGTCGCCCAGGGCGAACTCGACGAGTCCAAGGCGTCTGGGGGAGCGGAGAACGTCTTCACCATGGTGCGCAAGATCGGCCAGGCGAAAGCAGTGCTCGCGGCCGATTACACGGCGCAGCTGGCTCACTCGGTGGGCAAGGTCGTCTTCTTCGCCAAGCACATCGACGTCATGGACACAGCGGAGCAGGTCTTCGCCGGCCGCGGCATCCGTACGGTGTCGATCCGTGGAGACCAGTCGACTCCGGCCCGCCAGGCCGCGATCGATGCCTTCAACAACGACCCGGACGTGGCCGTTGCTGTCTGTTCGCTCACCGCTGCGGGAGTGGGACTCAACCTGCAGGCCGCGTCGAACGTCGTTCTTGCCGAGCTCAGCTGGACCGCTGCGGAGCAGACGCAGGCGATCGACCGCGTTCACCGCATCGGCCAGGACGAGCCGGTGACGGCGTGGCGGATCATCGCTGCTCACACTATCGACGCGAAGATCGCCGAGCTCATCGACAGCAAGCAGGGCCTCGCGGCTCGGGCGCTCGACGGCAGCGACCAGGAGATCACGACGAGCGATTCCGTCCAGCTCAACGCTCTCGTCGCGCTGCTGCGCGACGCGCTGGCGGCGTAATCGTGGCGAAACCACAGGCACGGCCTGCCGAACCGACGTTCTCGAGGCCTGCCCTCGCCCCCGGCATCCTCGCCGCCATCGTCCTGATGGCGGGTGTCGCGTTCATCGAGGACTCATGGTTCATCGCGGTGCACTTCGCCGTGACCATCCTCGCGGTGATCATCGGCTGGTTCGCGATCCAGGGCAGGCAGTACTGGTGGCTGATCGTCCTCGTGCCCATCATCGTGCTGTGGAACCCGGTGTTCCCGTTGCCGCTCTCCGGTGACGGCTGGTTCGCTGCACAGCTGATCGCGGCGATTCCGTTCGTCGCGGCCGGTGTGATGATCAAGGTCGACACCCCGGCAGACGCACACGCAGAAGACCGCCGCAGGCGCTAGGCCAACGGCGGTCTGTGTTCCGCTGATTGAGGGTTTAGCCCGGGTCTGGTGCGAGTTCCTCGGCTTCGGCAGGAGTGGCCGCGTCAACGGCCGGATTCTCGGCAACACGGTCGGACTGTCCGCTCGGATTGTCTGACGCCGTGTCGTGGCCGGTTGCGTTGTTCTCGACCGAACCGGAACCCGAGTCGTGTGACTCCGGGTCACCAGCGGCATCATCGGCGACGATGTCGGCGTCCTGCGGAATCGAGAAATCGGTCAGCGGGTCGTTCGAGGTCGCGGTGTTCGCGGTTCCCTCGGTGTTTTCCGTGTTCGGCCCGGTCTTTGGGGTGTTCTGTGCGTCGGTCATGGCTCGAGGCTACGGCGACGGTGACGGCCGAGGCTACCCCTTGCGCTCTCGAAGCGGATGCTGTTCAGCCGCGCGCAATTACACGCCGGGGCTCAAGCGCCGAGCGCAGCCTTGACGGCGATGAGAGACGGGTTGGTCGCGGAGGTGCCATCCGGGTAGATCACCGTCGGGACCGTCTGGTTGCCGCCATTGAGGCTCGCGACCAACTCGGCAGTTCCCGGGACCTCTTCGATGTTGACTTCGGTGTACCCGATTCCGGCCTTGTCGAGCTGGCTCTTCAGTCGTGAACAGTAACCGCACCATCCCGTTGAGAACATCGTGATGGTGCCGTCTTCGGGAATGTAACTGGTCGTTGTGCTCATGATTTCGTGGGGCTTTCTTGCTACTGTTCTCGGTCTATTGCGGGTCGCGGTACGCCGGCGGGTAAACCCCGGCGCGTGCTTCACGCTATCCTCATTGCAGCAACGACGCTGCTCTTTTCATTCCCCCATCTACCGTATGAGGAACGTAACCCTATGAGAATTGGTGTACTCACCAGCGGCGGCGACTGCCCCGGACTGAACGCCGTCATCCGTGGAGCCGTGCTGAAAGGCACCAAGATCCACAACCAGGAGTTCATCGGAATTCGCGATGGGTGGAAGGGTGTCGTCGAGGGACTGACCATGCCGCTCGACCGGCACAGCGTCCGCGGCCTCGGCAAACAGGGTGGCACCATCCTCGGCACCAGCCGCACGAATCCGTTCGAGGGTCCGCACGGTGGCCCCGAGAACGTCCAGGCGACACTCGACAGGCTCGGGATCGACGCGCTCATCGCGATCGGTGGAGAGGGCACTCTCGCAGCGGCGAAGCGGTTGACGGATGCCGGACTCCAGATCGTCGGCGTGCCGAAGACCATCGACAACGACCTCGATGCCACCGACTACTCGTTCGGCTTCGACACCGCCGTCGAGATCGCCACCGAGGCGATCGACCGGCTGCGCACCACTGGTGAGTCACACAAGCGCTGCATGGTCGTCGAGGTCATGGGACGCCACGTCGGCTGGATCGCGCTGCACTCCGGCATGGCAGCAGGCGCCCACGCGATCCTCATCCCGGAGCAGCCGCAGTCGATCGATCAGATCTGCGAGTGGGCGAAGAGCGTCGGAGACCGCGGACGCGCCCCGGTCATCGTGGTCTCAGAGGGATTCACGCTCGACACCATGGAGAGCGCTCACTCCGAGAAGGGGCTCGACGCGTTCAACCGTCCCCGCCTCGGCGGCATCGCCGACGTGCTCGCCCCCATCATCGAGGAGCGCACAGGTATCGAGTCCCGCGCCACGGTGCTCGGGCACCTCCAGCGCGGTGGCGTACCGAGCGCGTACGACCGCGTGCTCGCCACCCGCCTCGGCATGGCTGCCATCGACTCCGTCATGAAGAAGGAGTGGGGCACCATGGTCGCGCTGCGCGGCACCGACATCGTCAACGTTCCGTTTGAGGATGCCCTCGGCGGCCTGAAGACGGTTCCTCAGGAGCGCTACGACGAGGCCGCAATCCTGTTCGGCTAAGCCGTACGTCTCGGCTCAGCCATCCTCGCGAGCGCTGCACTTCCATGCCCGCGCTGCAGAAACATCTGCAGCTTGAGCATGGAAGTGCAGCGTTCGGCGTTTAGTCGGCCAGACCCAGCACCTTGAGCAGCCAGGCGAGCTCGTAAGCGCGCTCGTGCCAGGCCTTGTACCGGCCGCTGACTCCGCCGTGACCGGCGCTCATCTCGATCTTGAGCAGTGCCGGCGCGCCCACCTCGCGCAGGCGGGCCACCCACTTGGCTGGCTCAACGTAGAGCACCCTCGTGTCGTTGAGGCTCGTCACCGCGAGGATCTGCGGGTAATCGACTCCCTCCCGCACGTTTTCGTACGGCGAGTACGACTTCATGTACTCGTAGACTCCGGCGTCCTCAAGCGGGTTTCCCCATTCGTCCCACTCGATGACGGTGAGCGGAAGATCAGGATCGAGGATGCTGGTGAGCGGGTCGACAAAGGGAACAGCGGCAAGGATGCCGGCGAAGAGTTCAGGGGCAAGGTTCGCGACGGCGCCCATGAGCAGGCCTCCCGCGCTTCCGCCCTCAGCGACCATCCGCTCTGGTGTGGTGTACCCCTCGGCAACGAGATGACGTGCACACGCCACGAAGTCGGTGAACGTGTTCTTCTTGGCCAGCGTCTTGCCGTTCTCGTACCACGCGCGGCCCAGCTCGCCACCGCCGCGGACGTGCGCGATGGCAAACGTGACGCCTCGGTCCAGGAGGCTCAGCCGCGCCACTGAGAACGCCGGGTCCATGCTCGCCTCGTATGAGCCGTACCCGTAGAGCTCGAGCGGACCGGGGTGGGCCGCTCCCTTCTTCCAGACCAGCGAAATGGGGACCCGTGTCCCGTCGTCGGCGACCGCCCACTCGCGTTTCTGTTCGTAGTCGAGCGGGTCGTACCCGCCGAGCACCGGCTGCTGCTTGAGCAGGGCGAGCTCACCGGTGCGTACGTCGAGGTCGAACACCGTCGCGGGTGTGACCAGTGAGCCGAACCCGAATCGGACCGTCGGTTGCGTCCACTCGGGGTTGCTCGACGACCCGACGGTGTACAGCGGTTCGGTGAACGGCACCTCGTCGACGGCGAGAGCAGCGGGGGAGTCGACCCCGTCCAGTGTCGCGATGCCGAGCTGGCTGAGCCCCGCCCGCCGGTAACCGAACACGAGGTGGCCGGCGAACGCCTCGACGTCCTCGAGCCTGACCTCGGCACTGTGTTCACGCACGACGATGGCGTCCGCCGGGCCGGTGCCGACGGCATCCGGGCGCACAGCGACCAGCTCGAAGTTCGGGGCACCGTCATTGTGAAGGATGAGGAACCAGTCCTCGCCGCCGATCACGGCGTGCTCGAGGGAGTACTCAACCTCGTCCCGGCGTTCCCAGACCACCCGCGGCTCGGCGGTCGGGTCAGCAGCATCGAGGATGAGCCACTCGCTGGTGACGCTCGAGGAGACCACGATGATGATGTACTTCGCGCTCCGGGTGACTCCGGCGCCGACCCAGAACCGTTCGTCCGGCTCGGAGAGCACGACGACATCGGCGCTCGACGCCGTGCCGACCTCGTGCCGCCAGAGCGTGTCCGGTCGCCAGGACTCGTCAACCGTCGTGTAGAACACGTGGGCGCCGTCGGGGGAGAAGGTCGCGCCGTGTGAGGTGTTGGGAATCTCGTCCGGCAGGTCGACGCCCGTCACCAGGTCACGGATCCGGAGGGTGTACCGCTCGTCACCCTCGGTGTCGACGGCCCAGGCCAGCAGCCGGCCGTCGAGCGAGACGTCGAACGAGCCGAGCGAGAAGAACTCGTGCCCATCGGCCTCGACGTTGCCGTCGAGCAGCACCTGTTCACCGGCGACGTCGACGCCGGGGGTGAGGGTCGGCGGAGTCCAGTCGAGCGGGTCTGTGATGGGCGCCCGACAGTGCAGGGCGTACTCCTTGCCCTCGATGCTCCTCGAGTAGTACCACCAGTCGCCCTCACGCACGGGAACGCTGAGGTCGGTCTCGAGGGTCCGTCCCTTGATCTCCTCGAAGATCCTCTGCCTGAGTGGAGCGAGTGACGCGGTCTGCGCATCGGTCCAGGCGTTCTCGGCTTCGAGGTGGGCGATCACCTCGGGGTTGCTCTTGTCGCGCAGCCACTCGTAGTCGTCGACGACTGTATCGCCGTGGTGAGTCCGTTCGGTGGGGCGCTTCGCGGCGCGAGGTGCAGCGCGAGGTGCGGAAATATCAGGCATGATTCCACGCTACCGGGCATCACCCGGGCATAGGGTCGACACATGACTTCTCTCCGCTCGCTCACGCTCAATGACGGCAACCAGCTTCCAGGAATCGGATTCGGCACCTACCCGCTGAAGGGTCAGGAGGCGACGGATGCCGTGGCATCCGCTCTCGAAATCGGCTACCGGCTGATCGACACCGCTGTGAATTACGGCAATGAGGATGCTGTCGGCCGCGCGATCGCGGAGACCTCTGTACCTCGATCGGAGATCACGCTCACAACGAAGCTGCCGGGCCGCGACCACGGCTACGACGAGACCCTGCGGTCGTTCGATGCCTCTGCCAGCGCGCTCGGCGTCGACACCATCGACCTCTATCTCATTCACTGGCCGAACCCGTCGGTCGGAAAGTTTGCCGAGAGCTGGAAGGCGATGGTGCAACTGCAGAGGGACCACCGGGTTCGCAGCATCGGTGTGTCGAACTTCACTCAGGAGTTCATCGAACGGCTTGGCGCCGAGACGGGTGTGCTCCCCGCGGTGAACCAGATCGAGGTGCACCCGTACTTTCCGCAGGAGCCCCTCATCGAATTTCACACCGAGCGCGGCATCGTCACTGAGGCCTGGAGCCCGCTCGGAAAAGGCGCGGCGCCGTACAAGGACGAGGTCGTCGTCGACATCGCTCGCGAACACGGGATCACCCCGGTGCAGGTCATCCTGCGCTGGCACACGCAGCGCGGCACAGTCCCGCTGCCGAAGTCAGGAAACCGCGAGCGGCAGCTGGAGAACTTCTCACTCCCCGGTGGCGACCTGTCCGCCGAGGAACTGGCCGCGATCACTGCACTCGGGCGGGAGAACGGGCGACTGTTCGGCGGCGACCCGAACACCCACGAAGAGATGTAGGGGCGGGTCCGCGACGCTCGCGGACGTCGCGGATCCTGTGCGTGAGCCGGGATGCCGGTCTTCTAGGCTGGTGGCATGACGCTCCAGCCGACATCGCCGTCCCGACAGTCAGTCCGTTCCAGGTTCGCTCGCCGCGCGGCGGTATTTCTCGCCGTCACGGGGGCGCTGGTGATGTCAGCGGGGATCCCCGCGACCGCCGCCGTGCCGCAGCAGGCGGAGGCAGGCATCCGCTCGGATGTCGACGACTTCACCTTCAGTTCGTTCGACGGGGAGTACACGCTCGGCAGGGACGACAACGGCAACTCAACGCTCACAGCCGTCGAGACGTTCGTCGCCGAGTTCCCCGAGTTCGACCAGAACAAGGGCATCATCCGGGCGATTCCCGAGGGATACCTTGGCGTCAACCTGCACACCGAGATCCAGTCGGTGACGGATGCCGCAGGCAACCCGGTCGAGTTCGACGACTCCGAAACCGAAGACGGGTTCATCCTCCTCGCGCTCGGTACTGACGATTACGTCCGTGGCACCCAGACCTACGTGATCGAGTACACCCAGAAGGATGCTGTCCGGGCGTTCGCAGACACTGACGCTGACGAGTTCTACTGGGATGCACCGGGAACGGGCTGGAACCAGCCCTTCACCGAGGCGCAGATGCGGGTCGTCGTGCCGGAGGAACTGGCGAGCGAGCTGACGGGCGCTGCAGCCTGCTACACGGGTCCCCAGGGATCGACCGACAGGTGTGAGCTCGAAGAGACGGCGACGGACGGGACCGTCGAGTTCGCCTCGCCCGTCACCGGACTGGCTCCGCACGAAACGTTCACCGTAGCCATCGGCTTTGAACCGGGTACCTTCGTCACGCCGGAGATCCCATCGACCTGGCCCGTCTTCACCGTGGTCCCGGCAGGGATCGCCGGCGCAGGACTGATCGGTCTTATCGCCGCCGTCTTCACCAGGCGGCGAAACGTCAGGGATGCGCCAGGGCGAGGAACCATAGTCCCGCAGTACACGGTGCCAGCTGGCGTGGACATCGTGGTGGCCGCCGACCTGATCGGCAAGATCACGAAGGCCATCCCTGCCCTGTTCCTGAGCCTTGCGGTGAGGAGAAACATCCGCATTCTCGACGATGGTGAGTCGTCGAAGCTCGGCGCGAAGAAACGCGAGTACCGTATTCAGTTCCTCACGGACGCCGGCGCATCGGCCGCCGATCTCGAGGCGCTCGACGCCCTGTTCGGCGCAACAAGGCGTCCGAATATGATCATGCCGCTCAGCGCAACGAACACCACGCTCAGCAAGAAGCTCCAGGCCATGACGACGAAAGCGACGGATGCTTCGGTCGCTGCCGGCTACCGCGTGAAACGTAAAGTACCGCGCGCCGGCTGGTTCGCCCTGTTCGCTCTCGCCGTTTTCGCTGTGCTGTTCGCGCTCTTCTGTGTCGGTGTGGCGTCGTATGCGGTCAATGCGTGGCTGGGATTCGCGCTCGTCATCGGGCTGATTTGTGCGATCGGCACGCTGCTCGCTGTCTCATCGAAGAAAGCGCTCACGCCCGAGGGGGCCGAGATGAAGGATTACCTGCTGGGGCTCAGGGAGTACCTGGCGCTCGCCGAAAAGGACCGGATCGCCATGCTCCAAAGCCCGGAGGGCGCCGAACGGGTGAGGGTCGAGGACACGGTGAACCCCGGTGACACCGTCGAGGTGATCAAGTTCCACGAGAAGCTGCTTCCCTTCGCTGTCCTGTGGGGAATCGAGAAGGAATGGGCGGAAGAACTGGGCAGGTACTACGAAACCACCGGCACCGATCCGGACTGGTACTCGAGTCGGTCAGGCTTCTCGCCATACGGTTTCACCGCGGGACTGAGTACATTCGCGACCTCGTCCGGGGCGTCGACACCGTGGTCCGCCAGCGCGACTGCGAGCTCGAGCGGTGGTTCGAGCGGTGGTGGATTCTCCGGCGGCGGTGGCGGCGGCGGAGGCGGCGGGGGCCGCTGAGCGTTTGCCCAAACGGGGGTGTCAAGTTGACGGCTGGATCGAGGGGTGTAATCATCGTTTACGGCCCCTCAACTGGCAACCTCGATCACATGAACCCCTCCTGAACTTTTAGGGATTCCCGTGCCCGGGCGAGTCCCTACTCAGAGAACTATGCCGGTGGATATCACCCTCATTATCGTGCTTGTTATAGCACTTGCCCTTTTCTTCGACTTCACCAACGGATTCCACGACACAGCGAACGCTATGGCGACCCCGATTGCCACTGGGGCTCTCAAGCCCAAGATGGCTGTCACGCTTGCGGCGATCCTCAACCTGATCGGTGCGTTTCTGTCGACCGAGGTCGCCAAGACGATCTCGGGTGGAATCATCCGCGAGGGTGAAGGTGGAGTCCTGATCTCGCCGGAGCTCATCTTCGCCGGCCTGATCGGCGCGATCGTCTGGAACATGCTGACCTGGCTGCTCGGACTGCCGTCCAGCTCCTCCCACGCGCTGTTCGGCGGGCTCATCGGTGCCGCCCTCGTCGGGGCTGGTGTCGGGGCCATTGACTTCGGCGTGCTCACCTCCAAGGTGCTCCTGCCGGCGCTCCTCGCCCCCCTCACCGCCATGCTCATTGCCTTCATCGCCACCAAGCTGGCCTACGGCGTCACCCGCCGTTACGACGGCAAGCCGGACGGACGTTCGGGCTTCCGGTACGGCCAGATCTTCTCGTCCTCGCTCGTTGCCCTCGCGCATGGCACCAACGATGCTCAGAAGACGATGGGTGTCATCACCCTCGCCCTCATCTCGGTCAACCTTCAGGCACCGGGTGACGGCGTGCAGTTCTGGGTTGTGGTCGTCTGTGCACTCGCTATCGCTCTCGGCACCTACGTTGGCGGCTGGCGCATCATCAAGACCCTCGGTACCGGCCTCACCGACGTGAAGCCGGCGCAGGGCTTCGCCGCCGAGACCAGCACCGCCGCAACCATCCTCGCGTCGAGCCACCTTGGTTTCGCGCTGTCGACAACGCAGGTTGCCTCCGGCTCCGTCATCGGCTCGGGGCTCGGCCGCCGCGGCTCCACAGTGCGCTGGAAAACCGCGGGCAGGATCGGCCTCGGCTGGCTGATGACGCTTCCCGCCGCTGCCATCGTCGGTGCTCTCGCCGCCCTCGTCGCGCACCTCGGCACGTGGGGTGTCATCGTTGACGCCGTCGTCGGCATCGGTACCATCGCTTTCATCTTCCTGTGGTCTCGCCGCGACCAGGTCGGCCACCACAACGTCGTGAGCGAGGTCGCAGCGTCCGGTGAAGCCGTCTCGATTGCTCCAGAGCCCGACATCAAGAAGGTGACCAAGTGATCGACTGGATGGGGTTCGTTATCGTCCTGCTGGCGGCGCTCACCGGCACCGTCGTCGTTGTCGGCCTGTACTCTCTCGGGCTGAAGTTGCTCGTGCGGGCGGGCCGTGTGCCGGTTGTTACGCCGGCTACTTTCACCGACGCAATCACGGTGTTTACCGAGGCCGAGATTAAGTCGGCCGCGAAGAAGGCCGCCAAGGCCGTCAGGAAGAATCCGCTGTCCCCGACGCAGAAGCGGATCGCCCAGATCGCCGCATACACCTGCTTCGCGCTCTGCGGCGCGGCAGTACTGTTCGGTATCTACCTCATCGTGCCAGCCCTGCACAGCTAGCACAACGACAAAGCCCCCGGCCCCGACGCGTGATGCGTCGGGGCCGGGGGCTTTGTGCGTGGCGCTCTGTCGGCGCGCAGCGCGTCGCGCCTTAGCCGGTCCCGCGGAGCCGACCGAGGGAGTTCATCACGTGATAAACGATGATCGCCGCGAGGGTTCCGAGCGCAATCCCGTTGAAGATCACATCCCCGAACTGCAGGGTGTAGTTGGCGATGCCGAGGATGAGGGCGATCGCCGCGGTGAACTGGTTCTTCGGCAGTGAGAAGTCGACCCGGTTGTCGATCCAGATCTTCACGCCGATGATTCCGATCAGGCCGTAGAGCGCCGTCGTCACCCCGCCGAGGACCCCGGCAGGAATCGTGTTGATCACCGCTCCGACCTTCGGGGAGAGCCCGAGGAGGATGGCAAAAATGCCAGCGACCCAGTACGCGGCGGTTGAATAGACGCGCGTTGCGGCCATGACACCGATGTTCTCGCCGTATGTTGTGGTTGCCGAACCGCCGCCCATTCCCGCAACGACCGTTGCGAGACCATCGGCGAAGAGGCCCCGCCCGGTGAGTTTATTGATCGTGGGGTCGTCGGTCATTTGTGCGACACCCCGAATGTGTCCGACGTTCTCGGCGACAAGGACGAGCACGACCGGCAGGAACGCGGGGAGCACCGCCCAGAGTGCTGAGTCGGTGAACGGGTTGCCTGGGCTACTGAATTGCGGGAGACCCACCCAGGCCGCATCGCCAACACTGGAGAAGTCGATCTCACCGGCAACCACTGCGGCGATGTACCCGACGATCACGCCGATGAGAATGGACATCCGGCCGAGGATGCCACGGAAAAGGACGGATGCCAGAATCACCGCTGAAAGCGTGATCGTCGCGGTGAGCGGGGCTTGCTGGAAGTTGTTCCAGGCGGCAGGGCCGAGGTTGAACCCGATCAGGGCAACAATGGCGCCGGCGACGACAGGCGGCATGAGCGCGTTGATCCAGCCGATGCCGGTGAACTGCACGAGAAGTCCGACGAGTGCGAGCAGAAGGCCGACGATGACGATGCCGAAAAGCGCGCTTCCCATGCCCTGCGCTGTTGTCGCAACGGTGATCGGAGCGATGAAGGCAAACGACGAGCCGAGGTAACTTGGCAGGCGGTTTTTGGTGATGATGAGGAACAGCAGTGTGCCGATTCCCGAAAACAGCAGTGTGGTCGACGGCGGGAAATCGGTGAGGATCGGGACCAGGAACGTGGCGCCAAACATGGCCACGACATGCTGGGCGCCGAGGCCTATCGTGCGTGGCCAGGTCAGTCGCTCCTGTGGCGCGACGACTTCGCGCGCGCCGACATCCTTACCGTCACCGTGCAGCGTCCAGGGTAAATTCATTCGATCTCGTCTCATTTTCGGGCGTGGTCCTTGCGATACCGTACTCGCAAACAACCGGGGTGCGCGGACGAGCACAAGGCTGGCAATAAACTGGCAGTCTGCGCGTTACGCGTGCACGGGTCACCCGTTCCTGGCTCGTGTGTCTGGCGCCAGCCGGTTTCATCCCATTCTCCTGTTCGGAAAGGCCCCTGAGTGGCATCCTCAACTGCGCCAAGCGTCAAAGACCGCGTCGACAGATTCTTCGAGATTACGAAGCGAGGCTCCACCTTCGGCGGTGAGATCCGCGGCGGCCTCGTCACCTTTGTGGCGATGGCCTACATCGTCATCCTCAACCCCATCATCCTGAGCGGGGGAGTGGACGTCGACGGCAACTCCCTCGACTTCGCCCAGCTCTCCGCGGTCACGGCACTTACCGCCGGCGTGATGACCATCCTGTTCGGCCTCGTGGCCCGACTGCCGTTCGCGTTCGCTGCCGGGCTCGGCATCAACTCGTTCCTCGCGTTCAGTGTCGTCGGTCAGGTCACCTGGGCCGAAGCGATGGGACTCGTTGTCATCAACGGCGTGTTCATCGTGCTCCTCGCCGCAACCGGACTTCGACGGCTGATCTTTGAGGCGGTGCCCATCCAGCTGAAGATCGGCATCACCGTCGGTATCGGTCTCTTCATCGCGTTCATCGGGCTCGTCAACGCGGGCTTCGTCACGTCAACCGGCCAGGCCTCGCCCCCGGTCGGGCTCGGAGTCGACGGCTCGGTCGCGACGATCCCCACCCTCATCTTCGTGATCACGCTCCTCCTCGGCGGTGTGCTCGTCGCCCGCAAGGTGAAGGGCGCGCTCCTGATCGCTATCCTCGTCGGCACGGTTCTCGCGGTAATCACCGAACTCATCTGGCCGGTCGGCGCGTCCAACGGCGGAGAGAACCCTGGCGGCTGGAGCCTCACCGTTCCCGCGCTTCCCACCCAGATCTTCAGCGCTCCCGACCTCGGCCTCATCGGTGCGTTCAACTTCGGTGCCTTTGAGCGGATCGGCGTCCTCGCGGCACTCATGCTCGTCTTCACCCTCGTGTTCACGAACTTCTTCGACGCCATGGGGACAATGACCGGGCTGAGCAAGGAAGCCGGGGTCGCCGACAAAAACGGCAACTTCCCGCGCATCAAGTCCGCGCTCATCGTTGAGGGTGTCGGTGCTGTCGCCGGTGGAGCAACGTCGTCGTCATCGGCCACGGTCTTCGTCGAGTCCGGCGCAGGCATCGGCGAGGGTGCCCGCACCGGGCTCGCCAACATCATCACCGGTGTGCTGTTCATCCTGGCCATGTTCCTGACGCCGCTCACCGGCATCGTCCCGAGCGAGGTTGCATCCGCGGCTCTCGTGCTCGTCGGCGCCATGATGATGGCCCAGATCAAGGACATCGCCTGGACGGAATTCTCCGTCACGTTCCCGGTTTTCCTCACCGTGGCGGTCATGCCGTTCACGTTCTCGATCGCCAATGGAATCGGTGCCGGGTTCATCTCCTGGGTCGTGCTCCGTGCTCTCAGCGGCAAGGCACGCGAGATCAGCCCGCTGCTCTGGATCGTTGCGCTGGGCTTCGTGGTCTACTTCGCGCGCGGACCGATCGAGATGCTGTTCGCCTGATAACGACCTGACGGGCCGGAGGGCCCGACGTCTGCGAGAGCGGGCCGACCGAACGGTCGGCCCGCTCTCGTGTTTCATCCGGGTGACATCTTCAGAGCTGTGTCCGCGGCCCGAACTAGGCTGGGCCCATGGTTCAGCTCGGTCAGTACCCCAAGGCACGGCAGGTGCTCGTTCACCTCAGCGACACGCACTTCCTGAGCGGCGGGGCACCACTCCACGGAGATCTACCGGCCGAGTCCAACCTCGAGCGGGCCCTGGAGCAGGTCGAATCGATGGGCATCAGCCCATCGGCGCTTGTATTCACCGGAGACCTCACCGATGAGGGTGAGACGGATGCCTATGCTCGCCTCCGCGAGCGGGTCGAGCCCGCCGCGCGGCAGCTCGGGGCCGAGGTGATCTGGCTGATGGGCAATCACGATGAACGTGGTGCGATGCGTTCAGCACTTCTCGACGAGGAGCCCAGCGACGCCCCGGTGGACCGGGTCTGGGACCTGGGCGGACTTCGGTTCATCGGCCTTGACTCGAGTGTTCCCGGTTTCCACCACGGCGAGCTGACCGACGCGCAGCTGGACTGGCTCGACGCCGTGCTCGACGTTCCCGCGCGCCTCGGAACGGTGATCGGGATGCATCATCCGCCCGTCCCCGCTCCGCAGCCCCTGTTCGATCTGCTCGAGCTCAGGCACCAGCGCCCGTTCGCCGAGGTGCTCGCCGGCCGTGACGTCAGGGCCATCCTGGCCGGGCACCTCCACTACTCACTCAGCTCGACATTCGCCGATGTGCCGGTGTCAGTTGCCGCTGCGACGTGTTACACGATGAACCTCTCCCGCCCGCCGCGCGAGGCCAACGGTATGAACGGCGGACAATCGTTCAACCTGGTGCACGTCTACGACGAGCAAATCACGCACTCGGTGGTTCCGATCGGCGACTTCGAGACAGCAGACACCTTCAGCGCTGAGTTCATTGCCGAGATGGAGGCGCTCTCGCCCGAGGAACGCGTCGAAGCCTTCTCACGCAAGCGATAGCCACCCGGCCCGCAGGCGCCGCGAGTGCTCCGTGCCATTCCGGCGCGCGTGCGGCATTCGGATGCCAGTTCGGCCAGCTTCCGGGCAGCCAGAAGCGGGTACAGTCGAAACTGTCCGGCCACAAGCACACGACACAGGCGATGGAGCCACACAGTGAGAATCAGCAACGCCGCCACACGCGGAATGACGATCGACGACGAAAGCGGAAAGGGGTTCACGGTGAATGCACCAGGCCAGACGCGGACGGAGACGGATTCACTCGGATCACTGGAGATTCCCGCCGACGCATACTGGGGCATCCACACCGCACGAGCGCTGGAGAACTTCCCGATCTCGAAGCGGCCGATCTCCGTCTATCCCGATCTCGTCGAGGCCCTCGCGAGTGTCAAACAGGCAGCGGCCCGCACGAATGTCGAGCTTGGTGCGTTGAGTGCCGAGAAGGGCGCCCTCATTGACCGGGCCTGCCAGCGCATCATCGACGGCGAGTTCCACGACCAGTTTGTGGTTGGGGTCATCCAGGGTGGCGCAGGAACGTCGACCAACATGAATGCCAACGAGGTCATCACCAACGTGGCCCTCGAGATCGCCGGGAAGCCCAAGGGCGAATACAGCTACCTCTCGCCGATCGATCACACGAACCGCAGTCAGTCGACAAACGACGTCTACCCGACCGCGATCAAGATCGCCCTGTCGTTCTCACTGCAGACCCTGCTCGACGAGCTCGAATACCTCAAGGAGTCGTTCACCCGGAAGTCCGCGGAGTTCCGTCACGTCCTCAAGGTTGGACGCACGCAGCTGCAGGACGCCGTTCCGATGACGCTCGGCCAGGAGTTCCACGGGTTCGCGACGACGCTCGGTGAAGACCACGCGCGGCTCAACGAGACTCGGTGGCTGCTTGCCGAGATCAACCTCGGGGCGACAGCAATCGGTACGGGCATCACAGCGGATCCCCGGTACGCTGCCGCTGCCGTCAAGCACCTGAACCGGATCACCGGACTCAGCCTCGAGACCGCGCCTGACCTCATCGAGGCGACGAGCGACGCCGGGGGATTCATGTCGTTCAGCGGAACCCTCAAGCGTTCGGCGATCAAGCTGTCGAAGATCTGCAATGACCTCAGGCTTCTCTCCAGCGGCCCTCAGGCCGGGTTCGGCGAGATCAACCTGCCGCCGGTCCAGGCTGGATCGAGCATCATGCCAGGCAAGGTGAACCCGGTCATTCCCGAGGTCGTCAACCAGGTCGCGTTCTCGGTGGTTGGCGCGGACATGACGGTGACCATGGCCGCCGAAGCCGGGCAGCTGCAGCTCAACGCGTTCGAACCGGTGATCGCGCACTCATTGCTGCAGAGCATCACCTGGATGACCCAGGCGTGCCACACGCTCCGGGTCAACTGCATCGACGGCATCACGGCCAACCTCGAGCGACTGGAGACGATGGTCGGCTCGTCGGTCGGCGTGATCACTGCCCTCACCCCGCACATCGGGTACTCAGCGGCAGCTGCCCTCGCCAAGACCGCGCTCCTGACCAGGAGGAACATCGCCGATCTCGTGGTCGAGTCGGCGTTGATGACGCGCGAAGAGGTGACCAGGCAGCTCTCGCCGGCGAGACTCTCCGGACTCGAGGCGGTCACGATGGCGATTCCGATCATCGATGGGCCCACTCACCCGCACCCGGTCGGAGAAGAGCTCACAACGGCGGTCGAGGGCACCGAGCGGGTCTGACCCGCCTACGCGCCTGGTTGACCGGGCCGCTGATTGCCTGACCCGCTCGCTGCGCCCATCACTGGCTCACAGCCTGCTCTTCGACCCAGTCGAAGGCGAGGGGGAGGAGATCCGCGATGGCGACGCTCCGAACCCCCACCGGCGTCGGGACGATAACCCGGATGCCGGGGTGATAGTCCGCGAGCACCTGCCGGTCGCGCCCACAGGGGGCCTTCACTCCGCGCCCGGCGTCGCCCACCGCCACGATGGTCACCAGCTCACGGGCGCCCGCACTGCGCGCTGCCCCGAGGGCAACGAGTTCAGCGCAGGGCCCGCCGGTGAAGTGGTACAGGTTGACGCCACGGTGCACGCGGCCGGTGACGTCTCTCACAGCCGCCCCGACCGTGTGTACCCCGGACTCAGCATCCGCGTTGGCGTCGATGACGGCCGTTGCCTCGGCGATGAGGTCGATGTCGTCCTGGCTGAGCTCGCGCATGTTCATGCCGTCGAGCCTATTGCCGGTCAGTGCCGTTGCCGACCAGCGCTGTCGCTGGTGAGGCCGGGAGCAGCCGATCAGGTCATCCGGCAGTGCGTGGTGAGGGCTCCGACACCCTCCACGGCAACGGTGACCGTCGACCAGTCGCGAAGGAAGACCTGCGGCTCCCGGGAGTATCCGGCACCGCCGGGGCTGCCCGTTGAAATCAGAGTGCCAGGCAACAGGGTTGCTGATCGCGACAGGTGGGCGATGAGTTTGGCCACACTGCGCACCATCAGGCCCGTTGTCGAATCCTGCATCAGGTGCCCGTCGAGCGTCGTCGTGACGTGGAGGGCCTGCGGATCGGCGATCTCGTCGCGGGTAACGACGGTGGGTCCCGTCGGCGTGAAGCCGTCGAACGACTTGCAGCGGCTCCACTGGGTCTCGGCGAACTGGATGTCGCGGGCTGTGATGTCGTTGACGACCGTGTAACCGAAAACGTAGTCAAGGGCATCCGCCTCTGAAACGTCTTTGGCGCGCTTGCCGATGATGACGCCGAGCTCCGCCTCATAATCGATCGACTCGCTCAGTGCCCGCGGCCAACTGGTCGTTGCTCCGTGTCCGGAGAGGGAGTTGGGCCAGAGCGAGAACACGGTCGGGGCGGCGTCGGCCTTGACGTTGAGTTCACTGGAGTGGGCCGAGTAATTGAGACCGATGGCGATGATCTGCGGCGGGCGCAGAACGGCCGACGCGTGGGTGAGTTCAGACACCGGTGTGAGCCCTACTCCCTGGGCGAGCGCGGCGTCTGAGTGAGACTTCACCCGCGCCAGCTCGGCATCGCCCCGTTCGAGGAGATGCTGGAGATCGACGGGAGCGTCGTCGAGGATCTCGTCGAGGAAGAGCGCACCGTCCCCGGAGATCACAGCCAGTCGAGCAGCGGGCGTGCCGGGGGCACTGGGATGGGCGTCATCGATCAGGTGTGCAAATCTCACATTCTCAGGGTAGTGGACCCCGCCGCGGTTCATTTCGTAAGCGCGGGAACCAGTAATCTGATCCAATGGCGAACGAGTTTCCTGGCGGACACCGGCACACTCCAGACAATCGCGCGCGCGGTCACGAAGCAAAGGGCCATCGCCCGCTGCAGATCTATACCGGCTCTGCGTACTCCACGCCGGGCGGATTCGGCCACCCGACCTACGCCCAACCCGTCGCCCCTGAGTCCTGGGTTCAGCCCGTGTGGACACAGCCGGTGTCGCGCACGCCGGCGGTTGCCGTGGTCGGCGTCATCGCCGTAGCCGTCCTGACCCTGCTGCTTTTCTCTGTGCTCGGCTACTTCGTAATCTTCCTCGGGCCCGCAGCCACCCTCGTTGGTTTCCTGATCGCCCTCGTGCCGCTTGCCGTCGTGCTGTGGGCGATCCGCTGGGTCGACAGGTGGGAACCGGAACCCCGACTCGCGCTGTTGTTCGGTTTTCTCTGGGGTGCAGCTGCCTCGGTCGCGATCGCCCTCATCGTCGGGCTCACCATCGAGATCGCCGCGATGGCGACGACAGGGCAGGGCACCCCGACATTCCTTCAGGCTGCCCTGCAGGCACCGGTTGTCGAAGAGACAGCCAAGGGCATCGGCGTGCTCATCCTGTTTTTCGCGACGCGCAAGCATTTCACCGGCCCCGTCGACGGCCTCGTCTACGCGGCAATCATCGCCGCGGGATTCGCGTTCACCGAGAACATCCAGTACTTCGCCGTCGCGCTCGTCGAGGGTGGGCTCGGCGAGCTGGGCGCCACGTTCTTCATGCGGGCGATCCTCGCGCCGTTCGCCCACGTGACCTTCACCGCCATCACCGGACTGGCGATAGGCATGGCGGCTCTGCGTGGAGGCAGGATGCTGATCGGCTGGTTCGTTCTGGGCCTCGCGGGTGCCATCGCACTTCACGCGCTGTGGAACGGTTCCCTCTTCGTTGTCAGTTCCCTCGAGTCGTATGCCATGTACTACGTGCTGATCCAGGTGCCGATTTTCGTGATTCTCATCGTGATCACCATCCTGATGCGCAGGCACGAGGCCCGTCTCACCGCAGCGAGGCTCAGCGAGTACGCCGCCGCCGGGTGGTTCGTGCCGGCGGAAGTGCAGATGCTCGCGTCAGCGACAGGGCGCAGGCAGGCCATGTCATGGGCTCGCACGCTGCCGGGAAACAAGGCCGGCGTCATGAAGCAGTTCATCAACGATGCCACCCGGCTGGCATTCACCAGGCAGCGGATCATCACCGGGCGCAATGACCTCGTCAACCGCAAGACAGAGCAGGAACTCCTTGTCGCTGTTGCCGGCGACCGCCAGGTGCTGCTCGGGCCGTAATTGCCCGACGACCGGCACAGAAAAAACCCATCGCCCCGTGCTGCGGCACTGCCGGCGAGTCGACGGGGCGATGAGTTCTCTTAGGTTCAGGATGCACCCGGCATGGCTGTATTGCAAGCACTATTTCCGCATTAGCGCTCGATGACGTGAGCTTCAATGCCCCCCACTCGCTTTGACGCACGCACTCTGACGCGGTTGTATTGTTCTATGACCGAATCGCAGAACACCAAGCCCGAAATCGACGCACCGGAGGGGCCGGCTCCCTCCGAACTCGAGATCGTCGACATCACCGTCGGCGAAGGAGACGAAGCCAAGAGCTCGTCGACAGTCAACGTGCACTACCTCGGCGTCAGCTATGACACCGGCGAAGAGTTCGACTCATCCTGGAGCCGTGGCGAACCCATCAACTTCCCCCTGTCCAACCTCATCCGTGGCTGGCAGGAAGGCATCCCCGGCATGAAGGTTGGCGGTCGCCGCAAGCTCACGGTTCCGCCCGCACTGGCGTACGGCGCTGCAGGAAGCGGACACCCGCTTTCCGGCCAGACCCTCGTCTTCGTCATCGACCTGCTTGGCGTGAAGTAAAGTTTGAGCGTTTCAGACCTCGTTCTCGAGCTGAGCGACACGATCCCCGACTTTCCGAAGCCGGGGATCGTGTTTCGTGACCTCACGCCCGTCTTCGCCGACGCGGATGCCTTCACCGCGATCATCGATGACCTCGCCTCCCGATTCGCCGGTGGGTACGACGCGGTCGCTGGCCTCGAGGCCAGGGGTTTCCTGCTCGCCGCTGCGCTCGCGTACGCCGGGCACGTTCCCCTGGTCGCGATCCGCAAGGAAGGCAAGCTTCCCGGCGACGTGCTGTCGGAGACCTACGACCTTGAGTACGGGACGGCGACGTTCGAAATCCGGCCAGGACAGATCGCCAGCGGGAGCAGGGTGCTCATCGTCGATGACGTCCTCGCCACCGGTGGAAGTGCCGTCGCTGCAGCCCGGCTGGTCGAGCGGGCGGGCTACGTCGTCGGCGGAGTAGGACTCGTGCTCGAACTCGATGGGCTCGGCGGCCGGGACCGGCTCACGGGCTACGACGTGTACTCGATAGTCGCCGAACCGGCATAGTCACTGTTTTCCGATCAGTGCTCCGTCACCCAGCTGGTGATGTAGAGCACAACCGTGATGAGCGGGAAGATCCCCTGAATGACCGCGGCCGACAGTCGGCCCTTCCCGCTCGTCACGAGCACAATGGCGGCCGCGAGCATGCTCGCGACGCAGAAGATCCCCAGCGCAAAACCGGCGTCTGCCCGGCCAATGCCATACATGATCGAGCCGATGAGGGCACCGATGCCGAGGAAGAGGTTGTAGAAGCCCTGGTTGTACGCCAGCGCTCTGGTGGTCTCGGCGTCTTCAGCGCTTCTGAGCCCGAACCGTTTCCAGACGGCGGGCCGCGTCCACGCGACTGATTCCCAGTAGAAGATGAGGAAGTGGACCGCGGCGGAGAGGGTTGCGGCGATCGTGATGAGGATGACCATGGGCTGAGCCTATTGCGGCAGCTTCGCCTGAGCCAGTATCGCCTGCGGGTGAGCCGCGCGCGCCACGCCTGGGTGCGGCTCAAGGGCACCTTCGTCGATCATCCACCCGGAGACGGCCCATCTAAGATGAGAGAACCGGCAAATCGTCGCAGATGGTGCACATACCACGAGGGATCACCCCATGGAATCGAAGAAACCCCCGCTTGACAGTACAGATCGCGCACTTCTGCGCGCCCTGTCGAGCAATGCCCGTGCATCGGGTTCACAGTTGGCCGCGGATCTCGGTCTTGCCGAGTCGACGGTGTCGCTCCGCCTCCGGCGACTGCACCAGTCCGGTCACATTGTCGGGTATCACGCCGACATCGACCTCGCTGTGCTCGGTGCGCCGCTCCAGGCGCTCATCGCCGTTCAGCTTGCCCAGCACAACAGAGCCGACATCCAAAAGTTCCGGCGCGAGGCGCCGACCTGGCCAGGGGTGCTCTCGATGTTCCACATGGGTGGACGGGACGACTACCTGATGCACGTCGCGGCGCGCAGCACGGCCGATCTCAGGGAATTCGTCGTTCAGTACCTCACCGGCCACCCCGCCGTCGCGCACACCGAGACGAACCTCGTCTTCGAGCACGCGGCGGGAACCGGCTGGCAGCAGCTTCTCGCCTGATCGGGAATGTCGGCGCGTTCGTTGTGCTTGGACTTCTCGAAAGGTTGTGTTTGTGAAACTCTCTGTTCTTGATCTTGTCCCCGTCCGTTCGCGGCAGTCGTCGTCTGACGCCCTGGCCGCATCCATCGATCTGGCGAAGGCCGCGGATGCCCTCGGTTACACCCGCTATTGGGTGGCGGAACACCACAACATGCCGTCGGTCGCATCGACGAACCCGGCGGTCATCATCGGGATTCTGGCCGCGCACACCGACAGGATCCGGGTCGGCTCGGGCGGTGTGATGCTGCCCAACCACGCGCCCCTGGTTGTCGCCGAACAGTTCGCGCTGCTCGAAGCAAGCGCCCCCGGCCGGATAGACCTCGGGCTCGGGCGGGCACCGGGAAGTGACCCGGTCGTCACCGCTGTTCTCAACCGTTCCGGTGCAACGAGCGACGTCAATCAGTTCCCGAACTATGTATCGGACATCGTCTCGCTGCTTGGCACTGACGGCGCAACGGTCCGGCTCACCAGCGGCACCGAGTACCAGCTCAAGTCGACGCCGGCCGCCACGAGTGTCCCGGACATGTGGCTGCTCGGCTCCAGTGACTACTCGGCGACGCTCGCCGCGTCGCTCGGCCTGCCATACGTCTTCGCCCACCACTTCGCGGGCCACGGCGCCGAGCGAGCGCTCGAGATCTACCGCGGCCAGTTCCAGCCGTCGGAGATTCTCGACGCACCGCGCACCTTCGTGACGGCGAACGTCGTCGTCGCGCCGACGGCATCCGAGGCCTATGCCCTTGCCCTGCCGAACCTGCAGCACATGGCACGGCTCCGAAGCAACGAACCGCTCGGCAGGCTCGCGACGGTCGAGGAGGCCGCGAACACCACGATGAGCCCGATGCAGGACGAGTTCATCAGCGCGTCGCTCGGGTCCTGGATCATCGACGAACCAGTTGCGGCGGCACAGCGCGTGCGGGAGCTGGCGAAACGCTTCGACGTCGACGAGGTGATGGTGTCTCCCGGAGCTTCGGCGTACGACGCCGAGAGCCTGACCGAGACACCGGGCCGGGTTCAGACGCTCGAGCTGCTCGCGCAACAACTGCTCGCAGACTGACCGCAAAACGGTGGTGCGCGTCGCGCCACTGACGCGCCAGAATAGGCAGATGACGTTACCTCCGAGCTCGCGGTTGGCGAGGCTTGACGCACTTCCGTTTACGAAACAGCACAGGAAGCTCCTGGTTGGATCCGGGGTCGGTTGGGCGCTTGACGCCATGGACGTCGGATTGATCTCCTTCGTTCTCGCCCAGCTCGCCGTGACCTGGCAGCTCGAAAGCGCAGAGCTCAGCTGGATCGCCTCTGCGGGGTTCATCGGTATGGCCGTCGGGGCGAGCCTCGGCGGCCTGCTCGCTGACCGGTTCGGTCGCAGGCAAGTCTTCGCGATCACGCTGCTTGTCTTCGGGATCGCCACAGGGGCAGCGGCGCTGTCCTGGTCGCTCGGCGTGCTCATTGTCCTGCGGTTCATCGTCGGCCTCGGTCTCGGCGCCGAGCTGCCTGTGGCGTCCACCTACATGTCCGAGTTCGCACCGCCGCGGATTCGCGGACGCGTCATCGTGCTGCTCGAAGCGTTCTGGGCCATCGGCTGGACGATTGCGGCACTCATTGGCTATTTCATCGTGCCGCTGAGCGACAATGGCTGGCGCTGGGCGCTCGCCATCGGAGCTGTGCCGGCGATCTACGCCGTCATCGTACGGTTTGCAATGCCGGAGTCCGTGCGCTTTCTCGAGTCACGCGGTCGCACGGCCGAGGCAGAGGCAACGGTGCGCCGGTTCGAGATCTCGGCCGGACGGGCGACGGATGCCGTTGGCGATGCGGCGGGGGAACGCGAGGCGGCGGCTGCACAGCGGGCTGGCACTGCCGGTCCCGCTGGCACCGCCGGTCCCGCTGATGCAGCCGGTGCTGAAGACGCGGGAACTGCACGAACGAAGCCGAGGCTCACCGCGCGGGCCCAGGTCGCGACGCTCTGGGCGCGCCCGCACCGTGTCCAGACCCTCGCCCTGTGGGTCGTCTGGTTCTGCGTGAACTTCTCCTATTACGGAGCCTTCGTCTGGTTGCCATCGATCCTCGTGGCATCCGGGTTCTCGCTCGTCAAGTCGTTCGAGTACACGCTCATCATCACGCTCGCACAGCTGCCCGGATACCTGGTTGCCGCGTACCTCGTCGAGAAGTGGGGCAGGAGCAAGACGCTCGCCGTCTTCCTGACCGGTTCGGCGGTCTCGGCCGTGCTCTTCGGCCTGGCCGGACTCGAGTGGCAGGTGATCGGCGCCGGCATGCTGCTGTCGTTCTTCAACCTCGGCGCGTGGGGTGCGCTCTACGCCGTGACGCCTGAGCTGTACCCGACCGAGCTTCGCGCAACAGGGTCGGGCTGGGCGGCCGGGGTCGGCCGGATCGCGTCGATCATTGCCCCGCTGCTTGTCCCGATCCTCACCGGTGTCGGCGGCAGCGCCCTGCTGTTCAGCGTGTTCGCCGCGTTCTTCCTGATCGCGGCAGCCGCAGCGCTTGCCCTCGCAGACAAGCGAGGCAAGGCGCTCGAGGAATTCGTCCCGGCCGTCGCCGAACGGGTGTGAGCTAGAAGCGGTTCGGTGTGCCGCCGGTACGATCGGTGTGCCTCGGCTGCTCCGGGGTCGGGTCGAACGCGCGGACCCGGTCGACGAGTTCACGCCAGCCACCGGTGAGGGACTGCTCGGGGATGACGGCCTCCCTCGGTTCCGGGCGGGCCTCAGGGACCGGTTCCAGCCGGATCCGGTAGATGTAGCGGTCGGGCTGTGGCGGTTGCGGGCGCTGGTTGTCCCAGGGCAGGTCTCGCAGCAGGACGAGCCACGAATCTGCGTCCGGCTGCTCGTCGACGCGGACTTCCCAGCGTGTGCTCAGCCCGGCGAAGCCGCCGCTCCGGATAACCGTCACCTTCATGCCGGGAATGCTACTCCGGTTATGCGGTGACACCTACCGTCTGCCAGGCGGTGCGAACGGCGGAGGTTTCGCGGGAGTCCTCTCCGAAGAGGCGGGATGCGACGACAACCGTTGCCTCCGCGAACTCCCGGAAATCGGCGTTCGCCTTGACCTCGGTGGTCAGGGTGTCGTACCAGATCCGACCCGGTGCCTCCCACGCGTTGCCGCCGATGGCGGTCGCCACGAGGTAGAACGCCCGGTTGGGGATTCCGGAGTTCAGGTGGACTCCGCCGTAATCGTCTTCGGTTTCGATGTACCCGCTCATGTCGGCCGGTTGCGGATCCTTACCGAGGACGTCGTCGTCGTATGCGGTGCCAGGCGCCTTCATGGAGCGAAGTGCCTGGCCCTCTACCTCAGCCGAGAAGATTCCCTCGCCGATGAGCCAGCTGGCCTCGTCGGCGCTCTGGCCCCGGGAGCGCTGGTCGACGAGCGCGCCGAAGACGTCGGACACCGACTCATTGAGGGAACCCGATTGCCCCGAGTAGACGAGGTTCGCTGTGTACTGGGTGACGCCGTGGGTGAGTTCGTGCCCGATAACGCTGAGCGATCTGGTGAACCCGATGAACACCTGGCCGTCGCCATCACCGAAGACCATCTGGGTTCCGTCCCAGAACGCGTTGTCGTACGCGTCTCCGAAGTGCACGGTTGCGGCGAGGGGGATACCCTCACCGTCGACGGAGTTCCGGGAGTACGCCTCCCAGAACAGAGCGTATGTTTGGCCGAGACCGTCATAAGCCTCGTTGACGCTGTCGTCGGGTGTTGGCGGCTCGCCCTCCGAGCGGACGAGGCGACCGGGCAGGTCTTCTGTGCCCCCGGCATCCGAGATGTATCGCTCGGGCTGGCCGGGAGCTGATGCCTGCCGGGGGTCGGTGTCGCTACCCCGCATCGACTGCCGCGGGGGAGCCGGTTCGCCCCTCCGCACCGCACGGATCTGTGACGCGGCTGCCAGTGCGCGCTGTGCCGCGCTCGCCGCGCGGGCGAGCCGTGGATCGTCGAGCTGCGCGAGGTGGTTGAGGAGATACGGCGGCACGATGGAGCAGCGGGGGGAGTCGATGTGAGTGCTCATGGCGACAGTGTGGCACTCGCCGCAGACATCCGGACACTACCCTGTGGCGTTTTCTTGAGGGCGGGGTGCACCAGCGGTTGGACCGTGGCTTCGGGGAGGTCCTGGCCGCGACGCGTCTTCTAGACTGCGGGGATGCGTTGTGGAATCATCATCCTCCCTCAGGACCCCTGGCTCGAAGCGAAGCGCAAGTGGCAGGGAGCTGAGGAACTCGGCTTTGATTCGGCGTGGACCTATGACCACCTCTCCTGGCCGAGTCTCGCCGATGAGCCGTGGCAGGCCACGATCCCCACGCTCACAGCGGCATCCGTCGTTACCAGCCGCATCCGTCTCGGGACGATCGTCGCGTCACCGAACTATCGGCATCCTGTTCCGCTCGCGAAGGACATTGCGACCGTCGATGAGATCTCGGACGGGAGGTTCGTGCTCGGTGTTGGCGCGGGTGGAACCGGCTTCGACGCGTTTGTGCTCGGCGATCGTGAGCTCACCCCGCGTGAGCGGCACGAGCGATTCGCCGAGTTCGTTTCTGACCTGGATGCCCTGTTGCGGTTCGAGCTTCCGGAGAGCGGGGGAGTGAGCTTTGAGGGCGACTGGTACACGGCGGTGAACGCCCGGATGGTGGGAGCGCCGGCGCAGAGCCCGCGGGTGCCATTCGTGGTCGCGGCGAACGGCCCCAAGGGGATGCGCGTTGCTGCCGAGTACGGTTCAGGCTGGGTCACGACCGGTCCCGACGGCGAGGTCGGCGACGAGTGGTGGGCGTCTGTCGCAACGCTCGGGAAGCGATTCGAGGACGCCGCGTTGTCGGTCGGCACCGATCCGCTGTCGGTCGAGAAGTACCTCATGATCGACTCAGGCGGCTCGTACGCGCTCGACAGTGCGGCCCGGTTCGAGGACAGCGTCGGGCGAGCGGCCGAGCTGGGATTCTCCGAGGTGCTGACGCACTGGCCGCGGGCGAACGGGATCTACGCCGGAAGCGAATCCGTGCTGGATGACGTCGCCGCCCTGTTCCCTAAGCTGAGGGGATGAATATTCTCGACGCGCCCGAATCAGACGGTCTCGACGGCCTTGAGCAATTGCAGGCGATGCTGGCAGCGGGGCAGCGGCCGTCCATTTGCGAGACGCTCGGCTTCGATCTCGTCGAGGTCGGTCGTGGCTCCGCCGTCTTCGAGGGCACCCCTGGAGCGCACGTCCTCAATCCGATCGGCACTGTCCACGGCGGATTCGCCGCAGCGTTGCTTGACTCCGCCTGTGGCACCGCTGTGCACACCCGCCTGTCGCCGACGCAGGGGTACACCACGCTCGAACTCAAGACCTCGTATCACCGGCCGATGAGCGTCGACACCGGTGTTGTGCGCGCGGAGGCGAACCTCATTTCGTTCGGACGGCGGGCAGCGTTCGCGTCTGCCGCGCTGACGGATGCCGATGGCCGGGTGCTCGCGACGGCGACGTCGTCTCTGCTTGTGTTCGAACGGTCGGCGTAGAGCGCAGTCGGTTGGAGAGGGACAGTCGTGATGCACTTCGAGCGTGATCTCGGCGACGGCTATCGGCTGGGTCTTCGCACGAGGGCGACCGATGAGGGGATGCTCCGGCTGATCGAGAAGAACCTCTCACGGCTGCGAGCGTGGGAACCGTGGGCGCTCGCCGATCAGACACGCGAGACTCTCGGGGCCTTTACGCAATATCAGCTCGAGGGTTTCTCTCGGGGAACCATCGTGCCGACCGTCATTTTCCGGGGGGATGAGATGGTCGGTGCAGTTTCTGTGGCGCTGAACCGTGTGACGCGGAAGGCAGAACTCGGCTACTGGCTCGATTATGAGGTCGAGGGGAAGGGCGTTGCGTTCCTGGCCTGCTCCGCGCTTGTGGAACACCTCGCCGAGCAGGGCATGCGACGGGTCGAAATTCGCACGGCAGCCTCGAATGAGCGCAGTTGCCGACTCGCAGAGCGCCTGGGTTTTGAGCTCGAGGGTGTTGTGGAGCGGGCGCTCGTGCTCGGCGAGAGACGGCTCGACCTTGCGATCTACAGTCTCGCCATCGACAGTGCGTGAGTCGGCACTCACGCGCTGACTCGATGGTAGGTGCCGCTAGCCGGTCTTCCTCCGGAAGTCGCGCTGGTGCGTCGCTGGCCCGTGCGCGCCGTGGATGGCTGAGTCACCGTCGAGGTGATCGGTGCCCTTGCCCTGCGACTGCGCCTTCTTGCGTTCGAGCGCTTCGCGGAACTTGCGCTTCGTTTCCTCGGCGCGGTCTGCGGCCTCATCGGCATCCGGTGTCGGATTCTCAGAACTCATTGTGGTCCTCACGCTGGATTTCAACCGTTTCAGTTTAGGCACTGACGGCATCCGTTGACAGTGTGGATTTTCTCGTGAAATGTTCATTCGCCGAGGAGGACAGCGCCCGTTTCGTCGATGCTCCAGGCCGGGTTGTGCGCGATCTCCCACACCACGCCGTTCGGGTCGGTGATGTGGCCGTGGTAGCCGCCGAACGCCGCGAACTGCGGCCTTTTCAGCAGCGTCCCGCCCGCGCTGAGGAGCGCTTCGATGGTTTCGTCGACGAGCGTTGGACTGTCGACATTGTGCGACAGGGTGAAGCCGGATGGCTCGGCGGTTCCGGGTAGCAGGAGATCCCGGTTGAACGCGCGGGAGTCGTAGAGACCGAGTACGAGCCCGGGGCCGACCTGGAAGAAGAGGATCTCGTCGGGAACGTCCACGAGCGGTTCCCAGTTGAGTCCGTCGACGTAGAAGCGGCGGGCGGCGTCGAGATCGGCGGCGGCGACGGTGAGGAAGTGGAGGCGAGGATCCATGCCGTCAGGATGCCAGTGCGGCGGTCGAGGGGGAAGGCCCGTCTGGCCTAGGTGATCGTCCTGAGGGAGCCGTTCGCGTCCCGCCCGAGCCACGCCATGAGGATGAGCACAAGCGCCGTGCCGGAGAGCAGGCCGTCGGCGAGACCGGCCGGCAGCAGGAACACCATGAGGGTGAGCGTGATGACGCAGTTGACGAGGGAGAGCGCGAGGCCCCAAAGCCGGTTGCGGATGAGTCCGACCGCTCCGATCACGCGGAGCGCAGCGAAGATTCCGCTCATTGCCATCATCAGGTAGAGGTTGTCCTGAAGGTAGGGCAGGGCGAAGATGTGTGCGTTGTCGGTGATGACCGTCTGGCTCATTCCGGTGCTGAGCAGAAGCACAAGGCCGATGACGACAAGACCTTCCATCAGCACGCCCTGAACGAGGAGCAGGACGCCCGCGATCGTCAGCTGTCGTCGGGCAGGTCCTGGCGCGCGGGTCATGAGTCTCAACCTAGTGGGCCGAGGTGATGGCGTCGGCGTGGGGTTAGTTCGTACGAGAGTGTTTCCGGAGGAAAAACGTGGGGTCGGTGGGCTATAGCCGCCTGGGCTTCCGCATTCGCCTCCCGAAGCAGCGCCGGGTGCCGGTTCCGGCGGTTGGCTGCCGTTCGTGTCGCGAGTGCCGGCTGCGGCTCGTGTTACCTGTGTCGGCCTGCTGCAGACGCTGGTGTGGGCGGCGGCGCCGGAGTGGGCGCGGGGTGGTCGGTGTGCCGCCGGTGTGTTTCGGGAGGAAAAAACGTGGGTCGGCGGGCTGTTGCCGCCCGGGCCTCCGCATTCGCCTCCCGGGGCATCGCGGGGCGGCGGGCCACCGTGTGGGCAAAACGGCTCGTCTTGTCCGCGCTGCCTGAAGCTGCGGCTCGTGTCGGCTGGCTCCGAACGCCGGGAAGTCGTGGCGGGCGGTGGCGGACGTGTGGGTCGGACGCGGCTGGTCGGTGTGCCGCCGGTGGGTTTCGGGAGGAAAAACGTGGGGTCGGCGGGCTATTACCGCCCGGGCTTCCGCATTTGCCTCCCGGGGCATCGCGGGGCGGCGGCCCGGCGCGTTGGCTGGGTTGTGGGACCAGCGTGGCGGAAGTGCCTTGAAGAGGGGTTTCGGGAGGAAAAACGTGAGGTCGGTGGGCTATAGCCGCCGGGGCCTCTGCCTTCACCTCCCGGGGAATCGCGGGCGGAAGCCCGAGGGGGCGACAGGAGGTGGGAGGGACCGGCTACGGCCAGAGCAGCCCACGCTCCCACGAGCGCCCGTGCAGGCGGTACTTGAGCCGGAGGTGTCCGCGATCACTGGACGCCTGCCAGAACTCAACCTCGTCGGCGATCACAGCCCACGTGCTCCAGTTGCGGTCGACCCGCCTGGGATCCCCGGCCACGGCAGCAACGGCATCCTCGAGCGCCTCGCGGTAGGTCTCGGGGGAGTCCAGTGGCTCGCTCTGGTGCCCAACAAAGGCAGCGGCACGCGAGCTCTCCGGCCGCGCCAGGAAGTCTTCCTCGCTGTCGGCCCGCGTCCCCTTCCGCACGGCACCGGTCACCCGCACCTGCCTGCCGAGCTGCGGCCAGAAGAAGGTGAGCGCAGCGAACGGGTTCGCACCGAGGTCTCGCGCCTTCGGGCTGTCATCGCGCGACGCGAACACCCAGCCATGCTCGTCGATGTCCTTGAGCACGAGCGTTCGTGCCGTGACCCGGCCGTCGGGCTCGCTCGTCGACAGTGTCATCGCGTGCGGTGCGGGTACACCGGCATCCACAGCCTCGGTCAGCCACTCGGCGAAGAGGTCGGCCGGCTGCTCCGGCGCCCGTTCCCAGTCAAACACCGGAAGATCGCCGGGGAATGACGGAATCGAACGCAGGGTGTCCCGGAGGTGGCTCATGGCATCCCTTTCGCTGCAGGTATGGACGCGGCCCCGGCCTCCCCGGATGTACCGTGTCGAGTGGGTTCACACTAGCGCCGACTCGGCGAGCGAAACCTGCTAAACTCTTGAGGTTGCCGTCAAACGGCCGCGGATAAAGAGAGCCCACGCATTCTGTGACGGGCACCGCGCAACGAGAGAAAAGGGGATCAACCTATGGCACTTGAAGGCGAAGCCAAGAAGGCGATCATCGAAGAGTACGCAACCCACCCGGGTGACACGGGATCCCCCGAGGTCCAGGTCGCAGTGATGACCCAGCGGATCAAGGATCTCACCGAACACCTCAAAGAGCACAAGCACGACCACCACTCACGTCGTGGCCTGCTTCTGCTGGTTGGTCAGCGTCGCCGCCTGCTCGGTTACCTCGCTGATGTCGACATCAACCGTTACCGCTCGCTTATCGAGCGTCTCGGCCTCCGTCGCTAATTTCAGCCGGGAACCGCGTGGGTCCCTGATTTGATCAGGACGATGACAACGCGATCTTCTTGAAAACGGGCCGTTCACCTTCGGGTGAACGGCCCGTTTTTTGTGCACCAGCGGATGCCAGGGGTCAGAGCCGGTACAGCCGCGCCTCCCATGGACGCAGCGGCAGGTCACCGTCAACCGGGTAGTTGCCCAGCACGAGCTCGGCTGCAGCGACATCGAGGGGGAGTGCGCCGTCGAATGGCTCGTCCGACACGTTGGCGACGACGAGCAGACGTTCCGAAGCGGATGTCCTCATAAATGCGTACAGCGTCGGATGCGACGGCTCCAGCAGTTCGAAGTCGCCGAGCGCGACAGTGTCGTTCGTGTGCCGCAGCTCGATCAGCCGCTGGTAGAACGCGAACACGCTCGTGCCGCTCGCGCGGTCGGCCTCAGCGTTGATCTCCGGATAGTTCGGGTTGACCGAAATCCACGGCGTGCCCGTCGTGAAACCGGCCTGCTCACGGCCATCCCACTGCATGGGAGTCCGCGCGTTGTCGCGCCCCATCGCGTGCACGGCGCTCAACACACTCGACGGCGCCAGATCGAACTCTTCGACCGCTTCCCGATAGTGGTTGATCGACTCGATATCGCGGTAGTGCTCAATCGACTCGAATTTAACGTTCGTCATACCGATCTCCTCGCCCTGGTAGATGTAGGGCGTGCCACGGTGCAGGTGCAGCACAAGGGCCCACAGCGTCGCCGACTCGTAGCGGTACTCGGTGTCGTTGCCGAAGCGTGACACCAGTCGGGGCTGGTCATGATTGTTGAGATACAGGCTGTTCCAGCCGGTCTCGGCGAGGCCGACCTGCCAGCGGGCCAGATTGGTCTTGAGGGCAACCAGGTCGAGCGGGATCGGATCGAACTTGTGCTGACCCTGGTCGAGCGAGACGTGCTCGAACTGGAACACCATGTCGACCTCGCCCTGCGTTGGGTCGGTGAACAGCGCAGCATCGTCGATACTCACGCCCGGCATCTCGCCGACAGTGAGGTACGTCTCATCGCGCCCGGCAAAGACCTCGCGGTGCATTTCCTTCAGGTACTCGTGAATTTGCGGTCCCATCGCGAAACCACTGCCAGTACCGCGGTCCGGCCCGTCGATCAGTTCGCGCCGTTTCGCGATCAGGTTGATGACGTCCATCCGGAACCCGTCGACACCGCGGTCAAGCCACCGCCGCATCATCGCGTACACGGCCTGCCGCACGTCGGGGTTCTCCCAGTTGAGATCCGGCTGCTGCTTCGCGAAGAGGTGCAGGTAGTACTCGCCGGTCTCCTCGTCGAGCGTCCACGCCGGGCCCGAGAACGCGCTCGTCCAGCCGTTCGGGGCGCTACCGTCGTCCTGCGGTTTACGCCACCAGTACCAGTCCCTCTTCTGGTTGTCGAGGGAGGACCGCGACTCGCGGAACCAGGCGTGCTCATCGCTGGTGTGGTTCACGACAAGGTCCATGACAATGCGGATGCCGCGATCGTGCGCTTCGGCGACCAGCGCATCGAAGTCGGAGAGAGAGCCGAACACCGGCTCGATGTCTTCGTAATCGCTGATGTCGTAGCCGTTGTCGTGCTGCGGCGACGGGTACACCGGCGAGAGCCACACGACGTCAACCCCGAGGTCAGCCAGGTAATCGAGCTTCGAACGGATGCCGTTCAGGTCGCCGACCCCGTCACCATCGGAATCCGCGAAGCTCCTCGGGTAGACCTGGTAGACGACGGCGCGGGTCCACCAGGGGGCGGCGGTCGCTGGCGTGGTCTCGGTCTCCGTGGCGGGCGCGGTCCCTGCCTCGGCGGTGGCCGCGGTCTCGGCAAGATCGTTCGATACGTGGGTCTCTGTCATGGACACGATCCTCTCATCTCGACGCGGCCGCCGATGTCTGGCATTCTCGGTAGGTGCCCCGTTCGGGTCACACAGACGGGGAGAGCAACATGAGCCTTTGGCGGACCAAAAGCATCGAGGAGTCGCTGGCGGACTCTCACCTCGAGCACCGCAGCCTGAAACGCACACTCGGCACCTGGGATCTCATGGTCATGGGCGTCGCCGTCGCTGTGGGAGCCGGAATCTTCTCGGTCGGAGCCCGTGCAGCGGGTCAGTATGCAGGACCATCGGTCAGCCTCTCCTTCCTGCTCGCCGCCCTCACCTGTGCCCTGGCGATCATGTGTTACGCGGAGTTCGCATCGACGGTGCCCGTCGCCGGGTCTGCCTACACGTTCACCTATGCGACGCTCGGCGAACTCGTCGCGTGGATCATCGGCTGGGACCTGATCCTCGAGATGCTCACGGCGGCAGCGGTCATCGCCAAATACTGGGGTATCTACCTCTCCCTTGTCTTCGACCTGTGGGGGTGGAGTGTTCCGGACACCCTGAACCTCGCTGGACTCCAGGTCAGCTGGGGTCCGTTCATCATCGTCGCGATTTTCACCACACTCCTCGTGCTCGGCACGCAGCTCTCGGCCCGTGTGGGCGCGGTCTTCACAATCATCAAGGTCGCCATCGTTCTCTTCGTCATCGTGGTCGGCGCGTTCTTCATCCGCCCGGAGAACTACGTACCGTTCATCCCGGAGTCGGTTCCGACCGAGGGCGGATCGAGTGACGTCTGGAGCCAGTCGCTCTTCGCGTTCCTCACCGGAGCAGCCCCGGCACAGTACGGGGTATTCGGCCTCCTCGCCGGAGCCAGCCTGGTCTTCTTTGCCTTCATCGGATTCGACGTGGTGGCGACGAGCGCTGAGGAGGTGCGTGACCCGCAGAAGAACCTGCCGCGCGGCATCCTCGGTGGTCTCGCCATTGTCACCGTTCTGTACATCGGGGTGAGCCTCGTGCTCACCGGCATGGTGCCGTACACGACGCTCGCCGAGGCAGAGGACCCGTCGCTCGCCACCGCCTTCGTCGCGGTCGGGGCCGACTGGGCGGCTCAGGTGATCTCCGTCGGGATCCTCGCGGGTCTCACGACGGTCATCATGGTGCTCCTGCTCGGTCTGGCGAGGATCCTGTTCGCGATGAGCCGCGACGGCCTGCTGCCGCGGTCGCTGAGCGTCACGAGCGACAAGCGCCGCACTCCCGTCCGGGTTCAGATCATTTCCGGCGTCCTCGTCGCGCTGCTCGCCGGCCTGACGGATGTCGGTGTCCTCGAGGAGATGATCAACATCGGCACCCTGAGCGCCTTTGTGCTGGTGAGCATCGCCGTCGTCGTCCTCCGCAAGAAGCGGCCGGACCTGCCGAGGGCCTTCCGCGTGCCGCTCTCACCGTTCCTTCCCATCCTGTCGGCGGTGCTCTGCCTGTGGCTCATGTTCAACCTCACGACCCTCACCTGGGTTCGGTTCCTCATCTGGCTCGCTGCGGGTCTGGTCATCTACTTCGCCTACGGGCGGAGCCACTCGGTCCTCGGCAAACAGAACGCCGAGCGTCGCCTCGCCCAGGAGTGACGGGCAGGGCGCTCCCGGGGGATTCCCCGGAAGTGCTCTGCTCGTGTCCATCCGGACATCAGAGAAGTAGGACAGACTGAACGGATGCTGCACCGTCACCCGATCCTCGGCCTGTTCACTGGCGCGTACCTGGCCTTTGTCTGCTGGGTGACTCTCGGGCCGCAGCCATTCGACGACAGCAACAGCGGACTGATTTTCCGTGCGCTTGGCGTACTCGACCGGTACGAGGCGACCTCCTGGATCACCTACAACGTCCTCGAGTTCGCGGCCAACATCGCCATGTTCTTTCCCATCGGGTTGTTCCTCGTCCTGCTTTTCGGTCGACGACTGTGGTGGCTCGCGATGGCCATCGGCTGCGGCATCACCGTCGTTATCGAGACTGCCCAGCTCTTCATCCCCGGCCGGGTCTCCGACCCGAGGGACCTGGTAGCGAACAGCGTCGGTGCGATCCTCGGTGTGATCGTCGGCCTGCTCCTCACGGCCCGAAAAGCACGACGGCTTCGCGAGGAGCGTGCGGCGCGGTCCACGCCAGTCCGACAGCGATCGGTCGCCGGTTCGGTCAGGTAGCAGGAGCACCGCAGCGCCGCAGGTCCACGCACCGCGTCGCGTCGGCGCCCACCGCGTCGCGTCAGGCGCCCTCGCGAGGAGGGGTCGGCGGACGCTTGGCCTCCGGAGCGGGGTCCCGCTCGGCCCCCGTCGGGTCGCGGCGCGACGGTCCGGGCGGGGCATCCCGGTGATCCGCAAAAATCCACCGCGGTTTCGGCTCGATCACAGGCCGGAAAACGCGCCGTACCGGCGCGCTCGCCAGTGCCACCGAGATAACGACGGCAAAGATCAGCATGGCGACGAGCCAGACATCCGGCAGCGATTCGTGCCGGAGCACCCCGCTCTCCCGAAGCGGATAGAGCACGAAACTATGCAGGAGGTAGACGTACATCGTGTACCGGCCAAACCGGGTCATCCAGGTCTCGTGCCGCGGCAGCAGGACGAAAAACGCCGCGCTGAGCAGGGTGGCAAGGACGATGAGGCCGAGTCGGACAGCGCCACCCCACCACTGGGCTTCACCGAGACCCGCGTACGAGTCGTCGTAGAAGAACCAGAAACGAAGGTCGATCCTCCGCCACAGGTCGATGAAACTCACGAGCACTGCGATCCAGGCGGCGAACAGCGCGATCGCCGCGCCCCGGATCACCCACGTCTGGCGATCAACGACACGCCAGCGCTCGACGAGCTTCCACCTGTGCAGCTGCCAGCCGAGAACAAAGAACGGGAGGATCCCGAGCGTCCGAGCGAGGGAGAACGTGCTGTCGACGTTGTCGAGGTAGCCGACACCGATGGAGATGATCAGTGCCCAGGCGAGCGGCCAGCGCAGCAGCGCCAGGTAGGGGAGGACCAGCCGGAAGATACCCAGCGCCAGCAGGAACCAGAGAGTCCACGACGGCTGCGTCGGATTCAGCTCCTGCTTGCCCTCCACGAGGAACTGGACCAGGGTCCACACGGTCTCGAATATCACGTAAGGAACAAGGATGTCCGTGATCAGTCGTTTCATCTCGCGGGCGCCAGGCGGGCTGCTCTTCGTGAAGTACCCGCTGACGATGGCGAACGCGGGCATGTGGAAGGCGTAGATCAACAAATATACGGTGAGTGCGGCATCCGAATCGTAAATGAGTCGCTGGATGCCGTGCCCCATCACGACGAGGACGATGCAGGCGAAGCGGGCGTTGTCCCAGAACGGTACTCGGGGTTTGGGGATGCTGCCGGTCACTGCTCTCACGCCTCCACCCTAAGCGCCAGCGCCGGTCACCCTGGAGGCCCGCCGGGAATGAATGCGGTCGTAACCCGGTTACACTCGATATCCATTCAAACGAATAGATGACTTCTCTGGTTGGAAAAGACAATGGCGGAAAGCACAATGCAGTTCGGAATCTTCAGCGTCGGCGACATCACTACCGACCCGACGACCGGTCACACCCCCACAGACGCCTCGCGCCTCAATGACGTCCTGACCATCGCTCAGCACGCTGAAGCGGTGGGCCTCGATGTGTTTGCCATGGGCGAGCACCACAACCCCCCGTTCTTCCCGTCGAGCCCCGTCGCGATCAACAGCTACCTCGCGGCCAAAACCTCGACCATCATCCTGTCGACCGCAACGACACTCATCACCACGAACGACCCGGTGCGCATCGCCGAGGAATACGCGATGCTCCAGCACCTCTCCGGCGGCCGGATGGATCTCACCCTCGGCCGTGGAAACACCGGCCCCGTGTACCCGTGGTTCGGTGAAGACATTCGCCAGGGCATCCCGCTCGCCCTCGAGAAGTACGCCCTGCTCCGGAAGCTCTGGCGCGAGGACGTCGTTGACTGGGAGGGCCAGTTCCGCACTCCGCTCCAGGGCTTCACCTCCACTCCGCGACCGCTCGACGGTGTGCCTCCGTTCATCTGGCACGGCTCGATCCGCTCTCCGGAAATCGCCGAGCAGGCCGCGTTCTACGGGGACGGCTTCTTCTCGAACCACATCTTCTGGCCAGCGTCACACACCCAGAAAATGGTTGCCTTCTACCGCCAGCGGTTCGAGCACTATGGTCACGGCCGCGCCGACCAGGCCATCGTCGGGCTCGGCGGACAGGTCTTCATGCGCAAGAACTCGCAGGATGCCGTCCGCGAATTCCGTCCGTACTTCGATAACGCCCCGGTGTACGGCCACGGCCCCAGCCTCGAGGACTTCACCTCCCAGACCCCGCTCACGGTGGGCAGCCCGCAGGAAGTCATCGACAAGACGCTCGGTTTCAGGGACTACGTCGGCGACTACCAGCGCCAGCTGTTCCTGATGGACCACGCCGGCCTGCCGCTCAAGACGGTGCTCGAGCAGCTCGACCTGCTCGGTGAAGAAGTGGTGCCGGTGCTCCGCAGGGAGTTCGCGAAGAACCGTCCGGCCGATGTGCCGGACGCTCCGACCCACTCGTCGCTCAAGGCCGCTGGCGCGTCGGCTCACAACGAGGCTCTCACCGATTCAGAGGTGAAGTAATGACCGCCAGGAAACTCGCCGTCGTTTCGGCAGGCCTCAGCCAGCCGTCATCCACGAGAATGCTCGCCGACCGCCTCACGGACGCGACAGTGGCGCGACTGCAGGAACAGGGTGTCGACGTCGAGGTCACGACGGTGGAGCTGCGCGACGTCGCCACCGACGTCATGAACAACATGCTGACCGGCTTCGCCAGTCCGAAGCTCGAGGCGGTCATTGATGCGGTGACCGGTGCCGACGGCCTGATCGCCGTCACACCGATCTTCACGACGAGCTACAGCGGCCTGTTCAAGTCGTTCTTCGATGTGCTCGACAACCGGTCACTCACCGATATGCCCGTGCTCATCGGAGCCACAGCCGGCACCGCGCGTCATTCCCTCGCCCTGGACTACGCGCTTCGCCCCATGTTCACCTACCTGCATTCCGTCGTCGTCCCGACGAGCGTCTTCGCCGCGTCGGAGGACTGGGGCAGCGGGGCGGACACGGTGAAGACCCTGCCGGACCGGATCGACAGAGCAGCCAGCGAACTCGTGCCGCTCGTCGCGGCATCCGATCGCTCTCGGCAGGTTCGCGACCCGTTCGGATTCGACGCGTCGCTGAGCCCGGTCGGCGGGTTCCAGCCCGGCTGAGCCGCGCGGGAGGACGGGTGCGGAGTACTCGTTCGCTGTTGACGACGATCGTGTGGTCAACTTGAGCCATGAAGACCAGCACAAAGAACCTCCTGATCGGCATCGTCGTCGTCATTCTCGCTGTCGTCGTTGCATCGTGGATCGTCAACATCGCGCTTGCCTTCCTCGCCGCCGCGATCAAGTTCGCCCTGATCGCCCTCGTCGCCGTAGTGCTGCTCATCGTTGTCGGCGCCTGGTGGGCCCGCACCCGCGACTAATCGCGCAGGGCGTCCGGGATGACGGCCGCTTTCCAGGCGTCGCTTCTGCCCTCCGGGATCTCGGGCAGCCACCACACGTGCTGACCCCAGACAAAGACCATCACGATAACCGTGGCAGCGACGTGAAGCGGCGTCGCATTCGTGCCGGGCAACAGCATCGAGACCACGACGACCGCCGCGGCTGCCGCACCCGCGACCGCTGACACGGTCACCGTGTTGAGCAGCCAGGTGCGCGGGAGTCGCGCCCTGACCGGCAGCCACCCGACCGTCAGCAGGAGAGCGACGCTGAAGCCGGCCAGCGCAACACCGGCAACAACCACCAGGTCGGATGCCGGGAGCCCGAAAATGCCGCCGGTTCCGCTCGCGCCGGCACTGACGTCGGCGACGAACCCGGGCAGCGCGAGCACGAGAGCAATCCAGACGGCGTAACCGACGGCGCAGGCGCCGAAGGTGAGGGCGGGCGTGCCCCTGTCACTCGGCGATCGCGCGAGGTGCAGTGCCAGTGCGGCAAGGATCACCGCGGCGTAGGCGAGGATCCAGAACGACGCGCCGAGGCCGTTGCCGGCCAGCAGCAACGCCGCGATCCCCAGGGTTGTGCACGACCCGGCCGCGCACGTCGCCGCCTGCCAGGTGGCAGCCGTGCGCAGCGTGTGTGCCGACGCCAGCGCACGCGCCAGCCAGCTGGCGGGCGCCCGCTCTCTGGCAGCCGCGCCCTCTCTGGTATTCGGGCTCGGTGGGGCATCCGCTTTCCGGGCCCCATCCGCTTTCTCGATGGCACCGATGAGGTGTCGCCAACGGTGCACGGCGACTCCGAGTCCGGCGACCAGTGCAACGAATATTGCCGCGAGGATGAGGGCTCCCGCCAGTACCGTCCCCGCGCCGGGCGCGCTCACGGTGACCGGGGTTGAGGATGCTGACAGAACGATGGTTGCGCCGAGAATCAGCACAGCGGCTCCCGCCCTGACCGGTGTGGCAACGAGCGGCACGAAGAGGACCAGTGGACGCAGGAGCGCGAGGAACAGGCGTCCGGGCGTCGACGTTGATCCCGAGATCGCCCGGGATGTCACGCGGATGCTGCGGGACAGCACGGCGAGAAGGTACCCAGGCGAGAGATCCCCGAGCGTGTTTCCGCCGCGGGTGAACACGCAACGGATCTGGTGTGGTGGCGCTGTTTCGCCCGGGTCCGCCGGAAAAGGTCGGTCAGGGCTCGCCGCCGCGTCCGCCAGCACACTGGACTGCACGGCGTCGATCGATGGCGGTTCGGTTCTCCTTCTGCCCGCCTGTTCGAGCGGCGGGTAGGAATGGATGAAGCGGGTCATGCCCGCAGCGGCATCCAGTCGTCCCCACCACCAGTCATTCGCGCGCCACCCCCTCGCGAGGAACCCGCCGAAGTTGACGGCGGCTATGCCGGCGAGCTTGTCTCGCGACGTGAGAGGTGTGCCGAACAGGCGAGCGAGGACGTCCTGGTCGATGTCGCTGGTCGGGCGTGAAAGTGCTGTGCGTGTTGCTGTCCGCATCTTGCGCTCGAGCAAGGCCGTGTAGTCGCCAGGCCTGGCCGCTGGTTCATCTCCGGTGATCCGCCAGAACGCCAGCGCGGAGATGGGTTCGGGGATCCCCATCGCCGCGAGGAACGGGGCAAGGTCGAGTGCTGTGAAGTCCGGTCGGCGCATCGGAATCCCGCTCCACGGCACATGTGCCCACACCCGGGCGGTGTGCGTGCTGGTGGTTGAATCGGCGTTGCTGCTGCGAGTACCGGTCTCGCCATGGCCGGGCGACGCGGTGCGGAGCGCGTCGAGGCACTCATCGAGGACGGCCCAGTGCCTCGCAACGGCACCGACGGCGGCGGAGTTCTCGCGAATCCATGCCGCAAGAACTGTGTCGGCCAGCCGGGCGGGCGACGATGCCGCGTCGAGCCGCTCGGCGTCGTCGAGCACGGCGCGAAGGCACAGGTCCCGCGCGTCGGTTGCCCGTGCGAGGACCTCGTAGACCCTGAGCCGGATGTCGGCGACCGCATCACTGGTCGCCACGACGCTTTCGAGCGACCGCACCCAGTTGAGCAGCGACAGCGTCGCATCCAGCAGCGCCTGGGGTCCGACGACGACAGCGCGGAAGAACTCCCTAGTCTCGGATTCGCCGGACAGATCGTCGAAGACGCGCTTGAAAAGGTGATCCAGTCCGCGACGTTCCTCGGCTGATCGCGCACGCCAGTCGGACCGCGTCGGCAGGTTGGTGCCGAGCTGCCACAGCGAGGGATCGGCGAGCACAAGCGTGATCCGCTGCAGATCCGCCGCCGCCCGGTACCGGATGTAGGCGCGTTGCGCCTCCACCCGGTCGTAGTCGTCAACGGCCGCTGGGGAGAAAACGGCGAAGGACTCGCTCCGTCCCTCCGATTGTTTGAGGGCGAGGCGGAACCGCTCGACTTCGTCTTCCTCCTCCGGCCCTGACTCCCTCATCACCTGTCGTCTCAGCGCCGCGACGATGACGGAGAGAAACTGGGACTGCCTGTCAGCCAGCCGCTCGAGCAACCGGTGGGGTCCGGCGGGCGCCGAGCCAGCATCCGCCCGCCCGTAGTGGGTCGGTCGCACCGAGGCGAGCGGCTCGGTCGGGGGACTCGGGTCGAGGTACAGCAGCGCCCGGGTGGCATTGACCCTCGAGGCCATACCGCGGACCGCCCGAAACGCCCGATCAATCGGAACGTTATCGAGCACGCCACCGTCGACGACGCGAAACGGATGTGACCAGTCGTCCCGGTGCGCGTGGAACGCGAAGGTCATATCGATGCTCTCCACATCCGGGACCCACGGGCCGTTGAGGGGTAGGCGCGTCGACTTCGAGAAGATGAGCGCAGGCTCGAACGCGCCCGGAAACGATGACGTCGTGCGCGCGGCGTAGGCGAGTCGAGCCAGGTCGGCTGCCGGCACCGGCCCGTCGCCGGAGGGAATCGCGCGGCCATACTCTGACGCCGAACCGTCATCACTGCCGACGAAGTGGAAATGACCGTTGGCGTCCTCAGTTGGCCGCGCGGCGGCATCCGTGTTGTCGATGAGCGTTGCCGAGAGATCAACGGCCATGCGGGTTGCACGGTGGAACGGATGATTGCCGGTGCCCGCATAGAGACGGTGGAGGACGCCCTTAAGTTCGGGCCAGAAGTATCCGTCACCGCGCAGGATGGAATCGACGCGCTCGAACCCGGGCGGGCGCAGGAGCCGCCAGACACTTCCTATGTCGCGCCAGACCGGCAAAAGCGCATCGACATCGGCACCCGCGCGCTGCGCTGTGGCGTACATCACGGCGTTGAGGCCACCGGCACTCGCACCGGCCAGAACGTCGAACTCGATGGCGTCGAACCCGCGCGAGTGCAGGAGTCGTGCGTAGGTCACGACGCGGTCGAGCCACACGGCGTCCAGCGTGATGTTTGATAGTGACTCCATCCCCCCCAGTGACGGGGGCACGATCACGGCGTACGTCGACCCGCCGGCATCCGTGCGGATGCGGATGCGACGCCACAGGTCCATCTCTGCTGTCGCACCACCGATCCAGACCGCGAGGCTCACTCCGCCGCGCATGGCCAGGGCGGCACGCAGAATTCGCGAGTGACGGGGCTGGAGCGCATCGAACTCGCTGACGCTGATCCGGCGGGGAGTGAGGCGCTCGCCGGGGTCGAGCGCGACCGCCATCAAGGTCGCCGGTTGCGCGCTGGTACCCATGTGCCATCCTTGCCGCGAGAGTGATGCGAGTCACCGTACTCTCGCGTCGATGCCTCTCGGTAGTGGCTCGATCGGAGGCTCAGGACGACGGTGGAGGCAGCCGTCTGGCCACCGAGCTGTCGGCCGTTCACCCAATGGACACGCGGGATGAGCAACTTCCCAGCGCACAAAAGGGGCCCTCTGCTAGGCTGGACACGGCTCGATAGCAATATCGGGCCCACATCAACGGAGCAGGCCGGCAGGAAGCTGGTCCTCGGTGGTGAATTTCTCTCACGTCGGTCTTCCCGACGTTCCTCCCTTCGGTGTATCGGCGGTAGTGAGAGCGGTTTTCTACTGGAGATCAGCCAGACCACACGGTCTGAGAATTTACTGCCTGTTCCTGCTCCTCGCAGAGCGTGCGCCCACACGGGGCAGCGCTAAACGTAAGGAGAGACCTATGGAAGGTCCAGAAATCAAGTTCGCCGAGGCAGTCCTCGACAACGGCAAGTTCGGAAAGCGCACAGTCCGCTTCGAAGCAGGACGTCTTGCACAGCAGGCACAGGGTGCCATTGCTGCATACCTCGATGAAGAAACCATGCTTCTCTCGGCCACCAGCGCCGGAAAGCACCCCAAAGACCAGTTCGACTTCTTCCCCCTCACGGTGGACGTTGAAGAGCGCAGCTACGCTGCAGGCAAGATCCCCGGCTCGTTCTTCCGTCGCGAAGGTCGTCCGTCTACCGAGGCCATCCTCGTTTGCCGCCTGATCGACCGTCCGCTCCGTCCGTCATTCGTGACCGGCCTGCGCAACGAAGTCCAGATCGTCATCACCGTCCTGAGCATCGCTCCCGACGAGTTCTACGACGCCCTGGCGATCAACGCAGCATCGATGTCGACGCAGATCTCGGGACTTCCGTTCTCGGGCCCGATCGCCGGCATCCGTCTCGCCCTCATCAACGGCCAGTGGGTCGCATTCCCGAAGGCATCGCAGCTCGCTGACGCCGTCTTCGACCTCACTGTCGCCGGCCGCCTCGTCACAGACGAGAACGGCAACGAAGACATCGCCATCATGATGGTTGAAGCCGAAGCCACCGAAGGTGCATGGGGCCTCATCCAGGCCGGCGCCCGCAAGCCGAACGAAGAGGTCGTCGCCGAGGGCCTCGACGCCGCGAAGCCGTTCCTTCTCCAGCTGGTCAAGGCTCAGTCCGAGCTCGCCGCACAGGCTGCCAAGGAAGTTCGCGAGTACCCGGTCTTCCTCCCGTACACCGACGAGACCCTCGCCGCTGTCTCCGAACTGGCCAAGACCGAGCTCACCTCGATCTACCAGATCGCCGACAAGCAGGAGCGTCAGAACGCTGACGACGAGCTCAAGGACCGCGTCAAGGCTGCCATCGCCGCCAAGGTCGAAGCAGGCGAACTGCCCGCAGACGCCAACAACCAGGTGTCGGCCGCGTACAAGTCCGTCACCAAGGACATCGTCCGCAGCCGCATCCTCACCGAGGGTGTCCGTATGGACGGCCGCGGCCTTGCAGACATCCGTCCGCTCGACGCCGAGGTTCAGGTCATTCCTCGCGTTCACGGTTCGGCGATCTTCCAGCGCGGAGAGACCCAGATCCTGGGTGTCACCACGCTGAACATGCTCAAGATGGAGCAGCAGATCGACTCACTGAGCCCGATCACGAAGAAGCGCTACCTGCACCACTACAACTTCCCGCCGTACTCCACCGGTGAGACCGGCCGCGTCGGTTCGCCGAAGCGTCGCGAGATCGGGCACGGCTTCCTCGCCGAGCGCGCACTCGTTCCGGTTCTTCCGAGCCGCGAGGAATTCCCGTACGCCATCCGTCAGGTGTCTGAGGCTCTCAGCTCCAACGGTTCGACGTCGATGGGTTCCGTTTGCGCCTCGACCCTGTCGCTGCTCAACGCCGGTGTGCCGCTGCGCGCCCCGGTTGCCGGTATCGCCATGGGCCTCGTCTCCGACGAGGTTGACGGCCAGACCCGCTACGCGGCTCTCACCGACATCCTCGGTGCAGAAGACGCACTCGGCGACATGGACTTCAAGGTTGCCGGTACTTCTGAGTTCGTCACGGCGATCCAGCTCGACACCAAGCTCGACGGCATCCCCGCCTCCGTGCTCAAGGCCGCGCTGACCCAGGCCAAGGAGGCTCGCACCACGATCCTCTCCGTCCTGAACGCCGCGATCGACGCTCCGGATGAAATGGCACCGACCGCACCTCGCGTGATCAGCGTCAACATCCCCGTCGACAAGATCGGTGAGCTGATCGGCCCCAAGGGCAAGACGATCAACGCCATCCAGGACGAGACCGGCGCAGACATCTCGATCGAAGAAGACGGCACCGTGTACATCGGCGCTGTCGACGGACCGTCGGCTGAGGCAGCTCGTGCCCAGGTCAACGCGATCGCCAACCCGACCAACCCTGAGGTTGGCGAGCAGTTCCTCGGAACCGTCGTGAAGATCGCCACATTCGGCGCCTTCGTCTCGCTGCTCCCGGGCAAGGACGGCCTGCTGCACATCTCTGAGGTGCGCAAGCTCGCCGGTGGCAAGCGTGTTGAGAACGTCGAAGACGTCCTCGGCGTCGGACAGAAGATCCTCGTTCAGATCACGAAGATCGACGACCGCGGCAAGCTCTCGCTTGAGCCGGTTGTCGCCGAAGAGTCTGAGCGTGTTCACTCCGAAGAGCCCGCTGAAGGTGGCGACACCGCGCAGGCTCCTCGCGTTCACGCCGAGCAGCCCGCTGAAGGCTAAGCAGCTCTCTTCTGAATAACGGATGCCCCGCCTCGAGAAATCGAGGCGGGGCATCCGTTCGTTAACGTGTGACGTCGGGCTTAGTCCCGTTGCGCGCGCTCCAGCAGGGGAGCGGCCCGGAACGGGATCAGCTCGCCCATCGCCAGCGAGGTCTCGGCGCGGTCGACCCCGTCGCACGCGAGGATGAGGCTCGACACGCGGAACAGGTCGTCGGCGTCGGTGGCAACGACCCGCACGAGGAGGTCACTTGAACCACTCAGCCCGTGCGCCTGGATGATCTCGGGGATCTTCGAGAGCTGTTCGACGATCGCCCCGAGCTTCTGCTGCTGCAGATGGACCGAGATGAACGCCGACAACGGGTAACCCAGCGCGGCCGGGTTGATCCGCCGCTCGAACGAACCGAGCACATCGGTCGAGTCGATGGCGCTCAGCCGTGCCTGCACGGTGTTGCGTGACAACCCGAGTTTCTCGGCGAGGGCAACGATCGACGATCGCGGATCTTCAGCGAGCGCCAGGAGAAGGCGAGTGTCTGTGCGGTCGAGCTTGTGCATAGTGCCAGAGACTAGCAGCCCCTGTTTCGATCTCACCGGGCAGAATGCGCAATCGGAACGACGACGGTTGTGCCCATTGACGGCCCGGCGTACCGTCGCACGTACATCTGGCAACGGCGCCGGATGCTGAATTGCTGCGATCCAGCGGTTCAGTACACGAAAGAAAGTGGCGTGTAACTGTGTCCACCACCCATGAAGGCACACGAATTCACGAGGCGCACGACGAGTACGGTCTGCACCTCGGTTCCCTCGAAGATGTCGTCCAGCTCGTTCGGCCGGACGGCACACGCGTCAGCAACCCGGGTTTCGATCCGTGGGTCGACGACGTCTCCACAGAACAGCTCATCGACCTGTACGAAGACATGGTCGTCGTCCGGCGCATCGACACGGAAGCCACAGCGCTTCAGCGGCAGGGTGAGATCGGACTCTGGCCACCGCTGCTCGGCCAGGAAGCTGCGCAAATCGGCTCGGCCCGTGCGCTGCGAAGCGACGACTTCGTGTTCTCGAGCTATCGCGAGAACGGCGTCGCCTACTGCCGCGGCGTCGACTTCACCGACCTGATGCGGGTCTGGCGCGGCAGCGCGGCATCCGGCTGGAATCCGTACGAGGTCGGCATGGCCACACCGGCCGTCATCATCGGCGCACAGACTCTCCACGCCACGGGGTACGCGCTCGGCTGCAAACACGACGGCGTCGACTCGGTCACGATCGCCTATTTCGGCGACGGCGCAACGAGCCAGGGCGACGTCAACGAGGCTCTCGTCTTCGCGGCGAGTTTCTCGGCCCCGGTCGTCTTCTTCTGCCAGAACAACCAGTGGGCGATCTCCGAACCGGTGGGACTGCAATCGCAGCGCCACATCTCGGACCGTGCACCGGGCTTCGGCATCCCGAGCATGCGTATTGACGGCAATGACGTGCTCGCCGTGATGGCCGCGACGCGCATCGCTCTCGATCGGGCGCGCTCCGGCGGCGGACCCACCTTCATCGAGGCGGTCACCTACCGGATGGGTCCGCACACCACGAGCGATGACCCCACCCGATACCGTCCGGCGGGCGAACTCGACGAGTGGCGCGCAAAGGACCCGATCACGCGCATCGCCGCCCTCCTCGACGCGCGCGGCGCGTTCACGGAAGAGCTGCGGTCGAGAGTGGATGGAAGATCGGATGCCGTGGCCAGCGAACTGCGGGCGGCGTGCCTCTCGATCCCCAAGCCAGATCCGCTCACCGTTTTCGATCACGTCTTCGCCGAGCCGCACTCGGGCCTTGAGCGGCAGAAGAGCCAGTACGCCGCGTACCTCGCGTCGTTCGGAAGCAGCGATGCCGACAGCGACGCCGAAGGGAGCGAGTCATGAGCCAGATGACGATGGCCGGTGCGCTCAACGACGGACTCCGTCGCTCGCTCGCCCGCGACGACAAGGTGGTGCTCCTGGGAGAAGACATCGGCAAGCTCGGCGGAGTCTTCCGCATCACGGACAAGCTGCAGGGGGAGTTCGGTCCTCGTCGCGTGATCGACACCCCGCTCGCCGAGGCCGGCATCATTGGCACGGCGGTCGGCCTCGCCATCCGCGGGTATCGCCCGGTCTGCGAGATCCAGTTCGACGGCTTTATCTACCCGGGCTTCGACCAGATCGTCGCCCAGGTTGCCAAGCTGCACTACCGAACCAGGGGCAACGTGAGAATGGCCATCACCATCCGTGTGCCCTTCGGTGGCGGCATCGGCGCTGTCGAACACCACTCGGAGTCACCCGAGGCGTACTTCGCGCACACGGCAGGACTCCGGGTGGTGTCGTGCTCAAACCCGCAGGACGCCCACACGATGATCCAGCAGGCCATTGCCAGCGACGACCCGGTGCTGTTCTTCGAACCCAAGCGCCGGTACTGGCAGAAGGGCGACGTCGACACCGAGCTCGGGGCAAAGGCGGCGCCGCTCGGCCAGGCTCGGGTCGTGCGGCCGGGAACCGACGTCACACTGGTGGCGTACGGCCCGCTCGTGCGGACGGCGCTGGATGCCGCTGCTGCGGCGGCAGACGACGGTGTGGCAGTTGAAGTCATCGATCTCCGCTCACTCTCGCCGGTGGACTTCGCGACGGTGGAGGCATCCGTTCGGAAAACCGGCCGGCTGGTGATCACCCACGAGGCCGCGCAATCCGGCGGGATGGGCGCTGAGATCACCGCGTCGATCACCGAGCGCTGCTTTGACTGGCTCGAGGCCGCGCCGGCGAGGGTCACCGGGTTTGACACGCCATACCCGCCGGCCTCGCTCGAGGACGCGTTCCTGCCCGACCTCGACCGGATTCTCGACGCTGTCGATCGCGTCCTCGGCCGTCGAAATTCCCTGACGGGTTGGAAGGCAACAGCATGAGCATCGTGAACTTCGCCCTGCCCGATCTGGGTGAGGGGCTCACCGAGAGTGAGATCGTGGCGTGGCGGGTTGCCGTCGGTGACACGGTGACGCTCAACCAGGTCATCGCTGAGGTCGAGACAGCCAAGGCGCTCGTCGAGTTGCCGTCTCCCTTCGCCGGCACGGTGTCGCAGCTGTTCGCCGACGAGGGCACGACGGTCAACGTCGGTGAGCCGATCGTGGCGTTCGAGGTCACGGTTGGTCTGGGGACCGACGAGCCAACTGATGTGCCCACTGACGGAGCACCGAATGACGTCGACGTCGACGCCGAGACGGGAGCGGGTGAACCGGATGCCGGTAGTCAGCGGGTGCGGACGGCAGCTGGTGATGCTGGTGCGGGCGTCGGAGCGGCGTCGGCGGAGAGTTCGCGGGGGAGGGGAGAGCGGGAACCGGTGCTCGTCGGGTACGGCCCGCGGGTCGACCGGGGCGACCGGCCCCAGCGGCGTGCACGATGGGGAGCGGGCGAGGGCGCCAACCCGGGCAACGCCGCACCCAGCGATCAGGGTCTTGACGCAGGCAGCACGGTGGCACCGGAGGAGCCAGCGAGGTCGGAGGCCGAGCGCCCCCGCTCGACACCGCCCGTTCGGAAGCTCGCTCGAGATCTGGGCATCGACCTCGCAACGGTCACGGGCACGGGGGAGACCGGGCTCATCACGCGGGAGGACATTGAGCGGGCCGCCGGCCACGTGACGGCATCCGTTACTGCGCCGCAGGAAAACGCACGCGAGGACGTCGCCGAGGGCGCTGACGTCGACGGAGGGGATCTCGCGCTGAGCGCGGCGCGTGGGCGTCGAGCGGATGTCAGGGTTCCGATTCGAGGCGTTCGAAAAGCGACCGCCGAGGCGATGGTGCGGTCCGCGTTTACGGCGCCGCACGTCACGGAGTTCCTCACGATCGACGTGACCGCCGGTATGGACCTCGTGCGGTCGCTCGCGGACACTCCGGAGTTCCGGGGCAAACGTCTGTCGATCCTCACCCTCGCGGCAAAGGCGGTGATCCTGGCGGCTGCCCGGACTCCCGAAGTGAATTCGCGGTGGGACGAAGACGCACAGGAGATCGTGCAGCTCGGCGCTGTGCATCTCGGTATCGCTGCCGCCACCGGGCGTGGGCTCATCGTGCCGAACATCAAGGACGCGGACACCCTGAGTCTCGCCGGGCTGCGTGACGCGCTCGACGCGCTCATCGAGAGCGCTCGGGCTGGGGCGACCAGCCCGCAGAGCCTCGCCGGCGGAACCATCACCATCACCAATGTCGGCGTGTTCGGTGTCGACGCCGGCACGCCGATCCTCAACCCGGGTGAGGCGGCGATTCTGGCCATCGGGGCGGTGCGGCGGATGCCATGGGAATACCGGGGCGAGATCGCGCTGCGCGAGGTCATGACGTTGAGCCTGTCGTTCGACCATCGTCTGGTGGATGGGGAGCAGGGGTCGAGGTTCCTCGTCGATGTCGGCAACATCCTCAGCAACCCGGGGATGGTTCTGACGATGGTGTGAGGCGCCGTGAGAAACGCCTCAACCGCTATGCTCGGCGACGTGACCGATGCTGACGACGACCGTGACGAACTCGATCTCTGGACACCGGAGGCACGCGAGCAGGTGCGGCGCACCGGTGAAGCGCTGCTGGATGCTGTTCGGGAGCAACTCGCCGCACTCGACGCCATAGGTCCCGAATCTGATCTGGAGGAGCTTCACCGGATGGGCAACCGGGTTGATGACGCTGCGGTTGCGTTCTGTGATTGCCAGTACGCGCTGAGCGGGGAGTACTTTTCGTTCGCCGAGGTCACCGAATCGGACGACGAAGACGACGAAGACGTCGAGGATGATGACGAGGACGAGGGCGAACCGGAGGAGATCCCGGTGATCAGCGTCCTGCAGCGTGCCGAGTACAACGTCGTGGACTCCGCGGCCGTTCTCGCGGCAGGCCGCGAGGCGTACCTGCGGATGTGGCCATCCGACAGCGACGAGGACGCCCGATCACGGGTGGACTGGTTGGGAGCCGCACTCTACGAAATCGCGCACGCCGATGGCTGGCAGCATCTGGGAAAAACGACCGGGCTGCAGCCCGCCGGCGTCATCACCGACGTCATCGCTCCGGCGGAGCTGATCGACCTCCATGCGGACGTCGAGGACGGGCCGGATCCAGCGTTTTCGGTGCAGGGGAACGTGCTGCACAGGACCGTCGACCAGTGGGGCCCGCCGCCGAAGTCCATCAGTTAGGCATCAGGCCGGCTGGATGTACAAAGGCGATGACGCCAGCGCCGGTGAACAGCAGTCCGACCACGCCTACGATCGGTGCCCACCATGCCCGGGCCGAAAGAGCGTAGATACTCGTTGAGAGACCCGCGAGTACGACGTTCGGATAGGCAATGAGCCGCGCGACACCCGCTGGGTCACCGACCTCGGCTGTGACCAACACCGTCACTGCAATCGATCCGATGAGGAATGTGATTGTCGACACCAACCAGCCAATTGCGGCAATACCGAAGAGGGTCTCGCGCCACCGGTCAGACGATGGCTCCATGTACTTTTTCACCGGGCCGGCCAAGAGGTCATGCAGGTCGGCGAACGTGTGGGGAGCCGACGGAATGTTGAGGAACTTCACCAGATCATCCTCGTCTCGATAAGCGATGCTCTTGACGAGTTCCTCTTTTTCCTTCGCTGTTGTCCAGCCATCGAGAGCGATGCCCCACCGACCGGCCTGATCGGGGTAGCCCATCTCTCGGTACACCTCGGCCAGCGCACGACGAACGCGGAGGTCTCCCGGGTCCGCCCAGGCAGCGTTCTTCAGAACGTTGAGGGCAAGTCGTACGTTGCCATCTCGTCGGAGTTCCTGCGACAGGTTCAGTGGGTCGAGCACGCCGACTAGCTTCCAGCCATGGCGACGAAGCCCACGATGGAGCCGACCGTCACGAGGAGACCACAGAGGCAGAGCGACGCGGTCCGTCTTGTCCATCGGCGTTGAGCGACGGCCGCTGCTGTAAGCATCAACAACGCGAACCCGGCCAGGGCAACACTCGCGAGTAGGACATAGCGGGCAAGACCTGGCGAATCGGCGAACCCGAAGACAGCCGCGACGAAGACGGAAAGGATCCCTAACACCAGCGCGCTGATCGCGAAACCGAAGCAGACGGACGCGGCGGTCGTGAACCCAGCGCCCCGTTTGTCCGTCGAAGCACTCAAATAGCGATCGAGCCGCTCACGGTTGCGTGCAGCGAAGTGCTCACGGTAATGAGCGACCGGACCGTCGAGGAGCGCGACGATATCGGGTCGTGCCGCTACCATCCCGGGCGGCAGCACCAGAAACTCCTCGATATCCTGGTCGGTGACGCGCGACGATGCGAGCAAACGCGCCAGCCGGTCCCGCTCGATCGATGTGGTCCAGCCCTCGACGGCGATTCCCCACCGACCAGCCTGGTCGGAGTGCCCCATGTCTCGATACAGTTCGGCGAGAGCTATCCGAAGTTCCATCGATCGAGGGTCTCTGCGCACGTGGGTCGTGAGCAGCTCGACTGCTCCGCGCCGATTCCCAGCAGCGTGCAGCTGGCGTGAGCGGTTGATGCGGCGAGCAACGTAAAGTGCATGGGGCCCGGGCATTGTCTTATCAAATCAGTCGGTGAGCTGTTTCGTCGCTACCCCATTCGGGCGGTGTCGTCTCGGTGCGCGTGCACCCGGTCTCGAGCTGGGTAATCAACGCGAACTAGCCAACGAGTAAGTCCGCAAGACGGCTGATCGCGGTGCCCGTGACGAGTAGCGAGACAACGCCGAGCGTCGCGGCCCACCGCAGCTCTCGCTGGGCCGCGGCTGCCGCAGCATTCATGAGGAGCGCGAATCCGACGAGCACGCCACCGGAGCCGCCGAGCCATTGCGCAAGAACGAGCAGTTCGTCGCGCCCCGGGAACCACTCGATGAAGGACATGATCAGGTGGATGCCGACGACCACGAACGCGGCCACCCAGACGACTTTGGCGACGACGGTGAAGAAACGGCTTGGCGGGTTCGGCCGCTTGACGATCTTGTCGTCATAGCGTGGGCGATAGCGGGCGACCGGGCCATCGAGCAAAGCCTCGATAGTGGGGTACTCATCGAGATTGCGTGTGGGAAGCGCGAGGAAGGCGGGTACGTCCTGAGGCGCAACGCCGGATGATGCGAGCAAACGTGCGAGCCGGTCCTGCTCGCGCGGTGTTGCCCAGCCGTCGATAAGGATGCCCCAGCGGCCGGCCTGGTCTGGGCAGTCGATCTCGCGATACAGCTCGGCGAGCAGGAGGTGGAGCGGACGGGAGTCCGGCTGTGCGCGGACCGCGGCCTTCAGTGCCTGTCGAGCCGCAGACGACCTTCCGACACGGATGAGCTGATGAGCGCGATTGATCTCATTCGCCTCCTCCTGGTGTTGCGATACGGGCATGTGAACATCGAATCGGTTTGCGCGCTCCGCGGCGAGACCCCAGATCGGGCATCGCGACTGATTCCGCATCGCTTGCCATCCAAGCGATCCCGTGCGAAGATTTCTACTTCTGTTCCCTCACGATAGGTAATTGCTGTGGACATCTTCGGTTCCGCGCCGCTTCCCGCGCGCTGACGACCGTCGATTCGCCACATCAGGCTCCGGTATTCAGCGCGACCGCTGACTACCCCGGAGTCCCATGTTTTCGCACAGCAACGCAACAGTCACACTCACCGATCTCGGCTTCTCCTGGCCCAACGGTGACATTGCTCTCGCCCACATCTCAGGCACCTTCGGATCGGGGCGCACCGGTCTCGTCGGCGCCAATGGATCGGGCAAATCAACACTCCTCCGCCTCGTGGCCGGGGAACTCACTCCGTCCTCCGGCCGGGTCGCCGTAGCCGGTGAGGTGGGATACCTGCCCCAGAACCTGACCCTCCGCGTCGAGGCGACGATCGCCGATCTCCTGGGCATTCGTGGAAAGCTCGCGGCGCTCAGAGCGATTGAGTCCGGTGATGTGGCGGCCCACCACTTCGACGTGCTCGGTGACGACTGGGACATCGAAGCGCGGGCACGCGAAGCGCTCGCCGAAATTGGTCTGGCAGGCGCCGACCTCGGCAGGAGGGTGGACCGGATCTCGGGCGGTGAGGCAATGCTCGTCGCGACGACGGGGCTCAGGCTTCGCCGGACCGCGATCACGCTTCTCGACGAGCCGACGAACAACCTCGATCGGGATGCCCGCACACGCCTGGCCGGCCTGGTCGCGTCGTGGCCTGGTGCCCTCGTCGTCGTGAGTCACGATGTGTCGCTGCTCGAGGGAATGGACGAGACCGCAGAACTGTACGGGGGAGAGCTCTCGGTGTTCGGTGGGCCGTACAGCGAGTGGCGCGCTCATCGCGAGCAGGAGCAGTCCGCCGCCGTCCAGGCGGTGCGCTCAGCGGGGCAGGCGGTGAAGGTCGAGAAGAAACAACGCATCGAGGCCGAAACGAAGCTCGCGCGACGCGCGCAGATGGGTCAGAAGGCGTTCGAGAACAAGCGGATGCCGAAGATTGTCATGCACGGCCTGCGGTCACAGGCCCAGGTTTCCGCCGCAAAGCTCCGTGCCGGAATGGACCGCGACATCAGGTCTGCGCAGTCGGTGCTGGATGCCGCTGAGGCGCGTGTCCGCGAAGACGAACCCATCCTGCTCGACCTCCCGGATCCGGACGTGCCGGCGGCCCGGAAGATCGCCGAACTGCGCGCCGCAAACCGCACGGTCATCATCCAGGGTCCCGAGAGAGTAGCGATCACCGGTCCGAACGGCGTGGGGAAGACCACGCTGCTCGACAGTCTGGTTCTCGGCACTGCCCGTGGCCTCGGCAGCGCAGGCGGTTACGCCGGCGTGAATGAACCGGAGGGAGCGGGTGCGATCAGCGCGCGGCGACTCACCGACCGGGTGGGATATCTGCCGCAGCGACTCGACGGGCTCGACGAGAACGCCAGCATGCTCGACAACGTGCAGGCCGCCGCACCGACTGTTGCCCCGGGCATCCTGCGTAACCGGCTCGCCCGGTTCCTGCTCCGGGGCGACAGCGTGCACCGCGAGGTGCGCACGCTCTCGGGCGGTGAGCGGTTCCGGGTCTCGCTCGCGCGACTGTTGTTTGCGGATCCGCCCTCGCAGCTTCTGGTACTCGACGAGCCCACGAACAACCTGGACCTGCAGAGTATCGATCAGCTCGTCGATGCGCTCCGAAGTTACCGCGGTGCGGTACTCGTTGTGAGCCACGATGAGGCGTTCCTCGACAGGCTCGACCTCGACGCGACCTGGGAACTCGGCGCGGATGGATCGCTCACGGCGGCCCGGTGACGTCAGTATTCGGCAGCGTTTTTCAGTGCTCGTGGAGCTCGTCGGCCTCGTCGGCCCCGCCTCGTCCCGCCCGTCGAACCCGCTGTTCATCGCGGCGAATGAGCACGAGGCCGACCACCCCGACCACGAGAGCCGCGACGAATGCCCACACCAGTGCTGTGCCCAGATTCGCAAAGATCAGGTCACCGAAGATCACGAGAACGGTCGCCAGTGCTGCAATTGCAAGCAGCAATCCGAGAGCGATGTTTACGCGTCGTCGACTGATCGTCCCGCGTCGAAAAGTGGCAGAGGAGACCCTGTTCAGGTTGGGCACCAGAACCTCGATGGCCGGATTGACCGGTTCGGGCGATGGTGGGTTCGCCGGAAGCGCCGTGGGTGGGGGCTCATCGTCGTTGCTGGCCATGGGCCCATAGTAAGTCAGGCCGTCGTGAAGGTCAGCACTGCGAGCGTTGCCGCAATAGTCCCGACGATCGTCAGGACGCCGGCACCCAGCCTGCGGTTCTCGACCGCGCACGCCCCGGCCGAGACCCAGGAGGAAACCGCCGCTGGAGCGAGGAAGCATCCGGCGCTGATGCGTGCGACGGTACGGGCATCCGCCAGTTCGAAGAAGGCGACGATGAAGACGGCCACCACCGCGAGTATCCCGCCCACCACGGTCGTGATCCAGCAGAACGCGGCGAGCGGGAAGAGCAGCTCGCCCCAAGGTGACTCGTCGGTCGCGGCGGCCGCTCTGCGTTGCGCCACGTGCGCGGCGAGCGGCCCGTCCACCACTTCCTCGAGATCCGGGTAACTCTCGACAGGCCCAGTGAGCGCCAGGAACTCGACCAGATCGTCGCGCGGGGTGCCGACCGGTGCCAGCAGCCGCGCCAGCCGATCCCGTTCGACCGCGGTCGTCCAGCCCTCGATGGCGATGCCCCAGCGGCCCGCCTGATCCGGGGAGTTCATCTCGCGGTACAACTCGGCGAGGGCGAGTCGAAGCGGGGTGGCCTCCGGGTCTGACCGGACGGCAGCCTTGAGCAGCTCGAGTGCCGCGCGTCGTTTGCCCTCGCCCCACAGCGTGCGCGCCCGGTCCACCTTCTGTGTTACCTCGCCAGGCGCGGGGTTGGAGGCAGGGGGCTGCTGCGGCATGGGCCCATCAAAGCAGAGAGGTGGGCGCCGCGGCGTCACCCCGTTCGGGAGGACCCCGTTGTGTGGGTGTGGGTGTGGGTGTGGGTGTGGGTGTGACGTGTTTGGAGGGCAGCGTCGACTCGGGTCGCAGCGGCACCGCTCAGGAGAGCGCGGCGAACGCCATCCGCTCGAGGATGTCACGGAGATCGTTCTGGGGGAGCTGATCACCGCTATACGGGGTCGAGTTCATGAGCCCGAACGCGGCGTGCGCCCTGATCCTCAGGGCCGCCGCGTCTGTTGTGGGCTGCATTCGCTGCAGGATTGCCACCCACAGCTCGACGTACCGGCGCTGGAGGGTTCTCACCGTGCGGCGGTCCTCCTCCGAGAGGCTGTCGAGATCGCGATCCTGGACCCGGATGACATCGGGATTGGCGAGCGCGAAACGCACGTGGAATTCGACGAGAGCGCGAAGCGCGAGTTCTCCGTCCGGCGCCCTCGCCACGACATCCGTTCCACCCGACAGCAGCTCACGGCTCACATCGATGAGGAGCGCAGCGAGAAGCGCCTGCTTGCTCTCGAAGTGCCGGTAGACCGCCGGACCGCTCATGCCGACAGCGGCTCCCAGGTCTTCGATCGATACCCCGTTGAAGCCGCGTTCGGCGAACCGGGAGGCAGCCGCGGCGAGCAGGGCCTGCCGTCGTTGTGCCTTCGCCGCGCTGCGGCCGAGCCTGATGGATCCAGACTCCGTCGTGACTGGGTGATCATCGATGATGGTGTCGTCGGCCATTGCGCCCTCCGTTGGAAGCGATGCTGGACATTTGAGTTAATCCATACTAACATCGGGGTCAGTTAACGGGGACTAACCGAATGGCGGCGTCCTCTCCGGTACACATTCACTCCGGTACAAGGGAACTGTCAATGCAGACACTGATTTCCGCGGTCTCGCCGTCGAGCGACTCTTTCCTCCGGAACGACGCCGAGCAGCGAACCCTGGTTTCCGACCTGCGGCAGAGGCTCGCCACTGCCGCACTTGGTGGCACCGAAAAGTCCCGCGCACGCCACGTCGGCCGGGGCAAGTTACTGCCGCGCGAACGCATCGACGAGCTCCTTGACGACGGCAGCCCGTTCCTCGAGATCGCACCGCTCGCCGCAACGGGAATGTACGACGACCAGAGCCCGGGGGCCGGTGTCATCGCCGGCATCGGCCTGGTTCAGGGCCGCCACGTGCTCGTCATCTCCAACGACGCCACGGTGAAGGGTGGCACCTACTATCCAATGACCGTGAAGAAGCACCTTCGGGCACAGGAAATCGCGCTCGAGAACCGGCTCCCGTGCGTCTACCTCGTCGACTCGGGCGGCGCCTTCCTTCCGATGCAGGACGAGGTCTTCCCCGACCGCGATCACTTCGGCCGGATCTTCTATAACCAGGCCCGGTTGTCCGGGTCGAAGATTCCGCAGATTTCCGCCGTTCTCGGATCGTGCACCGCCGGTGGCGCGTATGTGCCCGCTATGAGCGATGAGACGGTCATCGTCCGGAACCAGGGCACCATCTTCCTCGGCGGTCCACCACTCGTGAAGGCCGCCATCGGTGAGATCGTCACGGCCGAGGAGCTCGGAGGGGGAGACCTTCATGCGAAAACCTCCGGCGTCGTCGACCACCTCGCCGAGGACGATTCGCACGCCCTCGAGATCGTGCGGGATATCGTCTCAACGCTGCCAACGGCATCCGTGTCGCCCTCGGGGTCTCCGACGAGAGAGAGCCTCGATCCGCTCTACCCGATCGAGGAGCTGTATGGAGTCGTTCCCGCCGACGTCCAGGCGCCCTACGACGTGCGGGAGGTCATCGCTCGGCTGGTCGATGCCAGTGAATTCGCGGAGTTCAAGAAGGAGTTCGGCACGACGCTCGTCACCGGGTTCGCTCGGCTGCACGGGCACTCGGTGGGCATCATCGCCAATAACGGTGTGCTGTTCTCCGAGAGCGCGCAGAAGGGCGCCCACTTCATCGAGCTGTGCGACCAGCGCGGCATCCCGCTGATCTTCCTGCAGAACATTTCAGGGTTCATGGTCGGCCGCGATTACGAGGCCGGTGGCATCGCCAAGCACGGCGCCAAGATGGTGACGGCTGTCGCGACGACGAGGGTGCCCAAACTCACGGTGATCATCGGCGGCTCGTTCGGGGCCGGCAACTACTCGATGTGCGGCCGCGCGTACTCGCCGCGCTTTCTCTGGACCTGGCCGGCGAGCCGGATCTCGGTGATGGGCGGTGCACAGGCCGCCGGTGTGCTCGCCACGGTCAAGCGCGACCAGCATGACGCGGCGGGTACTGAATGGTCTTCCGATGACGAGGAGCGGTTCAAAGCCCCCATTCGTTCCCAGTTCGAGGAGCAGGGCAGCCCCTATTACTCCACCGCCCGCCTGTGGGACGACGGCGTCATCGACCCCGCAGACACCCGCAGGGTTCTTGGCCTCGCCCTCGACGTGTGCGCCCTTGCACCGTTGCCAGACTCCGCCTTCGGGCTGTTCCGGATGTGACGCCGTGACCGCACTGTTCGATACAGTCCTCGTCGCCAACCGGGGCGAAATCGCGTCGAGGGTGATCCGTACCCTCCGGAGCCTCGGCATCCGCTCCGTCGCCATCTACAGCGACGCCGACCGGACGGCGAAGTACGTGACGGATGCCGATACCGCGGTGCGTATCGGCCCGGCCCCGGCGAGGGAGAGCTACCTCGACATCGAAGCGGTGATCGCCGCGGCGACAGCGACGGGTGCGAACGCAATCCACCCGGGCTATGGCTTCCTCTCCGAGAACGCTGACTTCGCGAGGGCGTGTGCCGAGGCCGGCATTGTCTTCATTGGACCGGGTGTCGACGCCCTCGAGGTGATGGGCGACAAGATCCGGTCCAAGAACCATGTGGCCGCGAGCGGAGTGCCCGTGATCCCCGGTGATTCCCGTCCCGGGCTCAGCGACGCGGACCTCAGCGAATCTGCCCAGGGCGTCGGTTATCCACTCCTGATCAAGCCGAGCGCCGGCGGTGGCGGCAAAGGAATGGAGATCGTCACGACGCCGAGCGAGCTTCCGGGCGCGCTCGCCACGGCCCGCCGTATCGCGGCCGCTGCCTTCGGTGACGACACGCTGTTTCTCGAGCGGCTCATCCCCGAGCCGCGACACATCGAGGTGCAGTTGCTCGCTGACACGCACGGCACAACGATCCACCTCGGCGAGCGCGAGTGCTCGCTGCAGCGCCGCCACCAGAAGGTCATCGAGGAGGCGCCGTCTCCTCTGCTCGACGCTGACACCCGACGACGCATTGGGGAGGCCGCCTGCCGGGTCGCGGAGAGCGTCGGCTATGTCGGGGCCGGCACCGTGGAGTTCCTCGTCTCGGCCGAGGCGCCTGACGAGTTCTATTTCATGGAGATGAACACCCGCCTGCAGGTGGAACACCCGGTCACCGAGGAGGTCACCGGAGTTGACCTCGTTGCGGAGCAGATCCGGATCGCGGCGGGTCACCGGCTTTCGCTTCGCCAGGACGCCGTGACGCTCACGGGGCACGCCATCGAAGCACGGGTCTACGCCGAGAATCCCGAGCGCGGATTTCTGCCGGCGACGGGACAGGTCATTGCGCTCGATGAACCGACCGGTGAGGGCGTGCGCGTGGATTCGGGCATCGCCGTCGGCAGCGAGATCGGCTCCTTCTACGACCCCATGCTCGCCAAGGTGATCGCTCGCGGTGCCAACCGCGCCGAAGCCCTCGCCAGACTCGACCGCGCGCTCGCCGAAACGGCGATTCTCGGCGTGCGCACCAACATCGAGTATCTGCGGCTGCTCCTCGCCGAACCGGAGGTGCAACGGGGCGACCTCGACACGTCGCTCATCGACCGCAGGCTGCCCTCGCTGAGCTTCGCTCGTCCCGATGCTGACCTTCCGGTTGCCGCCGCCCTCACCGTTCACGCCGAGCGCTCAGCGCCGTCCGCGGGCGCGGCGTGGGGCGCGCTCGACGGATGGCGGATGACCGAGGCCCGGCCGATCGACTACACCTTCACCATCGAGGAGGGTACGACGGCGACGGTGAGTGTCCTCGCCGCCGGTGACGCGGCATCCGTTCGCATCAACGGGGGCGAACCGCACACCGCCGCGCTGCGACCGCTGGAAGACGGCAGGAGCGCGTTGAGCCTGGACTCAGCAGTGCGGATGCTGTCGCTCGCGCGCACAGCGACCGGCGTGTGGGTGGGACGCGACGGGTTCAGCTGGGAACTGCCTCTTCTCTCGCGTGGGCAGCGGCTTGCGTTGCGACTCGCTGCGATTGCGCGGCCCGACGCGGCGCGCGCTCCCGAGGTGCGTTCGCCGATGCCCGGCACGGTGATCAGCGTTCCCGTCGCGCACGGCTCAACGGTCGACGCCGGGGCCACTGTCGTCGTTGTCGAGGCCATGAAGATGGAGCACAAGCTCACGGCGGCCGTCGCCGGGACCGTCTCGATCGCCGTTCAGCCCGGTGACCTCGTGAAGCTCGACCAGGTTGTCGCAACGCTGACTCCGCTGGTGCCCGACGCCGCGCCATCCGACGCGACACCGAACCATCCGACTGTCGAAGGGGACACCGCATGAACACCGAACTCACCGAGGAGCACCAGCGAATCGTCGACGAGGTGCGCGACTTCGCGACCACCGTCGTCGCTCCCGCCGCGTACGAGTACGACACCGCGCGCCGGCTGCCGATGGAGATCATCGCGCAGATGGGCGAGATGGGGCTGTTCGGGCTGCCGTTTCCCACGGAGCACGGGGGCCAGGGCAAGGATTACCTCTCGCTCTGTCTTGCCGTTGAGCAGCTCGCCCGGGTCGACCAGTCCATCGCCGTCACGCTCGAGGCCGGGGTCGGGCTCGGCGCGATGCCGGTGTACCGCTTCGGCACCGAGGCACAGAAAGACGAGTTCCTGCCGATGCTCGCCCGCGGTGAGGCGCTCGCCGGATTCGGCCTCACGGAAGCGGAGGCGGGGTCGGATGCCGGCGCAACACTCACGAACGCCCACGTCGAGAACGGGGAGTGGGTGATCAACGGCTCGAAACAGTTCATCACCAACTCGGGCACTCCGATCACCCGGCTGGTCACCATCACGGCGGTCACCGGCGAGAGCACCCGGGCTGACGGCAGGATCAAGAAGGAGCTGTCGACCATCCTGGTTCCGACACCGATCGACGGGTTCACGGTTGAGCCCGCATACGACAAGGTCGGCTGGCACACCTCGGACACCCACCCGCTCACCCTCGAGAACGTCCGGGTGCCGGAGGCAAACCTGCTCGGTGAACGCGGTCGCGGGTACGCCAACTTCCTCACCATCCTCGACGAGGGGCGGGTCGCGTTCGCCGCGCTCTGTACCGGTGCTGCACAGGGCTGCGTCGACGAGGCCGTCGCGTACGCAAAGAGCCGCAACGTCTTCGGGCGCAGCATCGGCTCGAACCAGTACATCGCGTTCAAGATCGCGCGGATGGAGGCACGGGCGATGAGCGCACGGATGGCGTACTACGCTGCGGCGTCGAAGCTCCTCGCCGGCAAGCCGTTCAAGAAGGAAGCATCGATCGCGAAGCTCCTCGGCAGTGAGGCGGCCATGGAGAACGCCAGGGACGCCACCCAGATCTGGGGCGGCTACGGGTTCCTCAACCAGAATGCCGTCGCCAGGCACTACCGTGACTCGAAGATCCTCGAGGTGGGTGAGGGCACCAGTGAGGTGCAGCTCATGATCATCGCCCGTGAACTTGGTTTCGGGGCGTAGGGGAACCCGATGAACGAGAACGAGAACGAGAACGAGAACGAGCGAACGCCCGTCGAGCAGCGGGGACTCTTCTTCGAGGAGTTCGACACGTCGGCCAGGTACCTCCACAGGCCCGGCCGCACGGTCACCGAGGCTGACAACGTGTTCTTCACGACGATGACGATGAACACCCAGGCGCTGCACCTCGACAGTGCGTGGTCCGAGAGGCAGGAGTTCGGGCAGCGGCTCGTCAACTCAATGTTTACCCTCGCGACGATGGTCGGCAGCTCGGTCGCGCAGCTGACCCAGGGGACGCTCGTCGCCAACCTCGGGTTCGACTCGGTTGTCTTCCCACACCCGCTCTATCACGGCGAGACCCTGTACTCCGAGACCATCGTCACTCACAAGCGACTGTCGAAGTCGCGGCAGGGCCAGGGCATCGTCACTCTCGAGCACACCGGCCGCAATCAGGACGGCGTGATCGTCGCGACGGCGGTGCGCAACGTGCTCGTGCGCTGCCGGGAGGGCGCCGCATGACCGGGTTCGAGCTCGGACCGGCCCTTCTGTTCTGCCCGGCAGATCGGCCCGACCGGTTCGAGAAGGCGAGAGCACGTGCGGATGCCGTGATCCTCGATCTTGAGGATGCCGTTGCGCCGCGGAACAAGGAGGGGGCGCGCGCGGCGATTGTGCAGCATCCGCTCGACCCCGAACGCTCGATTGTCCGGGTCAACCCGGCATCGTCCGGCGAGCTGGCGGCGGATCTCTCGGCGCTCGCCGACACCGATTACCGCTGGGTGATGTTGCCGAAGGCCGAGAGCATCGCCGACGTTGCCGCGCTCGGCGACCGGTACCGGGTGATCGCGTTGTGCGAGACCGCTGCTGGCGTGCTCGCCGCTCCGGAGATCGCCCGGCACGACTCGGTCGAGGCGCTCATGTGGGGAGCGGAGGACCTCGTTGCGTCCCTCGGTGGAACATCGAGCCGGCGAGTCGACGGTTCCTATCGCGACGTCGCCGTGCACGCTCGGTCGCGCGTGCTGCTCGCCGCCGGAGCTGCGGGGAAGGCTGCGATCGACACGGTGCACCTCGACATTGCCGACCTCGATGGCCTGCTCGATGAGGCGACGGATGCCGCTGCGAGCGGCTTCAGTGCGACCGCCTGTATTCACCCCGGCCAGGTGGACTCGATCCGCGCCGGATACCGGCCGGGAGCAGACGCCCTCGAAGCGGCTGTGGCGCTACTCGAGGCTGCGGAAAACGAGTCGGGAGTGTTTACATTCCGGGGTCGGATGGTGGACGAACCGGCGCTTCGGCACGCCAGAATGACCGTCGGTTTAGCCAACAAAAACAGGTGATTTTGACCGTTGTCAGATCGTTATGAAGTATTCATGCAAATGACCGGCGAATGGTCGGTTGGCGTCGGTGGGCTGACATAGTCTCGGAGGCAGGGATGAGGGCTGGGGAGCTCCGTTTTTTCCCTGTAAGACCGAAGGAATGGGGTGGCGAGATGGCTCGGATGACGCCTCGCCTGTTGACCGCAGAACCGGGTACAGACCCGGTCGACGATGTGACCGCTGACGCGACCCGGATTTTGGGTTCAGCGGGTCGCCCGGTGGCCGCGGCCGCCGAGTCGGCAGCGTCGAGTACGGCGGTCAATGCCCCGCTCGAGGTGCACCCATCCGCGCCGATTCAGATCCTCGGATCGAGCGGCAGTATCGGCGCATCGATCCGCCGTACCCTCGGTGAGACCGACCTCGACGTATTCCCGATCGCCCTCGGAACAAGCGTGTTCGGGTGGACCGCACAGTCCGACGCGAGCACAGGCATCCTCAACCGGTACGCCGACTGCGGTGGCAACTTCATCGACACGGCAGACAGCTACTCGGCTGGCCGGAGCGAGCACATCATCGGCACCTGGATGGCCAGAAGGGGCAATCGCGACGACATGGTCGTCGCAACGAAGGTCGGCAACCACCCCGACAACCCAGGCCTTGGCCCGGTGAGCATGGTGCGCGCCGTCGAAGCGTCCCTCCAGCGCCTGCAGACCGACCACATCGACCTGCTCTACTTCCACCTTGACGACCGCTCGGTTCCCCTCGAAGACAGTCTCGGTACCGCGCAGTGGCTCATCGAGTCCGGCAAGGTGCGCTACCTCGGCGCGTCGAACTTCACCGCGGAGCGCCTCGTCGAGGCGAGAATCCTCAGCGCTGCCGGTTACCCGCGATTCGAAGCGCTCGAGACGCACTACAGCCTCCTGCACCGCGGTCCATTCGAGGGCGACCTGGGGCTCGTCAGCCGTGGCCAGGGACTCGGTGTCATGCCGTACTTCGGCCTCGAGAATGGGTTCCTGACTGGTAAATACCGCAGCCGCGCCGACCTCGACGATTCGGCCCGCAGCGCTCGAGTCTCCCGTCACGTCAACCGGAATGGCCTGCGGGTGCTGCACGCGCTCGATGTCGTCGCAAAGGAGCAGGATGCTCCGATCGCCTCGATCGCGCTGGCCTGGCTGCTCAACCGGCCAGGTGTTGTGGCGCCGGTCGCGAGCGCGTCGCGGCCAGAACAGGTCGATGCGCTCGTCCAGGCAGCGGCCATCAGGCTCACCCGAACACAGGTGGTCGAACTCGAACGGGCAACCCGCGTCTGAGCGCCTGCCCGGCTCGACGCGTTGCTCACAGCGTGTCCTGCCGTAGTGTTGAGGGTAATGAACGGGTCGATTGAACTTCCGCTCGATGTTGCCGAGCTGTCCTTTGCCGCATCCGGTGATTCGCTCGTTCGGCGCACCGTCCTGCCGAGCGGTGTGCGGATCCTCTCGGAGAACGTGCTCGGCTCACGAAGCGTGACCCTGGGTTACTGGGTGGCCGTCGGTTCCCGTGACGAACTTCCCGGCGCCGACGCGGATGGCGACGTCTCCGCTCGCGAGTCCGGGTTCGGGTCGACCCACTTCCTCGAGCACCTCCTGTTCAAGGGAACCGAAAAGCGCACGGCGTTCGACATCGCCATAGCGTTTGATTCGGTCGGCGGAGAGAGCAACGCACTCACCGCCAAGGAGCACACCTGCTATTACGCCAGGGTGCGCGACATCGACCTCGGCATGGCCGTGGAAACGCTCACCGACATGCTCACGTCGTCGTTGCTCGACCCGACAGAGTTTGAAAACGAACGCGGAGTGATTCTCGAAGAACTCGCCATGGCCGAGGACGACCCGGCAGATGTTGCGACCGAGAACCTGTTCGCCGCCGTGTTCGGCGACCACGCCCTCGGCCGGCCAATCGGCGGCACCCCGCAGGCCATCCGCGAGGCGACCCGCGATGCAGTGCTCAGGCACTACCGCGCCAACTACCGGCCGCAGGACCTCGTCGTCACCGCGGCAGGCGCTGTCGACCACGACGAACTGGTCGCGGGTGTCACCCGTGCCCTCCTCGAGGCCGGCTGGGATCTCACCACCCCGGCACGGCCGGTCGAGCGCCGCATGCTTCCCGCCGCTTCCGTCACCCGGCAGTCTGCGCTCGTCGTTGCGTCACGCCCGATCGAACAGGTCCACCTGCTGGTCGGGATGCCTGGACTGATGGCATCCGACGATCGCCGGATGACGATGAGCGTGCTCAACTCGATCCTGGGCGGCGGGATGTCGTCGCGCCTGTTCCAGGAGATCCGCGAGCGCAGGGGCCTTGCCTACTCCGTGTACTCGTTCGCGGCGTCATACTCGGATGCCGGTGTGTTCGGGATGTACGGCGCCTGCTCGCCCGCAAAAGCCAGGCGGGTCGCGGACCTTATGCTCGACGAACTTCGATCCATCGCCGTCAACGGCGTCACCGAAGACGAACTGCGCCGTGCGCACGGCCAGCTCTCTGGAGCGAGCGCCCTCGCCCTCGAGGAGTCCGAAACCCGCATGTCGAGGCTGGGGCGTGCGGAAATCACCCTCGGCGAATTCACCGATCTCGACGAGAGCCTGCGCCGCCTGTATCTTGTGACCGCCGCCGACGTCCAGGATCTCGCACAGGAACTGTTGAACCAACCGCTGTCCCTCTCCGCCGTTGGGGCCGTCGATGATGACGTGTTCGCCGGTTTCGGGGAGTCCGTGAAGGAGCTGTCATGACCCAGTACATTTACCTCGTTCGCCACGGCGAGCAGCAGGATGCCCAGCACGGAATGCCCGACGGGCCGCTGTCTGCGCGCGGACGCAGGCAGGCGGAGCACCTCGCCGAGCGCATCGGCGGACTCCCGATCACGGCGACGCTGCACTCGCCGCTGCAGCGCGCCGCCGAGACGGCCCGCATCATCCACGAGCGCCTCCCGTCCATCGATCCTGAACCGAGCGCGCTGCTCTTTGACTGCGTACCGACCGGCAAGCTGCCCGAGATGCCCAACGCGTACGAGCCGTTCTTCGGCGCGGTGACCGAGGCGGAGATCGAAGCCGGTGCTGCCCAGATGTCGGATGCTGTTGCCGAGTTCCTTGCGCCGCGCAAGGGCGACCGTCATGACGTGCTGATCACCCATAACTTCGTCATCGCGTGGTTTGTGCGCGAGGTACTCGGCGCCCCGGACTGGCGCTGGATGACACTCGACCAGGCGCACTGCGGACTCACGATCATCCAGCGGAAGCCGGGCCGGCCGTGGACCCTGTTGACGCACAACGACCTCGGCCACCTGCCCGTCGAGCTGCGCACCGGCCTTCCGGAGCCGCTCCCGGTCTGACCGGAGCACCGGGTCCCGCCTCGCCGCAATGGCGGAGGCAGTGGAGCCGCTCGCTAGGAGGCGAGCGCCTTGAAGTACCAGTCCGTAGCGTTCGGGTTGTCGTTGTACGGCTCGATCGACGCGTAGCCCGAACGACGGTACAGGCCGCCGGCGGCCTCGAGAGACGCGTTGGTGTCGAGCACGACCTCTGTCGCGCCGAGCGCCGCGGCACGGCTCTCGAGCTCGGCGAGAAGCTGTTTGCCCCAGCCCCGACCGCGCGACTCCGGCCGTAAATAGAGGTGCTTGACCTCGAAACGAGACGGTGTCAGCGAACGGATGCCGCCGCATCCGACCGCTCGTCCGTCATCGAACGCCACAATGAAATCGCCCACGGGTGGCACGAAACGCTCTGGACTCGGAAAGTTGACGACATAGTCGCCGCCGACGAAGCCCATTTCACGGGCCGTGAAGTATTCCGTGAGAAGTTCGGTGGCGAGCGGATCGGTCACTGGGACGCTGTCAAACGTAAGCACAGCACCAGTTTAGGGACGGATTCACCTCGTGAGGCCCGGCTTCTCGTGCCGGTTCCCCGCGGCGACCTTGTAGATTGGCAGCATGGTAACGAGAGTGGCTGTCGTCGGAGCAAGCGGCAAAATGGGGCAGCTTTTCACCCGGCTCATCGATGAATCGGAGGACTTCGCCGTCTACGCGAAGCTCGGTTCGGCCAGTTCTCTCGACGAGATCAACGGTGCCGACCTCGTGGTGGATGTCACGGCCCCCGCCGTCAGTGCGACCGTCGTCACCCACGCCATCCGTGAGGGTATCAACGTTCTCGTTGGCACATCCGGGTGGTCGGCCGACCGCCTCACGGCGCTCAGCACACAGCTGGCCGACACCGAGACGGGTGTCCTCGTCATCCCGAACTTCTCGCTCGGCTCCGTGCTCGGAACGACCCTCGCGACGATCGCCAGCCGGTTCTTCGACTCGATCGAGATCGTCGAGGCGCACCGTGCCACCAAGGTCGACTCACCGAGCGGCACCGCTGTGCGCACCGCTGAGCTCATCGGCGAAGCCCGGATCGGTCTCGGTCCTGTCGTTGCCCCGCACGTCGACCAGCGTGCGCGTGGCCAGCAGGTGTCGAGCATCCCGATCCACAGCCTCCGGCTCAACGGGCTCATCGCCCGCCAGGAAGTCATCTTCGGCGGGGCGGGGGAGACCCTCACGATCTCGCACAGCACCATTGACCCGACCTCGTACGAGCAGGGGATCCTCCTCGCGCTCGGGGCTGCCCGAACGGCTCACGGACTGACCGTCGGACTCGAGAGCATCATGGACCTCGGGATCACGCGCTCGTGACCACCCGAATCGGCGTCGTCGTCATGGCAGCGCTGCTCGCGCTGTACCTCGTGCTCGTTGGCCAGCGCGCCGTGCTCTTTATCGCGACCGGTGAACCCGTCGCTGTCGCTATCGGTGTTGCGCTTCTCGTGCTCCCGGTGGTCGGGGTGTGGGCTTTGACGCGCGAGATTCTGTTCGGCGTGCGTGCGGAGCGACTCGGCCGTCTGCTGGAGTCGAACGGCGAACTCCCCGATGACGAACTGCCCGTGCGGCCGAGCGGGCGGATCGAGCGTGACGCCGCCGACGAGGTGTTCCCCCGGTACCAGGCTGCGGTCGAGGCCGCCCCGACCGACTGGAAGGCGTGGTACCGGCTGGGTCTGGCGTACGACGGCGCTGGCGACCGGCGTCGGGCGCGATCGGCGATCCGCGAGGCCATCCACCTTTACTCGAGCTGAGCGGTCGCCCGCTCGGACGAAAAGGGTTACTCACCCGTGCTCCAACCCTTGCTCGGTCGAAAAGGGTTGCTGAAACCTCCGGGGCGCAGCCGTTTCTGGCCGAGCAGTGCGCGAACGACCGTTTGTGGCCGAGCACGGCGCGAGTGGGACGGATGCGTGTGCGCGTGGCGCGTCCCTGCGGGGACAGGTCGATCGCGAGGACGAAAAGGGTCGCGCACAACCCTGCTTGGTCGAGAAGGGTCGCTCCCCTGCACGGACGAAAAGGGTTGCTCACACTCGTGCTCGGACGAAAAGGGTCGCTGAATCTCGAGCCGCGCAGCCGTTTCTGGCCGGGCAAAGCGTGAACGACCGTTTGTGGCCGAGCGGAGGGCGGGACGGTGATTCAGCCGACGAGCTTCGGAAGCATCACTTTCTGACAGACTGCTGCGATGAGCGACCGCGTGCTTCCGTCGGCTGACCCCGAGATCGAATCGACGATTGAAGAGTTTGAGCAATTCTTCTCGGCATTCATCGGTGACGTCGCCGATATCGGGCGAAGTGCGCCCAACGACATCGTCAGGACCCTCACTGTCGCTCCTCACAACACCCTGGCGTGTCGAGTGGGAGTCACCGCGGAGCAGTTCCTCCATATTTCAGTGGACGACAACGGCTGGGAACTCGACGGTTACGCAGCAGACGATGTAGCACTGGCCAAACGGATTCTCACAGCCGCCATCGACGGGAGGATCACCAAACGGAGATCGCCCGCTCGCTCCCAGATGACAGTCCGCTTCGCCGATGGAACCACCATGTCAACGTCGAGTGTCGACGGGTGTGTCGCGCTACTTATCCCTCAGCCGGGCTGGCGCCGATGGGGGAAGCTCACGACGTACGAGCCGTACCGAAGGCCGTAACCGAGAAAAGCCGGGGCAGCGGGATGCGGGGGAGCACCGTGCAACTCAGCGGCCGCGCTCCAGCGCCGCATCCACGGCCTGCTCCATAATGCCGTGCCGGAAGACGAACCCGTCGTTGAACAGGCGCTCCGGCTTCGTCCTCTGGTCGACCAGCAGCAGATCTTTGGCCGCATCCCCGAGCAGCATTCGAAGTGCGAAAGCGGGCGCGGGCAGCCAGAACGGTCGTCGCATCCGCTTGGCCAGATACTCCATGAGGGCCGTCGCCGTCGCGGGGGTCGGGCCCGTGATGTTCACGGGACCAGCGAGGTCCGAGTCGAGCAGGTGCACGATAGCCGCGACCTCGTCGTCGAGGCTCACCCACGGCCAGTACTGCGTGCCGCCGCCGAGGGGCCCGGACACACCGAGCCGGGTGAGGCGCAACAGCGGCTTGAGCACACCGTCGACGGCGAGAACGATGCCACTGCGCAACGTCACCACGCGGGTGATGTCACTCACGCGCAGGGCAGCGGTCTCCCATTGCTCCGCAACGTCACTGAGGAACCCCGTTCCGCGCGGGCTGTCCTCGGTGAGAACTTCGCCCGGCCGCGACCCGTAGTAGCCCGCAGCCGAGGCGCTGAGGAACGCCTTTGGCGTCACCTCAGCGCCGCGGATCGCGGTGACGAGCGTGGATGTCGCGTCGATTCGCGACGACAGGATCGTGCGCTTGTATTGCCGGGTCCAGGGCAACCGACCGATGGATGCGCCGGACAGATTGATCACGGCATCCGCCCCGCTGATCGCCCGGGGGTCAAGACGCCGTGATGCGGGATCCCAGGTGAGTTCGTCGGGTGACCGAGCCGGACGGCGGACGAGACGGACGACCCGGTGGCCGCGCTTGCTCAGTTCGGCCGTCAGGGCCTGCCCGACGAGGCCAGAGGCCCCCGCGATAACGATGCGCATGTCGCCAGGATCAGGCGAGGCTTGCTTCGATGGTCAGCGGGATGCCCGCGAGCGCCTGGGAGACCGGGCACGTTGCCTTCGCCTCGTTGGCGATGCGCTCGAAGTCGTCCTCCGAGATGCCGGGCACGGTCGCGCTGACGAGAAGGTGGCTGCCCGTGATGCCCGTTCCCGGCTGGAACGTGACGGCGGCCGTTGTCTGGATGCTCTCTGGCGGTGACCCTGCCTCCGTGAGCATGTTGGAGAACTGCATGGTGAAACAGGATGCGTGCGCTGCACCGAGGAGCTCTTCCGGTGTCGTCACGGTGTCGGATCCCTCCGAGCGCGCCTTCCAGTTGACGGGCAGGCTTGCCGCGGTCGAGGTGTCGAGCGACACGGTTCCCGAGCCCTCGAAAAGCGTTCCGTTCCACACAGTCGTTGCTTCGCTGGTCACAGTCATGGTGTCCTCCAGGAGATCGGTGCGACGCACGTCGCCGCTGCCCCGAGCCTAACTGTTTGCCTAATTCGGGTCACCCCCGTTGCGTCACCCGCTGCCTCGATGTACCGCGCCCGTCCGGCGGGAATCTGTGCACGCCCCGCGGCTGGGCCAAGGCGTTTCAGCGCCCAGCGTGCATTACCGTTGAGTCATGGCAGCGACTCTCCCCACCCCGTACGAGGACCTCCTCCGCGACACTCTCGAGAACGGCACACGCAAGGGCGATCGAACGGGCACGGGCACCAGGAGTGTGTTCGGACGCCAGTTGCGCTTCGACCTCTCCGAGGGCTTCCCGCTCATCACGACCAAGCGCGTGCACTTCAAATCGATCGCGTACGAACTGCTCTGGTTCCTTCGCGGCGAGAGCAACGTCAGCTGGCTGCGTGAGAACGGCGTCAGCATCTGGGACGAGTGGGCTGACGAAAACGGCGAACTTGGTCCTGTCTACGGAGTGCAGTGGCGATCGTGGCCCACTCCCGGTGGCGAAACCATTGACCAAATCTCCGAGGTCATCGAGGCGATCCGCACCAACCCCGATTCTCGGCGGCTGATCGTGTCCGCGTGGAATCCCGCCGACATCCCGAACATGGCGCTCGCCCCGTGCCACGCCCTGTTCCAGTTCTACGTTGCAGACGGCAAGCTGTCGTGCCAGCTCTACCAGCGAAGCGCCGACCTGTTCCTCGGCGTGCCGTTCAATATCGCGAGCTATGCGCTCCTGACACACCTCGTCGCTGCACAGACCGGTCTCGAGGTCGGCGACTTCGTCTGGACCGGCGGGGACTGCCACATCTACGAGAACCACATCGACCAGGTCACCGAGCAGCTCAGCCGCGACCCGTTCCCCCTGCCGACGCTCAGGATCACCGCGGATCGCGACAGCATTTTCGACTACGAGTACGAGGACCTCGTCGTCGAGAACTACGTGCACCACCCGGCGATCCGGGGAGCTGTCGCCGTATGACCCCCGCACGCATCGGACTGATCTGGGCCCAGGCGCAGAACGGTGTCATCGGCCGTGACGGCGTCATGCCCTGGCACATCCCCGAAGACCTCGCGCACTTCAAGGCGACAACGCTCGGCAGCGCGGTGATCATGGGCAGGAAGACCTGGGACTCTCTCCCCGAGCAGTTCCGCCCGCTCGAGGGGCGTCGCAACATCGTCGTGACCCGCCAGGCCGATTGGCACGCCGACGGCGTGGAGGTCGCCCACTCACTCGAGGAGGCGCTGGAACTCGCCGACGCGTCCTCACAGTCCGACGACGAGGCAGCGGAGGCGGCAGAGGCAGTGGACGCGGCAGAGGCAGCCGACGGTGCCGAACCGCGCTGGGTCTGGGTGATCGGCGGCGCAGAAATCTACAACGCTGCCCTCACGATGGCCGAGCGGATCGAGGTGACCGAGATTCGCACAGAGATTCCCGGGGATGCTTTCGCCCCGGCCATTCCGGAATCCTGGCGGGTTGCCGACCGCGATCCGCTCGAAGGCTGGCGTACGTCACGCACGGGCGTCGTCTACCGGTTCATTCGGTACACGCCCGCGTCGTAGCATCCGTGCCCCGTCCCGGTACGCCGCGCCGGCATCCGCATGACCACAGAGCCCAAGGCATCACGCGCCGGGATCGGTGGGACCGCTCCGGGCTTTGACCCGGTAGCCTTGAACCTGTGTCTAACGTCGTGAATCCTTTCGGTCAGGTCCTCGTAGCGCTCGTCACCCCATTCACCGCCGACGGCGAGGTGGACTGGCCCGGTGTCGAGAAGCACATCGACGACGTCATCACCGCTGGGGCAGACGGCATCGTCGTTACCGGAACAACGGGGGAGACTTCGACCCTCACCGACCCGGAGAAGCTCCGGCTCGTCGAGGTCGGCAAGAATGTCTCCGCCGGTCGCGCGAAGATCATCACCGGCGGCGGCTCCAACGAGACCGCGCACGCCATCGACCTCTATCGCAAGAGCGAGAAGGCCGGCGCCGACGGCGTCATGATCGTCACGCCCTACTACAACAAGCCAACGCAGGCGGGCATCCTCACCCACTTCCGGATGATTGCGGATGCCACTGACCTCCCGGTCATCCTGTACGACATCCCCGGCCGCACGGGTGTCCCGATCAAGTACGAGACGATCCTCCGGGCAGCGAAGCACCCGAACATCCTCGCCGTCAAAGACGCCAAGGGTGACTTCTCCGAGGTCAGCCGCGTGCTCAACCAGACCGACCTGCTCTACTTCTCCGGCGACGACGCCAACGCTCTGCCGCACCTGTCCATCGGTGCGGCCGGTCTCATCGGCGTTACGGCGAACATCGCCGCGACGCCGTACCGCCAGATGATCGACGCCGTCAACGCCGGCGACCTGGCGACAGCGACCGCAGCTCACATGCAACTCGAGCCGCTGGTCCGCGCCGTCATGACCCACGTTCCCGGCACCGTCGCCGCGAAATACATCCTCCACGGCCTCGGCCGTATCGGAAGCCCCCGCGTCCGCCTGCCCCTCGTCGGGCCGGAAGAGTGGGAAGCAGCACAGATCGAGGACGAAATCGACCTCGTCACCAACATTCCGGGAGTGGACTTCTCCAACTTCCGACCAGACCGCAACGCGGCAGCCGGTGGCGCACTGCCACAGGTGCACGGCACCACGCGCTGACGCAAATATCCCAAGGAGGGCATATGCCCACAACTATTTACGATCCCCCTGCCCTCGATAAGGGAACTCTCCGGATTATCCCCATCGGAGGACTCGGCGAAATCGGTCGCAACATGACCTATTTCGAGATCAACGGCAAGATCCTCATCGTCGACTGCGGCGTCCTCTTCCCTGAAGAGCACCAGCCAGGCGTCGACCTGATCCTGCCCGACTTCGGCCCGATCAGGGACCGTCTCGATGACGTCGTCGGCGTCATGCTCACGCACGGTCACGAGGACCACATCGGCGGAGTGCCGTACCTCCTCCGCCTGCGCAACGACATCCCGCTGATCGGTTCAGGGCTGACGCTCGCGCTCGTCGAGGCGAAGCTCAAGGAACACCGCATCAAGCCGTACAGCCTCACGGTCTCGGAGGGTCAGAAAGAGCAGCTCGGTCCATTCGACCTCGAGTTCGTCGCCGTCAACCACTCGATTCCCGACGCGCTTGCCGTCGCGATCAAGACCGAGGCAGGAACCGTCCTCGCCACCGGTGACTTCAAGATGGACCAGCTCCCTCTCGACGGCCGCCTCACTGACCTCCGCGAGTTCGCCCGGCTCGGCGAAGAGGGCGTCGACCTCTTCCTCGTCGACTCCACCAACGCCGACGTCCCCGGATTCACGCCGCTCGAGCGCTCGATCGGCCCTGTGCTCGACCAGGTCATCGGCCGTGCATCGCGCCGTGTGATCGTCGCGAGCTTCTCCAGCCACGTTCACCGCGTCCAGCAGGTGCTCGACGCTGCTCACGCCAATGGGCGTCGCGTGGCGTTCCTCGGCCGCTCGATGGTGCGCAACATGACCATCGCCGCCGACCTCGGCTACCTGAAGGTGCCAGAGGGCGTACTCGTCGAGTACAAGAAGGCCAAGGACATCCCCGACAACAAGATCGTCTACATGTCGACGGGATCGCAGGGCGAGCCGATGGCTGTCCTCAGCCGCATGGCCAACATGGACCACGCGATCGAGGTCGGCGAGGGTGACACCGTCATCCTGGCGTCGAGCCAGATCCCCGGCAACGAGAACGCGATCTACCGCGTCATCGACGGCCTCACCAAGCTCGGTGCCAACGTCGTGCACAAGGGCAACGCCAAGGTGCACGTCTCCGGCCACGCCGCAGCGGGTGAGCTGCTCTACTGCTACAACATCATCCAGCCGAAGAACGTCCTCCCCGTGCACGGCGAATACCGTCACCTCGTTGCCAACGCGAAGCTGGCCATCGACACGGGCGTGCCGGAGGAGAACACCTTCCTGGCCGAAGACGGCACCGTCATGGACATGCGTGACGGCAACGTCGAGGTCGTCGGTCAGCTCGACCTCGGCTTTGTCTACGTCGACGGTTCGAGTGTCGGCGAGATCACGGATGCCGACCTCAAGGACCGCAGGATCCTCGGTGAGGAAGGCTTCATTTCGATCATCGTCGTCGTCGAGGCCCAGACCGGAAAGGTCATCGTCGGCCCGGAGATCCACGCCAAGGGCTTCGCCGAAGACGACAGGGTGTTCGACGGCGTCAAGCCGAAGATCGAGCAGGCACTCGCGGATGCCGCACGCAACGGTGTGCGCGACTCCCACGCGCTCTCGCAGATCGTTCGTCGCACCGTCGGCCGCTGGGTGAACACCTCGTACCGTCGCCGTCCGATGATCGTCCCGCTGGTCATCGAGGCGTAAGCGCCCTCGCGCAAGCCCGGTTCGGACCGGTTCTGGAACTCCAGGGCCGGGTCGGACCGGGCTTTTCGCATGTTCGGACGGTAGACGTGGGATACCGTTGATCAGGATATGACGAATACTGACATCCCCATCGACTCACCCCTCGGCGAACGCATCGACCTTGCGGTCGCCCGCTACGGCGAAGAAGCCTTCGTGACCAAGGTCCTCGGCCTGCTCGACGGGCGTAACGAAGGCGATGACGTTCTGCTCTACGTCGGTGGTCGCCACGCCCAGGGAGTACTCGACGGAGCTCCAGCGCTCTACTGGCCCGAACTCTGGGGCGCCCGTGCGCTTCTGCACGTCTGGAACGACGCGGCAACGCCCGCCGTGCTCCGTGGAACCACCAACCGGGCATGGCGCGTGCGCGAGATGTGCCTCAAAGTCTGCGCCGAGCGCAGCATCGGCACCGAGTCTGAACTCGCGAAGCTCACAACCGATGAGAACCCGCGGGTCCGCGCAGCAGCTTCACGGGCTCTCGCGAAGGTCGGCGGTCCCGACAGCGAAGAGATCATCGGCCGGCTCCTCAGGGATCCCCAGAAGGATGTTCGTCGTGCAGCAGGCGACTCGCTCGCGGTCCTCAAAGACCGGGTTTCTCCCCGCAACGCCTGAGGTCGCGCCACGTCATCCGGGAGGATGACGCGCCCGAGACATCCGCATCCCTAGACTCGAGCCATTCGAGACGATCGGGGTTCACATGGGTGTCTGGCGCAAGTGGATCTTTCCGATCCTCCGAATAACGATCTTCGCGGTGATCGCCATTGCGCTCGTGAAGGTGGCGTTCTATCCCGATGCCTCGGCCGAAGCCGACCCGGCGATGGCCACCGGTTCGATCACCGAGCCCGTCATCCAGGTGGCACTTGGTTCGATCGTGACGACCGTTGTGGTCGACGGTTCGGTGAGCGCAGACCCGGCATCGCCGGGCAAGGCGACGCTCGCCGGCGAGGTGAGTGCCATTCCGGTGAGTCAGGGCCAGGCCGTCGCCGCCGGCGATTCGCTCGCCACGGTCCGGCAGGAGATCCTGCAGGACCCCGTAGCCACGACGGATGCCGACGGCAACGTCACGATGACCCAGCCGAAACCCCGGTACAAGACGGCGACGGTGACGGCACCCGTCGCCGGGGTCGTGTCCAATATCCCGGTGCTCGTCGGCCAGATCGTCGCGGTCGGTGACGTCCTGGCCAGTGTGGCTCCGCCCACCTTCAGCGTGACCGGGCCCATGCTGCCCGAGGACCAGTTCAAGCTCGTGACCCAGCCGGCAGACGCGCAGGTGGAAGTGATCGGAGGACCCGGTGCATTCACCTGCACCGGACTGACTATCACCAGCCCACTCGCCGGAGCGGAAGCATCCGTCCCTGACCAGACAGGGGCAGGGCCAGCACCGTCGACGGGAGCGACGGTGCGTTGCGCCGTGCCGCCTGACGTTCGGGTCTTCGCCGGCCTCACGGCGAAGCTGACGATCGCGGGCGGGAGCGTCGATAACGCAATGACGCTTCCGGTGACGGCGGTCAAGGGCAATGCGGCGAGCGGAACAGTCTGGGTCGTCGGCGAGGATGGCGCTCACGAGGAGCGCGCCGTGACCCTCGGCCTTAATGACGGAACCGTCGTCCAGATTGTGGACGGCGTTGCCGAAGGCGATGAGGTTCTCGAGTTCGTTCCTGTGGTTGACGCGACCGATCCTGCCGTTGACGGCTGCATCGAGCAGCCGGACGGATCGGTGTATTGCGAGGAAGGTGTCGTCAGTTGAGCCTCATCGAGCTGACGGACGTCACGCGCACGGTCCTGATCCCCGACTCCGATCCGCTCACGATCCTCGATGGAGTGAACCTCAGGGTTGAGCCGGGGGAGCGGGTCAGCATTGTTGGACGATCCGGATCCGGAAAATCGACACTGCTCAACCTGCTGGGGATGCTCGACCTCCCGACCACGGGGGAGCTCACTTTCGAGGGCGAATCGGTGGCCGCGATGAAATCCGGCCGCCGTGACCGGGTGCGCGGCGCCAACGTTGGCTTCATTTTCCAGCAGTTCAATCTGCTCGACGGACGGACCGCGCTCGAAAATGTCACGATGCCCCTGCTCTATGCGCGGGGTCCGCGGTTTTGGGCGAGGGAGCGACTGGCCGCGGACATGCTCGACCGGGTCGGGCTCGGACACCGGCTCTCAGCGTTGCCCGCAAGCCTCTCCGGAGGGGAGCAGCAGCGCGTGGCAATCGCGCGGGCCCTCGTCCGCCAGCCGAAGCTCATCCTCGCCGATGAGCCGACGGGCGCCCTCGACGTTGAAACCGGCCAGAGCGTGATGACGCTCATCGACGACATCGTGCGCGAGGAGAACGCCGCACTCGTCACCATCACCCACGACCCTGCGATCGCCGCCAGAAGCGATACCCACTTCCGGCTTGACCGGGGCGTACTCACCACCGATTCCTATCCCGCCGCAGTGGTTCTCTGATGGGCGGCTTTCTCTCCGGCATCGTCGGCGCGTGTGCCGAGGCCTGGCAGGAGGTCCGAATCCACAAGGGACGCGTGCTGCTCTCGCTCGTCGGGGTCGCCGTGGCTGTCTGTGCGCTCAGCGGTGCAATGGCCCTGTCCGCCATCGCCCAGCAGGCGACCATCGAGCAGGCAGACAGCGCGGGGGGTCGTCCGGCGACCCTGACGATGTCGATGCAGTCGTCGTCGGGAACAGCGGCAGGGACGGAGGCCGCTGAACAGGCGTGGTTCGACGTGATGGATCGGTACGAGATCTCCTACGCGACGCGCGTGCTGTGGGAATCGGGCCGTGTGCAGTTCCCTGACAGCGTTCAGGAGGTCAGTATGCAGGTCGTTGACCAGCCGTACGCCGAGATGCACCGGACCCGCATGGCCGAGGGCAACTGGTTCCAGGTCGGCGACAGCTCGAGGCTTGCCCCGGCGATCGTCGTAAACACGGCGTTCTGGGAGCAACTGGGTTCTCCGAACCTGGCGACGCATCCGGTTGTCTCGATCGAGAGTCTCGGCGGAACCAAAGCGACAGTGATCGGCGTCTACGCGACGAGTGTCTGGGACACCTGGCCGTCGATGTACATGCTCACGAGCCACTTCCACGCCGCCGCGGACGCTCCGGGAAGCGGCCTGCTGCCGTCGTACGAGATGTGGGTTCCCACCGAGTTGGCGGCGGAGCTCGCGACCCGGATCCAATCCGAACTCGGTGGCGCCCTCGGCAACGGGGCATCCGTCACGGTCGATCGCACCGACTGGGGCACCCAGATGGACGATCCAACCGCGATCCTCCGGCTCATCACGATGGGAATCGGCGGCATCATCCTGCTGCTCGGAGCGCTCAGCCTGCTCAACATCGCCCTCGTCACTGTCCGGCAGCGGATTCGCGAGATCGGTATCAGGCGCAGTTTCGGAGCGACGAGTGGCAGGGTCTTCTTCGCCGTGATGATGGAGAGCGTTGTCGCGACGTTCGTCGCTGGAATTGTGGGCGTGATCATGGCGATCCTGCTCGTGCAGAGTCCGATCATGTCAGACCTGGTGAGCTTCGGCGGGGTCAGCGACGTCCCGCCGTTCCCGGCGTCAGCCGCGATCTTCGGACTCGTCGTTGCGACGGTGGTCGGTGCTCTCGCCGGTCTGATCCCCGCGATCATCGCGGTGCGGGTCAGGGTGATCGATGCCATTCGCTACTGACCTGTGCGGGGCACGGCAGGAGTTGCGCCCGATCCGAGCTCACGCCGCGACTGATTGAGGAACCGTCATCTTCTCGAAACACTGATGCCTTAGCATCCGTATATGGCCAATTACCGGCTCCGCAAAGCGACGCGAAGTGACGCGCGGTTCCTCGGCGACATGCTCGTGGAGGCACGCAACTGGACGCCGTCGCGTTCGGTGGTCCGGGTGGACGCGATAGCGGATCCTCTGGTTGCCCGTTACATCGAGGGGTGGAAACGGCCGGGGGATGCCGGCACGATCGCTGTCGACGACGCGGGGAGTCCGATAGGCGCGTGCTGGTATCGGCTCTTTCCCGAGCACAGCCCCGGCTCTGGATTTGTGGAGCGCGGTGTACCGGAGCTGACGCTCGGCGTCGTGAGCGTCTGGCGAGCGCAGGGCGTCGGCCGCCAGTTGCTCCACGCGGTGGTCGTTCAGGCACGGCAGCAGGGTCACAACCGGCTGAGCCTGCACGTCGACAAAGCCAACTTCGCGTCGAGGTTGTACCTGGCTGAGGGCTTTGTTCCCGTGATCCGGGACGAAACCTCGTTCGTCATGGTCCGCACGCTCCGCTGACCGGGCGCGATAGCGGGAACTCCCGCGTCAATACCGGGCAACGTCGGTGCGGCCAAGTACCGTTGAGGCCATGGCTACGACGAGTAAATCCTCCAGCGGCGGCCGGAGTACGTCGGCGCGCTCAGGAACAACAGGCACTTCCAAGACTCCAGCGAAGACACCGGCGAAAGCGCCCGCGAAGAATTCGCGCACCAGGGCGGTACCGACAACGACCGCCAAAACCGTTGCATATCCCGCCGCAGCGACCGGCGGCGACAACGCACTCGTCAAGATGTGGATGGGACTTGCTCACCTCGTCGGAGGGGCCGCGAGGGCCTTCGGGGCCGAACGGTTCGATAAAGACCAGCGCAGGGACGGTGTCCCGTTTCTCATCTTCCTCCTCGCCATCATCGGCATGGTGGTCGAGTGGTTCGGCGTCAACGACGCCGTGGCCCAGAACCTCACGGCATTCACCTTCGGTGGGATCTTCGGACGCCTCGCCTTCGCGCTGCCCGTCATCATGGTGCTGCTCGCGATCTGGCTCTTCCGGCATCCGTCGAGCGTCGACGATAACGGACGCATCGGGATCGGTCTCATCATCGCCCTCGTCGCGGTCTCCGGGCTCTGCCATGCCTTCGGAGGACAGCCGAACCCGAGCGAGGGAATGCCGGCACTCGCCCAGGCCGGAGGACTCGTCGGCTGGATCGTCGGCGCGCCCCTCGTCGCACTGATCACGCCGATCGGGGCGGGCATCGTGCTTGGCCTGCTCGCTCTGCTCAGCATTTTCATCATCACGAAGACCCCACCGAACAAGATCGGTGAGCGCTTCAGGCAGCTGTACGCCTGGACGTTCGGCACCGAGGTTGTGACCCCCGAAGAACGCGAACTGGCCAAGACCGAGAAGACCAGACAGGTCGAACTCGACGGCATCGATGGCGTCGAAGACGGCACAGATGACGACTCCCTCCCGTGGTGGCGCCGCAACAAGAGCCAGCGTGAGGTCGATCCGGCCTTCGACTCTGAGTCGGCGGACGTCACCGAGCTGCTCGGGCTCAAGCCGAAGCGGGGCAGGGGCGAGTTCGATTCGGCCATCGAAAGCCCGCCGCCCGTTGTCGAGAACGTCGACATGTTCGGTAACCCGCTCGACGCCGACGATTCCATGACCGAGGTCATCGGCGACCTGTCCCGGGCAGAGGCGGCTCTCGCCGGAGCGGGTCCGGCGAAACCATCGTTGTCAGGTCTCCACGACGACGGCCCCGACAACCAGACCGAGGCGCTCCCCGGCATGGAAGGCCTCGGGCTTCTCGACGGCACTACAGATGCCTCGCAGATGGCGCGGCCGATCCAGCCGACCGCTCCGTACCGGCTCCCGGCAGCATCGACCCTCGGCGCCGGCGATCCCGCGAAGACGCGGTCGGCCGCGAACGACGAGGTCGTCGCTGCCGTGACGAGTGTTCTCGACCAGTTCAAGGTCGACGCGAAGGTCACCGGGTTCTCCCGTGGTCCGACAGTGACCCAGTACGAAATCGAGGTCGGCCCTGGCGTCAAGGTCGAGCGCATCACAGCCCTGACCAACAACATCGCGTACGCCGTCGCATCCAACGAGGTCCGCATCCTCGCCCCGATCCCGGGCAAGAGCGCCATCGGCGTCGAGATCCCCAACACCGACCGCGAGATCGTCACCCTCGGTGATGTCCTCCGCTCAGCCAACGCAACGAAAAGCGTTCACCCGATGACGATCGGCGTTGGCAAGGATGTCGGCGGCGGATTCGTTGTGGCGAACCTCGCCAAGATGCCCCACCTCCTCGTCGCGGGTTCGACCGGTTCGGGTAAGTCGAGCTTCATCAACTCGATGATCACGAGCCTCCTGATGCGCGCAAAGCCGAGTGACGTGCGCATGGTGCTCATCGACCCGAAGCGGGTCGAGCTCACCTCGTATGCCGGAGTGCCCCACCTCATCACGCCCATCATCACCAACCCCAAGAAAGCAGCCGAGGCGCTGCAGTGGGTGGTGAAGGAGATGGACATGCGGTACGACGACCTCGCCAGCTTCGGCTTCAGGCACATCGACGACTTCAACAAGGCCGTCGTGAACGAGGAGATCGTTCTCCCCGTCGGAAGCGAACGGGTGCTCAAGCCCTACCCGTACCTGCTGGTCGTCGTCGACGAACTCGCCGACCTCATGATGGTCGCGCCGCGCGACGTCGAAGACTCGATCGTCCGGATCACGCAGCTGGCACGAGCATCCGGAATTCACCTCGTTCTCGCGACCCAGCGCCCGTCCGTCGACGTCGTCACCGGCCTCATCAAGGCCAACGTCCCGTCCAGGCTCGCGTTCGCCGTGACGAGCGTTACCGACTCTCGGGTCATTCTCGACCAGCCGGGTGCAGACAAGCTCATCGGGCAGGGAGACGGGCTGTTCCTGCCGATGGGCACGAACAAGGCGATCCGTGTGCAGGGCGCATGGGTGTCGGAAGACGAGATCGAGAAGGTCGTCAAACACGTCACCCAGCAGGCACGACCCGAGTACCGCAAGGATGTCGCTGCCGTCGTCGAAAAGAAGGAAGTCGACGCCGATATCGGCGACGACCTCGATCTGCTCCTCGCTGCGGCCGAGCTGGTCGTCGGTACCCAGTTCGGGTCGACGTCGATGCTGCAGCGCAAACTCCGTGTCGGCTTCGCCAAGGCCGGCCGCCTGATGGACCTGATGGAATCGCGTGAGATCGTCGGGCCCTCCGAGGGCTCCAAGGCACGCGACGTCCTCGTGACGGCCGAGCAACTGCCCGGTCTGCTCGCCAAACTCCGTGGGGAGGACGCCCCAATGCCGGCGGCGTCGCTGGCCGACAGCGACCAGTACCAGGGCGACCCGGTCGAGAAGCAGTTCGATGGGTACGATGTGGTTGACGGCGATTCCGACGAAGACGCCTGGGGACTCACAGGCAAGGAGTAGTACATGGCCATTCCGGCCACACCACCGAACGGATCAGCGAGGCCCGCCCGATCGGCGAATCTCAACGTTCCGAACGCAATCACCATCGTCCGGATCCTGGCCGCTCCGGTTTTCATCTGGATGCTGCTTGCCGACGACGGGCAGGACGGCGGCCTCCGCTGGGCCGCAGCGATCCTGTTCATCGTCGCGATCGCCACCGACTGGGTCGACGGCGCCATCGCACGAAAGCACGGTCTGATCACCGACCTCGGTAAGCTCCTCGACCCCATCGCCGACAAGGTCCTCACCGGAGGTGCCCTCGTCGCTCTCTCGATCCTCGGCGAACTGCCCTGGTGGGTCACCATCCTCGTGCTCGTCCGTGAGGTCGGCATCACGGTTCACCGGATGATCGTGGCGACAGACCACGTCGTCGCAGCGGCGTGGATGGGAAAGCTCAAGACCGTCGCGCAGTCGATCGCGATTTCGTTTGCTCTGGTTCCCCTCAACACGGTCGTCGGTGACTGGATCTTCTGGGTGAACGGCGTGCTCATGACCATCGCCGTCCTGCTCACTGTCGCGAGCGGTATCGACTACGTGATCACCGAGTTCAAGGCTCGGCGGGCGCGATGACATCCGAGGCTCCGGCTCCGGCTGACGCGACCGCGGCGCTCATCGCGCGGCTCGCTGAGCGCGGCCTCACGGTGGCCGTTGCCGAGTCGCTGACCGGTGGACTCCTCGTCGCCGAACTCATCAGGCCACCCGGCGCGTCTGCCGTCGTGTTCGGCGGTGTCGTCGCATACGCCACTGAGCTGAAGCGCACCGTCCTCGGAGTGGACGGGGATCTGCTCGCCCAGTTCGGGCCGGTGGATCCGGAGGTTGCCCGTCAGATGGCATCCGGTGTGCGAACCGCGTTGGCGGTCGACGGACGCGTCGCCGACATCGGAATCTCCACCACGGGTGTGGCCGGTCCTGACCCCCAGGGCGGCAAGGCACCCGGAACGGTATACGTAGGGCTGTCGACGAGCGACGGTGCGCGGGCGCTCGAACTGCAGCTCGACGGCGACAGGACAACGATCCGAAGTGCGACGGTTGCTGCCGCGATCGCACTGATCGCGGATTCAGAGAAGAGTACAACGTCACCTGTCGCCGACCTTTGAGAAACTCGCGCGTCGTCGCCCGGGTTTCCGCGGGAATACGTGGTGTTACAACCCAGTTACACACTAGGTATTCACAAGAAAAAATCAGTGAGCGACAGTAAGGTTTTTCAGACGGATGGGTGTAGTAATGTTATCCAACCACGGGCTTACCAGTGGTCAGGCTGATCGGCAGAGAAGGAGGGGTCCCATGATTCTCGTACGTCAGGAAATCGGTGACGTGTTACGCGACTTCCGGCTGCAAAAGGGGCGGACTCTTCGCCAGGTTGCAAGCAAGGCAAGTGTTGCACTCGGTTATCTCAGTGAGGTTGAGCGCGGCCAGAAGGAAGCATCGAGCGAGATCCTCGCCTCGGTCGCAGACGCACTGGACACCCCGATCTCAGTCATCATGCGCGAAGTCGGTGACCGGCTCGCCGTCATCGAGGGGATCGCGCCCATTCCAGACACGGTTCCCGACGAGTTCGTTGCAGAACTCGACGCGGACCTGGTTGCCCGCTGACGCTGGCACACATAATTTCCGAATGCCCCGGCCCGCGACAGCGAGCCGGGGCATTCCTCGTCCGCTCGCGACCGCGAGCCCTCTATCTACAGTGAGCCGAGACAAGTGAAACTCAGCGAGTTCAGACTGGCCGTCACCACCGAGTTCGGTGGCGCATACGGGCGTGTCCTCACCAGCGACCTGGTGCTGCGCGAACTCGGTGGGCGCACGGCGGATGAAGCGCTGGCAGCGGGGGAGTCTCCGCGTAACGTCTGGATGGCGCTCTGCAAGGAATCGGACGTTCCCCGCGACCGCTGGCACGGCGTCGGGGTTCGGCCGCCTGTCCAGTAGCACCCGGATCTTCCTTCGACACGCCGAAGAATATTTCTCGAACACTCGTTCGGTCTGCGATAGGCTCCTACACAAGGGCCCATCTGGGGCAGTACGTCCACTGTTTTCCTCCCTCTGACTCAATGTCAGAGGTGCCTCATACAGTCGACACTGTTCACGAAAACGCTCCCAGCCTTGTTGAAGCCGAGTTCCGGCCCGACAGCCTATAGGCGCACCGCTATCGCACAGGAAGAGGCAGACATGCCATCAGTAGCAGACCGCGAGAAGTCCCTTGAAACGGCACTCGCCCAGATCGACCGTCAATTCGGCAAGGGTTCAGTCATGCGCCTCGGCAGCGATGAGCGGGCTCCAGTAGCAGTCATCCCTACCGGCTCAATCGCGCTTGACGTCGCGCTCGGCGTTGGCGGCCTTCCGCGTGGCCGCATCGTTGAGATCTACGGTCCTGAGTCATCGGGTAAGACCACACTCACGCTCCACGCGATTGCGAATGCGCAAAAGGCGGGCGGCATCGCGGCATTCATCGACGCGGAGCACGCACTCGACCCCGAGTACGCCAAGAAGCTCGGTGTCGACATCGACGCCTTGCTCGTCTCCCAGCCAGACACCGGTGAGCAGGCGCTCGAGATCGCCGACATGCTCGTGCGCTCGGGCTCCATCGACCTGATCGTGATCGACTCCGTTGCGGCACTGGTGCCGCGCGCCGAGATCGAGGGCGAGATGGGTGACTCCCACGTGGGTCTCCAGGCCCGACTGATGTCACAGGCGCTCCGCAAGCTCACCGGTGGACTCAGCCAGACCAACACCACAATGATCTTCATCAACCAGCTGCGCGAGAAGATCGGTGTCTTCTTCGGAAGCCCCGAGACCACCGCCGGCGGTAAGGCGCTCAAGTTCTACGCGTCGGTTCGACTCGACATCCGCCGGATTGAGACCCTCAAAGACGGAACGGATGCCGTCGGAAACCGTACGCGTGTGAAGGTCGTCAAGAACAAGATGGCGCCGCCGTTCAAGCAGGCCGAGTTCGACATTCTCTACGGCACAGGGATCTCCCGAGAGGGCAGCCTGATCGACTTCGGTGTCGAGCACCTGATCGTCAAAAAGTCGGGTTCCTGGTACACCTACGACGGTGAGCAGCTGGGTCAGGGTAAGGAAAACTCGCGTAACTTCCTGCTGACGAACCCCGACATCGCCAACGAGATCGAGTCGAAAATCAAGGCCAAGCTCGGAGTCGGTGTTGCCAAGGTCGAGGCGGAGGCACCAGCCGCTGCCACAGGTGCCAAGGTCAAGACCACGGCCGACCAGCTCGCTGCCAAGCGCGGCGCCTAGGCCTCCGTTATGGTTTCGTTTCGCGACCCGGGTCGGCCGGACACCCCGGCCGACCCGGCAGGCGGGAACCCCGCCGACAAGCCCGGCGAGAAGATCGCGCCGGTGACCTACCTGCGCGGTGCCGGGCACACGCCCGAGCCTGCACGCACGGGTACCAGGTCCGACGCCGATTCCTGGTTCGGGTCTGATCCCGAGCCGGCTGCGGAACGAACGACGTCCGGGGCGGGTTCGGAGTCCGAACGCGCTCCCGGAACGCGCTCCTCACCGCGCAAGCGGTCCGGCGGTTCAGCGGCCGGGCACCTTCGGGCGGTCGGTCGCGACGGTGCTGTCAGGGGCGGTGCTGCCATGGACAGTGGCGCCGAGCACGACGAGGACGAACCCGTCGAGCAGGTTGCCGACCCCGAAGCCGTCGAGTCGCTTCTCGTACGGAAGCTCGCCCGGAGGTCGCTCAGTGAGGCTGAGGTCCTCGCGTTTGCCGTTCAGGAGGGGCTGACCGCCGCACAGGCGAACACGATCCTCGACCGGCTTCGTGACCTGGGCTATGTCGATGACCGCGCCCTCGCCGAGCAGCTCAAGCACTCGCTGTCCGAACGCAAAGGACAGAGCAAGGCCGTCGTCGCTCGCGCCATGTCCGGTCGCTCGATCGACCGCGACATCATCACCGAGGTGCTCGATGACATCGAGCAGGATGATGAGCTCGGCGTCGCGACCGAACTCGCCCGCAAGCGCGCCTCGCAGATGTCAGGACTCGACAAGCAGACGCTGGAACGCAGGCTGACCGGTTTCCTCGCGCGACGCGGTTACCCCGGCAACATTGTGCGAGAGGCTATCGCGCCAGTGCTGACCGGCCGCTCGTCGTCACCGAGCTCGACGGTACGGTTCCGGTAGTTCGTTCGCCGTCGGTTGGCGCCCGTCCAGCTCGGGTGTGCGCCGACTGGCGCTCCTGCTGGCAACAACCTGCTCGCCGCTGGCACCGTGGGCATCAGGCAGCCAACGCGCCGCCACCACGCAGCCGCGTGCGAACGTAGACTGGGACAACCATGAGTAGCCTGCTTGAAACGCCCACAGTCATCACGCCGTCGACAGCGGCAACCGACGCGACCGGGCGTGCTCGCACGTATGAAGTGCGCACCTACGGCTGCCAGATGAACGTGCACGACTCCGAGCGGTTGAGCGGCTCGCTCGACGCCGCCGGCTACGTTCCCGCCGAGAGCGGGGCCGAGGCGGATGTTGTGGTCATCAACACCTGCGCCGTTCGCGAGAACGCCGACAACAAGCTCTATGGCAACCTCGGTTACCTCGCGAGCGTCAAGCGCCGCCATGAGGGCATGCAGATCGCCGTTGGCGGCTGTCTCGCGCAAAAAGACAAGAACGTCATCCTCGAGAAGGCGCCGTGGGTGGACGTTGTCTTCGGAACGCACAACATGGGCGCACTGCCGAACCTCCTCGAGCGCGCCCGCCACAATGAAGAGGCGCAGATCGAGATCCTCGAAGCGCTCGAGACCTTCCCATCCACGCTGCCGACCAAGCGCGAATCCAGCTACAGCGGCTGGGTGTCCATCTCCGTCGGATGCAACAACACCTGCACCTTCTGCATCGTCCCGTCCCTGCGCGGGAAAGAGAAAGACCGGCGGCCGGGTGAGATCCTCGCGGAGATCCAGGCGCTCGTCGATGACGGTGCTATCGAGGTGACGCTGCTCGGCCAGAACGTGAACTCCTACGGCGTCGAGTTCGGCGACCGCCAGGCGTTCAGCAAGCTGCTGCGTGCCGCCGGAGCCATTGACGGGCTCGAGAGGATTCGTTTCACGAGCCCCCACCCCGCGGCGTTCACCGACGACGTCATCGACGCGATGGCCGAGACGCCGAGCGTCATGCCTCAGCTGCACATGCCGCTGCAGTCCGGTTCCGACCGGATCCTCAAGGCGATGCGCCGGTCGTATCGCAGCGAGAAGTTCCTCGGCATCCTCGACAGGGTCCGGGCCCGCATGCCGCACGCGGCGATTTCGACAGACATCATCGTTGGCTTCCCCGGCGAAACCGAGGAGGACTTCCTCGAAACTCTCCGCGTGGTCGAAGCGGCGAGGTTCGCTACGGCATTCACCTTCCAGTACTCGATCCGTGAGGGGACCCCGGCTGCGACAATGCCGGACCAGGTGCCGAAGGAGGTCGTCCAGGAGCGCTTTGAGCGGTTGACCGCCCTTCAGGACCGCATCTGCCTCGAGGAGAACCAGAAGGTCGTCGGCCGCGAGATCGAGATCCTCGTCGCGGTCGGCGAAGGTCGCAAGGATTCCGCCAGCCACCGGTTGTCCGGCAGGGCTGAGGACTCCCGCCTCGTGCACTTCGAGGTGCCCGAAGGCTCGGCGGTCCCGCGCCCGGGAGACATCGTCACCGCCACAGTGACCCAGGCCGCGCCCTTTTACCTCATCGCTGATGCTCCCGCCGGAAGCGAACTCGTGGTGCGAAGGACCTCCGCCGGCGACGCATGGGACCGCGCGCAGGCAGAGTCGTGCGGCGTTCCCGCGCCCGGCGCCTCACCGAGCAGCCCTGGCCGCGTTTCACTGGGACTGCCAACCCTGCGCGTCGGTCCGCCCACGCCCGTCCACGGCGCACCGGTTCGGGCCCACGACGCGCCAGCTCAGGTCCAGGGCGGAATGACACCGATTTACGACGCACTGGACGGCGAACGCTGAACCCGCACAGCGACCCGCAGCTCATCGCGGTAGTTGGTCCGACCGGTACCGGAAAGAGCGAACTCTCGCTCAATATCGCCGAGGCCCTCGCGCGCACGGGCAGTGGCGCTGAGATCGTCAACGCGGATGCCATGCAGCTGTACCGCGGGATGGACATCGGCACGGCCAAGCTGCCTGAAAACGAGCGCAGGGGCATCCCGCACCACATGCTCGACATCCTCGATGTCGACGAAGAAGCCACTGTCGCCAGGTACCAGCCTCTCGCCAGGGCTGCGGTCACCGACATCCTCTCGCGGGGGAAATCCGCGATCCTCGTCGGTGGGTCCGGCCTGTATGTCTCGAGCGTCCTCTACGACTTCCAGTTCCCCGGCTCTGACCCCGCGATTCGGGCTCGACTCGAGCAGGAAGCAGCCACGCTTGGTCCCGGCATCCTGTACCAGCGGCTGGCCGCGCTCGACGTGGACGTTGCGTCGCGGATCGGGCCGCACAACACGCGGCGAATCGTGCGCGCCCTCGAGGTGGCCGAGATCACCGGTTCTCCCGTGGCGGGGATGCTGCCGGACGAGCCGGTGTACTGGCGCGAGTCGCGCATTATCGGGCTGTCGGCGCCGAGGCCGGAACTGACCGCACGCCTCGACCAGCGGGTGCACGGGATGTGGGTTGCCGGGCTGCTGGACGAGGTGGCGGCGCTGCGGGCGGCGGGGCTCGAGGGCGGTGTTACCGCGTCGCGGGCGATCGGATACGCGCAGGCGCTGAAGCAACTCGCGGGCGCGGCCACCGAGACGGAAGCGATTGAAGAAACGCAGCAGCTGACCCGGCGGTACGCCAGGCGGCAGATGAGCTGGTTCAAGCGCTATGCAGACATCGTCTGGCTGGATTACGACGCGCCTGACCTGGTCGAGAAGGCCATGGCATCCGTCACCGGCGCGACGCCCCAGGTTCCGCGCTGACCCTAGACTTGGGCGCATGGGATTCACTCTGCAGTTCACCAAGGGCCACGGCACTGGCAACGATTTCGTGCTCTACACGGACCCTGAGGGCGACCACCCACTGACCACCGCGCAGATTATCGCGGTGTGCGACCGGCACTTCGGTGTCGGCGCCGACGGCGTCATCCGCGCGGTCAGGTCGCGCAACATCGACGAGGGCGCGGCAGCCCTGGCCGAAGACGACGGCGCAGAGTGGTTCATGGACTACCACAATGCCGACGGGTCCATCGCGGAAATGTGCGGCAACGGCATCCGTGTCTACGCGCGGTACCTTATCGAGCAGGGTCTTGTTGAGCTGGAGTCGGGTGACACCCTCGCAATCGGAACCCGCGCCGGCGTCCGTGACGTCCAGCGCGCCACGAACGGGTTCCAGGTCGACCTCGGGCGCTGGAAGCTCGAGGGCGGAGAGCCGCTCGTGCGGGCCAAGGAGCTCAAGGTGGCGCGGCCGGGGCTCGGCATCAACGTTGGAAACCCGCACGTCGTCGTCGCTCTCGCAGACGAGGCAGAGCTTGAGTCGGCTGACCTTCACTACATTCCGCTGATCGAACCGGAACCCATCGATGGGGCCAACGTGGAATTCGTTGTGCCCTATGACCCGCTCATCAAGGACGGCGTTGCCCGCATCTCGATGAGGGTTCACGAACGGGGGAGCGGTGAGACTCTGTCGTGCGGCACCGGCGTCGCAGCTGCGGCTCTCGCGACGCGGCACTGGGCCGGGTCGGCGGCACCGAACGCGTGGCGCGTCGACGTTCCAGGAGGAACGCTCGGTGTGCGGATGTTCGCGACGCAGGACGGCGAGCACGTCGGCCTGTCCGGCCCGGCCGACCTCGTCTACACCGGCACTCTTGAGCTCGGCTAGCGTCGGTCCGTCAGTTCATCCGTCAGTTCGCTTCAGCGCGGAGTGCCCGCAGCACGCGGTACCCCTTGCTGATCGTCTCTTTGGTGAACTCGAAATCGTCGCCCATGCTCTCCTGCAGCCAGCGGTGCAGGCTGTCTGAGCCGAGGTTGCGCTGCACGACGAGCCAGGCGTCTGAACCCGGTTCCAGGCGAGGGAGCCAGCGCTCGAGCATGGCGTGAAGCTCGTTCTTGCCGACGCGGATGGGCGGGTTCGACCAGATGGTCTGGAACAGGACGTCGTCGGGAACCTGATCGGGCTGCACTGCAGTGATATTGGTGAGCCCGAGCTTCTCAGCGTTCATCCGCAGCAGATCGAGCGCGCGCTCGTTGACATCCACCGCCCAAACGTGAGCGCCTGGCGCCTCTAGGGCGAGTGTCAGGGAGATCGGTCCCCAGCCGCAGCCCAGGTCGAGAAGGTTGCCGCTCTGGGGCGGAGTCGGGGCGTTCGCTAAGAGCACCTGCGTCCCCGGGTCGATCCGGTCCGGGCTGAAAATCCCGTTCGAGGTGGTGAGTTCGTAGTCCTGGCCTGAGAGCCGAACGGAAACCGTGCGGAGCTTGAGTTCGGTTCCGGGTACGCCCGTAAAATAATGATCGCTGGCCATAGGGGAACGTTACCGCAAAGCAACTAGGCTTAACTGATGAGCAAGTCCACCGAATCAACCCCAGAGAACACCGAAACACCCATCGACGACGATGCAGTATCGCGGGTGTTGCGCAACGCTGAGTCCCGCGCGGGCGGCTATTCGCTCTTCGGTTCGAGTCAGGCCGATGCCCTGCAGGACAGGTCCACGACCGGTGAGTCCGGGCACGATGGATTCGACGGCGAGCAGCAGGACCGGGAAGACCGCCAGGCGCTCCGCCGCGTTGCCAACCTGTCTACCGAGCTCGAGGACGTCACCGAGGTCGAGTACCGGCAGCTGCGCATCGAGAACGTCGTTCTCATCGGCGTGTACCCGCAGGGCGCGCAGGAGGATGCAGAGAACTCGATCCGCGAGCTCGCTGCCCTCGCTGAAACCGCAGGCGCCGTCGTCCTCGACGGCATGCTGCAGCGCCGCCCGAATCCCGACCCCAGCACCTACCTCGGCAAGGGAAAGGCCGAGGAACTGCGCGGCATCGTCGCAGCGCTCGGCGCAGACACCGTGATCGCCGACACCGAACTCGCGCCAAGCCAGCGGCGTGCGCTAGAGGACGTCGTGAAGGTCAAGGTCATCGACCGTACCGCCGTCATCCTCGACATCTTCAGCCAGCACGCCAAGAGCCGCGAGGGCAAGGCCCAGGTCGAGCTCGCCCAGCTTGAGTACCTCCTGCCGCGACTCCGCGGTTGGGGTGACTCGATGTCCCGCCAGGCCGGTGGCCAGGTGGGCGGCGCCGGCGCCGGAATGGGTTCACGTGGTCCTGGTGAAACCAAGATCGAACTCGACCGACGCCGCATCCACACCCGGATGGCGAAGCTGCGCAAGCAGATCAAGGGCTTCGGGCCGGCCCGCGAGGCCAAGCGGGCCAACCGCAACCGCTTCGAGGTGCCGAGCGTCGCTATTGCCGGGTACACCAACGCCGGCAAGTCGAGTCTGCTCAACCGGATCACGAAGGCCGGCGTGCTGGTCGAGAACGCACTCTTTGCAACGCTCGACGCGACGGTTCGGAAGACCCAGACCGAGGACGGCCGGCTCTACACGCTCTCCGACACCGTCGGATTCGTCCGAAACCTGCCGCACCAGCTCGTCGAGGCGTTCCGCTCCACCCTGGAAGAGGTGGCGGAGTCGGATGTCATCGTGCACGTGGTCGACGCATCGCATCCGGACCCTGCATCCCAGATCAGCACTGTCCGCGACGTGATCGGTGATGTCGGCGCCCGCGATATTCCAGAGATCGTGGTCTTCAACAAGAGCGATCTCGTCAGCGAGGACGACCGGCTCGTGCTCCGCGGACTGGAACCCAAGGCGATCTTCGCTTCGGCGCGCACCGGTGAGGGGATCGACGAGATCCTGGCCCGTATCGCGGAGCTGCTGCCGAGTCCGACAGTCCCGCTTCACCTGCTCGTCCCGTACGACCGGGGAGACATCATTTCGATGCTCCACCGCCGCGGAAAGGTCGAGAAGCTGGACTACGAGGAAGACGGCACCGAGGTGCGCGCACTCGCGTCGGAGGAACTCGCCGCACAGGTGTCCGAGTTCGCGATCGCCGAGTAAACGCGAAGCGGCGACGTCACACGTCTGGTCTGTTAACGAACGGATGCCCCGGGTCTGTACCCGGGGCATCCGATCGTTAAGCGGGCGTCAGGCGCCCCACCGTGAGTGGCTACACCGCGCGGAGGACCGCAACGATCTTGCCGAGCACGTCGGCTTCGTCGCCGAGGATCGGTTCGAAGTTCGTATTGCGGGGGAGCAGCCAGGTGTGGCCATCGCGCTGGCGGAACACCTTGACCGTGGCTTCACCATCGAGCATGGCAGCGACGATGTCGCCGTTCTCGGCCGTCGGCTGCTGACGGACGACGACCCAGTCGCCGTCGCAGATCGCTGCGTCGATCATCGACTCACCCGAGACCTTGAGCATGAACAGCTCGCCCTTGCCCACGAGCTGACGGGGCAGGGGGAAGACCTCTTCGACCTGCTGGTCAGCGGTAATCGGCACCCCGGCAGCGATGCGTCCGACCAGGGGCACCATCGCGGCGTCGCCGACCGGTGTTGAGCTTTCGAAGTCGGCAACGTTCGAGGGGGAGGGCAGGTCGATCAGGATCTCGAGTGCACGGGGCCGATTGGGGTCCCTGCGCAGGTAACCGCTCAACTCGAGCTGGTTGAGCTGGTGCGTCACGCTTGAGAGTGACGCGAGTCCGACCGCGTCGCCGATTTCGCGCATGCTCGGCGGGTAGCCGCGGCTCTGCACGGAGCGCTGGATCACGTCGAGGATCGCCAGCTGCTTCTCGCTCAGGCTCTTGCGGCGGCGCGTGGTCGGCTTCTCTGCCGGCACGCGCTTGGCCTTCCGTGCCTTTGGAGCGGCAGATGAAACAGCGGCATCCGGCTCGTTCTCAGCCGTGATATTCGCGTTGTCGAGCGTCATGTCACTCCCGTCTGGCGGGCAGCCCCGGCCAATGTCAGTGGTCACTGGTTGAGTCTCAACCATCAATCGAAACTCTATCCGTCCCGAGGGGCCCCAGCAAAGATTTGTTCGAGTGTGTCGGGCAAATTCTGCAAAAAAGTCCGAAGAAGGACTTGAATGTTCGAACAATCGAATATAGATTCGGAATACAGGTTCGTATTCGGCCCTCCCGGCCGAGGGCCGGATACGAATTCTTCGAATCGCCACACAACAGTTCACAGCACGAACCGGAGGCGCACCATGAGCACCGCAGTCATCACCCCCATTCACTCTCTCTCACGTCCAGCCGCACGGCGCCCCGAGGCGCCGCGCCCGTCGAACCCGCGTACACAGGCCGCCGGAGGCGACTCCTCAGCGATGATCGCACGCCCCACCGGGCGCATCCGACTCACCCGGCGCGGTCGCATTGTCCTGACTTCGCTCGCCGCTGCTCCGTTCATCGCTCTCGCGGCCTGGCTCGGACTCAACGCCGGCGCCGCAGCGGCGTCGTCGTCCCCGAGCTCGGCCTCGTTCGAGTACGTCACTGTCGAACACGGTGACTCCCTGTGGTCCCTCGCGGGCACGCTGGCTCCCGATGCCGACCCTCGTGATGTGATCGCCGACGTGATGGCCCTCAACCAGCTCGAAACGTCCACGGTCGTTCCCGGGCAGAACATCGCCATTCCCGAGCGATACACGGCTCCGTAACGCACACCGAAGCGCAAGGCGCGGCGGGTAAACTTCCGGGGTGAGTTCCCTCGATGCCCTGCCCATCCGCGATGATCTTCGTGGCAAGTCCCCGTACGGCGCACCCCAGAAGGTCGTGCCCGTCGCCCTGAACGTCAACGAGAACACGCATCCGATTCCCGAAGACGTGGCCCACGATATCGTGACCGCCCTCGCCCGCGCTGTGCTCGGCGTGAACCGATACCCCGACCGCGAGTTCACCGAACTACGGATCAGCCTCGCCGGTTACCTCGGGCACGGTCTCAGTGCCGATCACATCTGGGCCGCGAACGGCTCGAACGAGGTTCTGCAGCAGGTTCTCCAGGCTTTCGGCGGACCTGGCCGCTCGGTGCTCGGGTTCAGCCCGACCTATTCCATGTACCCGCTGCTGGCCGCAGGCACCGGAACCCAGTGGATTGCCGCCGAGCGTGACGCCGACTACGAGATCTCGCCCGAGACCGCCAGCGCCGCCGTTCGCCGCGAACGCCCCGACGTCGTGATTCTCTGTTCTCCGAACAACCCCACCGGGACCCCGCTTGGGCTCGACACCATCGAGGCCGTCTATGACGCGACCGATGGCATCGTGGTCGTGGACGAGGCGTACTTCGAGTTCGCCCCAGAGGGGACTCCAAGCGCGCTGTCCCTTCTCGACGGGCGCGACCGGTTGCTCGTGTCACGAACCATGAGCAAAGCCTTCGCATTTGCCGGCGCACGGGTGGGCTACCTCGCTGCGGCGCCGGCGGTAACGGACGCGCTTCGCCTGGTGCGCCTTCCGTACCACCTCTCCGCACTCACGCAAGCCGCGGCGATTGCTGCCCTTGCACACAGCGGCGAAATGCTCGCCATGGTCGATGACATCAAGAACCAGCGCGACCGCATCAGCGCTGGCCTCGCCGACCTGGGCTACCGCCCGTACCGGAGCCACAGCAACTTCGTGCTGTTCGGAGGCGTTGACGATCCGGCAGCACTGTTCGAGTCACTGCTCGAGCGCGGAGTGCTCATCCGGGATATCGGCCTCGCCAATCAGATGCGGGTTTCGGCGGGTACCGAGGCAGAGACGACCGCGTTCCTCGAAGCCATTGCGGCGGTAAGCTCGAAGTCATGAGCCAGCCGCAGCGCACCGCCCGGATCCAGCGCGAGACGAGCGAATCGAGCATCGACCTCACGCTCAACCTCGATGGGACCGGTGTCAGTGATATTCACACCACCGTGCCCTTTTACGATCACCTCCTGACGGCGTTCGCCAAGCACGCACTGGTCGACCTCACGGTGAGGGCCACCGGCGACATCGAGATCGATGTGCACCACACGGTGGAAGACATTGGCATCGCACTCGGGCAGGCCATCAAGCAGGCGCTCGGCACCAAGGAGGGCATTTCGCGCTTTGGCGACGCTCTCGTTCCCCTCGACGAGGCACTCGTCCAGGCCGTCGTCGACATTTCCGGTCGGCCGTACCTCGTGCACTCCGGCGAGCCCGCGGGGTTCGAGTTCCACCTCATCGGTGGTCACTTCACCGGGTCGATGGTGAGGCACGTGTTCGAAGCCATTGCGTTCAACGCCGCACTCACCGTTCACGTCACCGTGCTCGGCGGGCGCGACCCACACCACATCGCCGAGGCCGAGTTCAAGGCATTCGCGCGGGCGTTCCGGCAGGCGAAGGCTCTCGATCCTCTCGTGACCGGCATCCCATCGACGAAGGGCGCACTGTGACGGGATCGTCACGGCCAAGCGTTGTTGTTCTCGACTACGGGAGCGGCAACGTCCACTCCGCGGTCAAGGCACTTGAAGCGGCGGGCGCCGACGTCGAGCTGACCGGTGACCGACGCAAGGCACTCGAGGCCGACGGTCTTCTCGTGCCCGGTGTTGGAGCGTTCAGCGCGGTCATGGAACAGCTCTCCACCTCGCGCGGGGGTGAAGTGATCGATCGCCGGCTGGCCGGTGGTCGCAAGGTCATGGGCATCTGTGTCGGGATGCAGATTCTGTTCGAGCGCGGTGTTGAACGCGGCGTCGACACAGAGGGCCTCGGAGAGTGGCCGGGCGTCGTGACGGAACTCGACGCGCCCGTTCTCCCGCACATCGGCTGGAACACGGTCGACGCGCCCGAAGACTCCGTCCTCTTCCGCGGCATCCGCGACGAACGCTTCTATTTCGTGCACTCGTACGCCGCGCAGGACTGGAAGCTCGAGGTGATGCCGCCGTTCCACGAGCCGGCACTGACGTGGGCCGAACACGGAACCCGGTTCCTCGCCGCCGTCGAAAACGGACCGCTGAGCGCGACGCAGTTCCACCCGGAGAAGTCCGGCGATGCCGGCATCCGCTTGCTGGCCAACTGGGTCGGCTCTCTCACATCGGACTGACCCTCCGCATTCTTTCGAATGGCACGCTCGTGCCGCACCACACAACCAAGGACAATTCATGAGTGAGTTCAACACGACCCCGAAGCTTGTGCTGCTTCCGGCTGTCGACGTCGCCGGCGGCAAAGCCGTCCGTCTGACCCAGGGCGAGGCGGGCACGGAGACCAGCTACGGCGATCCGGTCGACGCCGCCGCTGACTGGGCGCGCCAGGGCGCCGAGTGGATCCACCTGGTGGACCTCGATGCCGCATTCGGCCGCGGGAACAACGCGGGTGTGATCCGCAAGGTGATCAAGCAGGTCCGCGGTGTGAACGTCGAACTCTCCGGTGGCATCCGCGACGACGCGTCACTCAAGGCAGCTCTCGCGACCGGCGCCAAGCGAATCAACCTCGGTACAGCGGCGCTGGAGAACCCGGAGTGGGCCGCGAACGTCATCGGCCAGTACGGCGAAGCCGTCGCGGTCGGCCTCGATGTCCGCGGAACCACACTCGCGGCACGCGGCTGGACCCGTGAGGGCGGCGACCTGTGGACGGTCATCGACCGGCTCGAGCGGGCCGGCTGCGCCCGCTATGTCGTCACCGACGTGACGAAGGATGGCACCCTTCAGGGGCCCAACGTCGACCTGCTTCGCCAGGTGATGGAGCGGACCAACCGACCGGTCATCGCGTCCGGTGGAGTGTCGAGCCTCGACGACCTCGTCGCCCTGCGCGAACTCGTGCCGCTCGGGCTCGAGGGTGCGATCGTCGGCAAGGCGCTCTACGCGGGTGCATTCACCCTGGCTGAGGCGCTGGATGTCGCATCCGACTAATCCCGCAGACTCGGCCGGGCAGCCCTGGGAGGGCCGCCAGTTCGGCGAGAACGCTTTTGCCGGCGACGATGGGTCTGCGCCACCTCAGCTGATCGACGCGCTCACGCGATTCGCGGATGGGCGAGCGGGGGAGGATGCCGTCGTCGACGCGTTCCGCTCGTCGCGGCTGCTCATCCCACTCGTGACCCACGCCGGCGACGTCGGAGTGAACGCGCATGGCCAGAAAGTCGATAAGACCCAGGAGTTGTCCATCGTGACCGTCGCCGGTCCCGACGGCCGTAACGTGCTGCCGGTCTTCTCGTCGGTGGCCGCCATGCAGTCCTGGAACACGATCGCGCGACCGGTGCCGGCCGACGGCATCCGCGTTGCTCTCGCAGCGGCGAGTGAGAACACAGACCTCGTCGTGCTCGACCCGACGAACGACACCGAGTTCGCCATTCGGCGGCCGGCGTTGTGGGCCATCGCCCAGTCGCTCCCGTGGCAGCCCGCGTACGCGAACCCGGATGTGCTCGACGCGTTTCTTACGAGCGCGCGCTCCGAGCTGGCGGTGCTCGACGTCAGGCTGGAGTCGGGTGACGCGCGGGCGCGGCTGGCCGGCCCTGAACTCATCGCCCACCTCGAACTGATCGACGGCCTCACGCGCAGTGAGCTCGACGCCGTGCTCTCGAGGCTCGCCCAGCGGTGGGCGGCGAGCGACGTGATCGCGACGATGGTCGACTCGCTCGCGGTGCGGCTCGAAGCGTCCCGCTGATCCGGGCGGAACGCGCGCGCGGAAGGCGCGCGTTGGTGCGCGTTCGACCGTCGCTGATGCATGGTTCCGGCGCGTTTGCCGTGCATCTGTGACAGATGAACGGCGCGGGCGCGACGCGGAGCGCCTTCGCCCGCGCCTGTGGGTGGAGCGGGGGACCTAGTTGACCGGGCCGGTCCACTTCTCGCCGGGGCCCTTGCCCACGGGGTCAGGGATGACGGATGCCTCACGGAACGCCAGCTGCAGCGACCGAAGCCCATCACGAAGGCTGCGCGCGTGCATGTCGCTGATCTCGGGGGCTCCCGCGGTGATCAGGCCGGCAAGGGCGTTGATCAGCTTGCGTGCCTCGTCGAGGTCCTGCTGCGACTCGGGGTCGTCGGCGAGGCCACATTTGACCGCCGCCGCGCTCATGAGGTGGACGGCCGTCGTCGTGATGACTTCGACGGCGCCGACGTCTGCGATGTCGCGGGTTGCGTCGGACGCAGCGTCCTCGACGTTGTCGTATGGGGATTCGTTAGTGCTCAATGCCAACCTCTGCTAGACTCTAAGACGGCTCCGGGACTAAAGTTCCGGTACGAAAGAGGAAAATTCCCACCCGCGCTTGACCGCTTCACTAAGGTTACCGGGTTGTTGTACTCCGCCAGACGCATGGTTTCCATGCTGAGGTAGACAGGGTACGAGCCACTGTGATGGATTTATTTCCGTCATGGTTGTGGTGTGTGACTTCTCCTCTCTCGCTTGATCCAGGCATCCGTCTGAATTAAAAGTCAGAGATTGAGTTAGAGGAGTAACGCATTAGCGATCCCCGTACAAACGACCGTATCCGAGTCCCCGAGGTCCGCCTCGTGGGTCCCGCCGGAGAACAGGTCGGCGTTGTCAAGATTGAGGTAGCACTGCGCCTGGCGCAGGAAGCTGAGCTCGATCTCGTCGAGGTCGCCCCGAACTCCAAGCCTCCGGTCGCGAAGATCATGGATTACGGCAAGTTCAAGTACGAGGCTGCGCAGAAGGCCAAGGAGGCCAGGCGTAACCAGGCGAACACCATCCTCAAAGAGGTTCGGTTCCGTCTCAAGATCGACAAGCACGACTACGAAACAAAGCGCAAGCGCGCCGAGGGCTTCCTCAAGGCTGGTGACAAGGTCAAAGCAATGATCCTGTTCCGCGGTCGTGAGCAGTCACGGCCCGACCAGGGTGTTCGCTTGCTCCAAAAATTTGCCGAAGATGTTTCGGAACTGGGCACTGTTGAGTCCACTCCGACCATCGATGGTCGAAACATGGTCATGGTGATCGGCCCTCTGAAAAACAAGTCAGAGGCCAAGGCCGAAGCCAACGCACAACGTGCTGCCAATAAAGCAGCGAAGCAGGAGGAAGACAATGCCTAAGCAGAAGACCCATTCCGGTGCCAAGAAGCGATTCAAGCTCACCGGTTCCGGCAAGATCAAGAAGCAGCAGTCGGGCATGCGCCACAACCTCGAGGTGAAGTCCGGACAGCGTAAGCGTCGCTTGAACACCGACCAGCTCGTCTCGAAGGCTGACACCAAGAACATCAAGAAGCTTCTCGGTCACTAAGACCTGAACCCGTTAGGAATATAGACAAATGGCAAGAGTAAAAAGGGCGGTAAACGCTCACAAGAAGCGTCGGAAGATCCTCGAGCGGGCTGAGGGTTACCGCGGTCAGCGTTCGCGCCTGTACCGGAAGGCCAAGGAGCAGGTCACCCACTCCATGGTTTACGCGTACCGTGACCGCCGCCAGAAGAAGGGTGACTTCCGTCGCCTCTGGATCCAGCGGATCAACGCGGCATCGCGTGCCAACGGCCTCACGTACAACCGCCTCATCCAGGGCCTCGGCCTTGCTGGTATCGAGGTTGACCGTCGTATCCTCGCCGAGCTCGCTGTCAACGAGCCCGCCACGTTTGCGGCCCTCGTCGAGAGCGCGAAGAAGGCCCTCCCGGCCGACACCTCGGCTCCGAAGGTTGACGCAGCAGCGTAAGCAGCTTTCTCCTTTCAACGGGCATCCCGCTTCGGCGGGGTGCCCGTTGTTTCGTTGTGCGCGCCTCCCCACCGCCGACGTGCCTGTCCCTAGACTGGGGGAGTGCTTGATAACCCACGTTCCCCGCGCGTCAGAGCGGTAGCAAAACTTGCCAAACGACCGGCCCGTCTCGAAACCGGCCTCTTTCTTCTCGAGGGGCCGCAGGCGGTCTCAGAGGCGCTGACCTTCCGCCCCGGGCTGATCGTCGAACTCTACGCAACACCCACAGCTCTTGAGCGGTACCCCGACATCGCAGCCATGGCTGACGAGCAGACCGACTTCGACGTCGAGTTCGTCTCCGAGGAAGTCCTCGGTGTGATGAGCGACACAGTGACTCCGCAGGGCTTCATCGCCGTCGCGCACCAGTTCCCGACCTCGATGAAGGACATCTTCAACGGCGAGCCCAAGCTCATTGCCATCCTCGAAGAGGTTCGCGACCCCGGAAACCTGGGAACCATCATCCGTGCCGCCGACTCTGCAGGTGCGGATGCCGTCATCCTCACCGGGCGCAGCGTCGACCTGTACAACCCCAAGGTCGTCCGCTCAACGACGGGGTCTCTGTTCCACCTGCCGATCGCGGTCGGCGCTGAACTCCCGAACGTCATCGAGCGGGCGCACAAGGCCGGACTCCGTGTACTCGCCGCCGACGTGAAGGGCACGAGCCTGCTCGACGCCCGCGTCTCGGGCGAACTCGTCCAGCCGACCGCCTGGCTGTTCGGAAACGAGGCGCACGGCCTGACCGATGAGCAGCTTCCACTCGCGGATGCCGCGATCACGGTTCCGATTTACGGCCACGCCGAGTCGATGAACCTCGCGACCGCGGCGTCGGTGTGTCTCTACGAGTCCGCGTTCGCGCAGCGCAGCGCCGTCTGACCCACCCCGCCCAGAGGCATCCGATTCTGTTCGTAATCTTGGTTACGAATCAGTAACGGATGCCTCTCGTCATACGGGCGAAACACCGTGTCCTTTAGTTTGGACGCATGGAACCAACGCTGATACCGAACACGACGAGCATGCCCATCGCGAAACTTGGTGAGCCCCTGGTGATCGTCGACTCGGTCAACAAACACTACGGCGATCTCCATGTACTCAAGGACATCAACACCACGGTGACCCGCGGTGAGGTCGTCGTCGTGATCGGTCCAAGCGGTTCGGGCAAATCCACCCTGTGCCGGGCGATCAACCGGCTCGAGACCATCGACTCCGGCACGATCACCATCGATGGAAAGAAGCTCCCGGAAGAGGGCGCGGACCTCGCCCGTCTCCGTGCCGATGTCGGCATGGTTTTCCAGTCCTTCAACCTGTTCGCGCACAAGACGGTGCTCGAGAACATCACGCTCGCACCGATCAAGGTGAAGAAGATGTCGAAGAAGGATGCCACTGAGCGCGCGATGACGCTGCTCGAGCGCGTCGGGGTGGCAAACCAGGCGCACAAGATGCCGGCACAGCTCTCCGGCGGTCAGCAGCAGCGTGTTGCGATCGCCCGCTCGCTCGCGATGAGCCCCAAACTGATCCTGATGGACGAGCCGACGAGCGCCCTCGACCCCGAAATGATCAACGAGGTTCTCGACGTCATGGTCGGCCTCGCCAAGGAAGGCATGACCATGATCGTGGTCACCCACGAGATGGGCTTCGCCCGCAAGGCGGCCGACCGGGTGCTGTTCATGGCAGAGGGCGAGATCGTTGAGGAAGCCACTCCCGAGACCTTCTTCAGCCACCCGAAGTCTGAACGCGCACAGGACTTCCTGTCCAAGATCCTCGACCACTGACCGCCGCGCGCCCCTGAGCGCGCGGCTCATCACCCTTGGCCGCTTCGGCAGCCGGGAAAACACAGCACATCACAAGGAATGAGAACGAGATGAAGCGCAAAAAGCTATCACTGATCGCCCTCGGCGGAGCCGCGTTGCTCACGCTTTCCGCCTGTGCGGGAGGCGGCGGAGACACCGCAGCCCCCGAACCGGAAGCAGCCCCCACCTTTGAAGCCGGCACAACGATGGCCGAGCTGGCAGAAGATGGCAAGATCACCATCGGCACGAAGTTCGACCAGCCGCTGTTCGGCCTCGTCGGCCCGAGCGGAGAGCCCGTCGGTTTCGACGTCGAGGTCGGCAAGATCATCGCCGCGAAGCTCGGCATCGCCGAAGAGGACATCGAATGGAAGGAAACGGTCTCCGCGAACCGCGAGCCGTACATCCAGAACGGTGAGGTCGACCTCGTCATCGCCACCTACACGATCAACGACAAGCGCAAGGAAGTCATCGACTTCGCCGGGCCGTACTACATGGCCGGGCAGTCGATCCTGACGCTCGCCGACGACAAGTCCATCAAGAGCGAGAAAGACCTCGTCGGGCAGCCCGTCTGCTCGGTGACCGGTTCGACACCCGCGGCGAAGCTGGCTGAAATCGGCGCAACCCCGGTTCTCACCGACACCTACTCCAACTGCCTCGAGCCGCTGCGCTCGGGCCAGGTCGTCGCCGTGTCGACTGACAACGTGATCCTCGCCGGTCTCGCTGCTCAGAACGAGGGCGAGTTCAAGGTGGTCGGAAAGCCGTTCACCGAGGAGCCTTACGGCATCGGACTTGCCAAGGACGACATCGAGTTCCGCGACTGGATCAACGATGTCCTCGAGGAATCCTACGAAGACGGTTCGTACGAGGAGGCCTGGGACAGCACCGCTGGAACGGTCCTCGAGTACGTCGAGCCTCCTGCGGTAGACCGCTACTAGAAGTTCCACACACGAACGGGGCGGGGCGTGTCCCCGCCCCGTTCGTGAGCGCCACACAACAGAAACGGAAGAGGCCACATGGACGTCATCATCGACAACCTGCCTCGGTACCTCTCAGGCTTCGGCATGACGCTGCAACTCCTCGTTGTCGCTGCGATTGCCGCCCTGATCCTCGGAACCATCATCGCGACCATGCGGATCTCACCGGTCCCCTCACTGCGCGGCTTCGGCGCCGTGTACACCGAGTTGATCAGGAACACTCCGCTCACACTCGTCCTCTTCTTCTGCGCGTTCATCCTGCCGTACCTCGGTGTCCGGTTCGATTACGCGACGTTCGCGATGATCGGCCTCAGCGTGTACACCTCGCCGTTCGTGGCCGAAGCCCTGCGCTCCGGAATCAACGGCGTTCCGATCGGCCAGGCCGAGGCCGCACGCAGCCTTGGGCTCGGCTTCAGCCAGACGGTCGGATACGTCGTGTTCCCCCAGGCGTTCCGGATGGTCATCCCGCCGCTGATCAACGTCATCATCGCCCTGACCAAGAACACCTCGGTCGCCGGTGGTTTCTTCGTGGCCGAGCTCTTCACCATCGGTAAAGAACTCGCGAACGACAACGGAAACGCCGTCATCGCGGTGCTCCTGGGCGTCGCGACCTTCTACCTGCTCATAACTATTCCGCTGGGGCTCTTTGCCGGGCGGCTCGAGAAGAAGTGGGTGGTGGCGCGATGAGCGGTTCCGTTCTGTTCGACGCTCCCGGTCCGAAGGCCAGGCGGCTCTCGCTGATTCTCTCCATCGTCGTCGGCATCCTCATCCTCGGCGGCCTGTACTGGATTTACTCGGTTCTGGCAGCCCCACGGCCCAGTTCGGGCGGGATTACCCTTCCCGGCATGTTTGATCCAAGCCGGTGGAATATCTTCGCCGACCCTGAGGTCTGGACGTTCATTGGCAAGGGCGTGCTCAACACGCTGCGCGCCGCCGGAGCAGCAGCGGTCCTCGCGCTCGTTCTCGGTGTGATCTTTGCTCTGCTCCGCACAGCGAAGACGGCCTGGATCCGGGTTCCCATCACCGTTGTCCTCGAGTTCGTTCGAGGCATGCCCGTTCTCCTGATGATGCTCTTCATCCTGCTCGGCTTCTCCAGCGGGGCGTACCTCGCTGTTGTGCTTGCTCTCGGCCTGTACAACGGCGCCATCATCGGTGAAGCGCTCAGGGCAGGACTTGCCTCCCTGCCGCGCGGACAGCGCGAGGCCGGGTTGAGTCTCGGAATGCGTGAACTCCAGACCCGGATGCTCATCGAATTCCCGCAGGCATTCCGCCAGATGCTGCCGGTGATCGTCGCCCAGCTGGTCGTGCTGCTCAAGGACACGTCGCTCGGATTCATCGTCGGTTACCCGGAACTTCTCCGCTCGACGATGAACAACCTGGCGAGCTTCTACGGCAACCGCTACCTGTTCTCGCTCTTCGCCGTGACGTTCGTGATCTACCTGATCATGAACCTCGCACTCTCGTGGGTCGCCCGCTGGCTCTCGAAGCGCACTGACTCAGCGCGCCGTGGAGGCCGGGTACGCAGGGGCAGAAAGCCCGTCGACGTGGACCCCGCCATCGCGATCGCTCAGGCATCGGCAGCGGCTCGGCAGTCAGGCGAGGGCGCTGTGTAGTTCCGCCACTCGGTAGACTTGTGGACCGTGTCCGACTCGCAAGTAATAACCGAATCCGCCGTGAACGCGGCAGTCGAATCAGCCCTCGCCGCAATTGCCGCCGCAGCCGATTCCGCAGCCCTCAAGCACGTACGTACCGAGCACACCGGAGAGGCCTCGCCGCTGGCGAAGCTCAACGGTGAGCTGCGCAACGTCGCTCCCGACCAGAAGGCCCCGCTCGGCAAACTCGTCGGCCAGGCACGAGGTCGCGTGAACGCGGCGTTTGCCGCTCGCGAGCAGGAAATCGTCGAAGCCGAGAACGCGGCTCAGCTCGCCGCAGAGGCCGTTGACGTGACCGCGCTGGCCAGCCGCTACACCGCAGGTGCACGGCATCCGCTCACCCTCCTCCAGGACCGCGTGAGCGAGATCTTCACCGGAATGGGCTGGGAGATCGCCGAAGGCCCAGAGGTCGAGAGCGAGTGGTTCAACTTCGACGCGCTCAACTTCGACGCCGACCACCCGGCGCGCGCGATGCAGGACACGTTCTTCATCGACCCGCCCGAGTCACACCTCGTGCTGCGCACCCACACCTCGCCGGTGCAGGTGCGGTCACTGCTCACTCGTGAGCTTCCCGTCTACGTGCTCGCGCCCGGTCGCGTCTACCGCACCGACGAGTTCGACGCGACTCACCTGCCCGTGTTCATGCAGTTCGAGGGACTCGCCGTCGACAAGGGTCTGACCATGGCGCACCTCAAGGGCACGCTCGACCACTTCGTGAAGTCGATCTTCGGCGATGAGGCGAAGATCCGCCTGCGCCCGAGCTACTTCCCGTTCACCGAGCCGAGCGCCGAGCTCGACTTCTGGCACCCGACGTTCAAGCACGGCCCTCGCTGGATCGAGTGGGGTGGCTGCGGCATGATCAACCCGAACGTGCTCCGCGCGGCCGGGATCGACCCGGACGAATATTCAGGTTTCGCCTTCGGCATGGGAGTCGAGCGTGGCCTGATGTTGCGCAACGACGTCCAGGACATGCGGGAGATGGTTGAGGGCGATATTCGCTTCTCACAGCAGTTTGGAATGGTGGTTTAGCATGCGGGTGCCCCTCAGTTGGCTCGCTGAATACGTCGATCTCGCACCGGGATCGACCACGGAAGACGTGCACGCTGCACTCGTGAAGGTCGGCCTCGAAGAGGAAGACGTTCACACCTTCGAGGTGACGGGACCCGTTGTCGTCGGCGAGGTGCTCGAGTTCGTCGAGGAGCCGCAGAAGAACGGCAAGGTCATCCGCTGGTGCCAGGTGCGCGTTGCGCCCGAGGGCGAGCTCGCCGCCGACGGCGGACCCGACGTGCACGGCATCGTCTGTGGCGCGGGCAACTTCTTCGTCGGTGACAAGGTCGTCGTGACCCTGCCCGGCGCGGTTCTCCCCGGCCCGTTCCCGATCACCCCGCGCAAGACTTACGGCCACGTGTCCGACGGCATGATCGCCTCGACACGAGAGCTCGGCCTCGGTGAGGAGCACGACGGAATCCTGCGCCTGTCGACGCTCGGCGTCGACGCTGAGCCAGGTACGGATGCCATCGCGCTGCTCGGTCTGGACGACGCGGCAGTCGAGATCAACGTCACACCCGACCGCGGGTACGCGTTCTCCCTTCGCGGCGTTGCCCGCGAGTACGCCCACGCCACCGGTGCCGCGTTCCGCGACCCCGCGCAGCGCGAGGACTTCCAGCCGACCGGCACCGACGGCTTCCCGGTCACGATCGCCGACGACGCACCGATTCACGGCAAGCCCGGTGTGCGCGTGTTCGCCACGCGCATCGTTCGGAACGTGGATGCTTCACGCCCGACGCCGCCGTGGATGGTGTCGCGACTGCGGCTTGCGGGCATCCGTTCGATTTCGCTCCTCGTAGACATCACCAACTACGTGATGCTCGAACTCGGCGCGCCGATTCACGGCTACGACCTCGACGCGCTCACCGACGGCATCACCGTGCGGCGCGCGCAGCCGGGGGAGAAGCTTGTGACCCTCGACGGCCAGGAGCGCACGCTCAGCCCCGAGGACCTGCTCATCACCGACGGTTCGGGGCCGATCGGCCTCGCCGGCGTCATGGGTGGCGCGACCACAGAGATGGGTGAGACCACCCGCAACGTGCTCATCGAGGCCGCGAACTTCGACCCGGTGTCGATCGCGCGCACGGCCCGTCGGCACAAGTTGCCGAGCGAAGCGTCCAAGCGCTTCGAGCGTGGGGTTGATCCCGCGATCGCCGTCGCTGCGGCGTCGCGCGTTGCTGAACTCATGGTCGAACTGGCCGGGGGAGAGGCCGACGCAACCGGTTCGATCGTCGGTGAAGCGGCATCCGCAACACCGATCCTGCTGCCTGACGGCTACATCTCGGGCCTCATCGGCATCGAGTACACCGCCGATGAGATCCGCGACTCGCTGGTCGAGATCGGAGCGACCGTCGAGGACACCGACGGCGGCCTCCGAGTGACGGCTCCGACCTGGCGCCCCGACATCACCGACAAGAGCGACCTCGCCGAAGAAGTGGCGCGTATCGTCGGCTACGACCGGATTCCGTCGGTGCTGCCGGTCGCTCCTCCGGGACGCGGTCTGACCCGTTCGCAGCGGGTGCGACGTAACGTTGCAGACGTTCTCGCGGCCGCCGGTTCGACGGAGATCCTCGCGTTCCCGTTCCTTTCCGCCGCTGACAACGACAAGTTTGGTTCGCCCGTTGAGGGCAGCGTGCCGGCCATCAAGGTCGCGAACGCACTCGACGCCAGTGCGCCGTACCTGCGCACGAGCCTGCTGCCCGGCCTGATTTCGGCGGCGAAGCGCAACCTGTCGCGCGGGCTGACCGACGTGTCGATCTTCGAGCTCGGACTGGTCTTCACCCCTGAGCCCGGTGTGCAGTACGGCCAGGCCGAACTGCCGTCTGGAGCCGCGCGTCCGACCGACGAGCAGCTTGCCGAGCTCAATGCCGGAATCCCGCCGCAGCCGCGTCACGTTGCTGTGCTCATCGTCGGTAATGCCGTCGTCAAGCAGCCGGGACTCGCCGCTGTTCCGTCCGGAATCGCCGATGCTCTCGCCGCTGTCGCGCAGATCGGTCTCGCGACCGGTGCCACCATCGACGTCGTCCAGGGCAGCCACAAGTCGCTTCACCCGGGCCGCACCGCCGAACTTCGTGTTGGTGATCGGGTCGTCGGGTACGCGGGGGAGTTGCTTCCGCAGCTCGCCCTCGACTCCGACCTGCCGCGGGTTGTCGCCGTCGCCGAACTCAACCTCGACGCGATCCTCGAATCGACGGATGCCGGGATCACTGCTGGCGTGATCGGCACGCTTCCCGCAGCCACCCAGGACCTCTCTCTCGTCGTGCCGCGCTCGGTACCCGCTGGCGACGTGCTCGCCGCGGTTCGTGAGGGCGCAGGGGAACTGCTGGAAGACATCCGCCTTGTTGACGACTACCGCGGAAAGGGTGTCGCGGATGACGCGAAGAGCCTCACCTTCGCGCTGCGGTTCCGTGCCCCGGACCGCACGCTGACCGCTGCTGAGGCGTCGGAGGCCAAGCTCGCCGGTTCGGCGCTGGCCACCGAGCGCTTCGGCGCTGTGCTGCGGGAGTAAGTAGTCCGAGCTTCACCGAGAACACCCGTCCCGGTCGAGATCACCCGGCACGCCGGATGTTCTCGACCGGAACGGGTGTTTTCGCGTTCACGGGGAGTGCGGGTAGAACGTGGTGGGTGGCGTCACAGTTGCGCTGCCGTCCGGCCCGAAGATGACTTCGCTGAGCCACACCGTCCGCCCCGGTTCCTGGGTGTCGACGAGTCCCGGCAGCCAGGCGTGAAAGACCATCCAGGTTCTCCCGCCCCTGCGGAAGAGTGCGCAGTGGCCGGGGCCGCGCGCCACCGCGTTGCTGGCCAGCACGGGGCCCGCGGATTTTCTGAAGGGGCCCAGCGGGCTGGACGCGACCGCATGGCCGACGGCATAGCGATCCGTGTCATAGGCGTTTGCGGAGTAGAAGAGATGAAACCACGGGGATTGCTCCCAGAGGAAGGGTGCTTCGATGAGCGCCCCTTCCCACGCCTGATCGGCGCGGAGGATGCGACGTGGTGTGCCAACAAGCTCGGTGCTCGAGGCATCCATTCGCTGCACGTAGAGGTAGGTGTCGTACCCAACGGCATTGCCGTCGTTCTTCCAATAGAGAAACCGTTCACCGGTGGCGCTCACGAAGGGGTGGCTGTCGATCGAGCCGCCCTCGTTTTGCTGCCAGATCAGCGGCGCGGTCGAGGTGTCCCGGTAGGGGCCTTCTGGCGCGTCTGCGACGGCCACGCTGATCGACTGGAGCCGTCGGTCGGGAGATCGCGTCGTGTAGTACAGGCGATATCGGCCGGCGGCATCCCCTGTCACTTCCGGTGCCCAGACCGCGCCGGGCGTTGACCACGACGGAAGTGACGGGAGCGCGTCTGGCCCGCGAACCCAGTTCGTCAGGTTCGCACTGCGGAGAGTTTGAATGTTGTGGCCGTTGCCGTTCGTGCCTACGGCGATGTACCCACCTGCGGGTGGCGCCAGGATCATCGGGTCGGGGAAGTCGTGCGGGAACACGGGGTTGAGGAATCCCATGGGGTTACGCCGTCCGCTGCTCACGGCTGACAGCATCCGTTTCTCGGAGGGCAGGCCGTATGACGATTTGTGTGCCGAGGACGGCGAGGCTCGACGTCGCGACGAGAACTCCGCCGAGGGGAATCGCGCTGGTAATTCCGACGAGGCCGGCGACCGGGGTAACCAGAGCGGCGACGGTGAAGTTGACCGCACCGAAAAGGGATGCAGCGGTGCCGGCCTGGGCACCCTGGCCATCGAGGGCAAGTGACGTCACGCAGGGAAAGCACGCGCCGCAGGCTGTGACATACGTGAACAGGACGGCCACGACGCCAGGAAGGCCGATCGGCGTGAGCTCAACGATGACGAGAGCGGATGCTGCTGCGAGCGTGATCCACGTAAAGACCGCGAGGATGCCGCTCACCGAGAATTTCCTGCTCAGCTTCGCGCTGAGCTGCACACCGATCACCAGGCCGATGGAGTTGGCGAGGAAGACGATGCTGTATGCACGGGGTGACAGACCCTCGACGTCTTGAAACAGCAGCGATGACGCGGCCACATAGGCATGGATCCCGGCGTAAGTCATGCTCGCGACGAGGGTGGCGCCGAGAAACGAGCGGTCCCGGAGAACCGCGCCAACGCGGGCGGCGAAGCGCCGAGGAGCCTCGGTAGTTTCCAACGTCTCGGGGATGAAGAGGATACTGGCGGCAAGGATCAGAGCGGACAGGGCCGCCAGCACCAGGAAGATTCCTCTCCAGTCGGTGACACTCAGGAGCTCCGCACCGAGAACAGGAGCGAACAGGGGCGCGACGGTGGTCACCAGAGTGACGCGCGCGATCATAAGCACGAGGGGGCGTCCGTCGAACAGGTCGCGAACGATCGCGAGCACGATCACCGCGCTTCCTGCAGCACCGATGCCTTGTGCCACGCGCATGACGGCGAGGGCCGTGATGTCCGTCGCCAACGCGCACCCGATACTGGCGGCGACGTGCACCGAGGTGCTGGCGAGGAGCGGCCAACGGCGCCCGACGCGATCGCTCAGCGCGCCGATGAATAACTCCCCGATCGCGAGGCCAAGGGTTGTCGCGGCGAGGGTCAGTTGCACCGCTCCATCTCCAACGGAGAAGTCCTCTTTCAGCGCGGGAAAGGCGGGCAGGTAAAGATCGATCGTCAGAGGCCCAATGGCGGTGAGCATGCCGAGGAGGAGGATGAAGGCCACGCGGGGCCGACGGGCGGCGGTCATTCGCGCACCGACCCGTTTCGTCCTCCTGTTCCTCTCGCTCGGGGCCGGTCACCGGTGATGGATTCCGCGCGACGCTCGGCCACTCGCCGCATCTTGATGTAATTACCGCACCCGGCCATCGAGCACCACCGGCCCGACCGGTTTCGGGACGCATCGTAGAACGCCCACTGGCACGACTCGCGAGCACATGCCTTGAGTCGTTGCCAGGTCCCGTCGGCGTGAGCAGTCGCGATGGCGTTCACGAGGGCGTTTGTCAGGCTGGTTAGATTCCCCTCCCCAGCAGCGACAAGCTCAGGATCGCCCGAGGGGCCGATGCTGAAATGAACGGTGGCTGCGGCAAGAGCCGCGTTCATTCGATCAATCGCACGAAAGTCCGCCTCATGGCGGGCGTGGAGGTGGAGCACGGCCCGCAGTCCTTCGCGGATGGTTCTCACGGTTTCCAGCTCGGTCGCCGTGAGGCGCGTGCCGGCGCTGAGCAATCGGCGTTGAGCGAGCCAGACTGCCAGTTGATCCGGGGTGCCGAAGGCATCTTCTCCGACCTGGAACTCAACGGAGTTCACGAAATCGAGTACTAACTGGAGCGATCCAGGGATCCGGGCATCGGTGCCGTCCATAACACCAGCGTAAGCGTTTTGGTGGTGTGAAGGAAGGGCGAAATCTGCGCCGTGCGGCGCCGGTAAATCCGAGTGTCACCGAGAACACCCGTGCCGGTCGAGATCACCCGGCACGCCGGATGTTCTCGACCGGAACGGGTGTTTTCGCGTTCGCGGCGAAGCGCTATCTGACTTTCTTTATCGGGAAAATCACGAGAGCACCGATGATCGCGGCGACAGCACAGACGGTGAACCACAACCCGTAGTTGCTGCCGGTTGGATCACCGACGTAAACGAGGATGCCGCCAATCAGCGGGGCAATCGTCTGCGGGAGCGCGTTGGCGATGTTGAACACACCGAGGTCCTTCCCTGAGTCATCAGGGTTGGGTAGCACGTCGACAACCAGTGCGAGGTCGACGCCAACGTACATGCCGTAGGCGACTCCCAGAATGGCCTCGAGAATGAAGAACGTACCGACGTCATCCACGAAGATCAGGGCGAACGTGCCGATGGCGAAGAGCGCCGTTGAGCTCCAGACGAACACCTTGCGTCGGCCGATTTTGTCGGAGAGCCAGCCCGCGAAATAGCTCACAGCGACGAGCGCGACGGTGTAGATGAGCACACTGGTCGAGATCACGGCGGGGACATCTTCTTCCTCGACCCCGATGTGGTTGAGCAGGTAGAAGAACCGGAAGGTAGTGAAGCCGAAGCTCGCGAAGGTGATGAGGAATCGTGACCACCAGGCCAGTCCGTAGTCGGGGTACCTCGCCGGGCTGACCCAGAACGTCTCGGCCCAGTCGCGCAACGATGCGCGCGGTGGGTGAACCGGGAGCACCTTGTCTGGCAGGACGAAAGCGAAGATGACCATCACGATGATCGCCAGAACGGACGGTCCCACAAACATGATGATCAGCTGGTCGGCGAACCACTCGGCGACGTAGGTGCCACCCAGGATGCCGACGTTCTGCGCGATGCCCAGCGCCGCGGCGATCTTGCCCCGCTGGAACTTGGGCACCTGGTCGGCAATTGTCGCAATGAACGGTGCCAGCGTCATGTTGGCACCCAGCTGGGCGATTGACCAGCCCACCGTCGCGATGAGCAGGCTCGGTGCCAGTGCCATGATGACGAAGGCCAGGGTCATGATGACGGTGCCGCTGACGACCCAGATTCGACGGCGCCCCAGCTTGCTGGTCGTACGGTCGGACAGGCGTCCGAAGATCACGTTGGCAACGGTGGCGAAGAGCGCTCCGAAGCCACCGAGTACGGCTGCCGCTCCGGTTGCGCCGTTCTCGGGGATTGCGCCCGCCGCCACGAGCGACTGGATTTTGATCCCGATTCCGACGATCGCCGGGCCGAGAAGTGCGATGAAGAAGAACAGCTGCGCGAGGAGCAGCCAGAGCACATAGCTTTTCTTGGCTGGCTCCGTCGGTTCAGGTATCCAGTGGTGCTCCCGTACGACCGTTGTCGCCGTCGTCATGCGCGACGGCATGCCCGCTGCGGACCCGCTCGATGTCGACATACCTGCCCCCTTTGGCCGGTTGGGTGGGGAACCGGTCGCTGGAGGACACGGATCCTTGTCTGTGGAAATGTAGCCCTATAGAGTTGCGAATCGCAAGCACGATCTCCGTGCCGATCCGAACCGGCAGCGTTGCCGGTTCGGCCGACGGAAGGGCTCTTTCATGGACGACCTCTCTGACCTCACCCTCGGGGAGAAGGCATCGCTCACCAGCGGAGCGGACTTCTGGAGAACCAAGGCAGTTGACCGAGCTGGCATCCCCTCGGTCATGCTGACCGACGGCCCGCACGGTCTCCGCAAACAGGCCGGTGACACCGATCACCTGGGGTTGGCGGCGAGCGTACCCGCGACCTGCTTTCCGCCGGCGGTGGGGTTGGGCGCGTCCTGGGACGTCGACGCGGCCGAGCGCGTCGGGGAGGCTCTCGGTGTGGAGTCGGCCATTGAGGACGTCGCGGTTCTTCTCGGCCCTGGCATCAACATCAAACGCTCCCCGTTGTGCGGCCGAAACTTTGAGTATTTTTCGGAAGATCCGATAGTTTCCGGCGTGATGGCATCCGCTCTCGTTCGTGGAATCCAGTCACAGGGTGTCGGTGCTTCGCTCAAACACTTCGCCGCGAATAACCAGGAGACGGATCGGCTTCGTGTGTCGAGTGACGTCGATCCTCGCCCGTTGCGCGAGATTTACCTGCGTGGTTTCGAGCGGGTGGTGCGCGACGCGCAGCCGTGGACCGTCATGTGCTCGTACAACAGGATCAACGGCGTGTACACCTCGGAAGATCCCTGGCTGCTGACGACTGTGTTGCGCGACGAATGGGGCTTCGAAGGACTCGTCGTGTCTGACTGGGGCGCGGTGAACAACAGGGTCGCGGGTGTCGCGGCGGGTCTGGACCTGGAAATGCCGTCGAGTGGCGGTCGAACCGACGCGCAGGTGGTCGATGCGGTGCAGAACGGCTCGCTCCCGGAGGATGCACTCGATCGGGTTGCCCGTCGGGTCGTGAATCTGGTGCGCAAGGCGCAGGCACGTCCGGCCGCGCCCGGTCCGCTGGACGTCGACGCCCACCACGCGCTCGCACGTGAGGTTGCCGGCAGGTGCCTGGTGCTGCTGAAGAATGACGATGAGGTGCTGCCGCTGGCGCGCGACGCCAGGATCGCGGTGATCGGTGAGTTCGCGCGGACGCCCCGGTATCAGGGCGCGGGATCATCGCAGATCAACCCGACCCGTCTCGACAACGCGCTGGATGCGATCCGCGCCGAAGCGACCGCCGACGTGGTGTTCGCTCCCGGTTTCACGCTCGACGGCAGTGGGGACACCGACGCGCTTCGAACGGATGCCGTTGCGGCGGCATCCGAATGCGACGTCGCCGTTGTCTTCCTCGGGGTTCCGGCCGACGAAGAGTCAGAGGGGTTCGACCGCCAGCATATGGAGCTCCCCACCGATCAGCTGCGCCTCATCGACGCCGTCGCGGCGGCCAATCGAAACACCGTCGTGGTGCTTTCCAACGGCGGAGCGGTCACGCTGCCGTTCGCCGGTTCCGTGCCGGCGATTCTGGAGGGATGGCTGCTCGGCCAGGCCGGTGGATCTGCGACGGCTGACGTCTTATTCGGCACCGTCAATCCCTCCGGCAAACTCACCGAGACGATCCCGCTGCGGCTGGAGGACACCCCCTCCTTCGGTAACTTTCCCGGTGAGCACGGGCACGTGCGCTACGGCGAGGGCCTCCTGGTGGGGTATCGGTGGTACGACGACGCACGAGCAGATGTGGCGTTCCCCTTCGGTCATGGTCTGTCGTACACGCGCTTCGAGTACGGCGACGTGTCCGCGACCGTGGGCGCCGACGGCGACATCGTGGTCACCGTGCCGGTGACGAACACCGGGTCGGTGGCCGGTCGGGAAGTCGTTCAGGTTTACACCTCGCTGCCCTCATCGACGGTCCAGCGGCCGCCACGCGAGTTGAAGGGCTTTGCTGTGGTGTCCCTTGAGCCGGGGGAGACGGCCGAGGCCGTTGTCGTCGTGCGTCGCGACGAGCTGGCCTACTGGGACGTCCGAATCGACCGCTGGGTTGTCGAGCGCGGTTCGTACGGTATCGAGGTCGGCACCTCGAGCCGCGATATCCGCACAACTACCGCGCTCGAGCTCGACGGCGACGACGTCGTACTCCCGCTCTCGCTCGAGTCGTCGTTCGAGGAGGTCCTGGCACACCCGGTGGCTGGCCCCATGCTGACGGAAGCGCTTGAGTCTCGTCCGGGAGGGGTCCCGCCCGAGCTGGTCCAGCTGCTGGGCAATTTCCCCGTTGGACGACTCGACGGTTTTCCGCTGCCTCGCCGGGACATGGAGGTCATCATCGACGACGCGGCGTCACGAAAAGAGCACCGCGGTTAAGAGTCTGTTTCGGTCTGATTTCCTGGCCGGTTTCGGCCGATTCGCGCCGATAGGTTTGCAGCGCTCCTTGTTGGACCGACAGTTGTACGTCGAGTGAACGGACCGGCGAGGTGCGCAACCCCGTCCCATTCACACAGGAGCAGCTTGCCCAGATCAGCGCGCCCGTGGAGAAGTGTGGCAATAGCCACCGCTCTCTGCCTTGCAGCAACCCCCGTATTCATTTCCCCACCCGCCTTCGCCGTCACAGCGACATCTCCGGTCATCGCCCAGGGCGACGACTGGTCCGTCACCACGGTTCCCGGTGGCTATCAGGTCGATAAAACTCTGTCAGTACCCCTCGAGATCCGGGCGGATGCCGCCACCCTGTGGGCTGACGGAATCGAACTCGGTATCGCGACCGAGTCGCTCGACGGCCTTACGCTCACCGTCACGACGTCGGACCCGATGGTGACCACCGCCTCTGATATCAGCCAGGGCTGGAGCGGGGCCGGCGACCCGACCGTCGACATCCCCGAGAAGCGCTCGCGGCTGCGCGCTGTCGAACCACCGGCCCGCGATGTTGCTGTCCTCGCCGATGACCCAGCGGCAGTCGGCCCGTATGCCGTCGCACGCTACGACTACGACCTCGGAGACGAGGCAGTCGAGATTCGGGACTTTGACCGGAAGGGCGAGATGCGTGCGGCTGTGTTCATGCCGACCGGCGCAACGGGCGAGCGCCCGGTCGTCGTGTTCCTTCACGGGCGCCACACCTCCTGTGCCGGCGGGGCCCGTAACCCGCTTGCGTGGCCGTGCAACCCCGACCAGGTCGATGTCGAAAGCTACCTCGGATACAACGACGCGGCCGCCATCCTCGCCAGCCAGGGTTACGCCGTCGTCTCGATTTCAGCGAACGCCATCAACGCCCTCGACGGCTCCCTCGCGGATGACACCGGTGCGGCAGCCCGCGGACAGCTGGTCCTCGACCACCTCGCGCTCCTGCGCCAGGCGAATGCGGGCGCAGACGTCGGCCTCAGCGCTGCGCTTGCCGGTCAGCTCGACCTCGACAATGTTGGCCTGATGGGCCACTCCCGCGGTGGTGAGGGCGTGATGCGTGCAGCTGTGCTCAACGCAGAACTCGAGCAGCCGTTCGGCATCACCGGTGTGCTGCCCCTTGCCCCGACGGACTACACCCGGATCACCGTTCCCGGCATCCCGACAGCCACGATCCTGCCCTACTGTGACGGCGACGTCGAAGACCAGATGGGCCAGAAGTACATCGACGACTCTCGTCACGCCTATGGCGATGACGTGCTCCGTTCGTCTGTTCTCGTGATGGGAACGAATCACAACTACTTCAACACGGCATGGACCCCGGGCAAGTACCCCGTCGCGACAAGTGACGACTGGGCGATCATGGACAGGAACCAGACCGACCCGACCTGTGGCGCGAGCGCTCCGACCCGGTTGAACGCCGACGAGCAATACGCATTCGGCAACGCGTACATCGCTGCGTTCTTCCGTCTGACCGGCGGTGGTGACGAGCAGTTCCTCCCGATGTTTGACGGTAGCGACGCGAAGCCGCTGTCGGCAGGCCGTGCCGATGTTCGAGTGAGCGCAACTCTCCCCTCGTCGGCGCGTTTCGACATCAACAACTTCACAGCTCCCGACACAACGGTGCGGGTGACGGGTGCGGGCACGTACGCCGTCTGCGAGAGCCTCAGCCCGGTGGATGTTCCTGGCGTGCTTCCGTACTGCATCACCAGGCTTGAGTTCGCCCAGGCGCCGGACTGGAGCACCACCGGTTCGAACGGCAAGGCCAACTCGGTTCCGTCCACGACGGCGATGCACTTCTCGTACACAGAACCAGTTCGAGAATCGGATGCCGCTGGCGAGCTTCGCGTGCGGGTGCCCGGTGGCTCCGTGAATGCCTCCGCGTACGAAAATCTGTCGTTCCGGGTGAGTCCGGATGACACGGTGACTGGTTCGACGGAGGTCACGGTCACTCTTCTCGATGGTTCCGGAGGCTCCGCGTCGGTGACGGCATCCGAATTCGGAGACGCGCTTACCGTGCTTCCCGGTTCGGCAAACCCTCTCCGTAAGGCACTGCTGCAGCAGATCGCGGTTCCGGTCGCGGCATTCGACGGCGTCGACCTCTCTGATGTTCGGGAAGTTCGCTTCACCGGTGCGCGGGCCGACGGGGGAGTTCTGCTCTCCGACCTCGCCTTCCTCGCCGCACCCGGCGTGGGAAGCGTTGAACTCTCGACCCGTCCGGTCGCTTCGGTGCCGGAGGTGACCGTTGATGAAGGAAATGGCATCGGATCGGTGAGCGTGCCGGTCGTGTTGTCGAAGCCTGCCGAGACCGCGTCGACGATGTACTTCACGGCGCTGGGCTCGGGTGTCGGACGCGTCGGGACAGCGATGCAAAAAGTGGAATTCTCGCCCGGCGAGATCTGCAAGGCTGTCACGATCACCATCGAGGGCGACCGCGCGGCGAGCACCGCAGCGAGTGCGTCGTACGTCACGAACGTGTCGAACACGCAGGGTGGTGCGACGATTGGCGATGCTTTCGGTGCCATTGTCCTGCGCGAAGACGACGGCGTCGTCGATCGCAACGGTGTCGCTGGGGCGTCTCTGCCAGAGGTGGGTGTGCAGGGCGATGCCTGTGAAGAGGCACTCGCTGAACTCGGGACTCTCGAGGTTTCGCCCGCTGCCGGTCCCGCTGGCACCACAGTCACGGTAACCGGTGACGGGTTCCGTACCGGGGAGACGGTGGACCTGGTGTTCCACTCGGAACCTGTGACAGTTGGCTCGGTTGTCAGCCCTGACGGTTCAGTGTCGTTCGAGGTCGCGATTCCCGCTGGCGCGGAGTTTGGCGCCCACGAGTTCGTGGCCACCGGTTTCGGCTCGGGCTATTCGCAGGCGGCTGAGTTCGAGGTTCTCGATCCGGCAGCGGTTGTTCCGCCGAGCGGTGAAGAGCCGACCGTCGGTGAACCCGGTGCGGCGATCCCGGTCGTGGACGGTCCCGTGGTCGAACAACCGACCGACGAGGCGGGTACCTCTGCAGGCACCGACGACGACCTGGCCCACACCGGCGCGTCGGTTGTGGGTTGGGTGACGGTCGCCGTTGTACTCCTCGGACTCGGTGCAGCACTGATGGTTCGCCGCCGCAGGGTCGCCGAGTAGCGGAACGATGAACGCCGGTGCGCCCAGTGGTGCGCACCGGCGTTCTGTCGCGCTCGGGGTCAAAAGGTGAACACTTCACCCCCTGCATCCGGTGGACGAATTCGGCGAAGATGATGGCATGACCGATCGCAGCACCGCGAAGCGCATCAGCACGTACTCCAGGGAAGGCCTCACCTTCGACGTGGCCGACAGCGGCCCGCTGGACGGGTCGACCGTCGTGCTGTTGCACGGGTTCCCAGCCAACCGGCACTCGTTCGACGGCGTCGTGCCGATCCTGAACGCGGCTGGGCTCCGGACGCTGGCCCCGGATCAGCGCGGATATTCCGATGGAGCTCGTCCGCGGCGGCGACGGGACTACCGCGCCGTGGAGCTCCAGCGCGATGTCCTCGCGTTGCTGGACGCCGCTGGAGTCGAGCGCGTCCAGCTCGTTGGGCACGACTGGGGTGGTGCGATCGCCTGGCAACTGGGAGTGGCGGCGCCGGAGCGGCTCACCGGCCTCACTGTTCTGTCGACACCGCATCCGGCCGCGCTGGTTCGTTCGCTTGTGACATCCGCCCAGTTGTACCGGTCCTTCTACATTCTCGTATTCCAACTGCCCGTTTTGCCCGAGGCTCTGCTGCGCGGACGCCTTGCCGCGCTGCTGCGACGGATGGGGCTGAACCCCTCTTCTGCGGATGAATATGGAAGGTTCATGTCGAAGCGGGGGCGGCTCACCGGAGGGCTCAACTGGTACCGGGGAATGTGGCTACCGGACCGGGACGCACCCCGCGCCCGGGCAGTGACGGTGCCGACCACGTATGTCTGGGGTAACGGCGATCAGGCCCTTGGACGTCGCGCTGCCGAACTCAGCGGGTCGTTCGTGCGGGCCAGGTACCGGTTTCTGGAGGTGGAGGAGAACCACTGGCTGCCCGAGAACGCGCCGGAGCTCGTTGCCCGCCAGATCATCGCCGACGTGTTGCCATGATCTGATGCGCCCGGGTCGACCTTCGTCGACAACCCCAGCGCGCCACTAGCCTCGGTTGTCGTTCGTTCTTACGATGGATCCGTTGCCGAGGAGGTCTTCTGATGCGCACTGTGACGTATTCGATGGGGGTGTCGCTCGACGGCTATGTCGTGGACCCGGACGGCGACCTCGACTGGGGCGCTCCCGATGACGAAGTTTTCAGCTTCATCATCGACGAGATCCGCGGGGTGGACGTTCATCTCCTGGGCCGACGGCTCTACGAGACGATGGTGTACTGGGAGACCGCAGATCAGGACTCCTCGCTCGACGACGCAAGCCTCACGTGGGCGGCACTGTGGAAGACCCTGCCCAAGGTGGTCTTCTCCACCACCTTGACGGAGGTGCAGGGCAATACCCGGCTGGCGTCTGGCGGGCTGGCCGAGGAGATCGAGCGGCTGCGCGCCGAGGGCGATGGCGAGATTGCGATCGGCGGCCCGACTCTCGCCGCGGCCGCAGCCGAGCTGGGCCTGATCGATGAATATCGCGTCAGGATCTCTCCGGTGTTGCTGGGCGGCGGCATCCCGTTCTTCCCGCACGAGGAGAGGCGCGCGGATCTCGAACTCGTCGAGACGCGGACGTTCTCATCAGGAGTTATCTACGCCCGGTATCGCGTGACGCGATAACCGCGGAGGAGGTCAGTCATCGACGGCGGGTGTACTGTCTGCGATCTGGGCAAGTGCGGCGAGGTGGCCTTCGAGAGCGCCGCGTCCGTTGGCGGTCAGTGACACCCAGGTCAGCCGCCGCGAGTCGGTTCTCTCGGGTGAGCTCTCCTTGCGCACCGAGATGAGTCCCGCTTCGCTGAGCACCTTGAGGTTTTTCGACAGGTTGGCATCGTTCAGTTCGAGTGTGTCGCGGATCACGGCAAACTCCAGCTCGGTGGTGCGCCGCATCAACGCGCAGATGCGCAAACGTACCGGCGAATGGATCACGTCGTTGAAGGCTGGGGGAGTAGGAGCCGTCATGCGTCTCTACTGTCCCTGCCAGCAATCTCGCTGCGGAGCGCATCGTCGTAACGGCGGCCGAGCACGACAGTGGCAACGAAGGCAAGTGCGGCCGGCGCCAATACCCACCCTTGGGCGAGCCCGCCAAGCTTGATCATCAACCCGCCGATCATCGCCAGCACGAGAACGCTGAACGTGACGATGAGGAGGCGTTTGCTGCGCGGGCCCGCGGGTTGGCTGAGCGAGACGCCGTAGCGCCGGGTGTATGTCGTGGTGAGCACAGGGAGTGCGACTATTCCGAGCACGACGACGGCGCTCGCCGCTGCTGGCGGAAGCGCCTGCGAGGCGACAAACAGGGCCACGATGCCTCCCAGCACCACGTGGTACCACCACGGAGTCACAACCTGTTGCGCGAGCCGCGAACCATCTGCCTCGAGTGCGGAGAGAACATCGCGTGCTTGTGAGGGGGAGGGGGCGGGGACTCGACCAGCTGAGTCATCGCCTGTGAAGTGATTTTCCATGTGGGCAACTCTATAGGTTACTTGCGCACTTGGAAAGAGACTTGTTCTTTTCCGCGCTATCCCGTCACAAGGGGCGTGCCATGACGCTGTCGTAGGTCTTCCCTGGCCAATGGATGGTGTCGACCGGGGTGAACCCCCACGAACCATAGAGCCGAACGAGGTGTTCTGCTGGGACAGCGGTGTCGACGAGAATCACTCGAGGGTGAGCGTGCGGGTCTCGTCCGAATCCTCGTAGCTGACATCGATTGTGACTGTGGTGCGTGTTACCTCGTCTGGCAGTTCGAACTCATGAGTTGTCGGCGCGATATCAGCGGTGCAGACTTCGTTCGGCGACGGCGCAAACGTTACGGCGATCTGATCCGTGCCCTCAGCGGTAAGGGCGGATGCGGCGGGCGGACACGTTGAACTGCCCCAGGTAACGATGGCGAACGTTTCGCCGCGTTCGAGCCAGGTCGCGGCGATTGTGGTGTCCGTTGGGTCGACGTCGAAGCCGTCCGGAACACCCGGTCGCACGTCCTGTGCGACATCGTTCCCTCCGCAACCGGTCAACAAGCACACGGCGAGTAGGGCTCCCAGGCTGACGGAGCCAGCGCGCGTATTGATCACAAGTTCATTATCGACGGGGCGGCGGGACCGTCCACTGATCGTTACGTCATCGAAGCCGGGCCTGGCGAGCGTGGGCAGCGCCGCCGGTGGGCGTCGGAACTCTAGCGTCCTCCCGCCACGTCCAGAATGCTCCCCGTGGTGTAGCTGGCATCGTCACTGAGCAGCCAAACGATCGCCGCTGCGACTTCCACCGGATCGCCGGGTCGCTGCATCGGGATGGTGTGCGCCAGGTCCTTTGCTCGATCAGGACGACCGTTCCGACCGTGCAGTTCCGTGTCGATGACTCCAGGTCGAACGACGTTCACGCGGATGCCTTCAGCGGCAACTTCACGAGCGAGGCCAACGCCGAGAGTGTCGATCGCGCCCTTTGATGCGGCGTAATCCACGTACTCGCCTGGCGCCCCAAGCCGACTCGCCGCTGAAGAGACCAGAACGATGCCTCCACCCGCGCCCCCGCGGAGTGTGGACATCCGTCGCACCGCATGTCCACAAGCAAGCAGAGGCCCCGCCACGTTGACCGCGAGTATTTCTGCGACGCGTGAAGCGGTGAGCTCATCCACTCTCGACTGAGTGGCGGCGATTCCGGCGTTAGCGACGAACGCCGTAACGGTGCCGAGCTTGTCTGCGGCCTCGAAGATCGCCGCTATGTCATTTTCGTCCGCCATGTCTGCGCGGATGGAGGATGCGAGCCCGCCTGCGGTTCGAATCGTCTCGACAACTTTGCCCGCTGCTTGCTCATCACTCTGAAAAGTGGCGAGCACTGACCAGCCGGCACGTGCCGCGGCGATCGCGGTGGCGGATCCGATTCCACGGCTCCCGCCAGTTATTACTGCGACGCCGCGTGCCCCTGGTTCTGTGTTCATCCCGCAAGTATGCACCGAAGCCGAAGGTCACCCGTCGAGAAACGCTTGCGCGGGTCTCACCAGCCGACGGGACCTCACCGCGCAGCGCGCAGGGTCGACTGTGCGAAGTAGCAGCGTCAGAGCTTTCCGTAGAAGCGTCCCTGGTCAATGTCTCGTTGAGCATCTCGTAGCGCCTGAGCGATTTCGGGATCGCTTCCTTGTAGGTCTCTCACCTTGCGATCAATCGAAGCACGACGTGAGACTGCGCCCGTCGCTAGTCCGACTATCGCAAGGCCCACGATTGCGACCCACAACATGACGTCCCCCAATTTCAGTCACACCGGTTCAACCAAAGTTCCTGAGCAGTACAGCTAGCGCAGCCTAACGGTGCACTTCGTCCGGGGACAAGCATTCATGGGGTTCGCCCAGACTAGGTCTGAATCTCAGAGCGCAATTCCTTCTTCAACTGTTCGCGCCAGCTCGTGCGGGGCGGTCACATGCGCGATGTGATCGTGCCCCTTCAAGATCACGACAGATTGGAGTCCCAGAGCCTCTTGATAGAAGTCAACGCCAGGCCCATAAGGGTGGCGATGTCTGCTGGTTTCGCCCGCAACCAGCATGGTCGGACCGTCCAGGTGGCAAGAGCTGTGAATTCGTATCTCGTGATCGCGTCTAACTCGGCCCAGGCAGGCGCGGCAAGTTCTCTCAGCCGCGGCCATGCAGGGCCGGACCGCAACGACGCGACGTGCTCTCGGCTGTAGCCGGAGAGATCGACATTGATGATCTCAACGGCGGCATCAAAATCACCAGCGGTAATGGCCGAAGACAGGAGTGAAAGAACTTCGGTACCAAAGGGCCGAACGACTGGCTCGTACAGCACAAGGGAGCGAATATCGGCGCCTTGCCGCACCGCTTCGACCGCGATGAGGCCGCCGAAGCTGTGGCCGATCACGTCGACCGGGCCGTCAAGTGTTGAGAGCCACAGAAGCAAGTCCTCGACCTCCCTCTCGACGCCATAGTCCGGGGCAAGTGGGGCGCTGGGTGTGCGTCCGCGCCGGTTGACTATCAGGGCAGGGCGCCCGGGAGCGATCAGCTCAACCACTGGCATCCATGCAGCAGCGTCTGCCATAACACCGTGGACGAGCACAATCGGGATGCCGCTCCCTCGCCGAGCAACAGCAGTAAGAAATCCGTGGCCAGAGTCGACAGTCACTTCGGTGAGTTCGTGGAGTGTGTCGGTCTCATTCATCCAAGGGCCGGAGTTCGTCGTTGTTCACGGGAAAGGACACTACGTAGTAGACCTGGGTCGCGTTCATGTCTCCCCAGTCATCTTTTTTTACGCGGATTGCGTCAGGTGACACCTCGGCGATCCGCACTCGTAGCCAGGAGCCGTCGTCCAGCCGAAACTCATGCGGGTCGGCGAGGTAGCCCAGTCCCAGCTCGTCGAGAGTCTCCTCTGCGCGTATCCAGTCCACCACCCCTGTCCGTCGACGCCCCAACAGGTCGATCGCGACGAATCCCTCACCGAGGGGTTTCATCCAGCCCACCCGCTCCCCGTCGAGCGAGCGTCGATGTTCGATCCAGTCCGCGTCCACGCCTCTAGGGTATCGACCCGCACACACTAGTGGCCCAGATTACGGTCGCCTTCGACAGTTCTCCGCGGGACAGTCTCCCTACATGGCCTCGGGAAGTCGACCGCGAGCGTCGCTGGCCCATACGCATCGCTGCTGGACGCGGGGCGGTCCGAACGCGGTATTGAACCGGAAGGCGGTTAAGTGACGGCCCTCAGTATGCTTGCGGCAGGACCCCCCAACTTCACTTTCGACCAACGAGGACTAAAGACCGAAATCGACGAGCTGCTGGGCTTCGTCCATGCGCAAGCGCCACTCCAATCGGAAGCACTTTTCGACCCAGGGAGCAGCCAACCGGGATTCGACTTGGTATGGAACCCGCTTTTACGACGCGTGCCGCAATAACGGCTCCGAAATAATCACCATGGACGCGCCATGAGACCGCTGCCAGCTCGCATCCGAAATATTGCCACGAACGTTGAGGCGTGACGCAGTCGCCGGTGGCTTACACGTCCCGTCCGGGTGAGCGAGACAGATCAGCTGGCTGGGTCGGTCAGAATCACCTGATAGAGATTGTGGTCTTGCCATGTCCCCGCGATTTGCAGATAGCGCGGCGCCATACCGATTTGTTGGAAGCCGGCTTTCAGGAGCACACGCTGCGAGCCGACGTTGTGCAGAAGGGTGCTCGCTTCGATGCGGTGCAATCCGAGTTCGTCGCGCGCCGTCTGGACGATCGCCTGGACCGCAGCTGACGCCAGCCCGCGACCTGCGTACTCCTTGTCGACCCAATAACCCAAGCCACCGTTCTGAAAGGCCCGCGCACGATTCCGGCCAGGTTGAATCGACCAACGATGGCGTCGCCAACAAACAAGCCGTAGGGATAGGCTTCTCCGGCTTCGTTCGCAGCAAGTCGTGCGGCAATATCGGTGGCCTGCCAGGCCGTGGTGTAGTACTCCTCGGGGCGCACCGGTTCCCAGGCGGAAAGATAGGCACGATTGCGTCGATATGCATCCGCAAGGGCTGTCGCGTCGTTCTGGCGCAGCAGTCTCATGCTGACGTCTCGGTCAAGCTGGCGCGGTCTAGTCACAATCAAACGCTAGTCGCTCGCGGAGGGGCGATATTCACATGCACCCGCCACCTACGCACAGCTGGAATCCCATGGAATTCGAGACATCACGGTCGTTCTCAATGCCCGTGCAGATTGTCCGGACTCGGGCAGGGCACCGATCGCGGATGAACTCGTGACCCGATCCGCACGGTGAGCACTTCGCGCCCCACAGGGCTTTAGTCAAGGAGTAGAACCCGAGGCTGAGGCGGGCCTGCTACTCGCTCGTGAGCAAATTGCCGACGAGAGGGGGGGGCGAAAGGCACTGTTGAGGTTCCTCATGGCAAGAAAGGATTTCTCCATCGGATTCGATGCGCACAAAACCGTATGTCAGCGATCCATCTGGACCGCTGCAACACAAGGAAATGGAGCCGGACCAATGAGCACATCCCAGGCTGACGACAATCTGATCCCACAATTCGCCCGACCGGGAGAAGCCACAATCGCCGCCCGACACGTTATCCCGCAGCAGGAATCTCTGCCCGGAACAGCGAAACAAATCGTCGACGACGAAACAATGCTCGACGGAAACTCCCGATTGAATCTCGCCACATTCGTCAGCACCTGGATGGATGACGACGCCAAGCAGGTCTACGAAGCATCCTTCGATAAGAACATGATCGACAAGGACGAGTACCCGCAGACGGCGGCCATCGAGGACAACTGCTGGCACATGATCGCCAACCTCTGGAACGCGCCTGACGCGTCCCAGAGTATTGGCACCTCCACCATCGGATCGTCAGAGGCATGCATGCTCGGGGGTCTCGCCTTCAAACGACGCTGGCAGCAGGCACGGCGCGCAGCGGGTAAAGACACCGCGAAGCCGAATCTCGTCATGTCCTCCGCGGTACAGGTCTGTTGGGAGAAGTTCTGCAACTACTTCGACGTCGAACCCCGATTTGTGCCCATCACCGAGGAGCACAAGACACTCGACGGGCATGACCTTGAAAAATACATCGACGAGAACACCATCGGAGTCGTCGCCATCATGGGTGTCACCTACACCGGTATGTACGAGCCGGTCGCCGAGATCGCCAAGGCGCTCGACGACATTCAGGCCAAAACCGGGCTCGACGTCCCGATCCACGTCGACGGCGCTTCCGGAGCCATGATCGCACCGTTCCTTCAGCCGGACCTCCTCTGGGACTTCCGACTCGAGCGGGTGCACTCGATCAGCACGTCAGGCCACAAATACGGACTGGTCTTCCCAGGTCTGGGCTGGGTGGTGTGGCGCGAGTCAAAGTGGCTCCCAGAGGACCTCATCTTCCAGGTGAGCTATTTGGGTGGCAAGATGCCAACGTTTGCGCTCAACTTCTCGCGCCCCGGCGCCCAGGTTCTCCTGCAGTACTACATGTTCCTCCGGCTCGGGTTCGAAGGATACCGCGCCGTTCAGCAGGCATCGCAAAACGTCGCGAAGTTCCTTTCGGCGGGTATCGCGAAACTGGACGCTTTCGAACTGTGGAATGACGGCAGCGACATCCCGGTCTTCGCGTGGCGATTGAAAGAGGGACATACCTCGAACTGGAATCTCTACCACCTTCAGGACAGGCTGCGCATGAAGGGCTGGCTGGTTCCCGCTTATCCCATGCCAGACGATCTGACCGACCTCGTCGTGCAGCGCATCGTGGTGCGCAACGGGCTCAGCATGGATCTGGCCGAAGAGTTGCTTGAAGGCATCGAAACCGAGACCGCTTACCTCGACGCACTCGAGTCGCCGATGCCCGTTGAGGGCCCGCGTCCCGCGTTCCACCACTAGGAGCCGAACATGTCAACCAACGCGTCTGCACAAACGCCGGATGCCGCGGCCCACGCCGCATCCAACCATCCACTCACCTCACGGAAGGCCGTGACGACCTTCCTCGGCGTCGGCCAGCTCGCAATGCTCACGGTCGTTGTGGTGGCGAGCCTGCGCTCGCTGCCCGCGATGGCGGTCTACGGGCTCGGCAGCGTCACGCTCTACATCATCCCGGCGATCTTCTTCCTCATCCCGACCGCACTGGTGGCAGCGGAGCTCGCGACAGGATGGAAGGGCGGCGTCTTCGTCTGGGTGCGAGAGGCTTTCGGAGATCGGTGGGGGTTCACCGCCGTCTGGCTGCAATGGATCCAGAACGTGGTGTGGTACCCAACACAGATCGCGTTTATCGCGGCGGCCCTCGCATTCGTCTTCTTCGACCCGACGCTGTCCAGCTCAGGTTTGTACACCGCGATCGTGATCCTCGTGCTGTATTGGGGTTCAACACTGATCACCCTGCGCGGTGGAAACCTGTTCGCCAAACTGGGTTCGTGGGGAGGAATCCTCGGCACGCTGCTCCCGGCCGCACTGCTCATCGTGTTCGGGTTCATCTGGTTGGGAACCGGGGAGAAAAGCGAGGTCCCGCTTGACGCGTCGGCGATCATCCCGCCGTTCACCGGTATCGCGTCCATCGTGCTGATCGTGTCGAACATCCTCGCCTACGCCGGCATGGAGGTCAATGCGGTGCACGTGAACCAGATGAAGGACCCCGGGAAGGGATACCCCAAATCGATCCTGCTGGCATCCATCTTGATCCTGCTGGTATTCATCCTTCCGACGCTCGCAATCTCGATCGCGGTACCGGAAAAGGAACTGGGCCTCACCAACGGCATCATGTTGGCCTTCCAGGAATACTTCGATCACTGGGGAGTGAGCTGGGCGACGGCCATCGTGTCGGCGCTCATCGCTGCCGGTGCGCTGGCGTCGGTGATCACCTGGATCGCCGGCCCGTCGAAGGGCCTCCTCATCGCTGCCCAGTCCGGTCTTCTGCCACCAGCGCTGCAGAAGCGGAACAAGGCTGGCGTCCAGTCGGGCATCCTGATGCTCCAAGGCACCATCGTCACGATCCTCGCGGCGATCTTCGTTGTCGTACCCAACGTGAGTTCGGCATTCGTCGCGCTCGTAGACATGGCAGCGGCGCTGTACCTGATCATGTACATGCTGATGTTCGCCGCGGCGATCGTCCTTCGGCGTAAACGACCGAACGTCAAGCGCACCTACCGGGTACCGGCGATGAACCTCATCGCCGGGGTGGGATTCGTCGGGTGCCTCCTGGCATTCATCCTGGCGTTCATCCCCCCGTCAGGATTCAACGCTTTCCCTGCTGCGTCGTATCCATGGATCGTCGGGCTGGTCATCGTGCTGCTCGGTGCACCCCCACTCGTCTTCTATGCTCTTCGGAAGCCGAAGTGGGATCAGCGGACCGAGGCAGAGAAGGCCGCAAGTGGAGCGCACGAGGAGGATGACAACGATGCTCCCGCGCCACAGGCGGGAGCCACCACCACCTGACGTCATCGAGACCGCTCGAGGAAGGCCCTCGGCGTGCAGAGCTCTCTGCACGCCGAGGGCCTTCTGGGGCTCACGGCGCCGGACTGGGCGCATCTCGCATTGTCAGACCTTCGCATCCTCGTAGCTGTTCTCCTCGGATTATTGCTGAGTCAGCGCAAACGTCACGCCGCTCGTCGCCCCTAGAACGAGTTGCCCATCATTTCGGTACACACAGTGACGACTCCATGACGTGCTCGCCCGAACCATTCTCGTGCTGAGCCGTTTCAAACCTCATGGGTTTCGAGGCAGTTAGGTTACGAGACACAGGGACTTCGTGACGGTTCCCTCGAAGTGGCGGTTCAGCGCAGCTGTCTATAACGGCGCGGCGGGTCCCGGAAGCGGAACCTCGAACGGGCGTTCGGTGAGGTCGCCTCGAGCATGTGAAACGATTGAGGGATGACCGGCAGCAGCTCGATGGATCAGTCCCTCGCCGACACGTTCCGCATCGGTCCTGAGCAGCACGGCCATGATGCAGCGCTCGCGGCCGCGGGTATCTGGGCCCGCGCTATAGCACGCCGTGATCAACTCCCCGTCACTCCTTCCGCTGATGACAAACTGCCCGGCGTTGAGGGCGCACTGTCACAGGAAGGAGCACAGCTCCTTGTCGCCCGCAACGAGGAGGCGCCGATCGCGTTCGCAATCCTCATCCCACGCGTCGGGGTAGTGGAACTCATTTATCTGGCCGTGGATCCTCAAGCTTGGGGGCAGGGTGTCGCCGGACAGCTGCTCGACTTCATCCGGCGGCGAAGCGAGACAGCCGGGACACCACTCGAACTCTGGGTTATCGCTGACAACGATCGGGCCATCAGCTCCTACGAGCGGGCGGGGTGGACCAGGACGGCGAACGTGGAGGTGCGCAATTCCTCGGGACGACCCGAGCGGCGCTACACACTGGGTCACTAGCCGGACTGAGACATTTCCCCCGCGCGGCGGGCCACCTACACGATCATCAGACGCGCTTCCGCACCCGGTCAGCGAGACTATATATGGGTCGGAGACAGTCGAACTCACCGCGGAAGACGCTGCCGACTTTCTGTCGGCCATTGACTCGAGCACTCAGTCCTTCCGGAGGTTAGAGCCGGGTTTGCTCATTACGGTCTGGAGTTCCGTCCGTGACCGCGTTGGTCGGCATCCGCAATAGACGGACCTCCACCCAGACTCGCCAGAACCGGTCTCTCAAAAGTGTGGGTCCAACGCCGTTGTCTTTAGCGGCACGGCGACGCTGCGGGTCCCTTAGACAGAACCCTCAGTGCGAAACCCGTCCGACCTTTGCGCTCAAGGTGCCACGAGCGTTACCGCGCCGGCGCCTGTTTGACGCTCAATCATCGGGCACTATTGGCTGAAATCTAACGAAGCTCCATGCAGAGGAGCCGGGGCCTGTCTTCCCAGGACTCGACCGGGATAAAGCCGCGGGTGCGGTAGAGCCTCACTGCATCGTCTCGCCAATCCCAGACGGTTAGCCGGAGAGGACGAGTTTGCTGGTTGAGAACGGCATCGATCAAGGCTGAGCCAACCCTCAGGCCGCGCGCGCTTGGATCGACCCAAACGCGCTTGATCTCGGATGTTGTCATGTTCTGCTGGAGGACGACGACTCCCACCAGCGAACCCAACTCCGCGACGTAGACGACGGCGTTCTCGTACGCGCGCGCAGGATCGTCGACTTCGGCTCGGTACCGATCGGGAAGGCCTGCACCAACGTGGGCTTCGCCCAAATACAAGACTTTCTCGATTTCGGTCTGCCTCAAGTACGCCTCAACGAGGCGACTCACCGCGTCGTTGTCAGGCCCGGTGAGGTCGGCCGGACGGATGTTGATCGAATCCAGTTCGGTTTGCACCGCTTCATTCTCCTATTGAGAACCCGAGATGCCCGGATACCCCGCCCGCTGAAAATGCTCGCAGGGGTGTCATCTCTGCAAGACAGTCAGGTGTTCCGCGAACCTCCTAGGCGGGATCTTCGGTGGGACGCAAGTCGCTGCGAGGGATCACATCGGCGGCTTCGCCCAGAGGCCCGGTATGTTGACTCAGGGAGGCGAAAGCCCGCTCCAATGCGGACTCTCAGAAAGATGACCAACGTGCCCTGGAATCCTTCGTTGCCCGAGAATCGCATGTATCCGTCGCATCTTGCGGTGTTCGACAACACTGTCGGGCGTCTTTGGCGCGACGGAACACCGGTGGGCTATGTGTCGTTCTCGTTGGAGCAGGCTGTTACGCAGACGGGTGGAGCGCTTTGGTGGCGTAGGTACTCCGATCCGTACGACATTGTCTGGTACTTGGAATGGCTTTACCCCGACACTCCCGAAGAGCGGGTAGATGAGGGGCCGCTCAGCGCACCGACCGCAGAGGATGCGCACCCAGAGAAATGGCCGGTGAGTCCCTGGCGTTTGAACACCGATCCTCGCGCATCAGAAGAGTCCTTCGATAAAGCGCCTGTCATTTTGAGGGTCGAGTTTCTCACCGGCGATGAGCGCGACATGGCATGGGAGCGTTACGGGCAGGGCGACGAGTGAAGGCTCAGACAGCCGTCATCCCAGAACGCATCATTTCACGACGCCCTGACGCCGGACCGATAGCTGCAGCCTTCGGCTGCGGGGCGTAGCGAGGAGCGTCAAACTCCAAGCGCAAGCGAACTCGCTTCTCTGCCGCTGGGAGGAAGCCGCCGAGAACCATGCACAATGGGCCCCGCAGGACGGACACCTCCAACGGGTACTCGCGCGGAGGCTGGATGTTCCGCCACTCCCCAGTTGTGACGGTACCCGTTTGGCTGTCCCGACATTCAGCCCGATGACGGGGTCACGCGCACGAGCTCGAGCTCGTCGTCTCCTGTCTCGGAACCCTAGTGTTTGACCCGTGGTCTCATATCCATGGCGGAGCTTCCGAGCGACGTGACCTGGCTTGGGAACGTCGAATCCGGCGGCGGCCCGAGCCGAGCAGAAAGCCAAGGCGGCGTCGATGCGGGGGAGAAGTGTGACGCTGCTCGATGCCTCATCGGCACGCACCCACACCTGCACCGAGGCCCAACGATGAAGGATGGTGCCCGGTTCCGGCTCCTGACGCGTGATGATGAAGATGCTCGGCCACGCCAAAGCACCGATCGGGAGGCCGTCGGGGTCGGGGTTCACCAGCGTGACGCCGGCTTCGGTCGCCAAAGCCCGACCGATACTGAAAATCGTGCCGACCACGTCGGGGACGACAACGCGATCCGCAGACCGGTCCGAGTCAACTCCCATCGGCTTCTCTCGCTTGACAGTGCACCAGGTGATCATCGCGCCAACGCGTCTACGCCGCAAGGAGTGTCGCGCAACGCGAACGTTCGAAGGATCGAAGCCGGGAGGCAGATTAGTAGTAGCGGAGCTCAACCGTGTTCGCCAACGACAAATTCGTGCCCACAATTATGACGATGAAGAGAGCCACGAATCCCAACACGACGCCGGAGACCCGCACCCTAGGGGTATGACTCTTGCTCGCGAAAAAGAGCACCAGCACGCACGCGATCAGCCCGACACCGGTTGCGGCAAGGCCGCTTCCCACGACCTCTACTACCGGGCATTGCAGCGGATACGACTCCATACAGGCACCGCCGCCGAGGGGCGGTGCCACCAGAACGAAAGCAACGAACGCGGCTGCTATTCCGACACCGACAAATCCTGGCCAGAAGCGGCGGGGGCTAGCGAGTATCGGCACACCCGATAGTCCCAGCACTCAGTCCGCCGCGCAAGAACCGGAGACCTGCCACATGTCGCACATGCATAGAGGATCCGAGACGTCTCGCTCTGTTTTCTGCATGTCTCGATGCCTGGCACACGTCTCGTATCCCATGGGTTTCGAGACAGTCAGGAACCCTGATCGAGAGGCATTCTGAACAGAATGCCTCTCGATCACAAATCGTCGGAGTCGCGGAGGAGTTGCAGCCGGCTCGCCATGCGGAAAGCGTCAGGGCGACGCGACGCGATGCTGAGAAACGAGCTGAGGCTGTGGGAGGAGACAAATGTGGCGCACACGTCAGCATCCACGAGAACATCGATCAGGTTGATAAATCTCTGTTGCGCCTCTGGATCGGCATCTTCGAAGTTCGGGACGTCGTTGACGACCCATCGAGGAAATGACCGCGCCCATGCGAGATACTCGATCGTGGATGTGGGCGATCCACAGAGCTGGGCGAACGTCGCTCGCAGTTCGCCTGGCCGTGCCGCTAATACCGGAAATTGTCGGCCTCGCACAGCGATGCTCGTTGCCTCCTCCGGACGCGGTTCAGGCGTCGGCGATTCGCGCGCCCAAACGCCGGCCGCGAACCCAGTGGAGTGATCCTCGCGAGTGTTTCGATAGTCGGTGGCACCGCCGAGTTTGTAGACCTCCATGTTGTTCTTGATGAGGTCGATACCCGGTTCGAAGATGTGGTGCCAAATGGGGTTGGGGAGCAGATCGTCGGGGGCATAGTTCGATGTCGCAAGAACTGTGAGCTTGCGGCGGAACACGTGCTCAAGTAGCCGTGTAAGTAGACGGGCATCGCCTGAGTCGTGGACATGCAGCTCGTCAAAGAAGAGTAGTTGATTATTGCCGGTCAGATCGTCGATGGCGCGCTCGACGGCGTCGCGCTCCGAGCGGTGGTCCTGGATGCTCCGATGAAGATCATCGAAGAACCTGTGGAAGTGAACCCGGGTCTTGCGAGCAGTCGGGAGGGCGACAAAGAACGCGTCGGCCAGCCAAGACTTACCGCGGCCGGCTGGTCCATGGATGTAGAGGCTCTGCGTCGTTGACCGGCGCAAGGATCGGTGTTCAATATCGGCGCTGAGGACTGCAAGCCGGTCGACGAGAAGCAATTGTGCAGGGTTGAGAGCGATACCAGCGCGGATTGCTGCGGCATCCAGAGCAGCGGACAGTCGTTGCTCTTCTTTCACGATCCCAACACTGGCCACAGATCGAACTCTAGGGGATAAGGAGTGGCGGAAGCGTCCTATCGACTACCCCCCCCAGACCGGACGTTCAACGGACTCGTCTCCGCGTTCGCCCTGCGTGCTCAGACTTCCACGGAGTAGTTGAGCTGCAATTCGTCAGCGGGCACTCCCCGGATTCCCCAGTTCGCACGAGGCGTCTCGGTGATGGTGATCTCAAGGTCGTTGGGGGTGACGCCGACCGCCGCAATATTTTTGATGAGTTCGCGGAGGAAGTCCTTCTTTGTGTCCGTCGAGCGACCCTCGAACATGCTCACCTCGACGATGGTGTAGTCGATCGAACGATCTGTAGGCGTTATGAATTGTTCGGGGTCCAGAGTGATGAAGCGGTGGAATCGCTTCTCGACCGGCAGTTGGAGCGCCGATACCGCCGCTGTGTGGATCGCGTCGGACAGCGAAGAGATGCGAGGGGCAAGCGCCGCTTTATGTCCGTAGACAATGATTTGAGCCATGCTCTAGTTTCGCAGCCCACGCGATACGAGCTACCTCGGATGGCTCGAGAAGCGATCCCTATGTCTCGTATCCCATGGGTCTCAAGACACTCAGGATGCGAGACGCTTGGTTTACGGGTGCATGTCACGCCATTCGTGGTCCAGGAGCGCGTACTGGTAGCCGTCGACCCAGCCCAGCTCGGCATGCCAGGAGTCTTGGACCCCGTGCTGCTCCCGTCGCATGCCGACCTTTTCGAGCACGCGGGCTGACGCGACGTTGTCGGCATTGCAGCTCGCCATGACGCGCCGTAGTTCGAGCGAGTCGAATGCTGCGGACAGAAGACCACGGGCCAGGTCGGTCCCGAGCCCCCTCCCGGCGAGGTCGAGTTCGAGCATGTAACCCATGACGCCCTGCGTGCGTTCAGGCATCCCGGGCTGGCCCATGCCGTCGATAACGTCGAGGAAGCCCAGACCAGCGATCTCTCCATCGAGCTGGGCAACGCAGGAATAGTCCGTTTCGCTGTCCGGGATCGCCATCCACTCTCGCCATCTGGGCGCTGGCCATTGTGATGGCGTTCATTGCCATTGGGCTCGCGTTTATCGGAATGACTCGGCGCGCGGCACGTCAACGTATCGCCTTGGTCGCATTGATCGTTGCTCTCGTTTCCATACCAGGATCCACTGTCTCCCTTCTGCACTCTCTACTGGTGCCTACGGGGAACCCTGTGCAGCAGGAAACGGCCGAGGGAATGCGGGTGACGGCAAAGGTGCTCGATAGCTTCGATGGCTACATCGCCGTCGGAGTTGAAGTGGAGAACGCAGGTACGACGACACTGAGGTTCAGCGACGATGACTACGACGTCTTCCCGAGCAGCGGCGCTTCTTGCGAATTGCCATTTGGTCCCCTGCCACCGAGCGGAGAGATAGATGGATATCCCATAAACGCAGGATTCCCTAGCTCACTTGAACCCGACGAGACCGCGACCACCGGGTTCTGTATTGACGCGAATTTCTTTCCCTCAGTCGCGCGGGCTATTTCGCTTAATGGGGGAACGCTCGAGTTCAAGCTTTGATGAGCCGGAGAGATGCTCGCCGCGATGATGAAGTCAGGCTCCTCAGCGCCACCGAAGAGGTCCGCCCTATACGCCCGCCCCAGAAAGTCTCTTTAGAGACTCCGGCTGTCTCATATCCCTAGGGAAACGAGACATCTCACGACTCGTGACCCGTGTTTCCGGCGTTCGGCGGAATCTCGTAACCCGTCGAGTCTCATAACTACGTCGCATAACCTTCTGGTTGTATGGCGTTACTCGTCGTTAGTTATGAGACACCGGAAATCGGTCCGGAAGCACATTGCTCGACTGCCGACCAACTGAAGCGGTTGGTGCGGGTGTTGTTTACCAGGCGCCGGGCTTGTAGTCCTTGAGGAAGCATCCGTAAAGGTCTTCGCCGGCCTCGCCACGCACGATCGGGTCGTAGACGCGCGCAGCACCGTCGACGAGGTCGAGCGGAGCGTGGAAGCCCTCCTCCGCGAGGCGGACCTTCGTCGGGTGCGGCCGCTCGTCGGTGATCCAACCGGTGTCGACGGCGGTCATGAGGATGCCGTCGGTCTCAAGCATCTCGCCCGCGCTGGTGCGGGTGAGCATGTTAAGCGCTGCCTTCGCCATGTTCGTGTGCGGATGGCCCGGCCCCTTATAACGACGGGAGAACTGACCCTCCATCGCGGAGACATTCACCACGTACTTGCGGCGCGCAGGAGACGCAGCCATCGCGGGCCGGAGCCTGCTGATCAGCAGGAACGGCGCCGTGGTGTTGCAGAGCTGCACCTCGAGCATCTCGAGCGGGTCGACGTGCTCAACGTTCTGCACCCAGCTGTTGGTGGTCTGCAGGTCGGGCACCAGCCCGCCGGCGTCGATGGCCGTTCCGTCTGCGTGCTTCTGGAGCGACGACGATCCCGGCGCCATGGCCAGGTTCGCGAGGTCAGCCGCGGTCAGCGCAGGCGCGCCAGCCTCGGCCACTGTCCCGGCCAGCGACGCCACCGAGAGCAAAGGATGCGCTGAAACGGATGCCTGCAGCGCTTCGGGGTGCTGATCGGCGGTGTGCCCGAACGTCTCCATCTCCGGAAGAGGACCGTCCGGGAGCGGCTGCAGCTCGGCATCCGCCAGCAGCGAATACGAACCGGGGGAGCGGCGCACGGTCTGCGCCGCATTGTTGATGAGGATGTCGAGTGGACCCTGCGCTGCGACAGAATCGGCGAGGCTGATCACCTGTGCCGGGTCACGCAGGTCGATACCGACAACGCGGAGCCGGTGCAGCCAATCGTCGGAGTCGGGCAGCGACGCAAAGCGACGGACGGCATCCCGCGGGAACCGCGTCGTGATCGTCGTGTGCGCGCCATCACGAAGCAGGCGAAGGGCGATGTACATGCCGATTTTTGCGCGGCCACCGGTGAGCAGCGCACGCTTGCCTGTCAGGTCGGTGCGGGCGTCGCGCTTGCCGTGGCTGAACCGGGCGCAGTCGGGGCAGAGCTGGTGATAGAACGCGTCGACGAGCGTGTATGGCTGCTTGCAGATGTAGCAGTTGCGCGGCTTCAGCAGTTCTCCGGCGGTGGGCGCCTCAATCGTGGTCGAGAGGGGGATGCCGCGCGTCTCGTCATCGATGCGATCGGATGCCCCGGTCGCGGTGGCCGCGATGACCGCCTTGTCGGCGTTGGCGATGGTGTCGCGCAGTTCACGGCGACGGTTGCGTTTGACGGCTTTGAACATCGCCGCGGTTGCCCGGCGTACGGTGATGTAGTCAGGGTGTTCCTCGTCGAGAGTGTTCATCGAGGCGAGGACTCGGAGCGTTGTCTCGAGTTCAGTGGGGTCAATTCCGGCGCCGGAGATGTCGGATTCACGGATGGCGTCGGTCATTTGGGCAAGTTTACCTGAGGTCATCTGCGAGAACGCCGCGCTCCCGAGTGGAAGGATGGCACTATGAACCCGATCGAGTGGCTGTTTGATGCCCAGCTGGTAATCGGCGACCAGACCATCCTCTGGCGCGAGGTCATCGGCAACCTGTTTGGCATGCTCAGCGCAGTCGGCGGTATGCGCCGCAAGGTGTGGGCGTGGCCGGTCGGTATCGTCGGCAACCTGCTGTTGTTCACGGTGTTCCTCGGCGCGGTCTTCGGGACCCCCAACCCGGTGAATCTGCTCGGCCAGGCTGGCCGCCAGGTCATGTTCATCATCGTTTCCATTTATGGCTGGGTGCAGTGGCGCAACAGCCGCAACTCGGGCGAGCAGACCGCGGTCACCCCGCACTGGGCGTCGAACAAGGTTCGGGTGTTCCTCATCCTCGGCCTGGTCGGCGGAACCCTCGTGCTGACCCCGATCTTCCGCGCGCTCGGCTCGTACGAACCGGTCTGGGCAGACGCCTGGATCTTCATGGGCTCACTCCTCGCCACCTACGGCATGGCCAAGGGCTGGGTCGAGTTCTGGCTGATCTGGGTCGCCGTCGACATCGTCGGCGTTCCGCTCCTGGTCAGCGCCGGGTACTACGCCTCAGCGGTCCTCTACCTCTTCTATGGTGGCTTCACCCTCGTCGGCTTCTTCATCTGGATGCGCGTGCAGAAGAAGAACTCACTGACGATCGAGACGGCGTTCCCCGACCCGACGGTGAAGCGGTAGCGGGCGCTCGCCGAGGCCACGTCGACGCGAGAACACCACTTCCGGTCGTGAGCATCCGGCGGAACTGATGTTCTCGACCGGAGCGGATGCTTTCGGCACGGAGACCACGGAGACCACGGCGACCGCGGAGATCGCGAAGGGCACAGCGAGCGCAGATCGCGGGCTTGCCAGCCGAGTAGGGCATGATCGAAGCACAATGACTTCTCTGCTGCTCGACCCGCGCGCCCTTTCGACAACACAGGGCGAGGCGATCGATCCGGATGCCGTCTACGAGGCATTCAGCGACTGGGTCACCGCCACCGGCATCCGTCTGTATCCGGCACAGGACGAAGCGATCATCGAGATCGTCTCCGGGCAGAACCTCATCCTCAGCACCCCAACGGGCACCGGTAAGTCGCTCGTCGCGGTCGGCGCGCATTACGCCGCCCTGGTCGCGGGCAAGCGCAGCTTCTACACGGCCCCGATCAAGGCACTCGTGAGCGAGAAGTTCTTCTCCCTCGTCGCGATCTTCGGCGCCGAGAACGTCGGCATGATGACCGGCGACTCCTCGGTCAACGCCGACGCCCCGATCATCTGCTGCACCGCAGAGATCCTCGCCAACCTCGCCCTCCGCCACGGTGAAGACACCGAGGTCGACCAGATCGTCATGGACGAGTTCCACTTCTACGCTGACCCCGACCGCGGCTGGGCGTGGCAGGTGCCGCTGCTGTCACTGCCGCGCGCCCAGTTCATCCTGCTCTCGGCGACCCTCGGCGACGTCACGGAGATCGCCGAAGACCTCACCCGCCGTACCGGGCGGGAGACCGCCCGCGTCACCGGTGTCGAGCGCCCGGTACCGCTGCATTTCTACTACGAGACCACGCCGATTCACGAGACCGTCGAAGAGCTCCTGACGACGGGCCAGGCCCCGATCTACGTCGTGCACTTCTCGCAGGCCGCCGCGATGGAGCGCGCCCAGTCGATGTCGAGCATGAAGGTCGCCACGAGAGAGCAACGGGATGCCATCGCCGAAGCGATCGGCGGCTTCCGGTTCACCACCAGCTTCGGCAAGACCCTCTCCCGGCTGCTTCGCGCCGGCATCGGTGTGCACCACGCGGGCATGCTGCCGAAGTACCGCCGTCTCGTCGAGCAGCTCGCGCAGCAGGGCATGCTGCGCGTGATCTGTGGCACCGACACTCTCGGCGTCGGCATCAACGTTCCCATTCGCACCGTGCTGTTCACCGCGCTGACCAAGTACGACGGCGTGAAGATGCGCCAGCTCAAGGCCCGCGAGTTCCACCAGATCGCCGGTCGGGCTGGGCGTGCGGGCTACGACACGGCCGGAACCGTCGTCGTGCAGGCGCCCGAGCACGAGACCGAGAACCTCAACGCCATCAAGAAGGCCGGCGACGACCCGAAGAAGAAGCGCAAGATCATCCGCAAGAAGGCGCCTGACGGGTTCGTCTCCTGGGGAGAGCCGTCCTTCCAGCGCCTCGTCGCCGCTGAACCGGAGACGCTCACGTCGAGCATGCAGATCACCTCGGCGATGCTCATCAACGTCATCGGCCGCGGGGGAGATGTCTATCAGCACGTCCACGACCTCGTCTTCGACAACCACGAACCGTTCAAACGCCAGCTCGAGCTCGCCCGACGCGCCCTCGGCATCTACCGCACGCTCCGCGACTCGGGCATCGTCGAGCAGTCGGCAGACGGGACGATTCGCCTCACCGTGGACCTGCAGCCCAACTTCGCGCTCAACCAGCCGTTGTCGCCGTTCGCGCTCGCCGCATTCGAGCTGCTCGACCCCGAAGACCCGAGCTACGCACTCGACATGATCTCCATCGTCGAGGCGACCCTCGATAACCCGCGTGCCGTGCTCAGCCAGCAGCAGTTCCTCGCCCGGGGCGAGGCTGTCGCCGCGATGAAGTCAGAGGGCATCGAGTACGACGAGCGGATGGAGCTGCTCGAGGAGGTCAGCTACCCGAAGCCGCTCAACGAACTGCTGACGATCACCTTCGAGACCTACAGCGCCTCCCAGCCGTGGATCCGTGACTTCGAGCTCAGCCCGAAGTCCGTGGTGCGCGACATGTACGAGCGCGCGATGTCGTTCGGTGAGTTCATCGCGTTCTACAAGCTCGCCCGCAGCGAGGGTGTCGTGCTGCGCTACCTGTCGGACGCGTACCGCGCCGCCCGCCAGACCATCCCCGACGAGGCCAAGAACGAAGACCTGCTCGACCTGATCGAGTGGCTCGGCGAGCTCGTGCGCCAGGTCGACTCGAGCTTGCTCGACGAGTGGGAAGAACTCACCCACCCCGACCCGGAGAAGCACGCCGAGCACGCGGGCGAGATTGTTCCGCCAGCACCGCAGCGCCTCAGCTCCAACGTTCGGGCGTTCCGCATCCTCGTGCGGAACGAGCTCTTCCGCCGGGTGCAACTGGCCGCGCTGGAAGACTACGACGCCCTCGGGGAGCTGGACGCGGCATCCGGATTCGACGCCGACCGCTGGGCCAACGCGCTCGACGGCTACTACGAACTGCACGACCAGATCCTCACCGGACCAGACGCGCGCAGCTCGAAGCTCCTCATCCTCGATGAGTCAGGGCCCGTCTGGACCGCCCGGCAAATCTTCGATGACCCGGCCGGCGACCACGACTGGGGGATCAGCGCGACGGTCGACCTCGCTGTGTCCGACGAGCAGGGGTTCGCCGTTGTCACCGTCACCGCGGTGGATTCCCTCTAGGTTCGGTTCGGAGCACGCCGTCGATTGGCGGATGCCGCTCGGAACCCGCTAAAGTCGAGGAATGGCCATCTTCGACAGCAGTGTTTCAGCCCAGGGCTTCGCCCCGAGCGCACTTCGTCGACGCCGTAACACCTCAGAGCGACGATAGGCGACGCTGGGCGAACGGTGCATGGCACGGTTCCGAGAGGCGCCGCCGACCATCCATCGTTCATCACCTCAATAAGGTAGAGCCATGTCCTTCTCTGTAGCCGTAGCCGGAGCATCCGGGTACGCAGGGGGCGAGTTGCTGCGATTGCTCGCGGCCCACCCCGACTTCGACATCCGCACCGTCACCGCGCATTCCAATGCGGGCCAGCCACTGGCATCCGTGCAACCGCACCTGCGGTCGCTCGCGCACCTGACCCTGACCGACACCACCCCGGAGAACCTCGCCGGGCACGATGTTGTCTTCCTCGCGCTGCCGCACGGCAAGTCCGGTGAGGTCACCGCCCAGCTCGACCCCGACACGCTCGTCATCGACTGCGGTGCCGACCACCGCCTCACCAGTGAGGCCGACTGGGCACAGTTCTACGGCGGCGACTACTTCGGCGCCTGGCAGTACGGCGTGCCGGAGCTTCAGCTCAGCACCCCGACGGGCTCGATCAAGCAGCGCGACAACCTCGTCGGCGCACGGCGGATCGCGGCCCCCGGCTGCAACGCGAGCACCGTCGCCCTCTCGCTCGTGCCAGGCATCCTCGCCGGAGTGATCGAGGCGACCGACATCGTCTCGGTACTCGCGGTCGGGCCGTCCGGTGCCGGCAAGGCGCTCAAGACCAACTTGCTCGCGAGTGAAATCCTCGGCTCCGCCAACCCATACGCGGTCGGCGGCACCCACCGGCACATCCCCGAGATCGCGCAGAGCCTTCGCACGGCGGGCGCCACCGACGTGAGCGTCTCGTTCACGCCGGTCCTCGTGCCGATGTCGCGCGGCATCCTCGCGACCAGCACCGCCCGCATCGTGCCGGGAACCAGCGCGGATGCGGTCCGTGCGGCCTGGCAGGACGCCTACGGTTCCGAGATCTTCGTGCAGCTCCTGCCGGAGGGGGAGTTCCCCCGGACCGCCGATGTGATCGGCGCGAACACCATGCTGATGGGGCTCGCCGTCGACGAAGCGGCCGGCCGTGTCGTCGTCGTGACCGCCGTCGACAACCTCGCCAAGGGCACCGCTGGTGCCGCCATCCAGTCAGCGAATATCGCGCTGGGACTCGACGAAGCAACTGGGCTTCCTCTGAACGGAGTAGCACCGTGACCGTCACCGCAGCACAGGGATTCGAAGCGTCAGGGATCGCAATCGGCCTCAAGGACTCGGGCGGCAAGGACCTCGCGCTCGTCGTCAACCGCGGACCCCGCCATGCGTCCGCCGCCGTGTTCACGAGCAACCGTGCGCAGGCCAACCCGATCCTCTGGTCGAAGCAGGTCATTGACGACGGAACGGTCAACGCGATCGTGCTCAACTCGGGCGGCGCGAACTGCTTTACCGGCCCCGAGGGCTTTCAGACCACCCACGCCACAGCCGAGGCCGTGGCATCCGCACTCGAGGTCTCAGCCGGCGACGTCCTCGTCTGCTCGACCGGCCTCATCGGCGTGCAGCTCGATCGTGACAAGCTCCTGCCCGGCGTCGCAACGGCTGCAGCCGCGCTCAGCACCGACGGCGGAACCGACGCCGCCGAGGCGATCCTCACCACCGACAGCCACGCGAAGACGGCGGTTGTCGAGGGCGACGGCTGGGTGATCGGCGGAATGGCGAAGGGCGCAGGGATGCTCGCGCCAGGGCTCGCCACCATGCTCGTCGTGCTCACAACCGACGCCGATCTCGCCAGCGACCAGCTCGACCGCGCGCTGCGGGCGGCCACCAGGGTCAGCTTCGACCGCCTCGACTCGGACGGCTGTATGTCGACGAACGACCAGGTCACTCTCCTCGCGTCGGGAGCATCCGGGGTCTCACCCGACGCCGATTCGTTCGCCGCTGCCGTCCGCGAGATCTGCCTCGACCTGGCCCGCCAGCTCCAGGGCGATGCTGAGGGCGCGAGCCACGACATCACCATCGAGGTCAACGGGGCTGTGAGCGAAGACGACGCCGTCGAGGTCGGCCGCTCCGTCGCACGGAACAACCTCTTCAAGGCCGCCGTCTTCGGCAACGACCCCAACTGGGGCCGGGTGCTCGCCGCGATCGGAACCACCCAGGCCGTGTTCGACCCATACGCCGTTGACGTCTCGATGAACGGTGTTCGGGTCTGTCATGCCGGGGCGCCGGACGCCCCGCGCGAGGACGTGGACCTCACCGGCCGTGCGGTCTCGGTCGTCATCGATCTCAAAGAGGGCACCGAGTCGGCCACCATCCTGACCAACGACCTCACGCACGACTACGTGCACGAGAACAGCGCGTACTCGAGTTGATGATGACGGATACAGCAGCTACCACAGACGCCATAGCGAAAGCCGCGGTGCTCATTGAAGCGCTGCCATGGCTCAAGCGCTACCACGGTGCCATTGCCGTCGTGAAGTTCGGCGGGAACGCCATGGTCAGTCCTGAACTCACCCGTGCCTTCGCCGAAGACATGGTCTTCCTCCGCCACGCGGGCCTCAAGCCCGTCGTCGTGCACGGAGGTGGACCGCAGATTTCGGCACGGCTCACCGAGCTCGGCATCGAGAGCGAATTCCGTGGCGGCTACCGTGTGACAACGCCCGAGGCCATGACCGTTGTTCGAGACGTCCTGAACCACGACGTCAACGCGCACCTCGTCGAGCTCATCAACGAGCATGGCAGCTTCTCGATCGGACTGAGCGGCGAAGCGGCGAGCAGCACCGAGTCCGGAGCGGCAACAACGCTCTTCACCGGAGCGCGCCGCGGTGCGGTCGTGAACGGCGAAACCGTCGACCTCGGTCTCGTCGGCGACGTCGTGTCGGTGGCGCCCCAGACCGTGCTCGACGCCATCGACGCCGGACTCATCCCCGTCATCTCATCGATCGCGCCCGACGGCGACGCGCCGGGCCAGGTGCTCAACGTGAACGCTGACGCCGCGGCATCCGCTCTCGCTGTGGCTCTGAACGCCGACAAGTTCCTCATCCTCACCGATGTCGCAGGCCTCTACAGTGACTGGCCCGATCGTGATTCGCTCGTGTCGGTCATCTCGACCACGGCGCTGCGCGATCTTCTGCCGGCGCTCGAATCGGGAATGATCCCGAAGATGGCCGCGTGTCTCGAGGCCGTCGACGGCGGAGTGCGCAACGCGGCGATCATCGATGGCAGGCTCGAGCATTCGATCCTGCTCGAGGTATTCACCCAGCAGGGCATCGGAACACAGATCGTGGGGGAGGACTCATGAAGGACTGGCACCTCGTCGCCGCGCACGACATGATGCGCGTCTTCGGCGAACCTCAGGCACTGCTCACGCACGGTTCAGGATGCATGGTCTGGGACGAAGACGGTCGCGAATACCTCGACTTCCTCGGCGGGATCGCCGTCAATGCGCTCGGCCACGCCCACCCGGTGCTCGTCGAGGCCATCGCCACCCAGGCGGCAACACTCATCCACGTGTCGAACTACTTCGTCACGGCACCGCAGCTCGAACTGGCCGCACGGCTCAAGCGGCTGACCGGTGCGGGGGATGCCGGCCGGCTCTACTTCGCAAACTCAGGGGCAGAAGCCAACGAGGCGGCGTTCAAACTCGCGCGGCTCAACAACGGCGACGGCCGCCGCACCCGTATTCTCGCGCTCAACAACTCGTTCCACGGCCGCACGATGGGTGCGCTCGCGCTCACGGGCAAGCCGTCCATCCGTGAGGCGTTTGAGCCGATGGTGCCCGGTGTCACCCACATCGATGCCACGCTCGAGGCGCTCGAGAGCGCTTTCGACGACACCGTCGCCGCGATCATCGTCGAACCGATCCAGGGCGAGGCAGGCGTGCGCGAGCTGCCGGCCGGGTTCCTCGGCCGCGCCCGTGAGCTCGCCACCCGGCACGGCGCGTTGCTGATCGTCGACGAGATCCAGACCGGTGCCGGCCGCACCGGGTCCTGGTTCGCGTTCCAGCGGGAGGGCATCGTTCCGGATGCCGTGACCCTCGCGAAAGGAATCGGCGGGGGAGTGCCGATCGGCGCCCTCGTGACGTTTGGTGCGGCATCCGACCTCTTCACACCGGGCCAGCACGGTTCGACGTTCAGCGGCAACCCGCTCGCGACCGCGGCAGCCAACGCCGTGCTCGGCGAGATCGAGACCGCTGGCCTCGTCGATAATGCCCGGGCGCGCGGTGAGCAACTGAGTGACGCGATCACCGGCATCGGCTCACCGCTGATCGCCGGCGTTCGGGGACGCGGACTGCTCCTCGGCATCGAGCTGACCGAACCCGTCGCACCGGCGCTCGTCTCGGCGGCGCTTGCCGAGGGCCTCATCATCAACGCGCCGAACCCCCAAACGATCCGGCTCGCACCGCCGCTGATTGTCGGCGACGCCGAACTCGCCGGGTTCGACCGACGCTTCCGTGCGGCACTCGATCGCGCGACAGCGATCGCCGACGGCACACCTTCGCCCACCACAACACCGATTGCAGGCACGACATGACCCGGCACTTCCTCCGCGACGACGACCTCAGCCCCGCTGAGCAAGCCGAGATCCTCGATCTCGCGATCGAGATGAAGCGCGACAGGTTCTCGCGTCGTCCCCTCGAGGGTCCGCAGACCGTTGCGGTGATCTTCGACAAGTCGTCGACCCGCACCCGGGTTTCGTTCGCCGTCGGCATCGCCGACCTCGGCGGATCACCGCTTATCATTTCCACCGCGTCGAGCCAGCTCGGTGGAAAGGAGACCGCTGCCGACACCGCGCGCGTGCTCGAACGCCAGGTCGCAGCGATCGTCTGGCGCACCTTCGGCCAGGCCGGACTCGAGGAGATGGCAAACGGCACGACGGTTCCCGTCGTCAACGCGTTGAGTGATGAGTTTCACCCGTGCCAGTTGCTCGCCGACCTGCTCACGATCAAGGAGCACAAGGGCACCCTCGCGGGGCTCACCCTCACCTTCGTCGGTGACGGTGGCTGCAACATGGCGCATTCCTACCTGCTCGCGGGTGCGACGGCGGGGATGAACGTGCGGATTGCGTCACCGGAGGGGTTCACTCCGGACCCAGCAGTTGTCGCCGACGCCACACGCATCGCAGCGACGACCGGCGGATCGATCGCCCTCTTCGGCGACGCCCGCGAGGCGGCATCCGGTTCCGACATCCTCATCACCGACACCTGGGTGTCGATGGGCAAGGAAGAGGAGAAGGCGGCACGGGTTGCCGTGCTTAACCCGTTCAGGGTCGACGCCGAGATGATGGCGCTCGCGAAGAGCGACGCCGTATTCATGCACTGCCTCCCGGCTGACCGTGGCTTCGAGGTCACCGCCGATGTCATCGACGGACCGCAGTCGATTATCTGGGACGAAGCAGAAAACCGACTGCACGCCCAGAAGGCGCTGCTCGTCTGGCTGCTCGAACGCGCCTGACCCACAGGGCCAGCCCGGACCATCCGGGCACTTTCACTACACTTTTAACCACAAGCAATCAAGGAGAATCTCATGGCGGAACGCGTCGTACTCGCATACTCGGGCGGTCTCGACACCTCGGTCGGCATCGGATGGCTGAAGGATGCGACAGGTAAAGAGGTCGTGGCACTCGCCATCGACGTCGGACAAGAGGGCGAGGACATGGAGGTCATCCGCCAGCGCGCCCTCGACTGTGGCGCCGTTGAGTCGGTCGTCGTCGACGCGCGCGAGGAGTTCGCCAGCGACTACCTGATGCCGGCACTCAAGGCGAACGCGCTGTACCAGAAGCGCTACCCGCTGGTCTCGGCTCTCAGCCGTCCGCTCATCGCGAAGTACCTGGCATCCACCGCCAAGGAGCTCGGCGCCAACAGCGTTGCACACGGGTGCACCGGCAAGGGCAACGACCAGGTCCGCTTCGAAGCCGCCGTCGCCGCACTCGCGCCAGACCTGACGAGCATCGCTCCGGTCCGCGACCTCGCGCTGACCCGCGACAAGGCCATCGTCTACGCCGAGCAGCACAACCTGCCGATCGCGCAGTCGAAGAAGAGCCCGTACTCGATCGACCAGAACGTCTGGGGTCGCGCCGTTGAGACCGGCTTCCTCGAAGACCCGTGGAACCCGCCGATCGAAGACCTCTACACCTACACGAAGGACCCCGCTCAGGCCGGAGCGCCGACCGAGGTCGTCATCACCTTCGACCAGGGTGTGCCCGTTGCCTACGACGGCAAGTCCATCACGCCGCTCCAGGCCGTCGAGCTCATGAACCGCCTCGCCGGTGACCAGGGCGTCGGCCGGATCGACATCGTCGAAGACCGCCTCATCGGCATCAAGAGCCGCGAGGTTTACGAGTCACCAGCCGGCATCGCGCTCATCACCGCACACGAAGAGCTCGAGAACATGACTATCGAGCGCGACCTCGCACGCTACAAGCGCACCGTCGAGTCGAAGTGGGCAGAGCTCGTTTACGACGGACTCTGGTTCTCCGGTCTCAAGAAGGCGCTCGACGTCTTCATCGACGAGACCCAGAAGCACGTTTCGGGCGACATCCGCCTCAAGCTGCACGCCGGTTCTGCCGTCGTCACCGGCCGCAGGAGCGACTCGAGCCTCTACGACTTCAACCTCGCCACCTACGACACGGGCGACACGTTCGACCAGTCGATGGCGAAGGGCTTCATCGAGCTGTGGTCGCTGCCGAGCAAGATCTCGGCTCGGCGCGACGCAGGTCAGGAGTAGCGCCGTGTCGGGTGACGACTCCACCAACCGGGCAAGTGAAGCCGGTGCACTCTGGGGCGGACGCTTCGCCAGCGGGCCGTCACCCGAACTGGCTCGCCTGAGCAAGTCGACGCAGTTCGACTGGCAGCTTGCACCATATGACATCGCCGGTTCACGGGCGCACGCCAAGGCACTCGCCGCGGCGGGTTACCTCAGCGACGACGAGCTTGTTGCCATGCTGGATGCCCTCGATCGCCTCGAAGAGGACGCCGCCTCCGGCGCGTTCACTGCTGACGAAGCCGACGAGGACGTGCACTCCGCGCTCGAGCGCGGTCTGATCGACCGCGCCGGTGTTGAACTGGGCGGCAAGCTTCGCGCCGGTCGCAGCCGGAACGACCAGATCGCGACCCTGGTTCGGCTGTACCTGCTGAACCACTCGCGCGTGATCGGGCACCTCGTCATCCAGCTGATCGATGCCATCGCCTCACAGGCCGAGGCGCACGCCGACGCCCCGATGCCCGGACGCACGCACCTCCAGCACGCTCAGCCGGTGCTGCTCGCGCACCACCTGCTCGCCCACGCCTGGCCGCTCGTGCGTGACCTCGAGCGCCTCGCCGACTGGACCAAGCGGGCCTCGGCGTCGCCGTACGGATCCGGTGCGCTTGCGGGAAGCTCGCTTGGCCTCGATCCGCAGCTCGTGGCATCCGAACTGGGCCTCGACCGCCCGACCGAGAACTCGCTCGATGCGACGGCGAGCCGTGACGTTGTCGCGGAATTCGCCTTCATCGCATCGCTCATCGGTATCAACCTGTCGCGTTTCGCCGAGGACATCATCGTGTGGAACACACGCGAGTTCAACCTCGTCACCCTCGACGATGGCTACTCGACGGGCTCGAGCATCATGCCGCAGAAGAAGAACCCGGACATCGCCGAACTCGCTCGCGGCAAATCGGGTCGGCTCATCGGCAACCTCACCGGGCTGCTGGCGACGTTCAAGGGACTTCCTCTCGCGTACAACCGCGACATTCAGGAAGACAAGGAGCCGGTCTTCGACACTGTGGAACAGCTCGAGGTCCTGCTGCCCGCCTTCACCGGCATGGTTGCGACGCTGCGTTTCAACACCGAGCGCATGGCCGAGCTTGCCCCGCAGGGCTTCTCGCTCGCGACGGATGTTGCCGAGTGGCTTGTTCGACAGGGCGTCAGCTTCCGCGATGCGCACGAGATCTCGGGTGAGCTCGTGCAGTTCTGCGAGAAGCGCGGACTCGAGCTCCATGAGCCCTCTGACGAGGACCTCGCCGGAATCTCCGAGCACCTCGTGCCGGCGGTTCGGGATGTGCTCACCGTCCAGGGGTCGATTGCGTCACGCAACGGCGTCGGCGGAACCGCTCCCGACCGGGTGGCCGAGCAGCGCCACCAGCTGGTCGAGCGTGTCCGTGTTCTGTCGCAGGCACTCCGCGCCTGAGAATGTTCGACCGCGCGTTCTTCGAGCGCCCGTCCGTTGACGTAGCACCGCACCTTCTGGGTGCGGTGCTTCGTCATACGACGGATGCCGGCACCGTCGGTGTGCGCATCACCGAGGTGGAGGCGTATATCGGGCAGGGCGTGGACCCGGGTTCGCACGCGTTCCGCGGTAAGACGGCTCGGAACGCGAGCATGTTCGGTGAGCCGGGGCACCTGTACTGCTACTTCACCTACGGGATGCACGTGTGCGCCAACGTGGTCTGCTCACCCGAGGGCGAAGCATCCGCGTGTCTGATCCGTGCGGGCGAGATCGTCGAGGGTATCGAGCTGGCGCGGTTCCGGCGGACAACCTCGAAGAGCGACCGCGACCTGGCGCAGGGGCCGGCGCGGCTCGTCGTCGCCCTCGGCATCAGCCTGGCTGAGAACGGGAGCGACCTGTTTGCCCCGCCATTCTCGCTCGAACCAGCGGGCGAGCCCGCCGCGTACGAGACGGGTCCCCGAACCGGTGTCGCTGGCGGTGCCGACCTGCCCTGGCGGTTCTGGATCCCCGGTGAGTCGAGCGTGTCACCCTACAAGCGGCATCCGAAGGCCTGAGCGCTGGCGCAGGTCGCTGCCAACCGGCAGCGGATCAGCTGAGCGCCAGGTAGAACAGCGCCGCACTCGACGACGCCCAGATCAGGCTCGCGAACGTGCCGATGATGAACCGCTCACGGGCCTCGGGGGCCTCGAGCTCGGTGAACCGGCCGACACCCTTGATCGCAACGATGATCGCGATGGCCTCGGGGAATCCGGCCATGAGTGTGGCCACAACGGCGAACCGCTCGAGGTACCCGATCGTGCGTCCACCGCGCAGCACCTCGTGCTGGGCGCCGGCAGACGCGCGCGCCGTTCCGCGGCCGGTGCGATCGGGCTCGGTCACGAGGATGCCGCCGAACAGTCCGGGCCGGACGAGCCCGCGGGTTGCGAGCTTGAGCACATAGCTCGTGGCGGTGCCGCCCCCGAGCACGGCGATCGCGACGGAAAGCACGCCGAGCGCGATGAGCACGCCGAGCGGAACGACGGGCGACGGGATCGCGAGAAGGATGACGTCGACCGCGAGGATCACGGCGGCGATGATGATCCACCGTGGCCGCTGGCGCCACTGCGCGAGCAAAATCACACCGAGACAGGCCGCGGCGAGCAGGAGGACGAGCACCCAGTAGATGGTGCCGGGAACCGTGCCGACGATCGGGGTCATGCCTCGGTCTCCTCGCTGGGGTTGATGGTGTCGAGTAGCCTAACAAGCGCCTCGGACGCTGCCCGTTCGACACGGATTCCCGCGGCCCGGGCACGGAGGCTCGCGGCTCCCGGCGTGATCCCGAGCCTGTCGGCCGACTCCGACTGGGTCAGTCCGCTCGACAGGAGGTCGTACAACTCCCAGCCCCCGTCGGTGCGACGATCCCGCAGGTGCAGCAGCAGCGTCACGAGAGCCTCGACGTCGCTGCCACGAAGAGCCGGGGAGTCGTTCTCTTCACCGGCCAGGGTGAGCGCGAAACGGGTCGGCTGCTTCTTTGCGCGCGTGACGGCATCCCGTGCCGCATAAAAGGCCTCGCCCGTCGCTTCGCGGGTATCGGCGGGGAGCGGCTGGCGGACGGAACCCACCCCGACGCCAACACTCCAGGCGCCGTCACGGGTCAGCGCGAGGACGAGGGAGAGGACGAGCTCGGCATCGTCGACGAGGAGCTGCAACTCATCGCCAGCCGTGCGGTCGGCGGGGAGCAGCAGCCGAGCACCGTACTCAGAGTTGAGAGCGGCGAGCGTGGCAGCGACCTTGTCTGCGGTGTTGCGGCTGTCGACCTGGTCGGCAGTGAGAACGAACATGGCACTCCTTGGGTTTAGGCCACAAGCATAACTCCAACGATATTAGGAAATAACCTAAACCATGTCAAGGGTGAGGTCCCAACCTCACATGTGCCACGGGCGTGCCCGACCGCGCTGGTATCGTGTCAGTCGTGTCCACGTCACTACTGTCCAGCCAAGCGAATGATTCCACCTTCGATGACATCTGGGAGGAACTCGTCTGGCGAGGACTCGTGCACGTGTCGACCGATGCGGGTGAGCTGAAAGAGCTCCTCGCCGGCGCGCCGATCACCTACTACTGCGGGTTCGACCCGACCGCACCGAGCCTGCACCTCGGAAACCTCGTTCAGCTCCTGGTCATGCGCCGCATCCAGCTCGCCGGCCACAAGCCGCTCGGCCTCGTCGGCGGATCGACCGGGCTCATCGGCGACCCACGCCCGACGGCCGAACGCACGCTCAATACCCGCGAGACTGTTGCCGACTGGGTGGAGCGACTGCAGGGCCAGGTCTCCCGGTTCCTGAGTTTCGACGGCGACAATGCCGCACGCATGGTGAACAACCTCGACTGGACGGCGCCGCTCTCCGCCATCGACTTCCTCCGCGACGTCGGCAAGTACTTCCGGGTCGGGACAATGCTCAAGAAGGATGCCGTCAGCGCACGCCTCAACTCCGACGCGGGTATCAGCTACACCGAGTTCAGCTACCAGATCCTGCAGGGCATGGACTTCCTCGAGCTGTTCCGCAGCTACGGCTGTGTGTTGCAGACCGGTGGCAGCGACCAGTGGGGAAACCTCACGAGCGGAACCGACCTCATCCACAAGGCCGAGGGGAAGAGCGCGCACGCCATCGGCACCCCGCTCATCACCAACTCGGACGGCACGAAGTTCGGCAAGAGCGAGGGCAACGCCGTCTGGCTCGACCCCGAGATGACGAGTCCGTACGCGTTCTACCAGTTCTGGGTCAATTCCGACGACGCCGATGTCATCGCGCGGCTCAAGGTGTTCACCTTCCTCACTCGCGAAGAGATCGAGCGACTCGAAGAAGCTGTGGCTTCCGAGCCGTTCCGTCGGGAAGCACAGAAGCGACTCGCGTACGAGGTCACCTCTCTCGTTCACGGTGTCGACGCAACGGATGCCGCGATCGCCGCGTCCGCAGCCCTCTTCGGCCAGGGTGAACTGACGGGTCTCGACGCCGCAACGCTCGCCTCAGCGCTTTCCGAACTCCCGAATGTGACCGCTGCGCTCGGGGTTCCGCTGACCCAGCTCCTTGTCGACACCAAGCTCACCTCGAGCATCGGCGAGGCACGCCGTGCGATTGCGCAGGGTGGTGTGTACCTCAACAACGCCAAGGTCACCGATGAGTCTGCCGTTCTCGACGACACCCTGGCCGGGGGAGTGGCGGTTCTCCGGAGGGGCAAGAAGACTCTCGCTGGCGTGTTTACGGCGTAGTCGAGCGCCCCGGTCGGGGTGTCCGCGGGGGTCGCCCCGGGCGACACGCCCGACCTGCACCGGCGAGTTGCGAGCTGGCCGCACTGAACGTAAAGTACTTACTTGTCACCCCAAAGGTGCGGCTGAGCTTAGCTCGCCGGCCTCATGCGGGACGAACTTCTTCAGATACGAAGACACTCGATTATTCGGGTCGATCGGCGTTTGAAGATGACCCTCCACCAGGGTCCAACTCGATACGAGTCTGAACGAACTTCGGTTCGGAAAGAGCGTGGTCAGGATGGCAAATAACTGGTGCTAGGGTAGAGAAGTTGCCCTGCGGAGCAGCCCGGAAGGGTGAAAAGCGGGAGCATCCGATCCTTGAGAACTCAACAGCGTGCACAATGTCAAATGCCAAATACCCGTTGACTCGACCTTTTCTGGTTGGGTTACGGATTCCTTTGGAAAACATTTAAACAACAAAGCAAGTCAGTAATGATTTGTTCTGTCAGTTTCAAACTCGCGGTTTTTCGAACCTATTCCGGTTCGTTACCGCAAACAATGTGCCGGCACCTTCGGGTGCCTGGCAATTAAACATTTACGGAGAGTTTGATCCTGGCTCAGGACGAACGCTGGCGGCGTGCTTAACACATGCAAGTCGAACGATGATCCAGAGCTTGCTCTGGTGATTAGTGGCGAACGGGTGAGTAA